>CBDFFG010000009.1:0-134667 GCA_965246725.1 Asticcacaulis sp.
GTCCTGGATCCAGTTCGGCTTGTTGCAGGTTTTCAGGCTGGAACACGAAGCATCATAACCGGCATTGACCGTCGTCGCCGACAGCCCCGAGCCCGGCTTGGGCGTAACGGTCATCGCCGTCACATTGCCGCGGCCGTCATAGACATAGGAAACCGAATTGCCCTCGGGCTTCGTCACCGACATCAGCCGGGTATAGCTGCCCGAACCCACGCCAGAGACGACAACAGGCGTTGTCACGAAGGTGTAGGTTGTTTGATTGCCAAGTCCGTCCTTCACCCAACCTATCGTCGAATGTTTGTACTGGGCATAGGCGCTGTACATCACGACCGAGGCCGGATCCTTGACCGTTACGGTGCGGTTTGGGTCGAGCACGGCCTGATCCGGGGTCTGCCCGTTATAGTCGAAGGTGAACACGCCACGCGGATCAGTAAAGCTGGTGATCCGCCCGCTATAATCGTAAAGCACCTTGGCGTAATAGCCATCGGGGGATTTATAGTACCACAGCGCCTTGGCGCCGAAGGTTTCCTTGTTGTTCTTGTCGGTGATATCCGTCGTAAAGCCGACCTCGTACTGCCAGCTATTGCCGTTGGCATCGGTGACCTGTTCGACATCGGAGGCGCCGAAGGTCGCCGGCGCATCGGGATTGGTCACGATCTGCCGTGTGATCCAGCCGTCATAGCCGTCACAGGTAATGGCCGCGTCGCAGATATGCGCCGAAAGGTTGACGCCGTAGATCGTTGTAACCCCGGAATTGTTGACCGTCTTCAGCGCATAGCCGCGATTGCTGACGACTGTCGCCGGCGCCCCGTTCAGGGTCGCGCCGGTGATCGTAATAACCGTGCCATCGGGATGCTGAAGGCTCAGCAAAGGCCCGGCATTGGTCGCCGGGGTCGTGTCGGTATTGGCGGAATAGGTCCAGCCATAGGTATAGATCGTACCGCTGTCATCGGTGAAGACATAGGTGCTTGCGGTCCGGGTAAGCGTAGCTCCCGTCCCGCTGGCATTAAGATATGACGTGCCATTATTGATGAAGACGGTGGCATTGCCCTCGAACTTGACCGTGGTCAGCCGGTTGCTGCCTGTCAGGGCTTCAACGACATTGCCGGAATAGGATTGGGCACCGGGGATAAAGCGCCATGACAATCCCCCCGACGCAGGGTCGCCGACCGTCAGATGAGCGTTTTCCTTGACGTAAAGCCCGTCGGCTATGTCGATGCCCAAGGCGTCGACGATGCGGCGCTCAGGCTTGGTAATGGTCGCATCCTGCTGCCCGGCCCAGGCCGATCCGGCCAGCGCCGTAGCCATAACCAAACCCAGCACGCCACACAGCATCTTGCGAATGGATACAACCATCCAAGCCCCCCCCAAATCACCCCTAAGGCGATAAAAGGGCTATGGATAATCACAGGATGCAACTACATTTTGCAGGTATAAGGCGAAAATATTGCCTTGCAATATAAGCGCGTTTCCGCCTAGCCTGAGGCGCTGACAGGCGTTCGGGGGACATCATGACGATCGTAAAACACATGGCGGGCATCGTGGCGATTGCCATTGTTCTGGCCGCAGGCGCCGCCCAGGCCGGCACCACGACTTACAAATACGATGTGCTGGGCCGCATCATCGAGATCGATTATCCCGACGGCACCAAGGTCTACTACGCCTACGACAGTGCCGGCAACCGCTCCCAGGTCAGCCACGGCACCTGAGCCCCGGACATGAATGCCCACGTCCTCTGGCTGCCGGGTGCCCTATGGCAAGATGTACGTCATCGGCTGGCGACCAGGCTCAAACCCCATGCCCGCCGCTTGCGCACGGCCCTGGCCGTTGCCTTGTCGCTGCTTTTGCACGTCCTTTTTGTCTTGTTCCTGATCCCGTCACAGCCCTCGGACTTCAGCGGCGGCGGGAACGGCGAGACGACATCAGGCGCCGGCGAAGGTGTTGCGGTTACCCTCTACAGGCTGGACAAGCTTCCCATCCAGGCCTTGCAGGTCAAGGCGCAGGCGCCGGAGGACAGCGAAGCCATCAGCGATCTCAGCCTGACTACGGATGCGGCCATCACACCGGCCGACCTATCCACCGCCCTGCCCCAGATGACCTTGCCGGAAATAGCTCAGGCCGCCAGCGAAGGCGGTGAAGGCCAGGGCGGTACGACCTCGGGCGCCGGCGATGAACTATGGGCGGCCATCGCCCCGTGCTGGAACCGCATGGCCGATGCCGACGCTACACCAGTCACCTTGCAGATCACCTTCTCCGCCGATGGTCATTTCGAATCGGCAGCCCATATCATCCGCGCACCGGGAACCGTCCTTAGCGACCCTGTCCTACGCGCCAGCACCAAGGCCATACAAGCGTTAGCAGCGTGTGGCAGCTATCCGATGGCCGGTGGGCGCAAGGATGTGGTGATCAATTTTCCCAAGCCGTAGTTTTGGGGCTACGGTGGGCTTGCCCCTCACCCGGCCCTCCGGGCCACCCATGGCTGCCGAAGGCTATACCTTCGCTGGCGCCAAACCCCTCTGTGGAGGGGAGAGGAGACAAAAAGAGCCCCCTCTATCATCTTCGTCAGCCTGCGTTCCCCGTCCCGATCGCCTCCGCCAGCAGTCGGCAGTCGTGCAATTAATTAAGGGGTCAGAGTCATTTTTAGACGAGCAGCAGTTGGCCGTCCCCCGACAAATCCCCCTCTTCCGCCTTTCTTGGCCGCCCTCTGACGGGTCGCTCTACGCGTCGCTTCAGTGCGGCTTCAATCTGCCGGCGGAAACGATCGCTGCCAGGAACCCAGCCACGCTGCGTAGCGTCGCGGATCGTCGCCACGACATCTTCGCCCAGCCCCTCAGCAAATAACGCACGATAGGCCGCCTGACGCGCGTCAGTTGTCGGGCCAAGCGCCTCGTAGACTTCGTGGTCCGTGATAAGCGGATTGCTGTGGCCAAGCGCATTGGCGCCGTAACTCGACCATGGATAGTCATCAGCCTGCGAAACCATTCCGGCCCTGACTGGATTGGCTTCGATATAACGGTAGCAGGCCACGACATAGTCTTCGGCGTCGACAATGGTCGATTTGAACCGCCCTTCCCACAGAGTGCCAGTCCGCCCATAAGTCCGATTGATGTGACCGACATATATGCGGCCCAAGGACTGCATCAACTGACCGATAGCTTCGTCGCGGCCTGGCGTGATCAGCAGGTGGATATGATTGGTCATCAGCACATAGACATGAAGTCGGCAATCGTACTTCAGCAGCCCCTTTTCAAGCTCGCCCAGGAACAGCTTCCGGTTAGCATCACAGAAAAATATCGCCTGCTTGTTATTGCCCCGCTGGATGACATGGTGCGCCTCGCCGGCAAGGGTCAAACGTGGCTGGCGGGGCATGGAGCAACCTCATGAGGGATCGCTTCATCTCATACGAAACAGGGGGAAAGTCAATAAAATGACTCTGACCCCTTTTTTTTCAGAAAAATATCGCCTGCTTGTTATTGCCCCGCTGGATGACATGGTGCGCCTCGCCGGCAAGGGTCAAACGTGGCTGGCGGGGCATGGAGCAACCTCATGAGGGATCGCTTCATCTCATACGAAACAGGGGGAAAGTCAATAAAATGACTCTGACCCCTTTTTTTTGCATCGCCTTCCACCTTCCCCTGGGCCCCGCTTACTCGGCAGAAAGACCTTATCGTGAACAGTCTCAGGTTGTTCGACCCATTCCCTGGCTCGGACCGGCCGGCCGATAAGTTCTGCCTTGAGGATGTCAGCCCAGAGCGCATCGGGTTGCGTTGCAGAGTTGAAGACATCAGCGAAGTCGTCGGTGCGCTCCAGACCGTTGAAACCCCTGTTGTCGAAAAGCGCCATTGCACTTTAAGTACCCGGGACTCGCTTGCGAAACGTGCCCGATGCTCGCCCGCGATGTCGGCCAGACGCGTGAAAGGGAGACTTCAGAATGCCTGCCGATGACCTTGTCAGAATTGACGACGGCCTCTGGTGCCTGAACAGTTACTTCGTGACCTTGGGGTGCAAGGGCAGTTTGCGGATGACGGTCATAAAAACTGCGGAAGGCCTGATCATATACTCTCCGGTGGTTCATTCGCCTGAAAACCTGGAGCAGATAGGGATGCTCGGAAACGTCTTTGCGATAGTAGCACCAAACCTTTTTCACCATTTCCATTTGCGGACCTGTATTAAAGCCTTCCCAGCCGCACGGGCGTTTGTTCCCGATGGCCTCCAGGCGAAAATCGGCCAGATTGAACGCGCCGAGACAATGGAGGCTTTTCCCGAAAGCGCCGATATTGTCACCTGCACCGTGGCGGGGCACAGGCTGAATGAAACCGTGCTTTTCCATCGCTCGACGGGCACGCTGGTAACCGCCGATCTCCTGTATAACTACCAGGCGGAGCATTTTGCCGGTGAGAAGCTGTTTTTCAAATCCATCGGATGCTACGGCAAGGCGTCTGTCGCATTTTACCATCGTTTCGCGATCACTGACGGCGCCACGGTACGGAGCGCCATCGCTGAAATCGCTTCCTGGCCAATACGCCGCATAATCATGAGCCATGGCCGCATTGTCGAACACGTCGCGGCGCAGGACATATTCTCCGCCGCCTGGAGACGGATAATAGCCTCATAGACCGACGGCCCGCCTGGTAGTTGCTTTTGTCGATGGACTTTGGTGCTGGCCGACGCCATGTTATACCGAATCTCTCGGGGGGATAATGAAAGCCGGCGGAACAGCAGATGCGATTCAGGGGCTGGATGCAGCCCAGGCGGCGTTAACGCGGTCACAGTACCGCATGTCGACCGGCAAGAAGATAGCCAGCGCTCGCGACGACGGCTCCGGCTATATGATCTCCCGACATATTGAAACCCAGATTGCCGAACAACAGGTTTTACGTCAAAACCAGCTCCGCGGGGCTTCCCTGCTCGACGTCACACAGAGCTCCGTTTCATCTATTGGCGACACCCTGTCGCAACTGCGCGAGAAGGCACTTGCCCTTACGGACGATTCCCTGTCGCCGGAAGACCACACTGCACTGCGGTCTGACATGGATGCGCTGACACGGCAGTTGGACCAGTCTGCCAAAAGTGCCACATTCAATGGAATAAACCTACTGGCTCCGCCCCAGTCCAATAGCACGACGTGGGGGCGTCCTTACGCCGGGATCATCGGCCTTGGCAATTCGTACACACCCTATAATGTCGGAACAGCAGCCGGGCGCTTCGACCTGGCGCTGAATCTGGTCGACGTGACGTCGGCGAGCATTTTCGTCAACTGGGGCGACGGTACCAATACGGCATCGACCGCCGCGTACAGCGACCCCTACAGCAAATCGACCGTGATTTCTCATAATTATGACGACTCTGCGTCCAACCGAGTCGTTAGTTTTTCCATATCCGCATCCGGCCCAAACGTTCCGTCCGGCTTCCATATTCCCTATCTGAGTTTCACGCCGGCGCCACCCGACACCCGTATCCAGGCATTCGCCGGCGGTGGAACACTGAATCTCGCGCACGAGGATATGACATCGGCTGGGCTGGGGCTGGGGCAGGTCTCGTCGGTCGACGGTGCGGATGCGCTTGCGGCTGTCGACAATGCGATTTCCCTGGCAGAAGGCGCCGCGACATATTACGGCAGTCGTCAGAACGATATGGATCGACTGATCACGCATACGGGGAGGCTGATCGACACCTATACCGCGGCACACGGCAAGCTGGTTGACGCAGATATGACGCAGGAAGCCGCCACATTTCAGGCTGTGCAGACGCGCATGTCTCTGGCGTCGCAAAGCCTTAGCATCGCCAATCAGGCGGCTCGCGTCCTGCTCAGCCTGTTCAAAAATTAAAGCTGTAAATCACGCCGTCCATAGCAAATCGGTCGATTACGGTGACATGGCGACATGGGCGAAGCCTTGACGTCGGGACTTCGTTGGGCTTGCCCCTCACCCGGCCCTCCGGGCCACCCATGGCTGGCGAAGGCTATACCTTCGCTGGCGCCAAACCCCGTGAAAAACGGGGAGAGGAAAAGATAAAGAACACCCCTGTCTTCATCGTTAGCCCGCACTCCCCGTCCCGATCGCCTCCGCCAATAGTCGGCAATCAAGCGCGAACCGTGCCTGCGCCGCAATCATCGACGCCTCAACGGCTTGCCGGTCGCCGCTCTTCGCCGCGGCTTCCAGATCGAGCAAGGCTGCGGCCAGGCCAGGCAGGCCGATACTGCCGGCAGAGCCCTGGCTCTGGTGGGCGATCGCTACCAGGGTCTCGGCCCCGTCGGGGAAGGCTTCGGCAAGCGCGACCAGCCGGTCCAGCCGCTCCCTCAGCACGTCGACAAACGCATGGACTCTTTCGGCTCCCAGCAGATCGACTATGCCGCGGGCCCGCTGCGCGTCGATTTCCACGGCCTGTTCGATCATATTTCCCCCTCCGGTATTTTATTCCCTCGGTATCAGGTTTCGGGCCCGGCTGGCAAAACCACATTGCCTGCCGGATCGGAATGTTGCACCCTGTTCATATTGCGGCCTTGCAGCACGGGAATGAAGGTGAGACATCCTTTGTGCAGTGCACAGATTGTCCGGCCGGGCGTATGAACCGCAACGGCTTGTCTGGGAAGGGGTGCGTACATGTATGAACTTTCCACCGGTACCCGCGTCCTGCTGGTCGAGGATGACGAGATCATCCGCGAGATCGTCGCCGCACACCTGGCCTCCCAGGGCGCCGACACCACGGTCGTCTCCAGCCAGGCCGAGGCGATCGCCGAATATAGTATGAAACGTTTCGATCTCGTCATCGCCGATATCAACCTGCCTGACGGCCTGGGGTTCGACATGGTCGAGAGCCTGCGTACTGTACGTGACTGCGCCGTCATCTATATGACCAGCCGCGGGACATCGGACGACCGCGTGCGCGGCCTGGACACGGGCGACGACTATGTCGTGAAACCGGTCGACTTGCCGGAACTGTCGGCCCGCATCAAGGCCGTCCTGCGCCGCTACCGCAAGGCGCCGACGCCGGCCACCCAGGTCATTGCCGTGGGCAACTGGACACTCGACCTGGTCCGTCGCGAACTGGCCGATTCATCCGGCCATGTCCTTGCCCTGACACGCGGTGAGTTCGACATGTTCGCCGCCCTGGTCCAGGCCAGCCCGACGCCGCTGGCCCGCGAATACCTGGTCGAGGTCGTGGCCTCGGCCGAGGCCACGACACATCCCCGCACCATCGACGTCATGGTCAGCCGCGTCCGCACCAAACTCGAGACACGTCCGCATCCCCTGCAGATCAAGACGGTGCGCGGCGCAGGCTACCGCTTCGTGAGCCCCGCAACGTGACGGGGGACGACACGCGGCGCCTTCTGCATCGTCCTTTTCTCGATCTCGGCGCCCCTGCAGGCCCCGTCCCGGCCTGGCCGCTCAATGCCGCCCAGAATGTCATCGTCGCCCTCGCCTACCTGGCGACGGGCTATGCCGGTTTGCGCCTGGCCTTTGTCGGCGAGTCCGTCACCCTGTTCTGGCCGCCATCGGGCATCGCCTTTGCCGCCCTGTGGATGGGCGGGCGGCGGCTGGCGCCCGGCGTTGCGGTCGGCGCCTTCCTGGTCAATCTGATCACCATGAAGCGGCCGGAATTCGCCCTGCTGGTGGCGCTGGGCAATGTCCTGCCGTCGCTGGCCGGCGCCCATGTCCTGCGCCGTCTGCTGGAAGGCCGCCCGAAAGCCGGCGAACTACAGCGCGTCCTGTGGTTCATCCTGGTCGGTGCGCTCGGCGCCACCACCCTCAGCGCCACGGTAGGCACCCTGACCGTGGGCCTGCTTGGCCATATCGGCACATCGATCCAGTCGACCTGGCTGGTATGGTGGATGGGCGACGCCATGGGCGTGCTGATCGTCGCCCCACCCATCCTGTTGTGGCGGCGCATCCTGAGCAACCATCGCTGGCGCAGCATACTCGATGCCATCGCCTTTGCCGGCGCCGGCTTTGCCATCATTGCCGGCCTGGCCCTGATCCATAACCCGATCTGGGCGGTCGAGTTGTGCAAGCTGTTCACCCTGCTGCTCAGCCTGTGGGCCGGGGCGCGCTTCGGCCTGACCGGCCCCGCCGCCATGACCCTGCTGATGGCCCTGGGCGCCATAGGTGTCACCGCCTTCGGTGTCGGGCCCTTTGTCCGTGGCAATTTCTACGACAGCTTTGCCCTGGTCCACTCCTACCTGTTCGCCGAAGCCGTCGCCGGCATGCTGCTGGCCGCCGCCCTCGCCGACCTGGAACGCACGGCGGCACGCGAACGCCAGGCCCTGGGCGAGGTCGAGGCCGCCTCGGCCAACCGCGTCCGCCTGTTGACCATGATCAGCCACGATGTGCGCACGCCGCTGTCGGGCATGACCGGCGTGCTGCAGGCGCTGCAGACATCGTCCCTGACCGATGGCGATCGCCGCCTGGTCGGACTGGGCCTGCGCGCCGGCAGCAACATCACCAAGCTGGTCACCGATATCCTCGATGTCGCCCGCGCCGACGCCGGGCGGATCACGCTCGACCCGGCGCCCTTCAGCCCGGCCCAGTCCCTGCGCGACATAGCCGATATCCACCGCGATCCGGCAGAGGCCAAAGGCCTGGCCTTGCGCCTCGATATCGACCCCGCCCTGCCGGCGGCCGTGACCGGCGACCGCGTGCGCTTCGAACAGCTGATCGGCAACCTGGTGACCAATGCCATCGCTTACACCGCCGAAGGCGGCGTCACGGTCACGGCGCGATGGGCGGATGCCGTCGATATCTCGGTCGAAGATACCGGTCCGGGCATAGACGGCGACGCCGGCAATATTTTCGATGCCTTCGGGCTGGCGCCGCGCCCGGGCAACCGCTCAGCCAGTCTTGGGCTTGGCCTGCATATCTGCCAGCGCCTGGCGGAGCTGATGGGCGGCACGATCGCCTACAGGCGCGGAATTACCGGCGGCAGCAGCTTCCAGGTCCACCTGCCCTTGCCGGCCGCCCCCGCCGCAAGCCTGCCGCAGGCGCCCGTGGCCGAGGCCGAACCGCCGCTGACCATCCTGCTGGTCGAGGACGACGAGATCGCCCGGGAAACCACCCTCGCCCTGCTGGAGCGCCACGGCCATCACGTCATTGCCGCCGACAGCGGCGAAGCTGCGCTGGCGACCGCCCGTTCGCGCGATTTCGATCTCGTCCTCATGGATGTGCAACTGCATCCGGACGGCATGCCGGGCACCGAGGCCGCCCGGGCGATCCGGGCGCTCGGCGCCGCCCCGCTTATCCTGGCCCTGACCGGCGACGGCAATGAGGACAGCCATGCCGAATATCTTGCCGCCGGCATGGACGGCGTGCTCGTCAAGCCCCTGTCGCTGGCAACCGGCATGGCCGGCCTGGTCGCCGCCGCGCGCGAAAAGTCCCACAGTCGCTAAAGCTTGATGACGTCAAGTCAGGTCACTACCCGTCTATGTTGGAATCAAATTTCTTCCTCCTGCCCCGCGTGCGGGGGAGGTATGGCGTAGGCGAAGGTATAGCCTTCGCAAGCCATGTGCGAAGCGCAGCGAAGCAGACGGAGGGGGGGGCGGTAGACGCGAGGAACTACGAATTCGGTTATTGGAACTGCGACAGCTCCCCCCTCCGTCTGGACCGGCTTGACGCCGACCCTCATGGCTTGCGAAGGACGTGCCTTCACTGGCGCCACACCTCCCCCGTAAACGGGGCAGGAGGGAGAGGTTCGAACTGCCTCAGGAAAAGTGACACCTGTTGACCGACTGCAGAGGCATCATGCTCAAAGCCAGAAAATATAGGTTTGGCGGTAGCGGACGACCCAAAGGAATTTTAACGAAAATACCCTATGGTTGCGCCGAAATATCAGGACCGGCTGCACAACGCCGGACCGGATCCGCGGGGTAGGATGATAAAGTCACGCACACTGCGCATGTCGCTATCGCTGGGGACGGTCTTCTGCCTTATGGCCGGCTGCTCGGGCTATGACGCCAAAACCGGCCTGTACGCCAAGCCGACCGGCGGCGCACCGGCGACCCTGAACATGACCCTCTATAGCCGCGCCCTGGGCTGCGAAGCCGAATTCGCCCGCCAGCACAACCTGGCGGCGCCCCGCGTCGCGGTCGGGCGCATCTCCGACCTGACCGGCAAGTATGATCTCGAATCCGGCTCGCGCATCGGCGAAGGCGCCTCGCTCTATGCCCTGACCGCACTCGGCAAGGGCGGTTTCCGCGTCGTCGAACGCTATGACACGGCCGTGTCGGATATCGAGTTGAAATACGCCATGGCCCGGGTGCTGTCGGACAATCCCGACGCCGCCGGCCAGGACAGCGACAATTTCCGCAAGGTCTATGCCGGCCAGATCGCCGGCTCCGACTACTATATCGTCGGCGGGGTCACCCAGCTCGACTACAATATCGAATCCGACGGCATCGACGCGGCGCTGGGCGCGGTGTCCGCCAAGGACCCGAAGGGCACCTTCCAGAAGCGCCGCTATGTCATGAATGTCGCCGTCGACCTGCGTCTGGTCAATACGCGCTCGCAGGAGGTGGTCGACATGGTCTCCTACCAGAAACAAGTAATCGGCCACGAGATCAAGGCCGGCGTCTTCGACTTCCTCAATGGCACGGTCGTCGATATTTCCGGCGGCAAGAGCGAGGCCGAACCGCTGAACCTGGCCGTGCGCACCCTGGTCGAACGCAGCATCTTCGAATTCGGCGAGACCCTGTACGGCTTCCGCGGCGACGCCTGCCTGAATGGCGCGCCCCGGGACTAATACCAACGGCCATTAAGAATGACCGTTGGTATTAGCATTTTTCAGCTCAATCACCGCATGGCTCCTCGCATAAGCTCGGGCGTGCAGTCGCACGCTCCCAACGGCCGAAGGGTAAGATTAACGGCCATTGGTATAATCCTACGGCTTCTTGATTTTATGAGGAGTTTTAAGACCTCGAAAGCCTCTGTGCCCGCGCCCTAGTCTTGTCCTCCAAGACAGTGAAACGGGTGACATATGCGTGCATATCTTCTGGCTTCGGCCGCCATCGTCTGCCTGGTCGCTCCGGCGGCGCAAGCGCAAAACCTTCCAGAGGCAGGCCTACCGGACGCCGGACTGACAGGATCGGTCGGCGCCTATACGGTGGTGAAAGGCGACACCATCGCCTCCATCGCCTGGCAGAACCATGTCGGCCTGGTCGAGCTTCTGTCGGCCAATCCGGCAGTCACCTCGCAGATCATCAGCATCGGCCAGCAACTGACCATTCCCGGCCAGCACCTGATGCCGGACGCGCCGCGCACCGGTATCGTCGTCAACCTGGCGGAGATGCGCCTGTTCAGCTTCGCCCCTGACGGCACCGTCGCCACCTATCCGATCAGCGTCGGCCGCGAGGGCTGGGATACGCCGGTCGGCCAGACGACGATCGTGCGCATGCGCAAGGACCCGACCTGGACGGTTCCCGCCTCGATCCGTGCGCAGAACCCCCGCCTGCAGGCCGTGGTGCCGGCCGGGCCTGACAATCCGCTCGGGCAATATGCCATCACTCTAAACTGGCCGGGTTACCTGATCCATGGCACCAATACGCCATGGAGCGTCGGCAAGCCGTCTAGCCACGGCTGCATGCGTCTCTATCCGGAAGATATCGAGGCCCTGTTCGGCCAGTCGAAGGTCGGCGAGGTCGTTACCGTGGTCGACAGCCCCTTCACCCTGGGCCAGAGCAACGGCATCATCTACCTGCAGGTGACGCCGACGCGCGAACAAGCCAAGCAGATCGCCGGCTTCCAGCCCGCCGATCCCTTGCCTGAGGACGCGCCGGCCGTGCAGCAACTGAAGGCGCGCCTGGCTGGTCTGCAGGGCCAGGGCATAGGCATCGACAATACGGCGGTCTATCAGGCGGTCGCCCGCCACGACGGCATGCCGGTGGCCATCGGCCGCATCAGCCAGGCGGCGCAGACGACGCCCGTTCAGCAATCTCCGATCGCCGCCGCCAAGCCGGAACCCAACTGGTGGGACCAGGGCGTTGCCACAGTCAAGGGCGCCTTCGGCCGGCTAACTTCGATGGCGTTGGGGGAGTAGGGAAAAGGGTCATTTTTTCCTGAAAATTATGATGACGCGGCTCTGACAAAAGAGACCCCTCCGTCGCCTTCGGCGCCACCATCTTACGATGGGGCGGAGGGAGTTTGAACAATCTTCCTCCGCCCTATTCCGAAGGAATGGGGCGGTGTCGGCGCAGCCGACGGAGGGATCCTCTTACCTTTTCATCGCACCGATCACGATTTATTTTTTCCATACGGGCGAACCGTGTTCGCAGCCCCCTTGATCTTTGTCCGGATACAGCCAAGTTTACGAGCGATATAAAGTTTTCGTAAGCGTGGAGTGCCTGGATGATCGATCGCCGTTCGTTGCTGACCCTGGCCGCGGGCGCGGCAGTGATGCTGCCCGCCGCACAGGCCCTGGCAACGGAGACATCGCTCCCCTCCTCCCGCTTGCTCGGACTGGCTAAGGACGCCCTCAACCGCCACGGCGCCGCTATTCCCAATCGCGACCGGATCGCCATCGCCGACTTCAGCACCTTTTCCGGCAAGCCGCGGTTCCATGTCGTCGATATCCAGACCACCGCGGTCCAGAGCTTCCTGGTCGCGCACGGCAAGGGCTCCGATCCGGCCCATACCGGCTGGCTGAAAAGCTTCTCCAACGATCCCGGTTCCGAGGCCACATCCGAAGGCGCCTATGTCACCGGCGACAGCTATATGGGCCAGCACGGACTGTCGCGCCGGTTGATCGGCCTCGATGAGCAGAATTCCAACGCCGAGAGCCGCGGCATCGTCGTCCACAGCGCCTGGTATGTCAGCAACAACCTGGCGGGCAAGGGGGCCATCGGCCGCAGCCAGGGCTGCTTCGCCCTGTCGGCCGACGACCACAAGACGATCATGGACCTGCTCGGGCCCGGCCATCTGATCGTCGCGGCCAAGGCCTAGCCGGCACGTCCCAAAGAGAGATGATTATGGGGTGGCCAACCAAAATCTTCCCGATTTGGGTGATATAATGCCCGTCAGGCTGGCATTCGTCTTGCAGAACTCGCCGTAACGGAAGTTCTGGAAACACGCCCATGTCCCTGTGGTATGCCTCGACCGCCCTGCGCCGCACCCTGATCGCCGGCGCCGCCAGCCTCAGCCTGTTTGCCGGCACCAGCTACGCCGATGATCGCGGTGGCGATTACGTCGTCCCGACCGGCGACGCCCCGGCCACGGCCAATCCGACCCCCTACAGCGGCGCCCTCTACTGCCTGTCGACCCTGGCGCAGAATTACCGCCTGGCCGCGCCGCGCATCGGCGTCGGCCGCATCTCCGACATGACGGGCAAGTTCGATTACGACACCGGCGCCAAGGTCACCCAGGGCGCCTCCCTGTTCGCCATGACGGCGCTGGGCAAGGCCGGCCTGCCGGTCGTTGAGCGCGTCGACGAAAGCGTCGCCGATATCGAACTGAACTACGCCAAGCAGCACCTCCTGTCCGACACACCGGAACGCGCCGGTACCGATCCCGACAACTACCGCCCCATCTATGCCGGCCAGATCGCCGGCTCGCGGTATTACGTCGTCGGCGGCATCACCGAGCTCAATCCCAACCTCGCCTCCTCCGGCGTCCAGGCCAGCCTGACGACCGGCAGCACCACGGGCACGACGGGCGGCGCCCAGGTGACCGCGTCAAGCTACGTCCTCAATATCGCCATCGACCTGCGCCTGGTCGACTCGCGCTCGCAGGCCGTGGTCAAAACCGTGTCCTACCAGAAGCAGGTCCGCGGCTATGAACTGGACGGCGGCCTGACGGGATCGGCCAAGCGCGTCGGTGGCGCCCTGACCGGCGGCAAGAGCGCCATCGAACCGATCCAGGCGGCGGTGCGCACCCTGATCGAGCGCGGCGTCTTCGACCTGGCCGAATATATCTATGTCGGCGGCGACCGGCAGACCTCCTGCCTCTAACACCAACGGTCATGAAGAATGACCGCTGGTATTAGCATTTTTCAGCTCAAACGCCGCATGGCTCGCCGCACAAGCGGCGGCGCGCAGTCGCACGCTCCCAACGGCCGATAGGTTAGTGGCCGTTGGTATAAAATCTGCCCTTAAAAGTTTTGCAAATACAGCCGCCGGCCCTCAGGGGCCGGCGTTTTTTTTACGTCCACGTACCACAACATAATACCGTCCGGAAAAATCGCGGAACAGTGTTCGAATTTGGGATTAACCCGCAGCTAACCACGCCGCCTCATTCCGGAACAGATTACCACAAACAGGCGAAAGCGTGCGGATTCAGGCGACAATAAGGCGGGTTTTCACGGTTAACCGGCGGTAAATTAGCGGCACGGCGATTGCTTTGCTTACATCCATGACACGGGCTGTCCCGGCTTAGCGTCACATCACGCTTCAGGAGCAATCAACATGTTCAAAGTCACGATTTCCGCACTCGCCGCCACCCTGGCGCTCGGCCTCGCCGCTTCGGCGCACGCCGGCGACGTCCAGTGCCACACCTGCGAACTGTATCCGACCATCAACAGCGACCAGGTCCAGGAACACGCGACCCTGTCGTCCAAGGTCAATGTCAACGTCAAGAACATCGACGCCGCTTCCGCCTCGGCCACCACGGTCGGCAACAACCTGTCGGTCGACGGCAGCAATATCGGCGACGTCAATGTCGGCCAGCACTTCGGCGGCAACGCCGTGGCCGAACTGAACTTCAACGCCGTCAATGTCAGCGGCTCGGCCGACCTGAGCGCCACCGCCGTCGCCAACAATGTCAACATCACGGCCGACAAGGTCGGTGTCATCAACAACACCCAGGTCGCCTATAATGACCCGAGCGCCGTGACCAACGTCAATATCAACAATATCAGCGACGTCACCGTCGCCTCGACCGCCGTCGCCAACAATCTGAGCGTCGACTCGCGCATCGCCGCGATCAACTCGCACCAGACCAGCACCTGGCAGCCGGTAACCGCCGTCGCCAACGTCAATGTCGCCAACACCGGCAACCTGACCGTCAGCGCCACGGCCGTCGGCAACAACCTGAACCTCAAGGGCCTTTAAGCATTTTTCAGCTCAAACGCCGCATGGCTCGCCACATAAGTGGCGGCGCGCGGTCGCACGCTCCCAACGGCCAAGGAGGCCGTTGGTATTAGTACCGCGTAACCAACCGGGCGGATCACGCGTCCGCCCGGATTTCCTTCGGAGCCTGTCATGAAGACCGTAATCGCGATCGCCATCCTCGCCGTCCTGGCCACCGCACCGGCCGCCATGGCGCAAACGGCCACCCAGGCCAAGACCTCGACCGTGCTGCAGCTCGGCTCGTCGACCGGCGGTTTCGAAAAGGGCTATGACGGCGCCGCCAGCGTCATGACCGATAATTTCAATCCCTCCACCCGCGACGCCAACAACAACCGCGTCATCACCAATGGCGTCATCCAGACCGGCAGCGGTGGCAGCAGTTTCCTCAGTGGCGGCGGCGCTTCGACCGCCCAGAGCGGTGCGTCGGCCCTGGCCGTCGGCAATATGATCAATGTCCAGGTCACCGGATCGTGGAATACGGTCGTACTCAATGCCCAGCAGACCAATACCGGCAACGTCTCGGCATCGGTCAATGGCCGCAACAGCACGGGCCAGCTGAATTAGGACTTCGGCGGCGTCAGTATGCCGTCTGCCTTCGCCTTGTCGGCAGGCGTCATCTTCGCCGAGATTTCCCGGGCGGCTGCGTCGCCCTTGTCGTTGCCGGACCTGGCCGCCAGGGTGAACCAGACATAGGCCAGGGCAAGATCCTGGTCGCCGCCTTCCCCGTGCGCCAGCATGACGGCGAGGTTGAACATGGCATCGTCATCGCCCCCGCTGGCGGCCGCTTCGAACCATTTGCGCGCGACGACAAGATCCTTTGCCACGCCCTCACCGGTATAGAAGGACCGGCCGATGGCGTCTTGGGCCTGGGGCTGCCCCTTGAGGGCGGCCTCTTTGTAGAAGATCAGCGCCTTGTCTGCGTCCTGGGGCAAGGTGTCGCCCAGGTCATACATCCGCGCCACCGTGTACAGGGCCTGTGCATTGCCGCGTTTTGCCGCTTCCATCAGCCAGCCCGCCGCCACATGCTTGTCGGCGGCTATCCCGTCGCCGGTATAGTAGATCACGCCAAGCCTGTATTGCGACGGGGCATAGCCGACGGTCGCCGCCTTCTTGTAGAAGCCGATCGCCCGGGCCTGGCTGGTTTCGCCGCCATAACCGTACTGGTAGATCTGGCCGCAGATGTGGGTGGCCGGAATATAGCCGAATTCGTCCGCCTTCAGATACCAGCGGCGCGCATCCACAGGGCTTCTGGCGATGCCGTAGCCCGTCATGTAGATTCGGGCCAGGGTCATGGCCGCGTCGACACGGGTATTGGTCGCATCGGGATCATCGGGATTGAAATGCATCGTGTCTTCGGGACCGAACTTGCCTTCGGCCGCCTTGGTAAGCCACATGATCGCCTGCTTGCTGTCCCGCGCCGTTCCCAGGCCGGCCAGGTACATCTTGCCCTCCATCAGGGCGGCGGCCTCATAGCCCATCTTCTGGTAGGACGCCTTGAACAGGGCCAGGGCCTTAGGATAGTCGCGGCCGTCGAAGGCGGCATAGGCATCCTGCAGCGAGTGGTCGCTACGGGCGATATAGTTGCGGCCGGCGGCAAAGGCCCGGTCAGAGGGGCCACAGCCGCCACGACCGGTAGCGCTGCCGGAGTCGCCGCGCAGGCCCTGCAGATCGTTGCCGGCGATGGTTTCGTCCTGCGACGCATCGCCGAAGGGGGCATTATCCTTGAAGCGCTGCGTCCGTGTATCGGGATCGGCCGGGTCGGCCGGCGTCTGGTCCATGCCGGATGCCTGGGCGGCATCGTCGGGGTCGTCGCCATAGAAGCCCTGCAGATAGTCCTGCATGACGTCGCTGTCCTCGGCGTCGTAGCTGTTCATGAAGGCGCAGCCCGAGGCCGAACGGGTGTCGAGGCGCGTGCGGGTCCGGTCGGCGGCCGGCCGGCGCTTGCCGAAAATGGTCACCGCGGCGGGATCGGTTGCCCCCGTTGCCGGTGGCGGCGTAGTTGCGGCAGGCGCAGATTGTATTGCCGTTTGAGCTACCACGGTAATCGGCGCAAGCGCCATGGCGGCGGCAAGCGCCAGCGACGAGGCACGCATAAGGACAGGCATCGGCTACCCCCCTGAGGTTGTTTTTCTTATGATCCCGACATCTCGTTATGATCCGAATCTTGCCGCCGTCAATCGATTTCGACCAAATTCAATCACTCGATCAATTTCGATCAATTCTGAGGTATCGCTACCACATTGTTGGCGTCAGTCACTTCGGCAAGCGTACCGTCCAGAAGCAGGCGGACGCGATAACCGGCATGGAGTTGCGGTATGGCTATACGCACGGTCTGCGTCTTCGGCAGCAGGTCGACCGGCGCCGCCAGCGGCCCGAACCTGACCGCTGCGACCTTGTGACCGGCAGTGTCTTCGAGCACCGCCGTCCCCGCCGGCGTCGATTTGGCGCCCAAGCTATGGACGGTCACGCTCAAGCGACCACCCTTAAGCACCAGATCGTCGCTGCCGATTCCGATATCCGGTCGCGTCGCCGGCCCGTCGCCAGGCGTCGTCAGGCGCAAGTCATAGGTCATGGTCTGGTGTGGCGGCAGGACAAGGTCGACCGGCCGGCCCTGTTCCAGGACGACGGTACGGCTGTCACCGATGGCGCCGCCTTCGGCGCCCCCGCTTATACTCCAGGTGCCGCCCGCCAGTTGCGCCCCCGTCATATGGGCCGTGACAGGCGCGTCGGTCAGGTTATAGGCAATGACCTTGAAGGCCCTGGGATCGCCCTTCGGGATGAGGATGGCGACATCTTCGCCGGGCACCTCGGCCTCGCCGCCGGTAAAGCGCCAGCTGACGAGATTGCCCGGATAATAGGCATTGCGGCGATGGGCGACGCCGCCCAGCCGTGTTCGTTGCAACAGGTCGCTGGGGACGCTGACGCGGTCACTCCACGCCTCGGCCTCGGTGAGCACAGGCATGCGGTTGGTATCCTGTTCGATTTCGGCGGCATAGAGGTCGCTCAGGATCGCGGTGTCGCCCGTCTCCTGCCAGCGAACGAAACGGGCATAGTCGTTGTCACTGACACCGCCGAGATTGCGGTCGATGGCGCCGCCGGCGCCCGCCACCTTGCTGGCCACGACCTTTTCCGCCAGGGCGGGACCGCCAGGGGTCTGGGCCAGCAGGTCGGCATTGAGGGCCGACAGGTTGCCGAGATTGCCGGTCGCCAGATCGCGCTGCATCGGCCGCAGGTATCTGGCGTCGCCGGTCCAGGTATAGGCCGCCCAGAAGACATTGGCGGCGCTTTCCACGCCGTTGCCGCGCGCCACGTCACTTGCCCAGTCGATATCGCCGGGCAGGCTCCAGTTGCCTTTGGCGTCCTGCGTGCCATGCGCCAGCCAGTCGTCGAGCAGGCGCAGGATGATGGCCTTTGTCTGCGGCATGCCGTTATAGTCGACCAGCAGCAGGCCCGGATGGGTGATCAGGAAGCTGTACGGATGCTGGACGCCCAGCGCCCCTTCGCGATCGATATCGCTGCCGCTGTAATAGGAACTGACAATGTGCATGTGACCGGCGGCATTGACCTGCGCCAGGCGCGGATAGTTGCGTGCCACAGCCATGCCGCGCTCGATCGCGGTCGGATTGCCCCAGTCGATCTGCATCGATTGCGCCACCGCATTGATGCCCTCTTCGTAGGAGTGCAATTCATCGGCGCGGATACGGCTCAGGCCATTGCTCCACATGCCGTTTTTAAAGGTAGCATCGACGACGGCGCGCTGCGAGGCGATCAGGCGATCGGGCTCCACGCCCATCAGGGCCAGGGGCACCCATTGATTGACCAGGTCGGTATCATCGGACAGGCCGCCGCCGAACTCACCCCCGAATTCGCTGTCGGGCCCAAGCTGGCGGTGGTCGATCCACCAGTCGACGAATGTCCGGTAGAGCTTCAGGTCTTCGGATTGCCGGAAGGCCCACAGGGGCACGCCGGCGGGCGGCGCGGCTTGCACAAACGGGGCATAGGGCTGCTCCGGATTCTTCTCGACCCAGTAGGACCGCGCCACCGTATTGCCCGGATCGACGCGCAGCACATCCGAGATGTCGCGCTCGAAACGGTCCCACAGGGGATAGGGCCGGATATTGGGCTGCTCCTCGACCAGGAAGGACAGGTTGTCGCGCGCCTGTTCCAGCCGGTCGGCAATATGTTCGGGCTTGGCCGCGGCGGCCGTCTTGAAGACCAGCCGGACCTGCATGCCGTTAAGGGCCCTGGCATCGAAGCCGCCGCCGGCCGCCGCGATGGTCAGGTAGATGGGCACATCGGGCGGCAGGATGCGGTCGCGCGTATCGAGCCACAGGGTGCGCGCCTCGCCCGGCTTGACCGAGACATTGATGTCCATCAGGTCGCGATCGGGCCAGGTCGGATCCTTGACGCGGATATTGAGCGGCAGCAAACTGCCGTGCGTAGCTGTCACGGCTAAGGCCGGCAGGTCGATGGCTATACCGTCGAGGCCGGCATCCATGTTTTCCCAGCCATAGGAAAAGCGCGACGGCCCCGCCCCGCGCGGCGGACTGCGGAAATCGCCGGGGATCAGGATATGGACAATCGGCAAGGCCTTGCCGACGGCCGGCGGCGCACTGCGCGGCGCCCCCTTCGGCAGGGCGACGACGAGGCTGCGCTCATCGGGCAGGTAGCGGCCGGTGATGTGGGCGCGCAGATCGTCGAGATTGGGATAGCCCGCCGGGTCGGCCGCGGCGTCGACCGTGTAACTCAAGGTCGCCATGCCTTGCGGTATTTCGCCGGCGGTGACGTCATAGGCGCCGATCTCCTCGATCGGCGTTTCCTGCGCCACATTGTCGAAGCGGATCGCTCCGCCACGGCGCTCGGTGGCCAGTTGGGTCGAGGTGCGCTCCTGCCCCTGCGGGCGCTGCAGCACTGGGCCGGCGCCATCGCCCGCGGTCCGCGTCAGCACGCCATAGGCCGGCCCGTTGATCTCGATGCGGTTCCACGGCTCGTCGGGCAAGGTCAGGCTGTAGCCCTTGCCGCCGGCGGCATAGACGTTCCAGTCGGGCAGCTCGAAATAGTCATGGCGGCCCGGCAGGCGCGAGCGGTTATAGACGCCGGGCCAGGTCGTCTCGCGGATGCCGTCGGCGCCCTTGAAATTCTTTTCCTTCAGGTCGCGCGTATCGCTGAATTCGACCTTGCGGATGCGGGTGACAGGATCGCGGAGATAGGCCGGCACGTCGTCGGGCCGGTTCCAGCCATAGCGGAAATACCAGTCGTCGCGCACCGCCGGATCGGCCAGGCTGTCGTCCGGTACCGCCGTGGCCACAGGCTCGCTGTGGGCCGCCAGGGCCGCGACGGATGCGTCGTCGAGCGCATGGTCGTAGATGCGCAGCTCGTCGAGATCGCCGGAGCGGCGATAATTGTACATGCTGTGGGCCTGCCACGGCGCGACGATGCGCTGGAACGGCCCGAAGCCGAACAGGCCGCTATCGTAATCGGCCTTGACCTTCATAATATCCTGGCGCGCCGCCGGCCGGCCATTAACCCACAGGCGCACGCCGGTCGTCTCGTCCCAGGCAAAGGCGATGTGGACCCAGTCGGTCGCCGCCGGCACCTTGTCGATCGTGAACGAGACGCGCGATCGCGCCAGGCCGGTATCGGTGACGAAGGCGTCGAAGCCATGGCCGTTCCAGTCGATGCGCAGCCAGGCCATATCCCACGAGGTGCCGTCCGATGCGCCGACGCGGAAGACCGGAAACGGCGTCGTTCCGAGCCTGGTCCGCGGCCGGAGGAAAAAGGATATCGTGCCGCGCCGGGCATAGATATTGCCGGGCGCCGACCACATCATAGTCAGGTTGTCGTCGAAGGACAGGCCCTTGCCGGCGGCGCCGTCGGGTATGACCCTTGCATTACCGGCAAACAGGGGCGTCGCCTGACCGGCCGCATAATCGGCGGTCAGCCCCTTGTCGCTGGACAGGGAGAATAACAGGCCGTTAGGGCCGGCTGCCTGCGCGTGGGCGCCACCCGCCACGCCGGTGAGCATGGTCGCGACAGCAAGGCCGGCAAGGCGTCTGGATTTCAGCATCGGCGTTTCCATTTTCGGCGCCGCAGTCCTGGCGGGCGTCCTGTTTAGGACAATGTGTATCGCGACCTTCCCGAATCGCAAGGAAAATTGCGCACAAGTAGTCACATTCGATCATTTAACGCACACCGCCTGCATAGCCGTCGCAGGACGCGCGAAATCATCCCGATGGTACGTCGTATTGCCTTGAACGAACCGCGTTTCACATTGCATCTCGATCTATTATGATCAATAATAATCAATATCGATCTTCGCTGGACGATACATAAAAATTATCATACAATTTTTCAAAAAGATCGCCGGGCAACGGTCATCAGGGACGAAACATGAGACATCATCTTATTGCCGGCGCTGCCGCCATTGCCCTGCTGTGGGCGGGCTGTGCTGTCGCCGCACCGCAGAATTTCGACTCCGGCTGGTTGTTCTGCAAGGGGGACGTGACCGCCGAGCAGACCGGCTTCGACGACAGTGGCTGGACGAAGCTCGACCTGCCGCACGACTGGGCGATCGCCGGCCCGTTCGACCAGACCGCGCCTGCGACCGGGTCGGGTGGATGGCTGCCGACCGGCGTCGCCTGGTATCGGAAGCACTTTACGGTGCCGGCCGCCGCCCAGGGCAAACGCATCTTCGTCGAATTCGACGGCGTCATGGACCGGTCCGGCGTCTGGCTCAACGGCATGCATCTCGGCTTCCGCCCCAATGGCTATGCCGGTTTTCGCTACGAGCTGACGCGCTTCCTCAAACCCGGCGACAATGTCCTGTCGGTGCGCGCTGACACCTCCGCCCAGCCGGCGTCGCGCTGGTATGCCGGCGGCGGTATCTATCGCCATGTCCGGCTGATCGTGCAGGGCGATGTCCATGTCGACACCTGGGGCAGCGTCGTCACCACACCGGTCATCGACGGCAATGGCGCGCAGATCACACTGCGTAGCACCGTCGTCAACCAGGGCACGGCTGACCGCACCGCCCACCTTGAGGTTACCGTACGCGGCCCAGACGGCAAGACCGTCGCGACCCTGACCGGCGCGCCCGTCACCATTGCTGCCGGCCAGCACGCCGATCTCGGCGCCGGGACCCTGATCAAAAATCCGCACCTGTGGAACATGGACGATCCGGCCCTGCATACGGCCGCCATCAGGGTCATAGCCGACGACAACAGCGTGCTCGACGAAGACACGGTCACCTTCGGCATCCGCGATGCCCGCTTCGCAGCCGACAGCGGCTTCTGGCTCAATGGCCGGAATATCAAGCTGAAGGGCGTGGCCATCCATGCCGATGGCGGCGCCTTCGGCATGGCGGTTCCCCTGTCGGTCTATGAACGCCGCCTCACCGTCCTGAAGAGCCTGGGCGTCAACGCCATCCGCACGGCGCACCACGACTTCGCCCCGGAATTCCTCGACCTGTGCGACCGGATGGGTTTCGTGGTGATGGACGAGGCCTTCGACATGTGGACGGTCGCCAAGAACCCCGAGGACTACCACCTGTTCTTTGCCGACTGGTCGAGCCAGGACCTGCGCGACCAGGTCGACCGCGACCGCAACCATCCTTCGGTCGTTATCTGGTCGATCGGCAACGAGATCCACGACACGCCCTACGCCGCCCCCGCCAAGGCCAATCTCGGCCGCCTGCGCGACGTCGTCCACGCCGAGGATCCGAGCCGGCCGGTAACCCAGGCCCTGTTCCGCCCCAATACCTCGCACGACTACGATAACGGCCTGGCCGACATGCTCGACGTCGTCGGCCAGAATTACCGCGAGACCGAGCTGGCCAAGGCCCATGCCGACAAGCCAGACCGCAAGATCATCGGCACCGAGAATTCCAAGGAGCGATCATCGTGGCTGGTGGTGCGCGACAATCCGGCCTATGCCGGCATGTTCCTGTGGACCGGCATCGACTATCTCGGCGAGGCGGACCGCGCCGGCTGGCCCTACATCTCCAACCCGTCGGGCCTGATCGATCGCGACGCCGTCGTCAAGCCGATCGGCTGGGAACGCGCCTCGTGGTGGTCGGATGCACCGGTGCTGAAAATCGCCCGCCGCACCATCCAGGTGAAGGATACGTCTGAGCTGGTTGCCAACGAGATCACCAAGGCCAATCGCAAGCCCGACCAGGGCGCCTATGCCGACTGGTCGCCGGCCAATCGCGCGGCCAACGCCGAAAAGGTCGAGATCTATTCCAATGCCCCGCAGGCCGAACTGTTCCTAAACGGCGTATCCCTGGGCAGGAAGCCGCGCAATGGTGATGACAGCCCGCGCACCTGGGATGTCGCCTTTGCCCCTGGTACCCTGTCGGCGATCGGCTATGATGCCGCTGGAAAACCCGTGGCGAAAGACGCCCTCCAGACCGCGGGCGCGCCCGCGGCCGTGCGGCTGATCGCCGAAACCAAAACGTTGGCACCCGGCTTCGATGCCATCGGCTTTGTCCGCGCCGAGGTGGTCGACGCCAAAGGCATAACCGTGCCGGACGCCGCCGTACCGCTCGGTATTTCGGTGACGGGAGCCGGCGTGCTGGCGGCGACCGACAATGGCGACCCGACCGACCATACGGCCTTTGCTTCGGCAACGCGGAACAGCTGGCAAGGCCGCGCCCTGATCATGGTGCGCGCCGTCACGGCCAGCGGTACTATCACCGTCACTGCCACGGCGCCGGGCCTGAAGCCCGGCACGGTCCGCATAGGAGCCACGCAATGAAACATCTTCCGCTGATGCTTGCCGGTCTGTTGTGCCTGGCCGGCAGCGCCGTCGCCCAGGACCGCACCGATCCGTCTGCCACCGCCATCCCCGTCACCATGACGGTCGATGCCGGCAAGACGGTGGGCCGGCTGCACCCGATCTGGCGCTTCTTCGGCGCCGATGAGCCCAACTACGCCACGATGAAGGACGGCCGCAAGCTGATGGACCATCTCGGCGCCCTCAAGCCCGGCGATGTCTATTTCCGCGCCCATAACCTGCTCAATACCGGGGACGGCACCCCCGCCTTCAAATGGGGTAGCACAAACGCCTATACCGAGGACAGAGCCGGTCATCCTGTCTACGACTGGACCGTCACCGACACCATTATCGATTCCTATATCCAGCGCGGCGTCCATCCCTACCTGCAACTGGGCTTCATGCCCCAGGCCCTGTCGTCCGCACCGGCCGGCACGCCGTATCAGCATAGCTGGCGCCCCGGCTTTGCCTATGACCTGATCGCCGGCGCCTGGAACGCTCCGCCGAAGGACTACGCCAAATGGGAGGAACTGGCCTATCAGTGGACGAAGCACAATATCGAACGCTACGGTCGCGCCGAGGTCGAAAAATGGTATTTCGAGGTGTGGAACGAACCCAATGGCCCGGCCTACTGGACGGGCACGCAGGACGACTTCTTCAAACTGCATGACTATGCCATTGCCGGTATCCGCCGCGCCCTGCCCGACGCCCGGGTCGGCGGCGCCGATTTCGCCGGCGCCGGCGGCGCCTTCATGGACAATTTCCTGCAGCACGTCGTTTCGGGGCAGAACGCCGCCACCGGCGGTACAGGCACCCCGACCGACTTTTTATCCTTCCACGCCAAGGGCAGCCCGAAAGTCGTGGACGGCCATGTTCGCATGGGCATTGCCGCCCAGCTGAAGACCGCCGATGCCGGCTTTGCCAAGGTCGCGGCCGTCTCGCAGTTGAAGGACAAGCCGATCGTCATCGGCGAGAACGACCCGGAAGGCTGCGCCGCCTGCCCGGGCCCGCAGAACGCCTATCGCAACGGCACCCTCTATGCCAGCTATACCGCCGCCAGCTATCCGCGGCTGTGGCAACTGGCTGAGCGTCGCGGGGTAAATCTCGACGGCGCCCTGACCTGGGCCTTCGAGTTCGAGGACCAGCCGTGGTTTGCCGGCTACCGCCAGCTGTCGTCGAACGGCATCGACCTGCCCGTGCTCAACGTCTTTCGCCTGTTCGCCAAACTCGGCCCCGAACAGCTGGCCGCGACCAGCAGCAGCGAAACCGCGCTCGACACCATCCTGGCCGATGGCGTGCAAGCCGCACCCGATATCGGCGTCCTGGCGACGCGCACACCGGATGGCAGGCTGGCCATCCTGGTCTGGCACTATCATGACGACGACGTTGCGGGTCCTGTCGCCGCCGTCGCCCTGCATCTCAACGGCCTGAAGACAAAGGCCGTTTCGGTAACCCAGTGGCGGGTTGATGGCACGAACGGCAATGCCTTCTCCGCCTGGCAACAGATGGGAACGCCGCAGTCGCCCGACCGGAAACAGTATCAGGTGCTCGAGGCCGCCTCCGTCATGCAGCCCCAGGCCTGGTCCGCACCCGTGCCGGTAACAAAAGGGGCTGCCGAACTCGATTTCCAGCTTCCGCGCCAGGGCGTGTCCCTGCTTGTCGTCGAATAACAGGAGTTGCCCGTGAAACGCGCTTTACTCACCCTAGTCGCCTGTCTGATCGCCTCCCCCGCTTTGGCAGAGGTCGGCAAGGTCTATCCTTCGGAAAAGACCACACTTGTCGATAAGGTCACCGGCCGCACCCTGACCGTCCTGACGAACGGCAGCGTCCACGACGCCAAGATGTACCCGACCGACCAGCAATGGGCGTTCGACGGCACGCACATCATCTTCCGCTCCAGCAACCGCTCGCCCGACGGCCATGGCCAGGTCTTCGCCATCGACGAAGCCAGCGGCGCCATCGTCCAGCTGACCGACGGCACGGGCGTCTTTCTGACCAGCATCATGGTCTCGCGCCTGAAGAACCAGGTCTATTACCTGCGCAAGGGCGAGGACGGCCGCCTGCGCCTGTCGGTCATCGAACTGACGCCCCTGTTGCACGACGCCATGGCGCATACCCTGTCGCCCAAGGGGTACGAGACTGTGGTCGCCACCCTGCCGGAGGGCTTTATCCTGGCCGGCGGCTTCACCATCGATGCCGACGGCACAACCGCCTATTTCGGCTTCGACCAGTATGAGGCGCCACCGCGGCCGCAGGGCCAGCCGGTGCCGCAGGTCCCCGGCGGACTGCTGGCGGTCGACCTGGCGACGGGCCAGTCGCGCACCCTGCTGAAGACCGATTTCCGCGTCGGCCATATTCAGGCCAATCCGTTCAAACCCGGCGAGATCCTGTTCTGCAACGAGACCGGCGGCGACGCCCCGCAGCGCATGTGGCTGGCCTCCACCGACGGCACCTTCCGTCCCGTCTTCCCGGAAGGTCCCGACGACTGGGTGACGCACGAACAGTTCGCCGATGCCGACCATGTCATCTTCAACCTGATGGGCCACACCGAAAAACTGCGCCAGCGGCCGAGCGGCATCATGGTGGTGTCCCTGCGCGATGGCGACGTCCAGGCGCAAGGACAAGTGCCGATCGTTGACGACGTCCTAGACAACAAAGTGCTGGGGGCAACGCACACGGGCCCGAACAGCTTCTGGCACAATGGCGTCACCTATGACGGCCGTTATGCCGCCGGCGACGATTTCGACGGCAATGTCTGGCTGATCGATCGCAGGACGGCGACGCGCACCTTGCTGACCACAGGCCACGTCATGAAACCCGATCACGCCCACCCCAGTTTCAGTCCCGACGGATCGCGTATCCTGATCCAGTCGGGAATGCTCACCGCCGGAAAATCCCTTTCCCTGATGATTATTCCGGTCTCTGCACCAAAGGACTAAACATGCTCAACGATCTCAGCGGCAAGGCCGTACTCGTCACCGGCGCCAGCTCCGGCATCGGCGCGGCCGTCGCTACCGCCTTCGCCGATCTCGGCGCCCGCGTCGCCATCCATTACCATGCCAATGCCGACGGGGCGAAAGGCCTGGCCGACGCCATCACCGCCAAGGGCGGCACCGCCGTCCTGGTGCGCGCCGATCTGACGGAGCCCGCAACGGCAAAACAGATGGTGGCGGATGCGGTGGCAGCGCTCGGCGGTCTCGATATCCTCGTCAACAATGCTGGCTCCTTGTGCGGCCGCCGCGTCTTCATGGAGGTCGACGACGCCCTCTACGATACGGTCATGAACCTCAATGTCCGCTCGGTCATCCATGCCTCGCAGGCGGCCGTCCCGCATATCGAGGCGGCGGGCGGCGGCAGCATCATCAATGTCGGCTCGATCGCCGGCAATGACGGCGGTGGGCCGGGTTCGGGCCACTATGCCTGCGCCAAGGCCTATGTCCACAACCTGACCCGGCACATGGCGCGCGACCTGGCCAAGCGCAATATCCGCGTCAATGCCATCGCCCCCGGCGTCATCGGCACCGCCTTCCACGCCCAGACCCCGGCCGACCGCATGGAGGCGATGAAGAATTCGGTCCAGCTTGGGCGCATCGGCACGCCGGAGGACTGCGTCGGTCCGGTCGTCTTCCTCGCCTCGGCGATGAGTGGCTATGTCACCGGCCAGATCCTGCACGTCAATGGTGGTCAGCTGATGCCGGCCTAATCCAATAATGAGCGATAATGATTATATTTCTTCATTTTCAATCATTATCGCTTGACAACATATGATCACAAGGTAATCTCGTCTCAGGATTGTTTGACACGCGTCCCTTGCCTTTTCCCAACTCTCCGCCCGGCAGTCGCGGCTCCCCCGTCCCCCTGCCGCCGGATATGTTCCCCGCTCCCTGTGGGAATAGAATGGCCGTCCTGCTCCCCCGCAGGACGGCCTCTTTTTTACGCGGTGCCGAACCAGGTGCTGAGGATCTCCGGCAATCCCGGATCGCTTAACGCTCCGGCCCAGGCAACGTGCCCGTCCGGCCGGACAAGTACGGCGGCCGGCGCCGCGACCTTGCCGATTACGGGCAGTTCCCAGGCGCCGTCATAGCGGGCATCGATCCACTGCACCCGGTCTGCCCAGGCGCCGACGTCGAGACCGCCGGCGTCCCCCAGATTGAGCAGCAATGGCCTGGCCGTATGCAACAGGGTGAAAAGTCGCAGCGGCCCCCCATCCGTACTCAGGTCGATATCGGGCATGCGGCGTCCGATCAAAGGATGCCGCTCAGCGGCTTCGTAGGCGCTGGTTTCATGGGCGCCGGCTTCATATGCGACATCCAGACCGGACAACATGCCGACAATCTGCCTGCGCGGCGCCTCCATGCCGAGAAAACCGGCGACGATATCGCCCAGGGCTTTCGAACGCGCGTCCTGGCGGCGCAAGGCCACCTGCGCCAGGGTATTATGTAGAGTGCGGGCGGCAACCGCGTGGCGTTCGGTGTGATAGGTGTCTAGAAGCCCGTCGGGCGACACGCCCTTGACCACCTGCGCCAGCTTCCAGCCGAGATTGACCGCATCCTGCACGCCGATATTCAGCCCCTGCCCGCCCATGGGCGGATGCACGTGGGCGGCATCGCCCGCCAGCAATACCCGCCCTGCTCGGTAGGCCGCGGCCTGACGCGTCATATCGGTAAAGCGCGAGATCCAGGTTGGACTATGGATACCGAAATCGCTGCCATAGACGGCGACCAGGGCCTCGCGAATATCGTCCAGCGTCGGCTCGCTGCCGGCGTGAAGCATGCGTTCGGTCAGGACGATGCGCGCACGATCGCTGCCGTCGACCTTGCCTATGCCGTGTGTTCCGGCGGCGTCCGTACGCATCCCCCATTCAGGCTCCCGTGCCATTCCGGCCTCGGCGATCAACCAGCTGGTCGTGGCGTCCCAACCCTCGAAGGCGATGCCGGAGGCCTTGCGGATAGCACTGCGCCCGCCGTCGCAGCCGACCAGGTATTGCGCCCGTAATCGTCCACCGTCGGACAGGGCGACATTGACACCGTCATCGTCCTGCGCAAAACCGGTAACATCATGACCTCGATAAATCGGCACCGTCCGTTCCTCGACCCAACCGGCCAGCAGGCGCTCGATATGGTTCTGCCATAGGCCAAGCATATAGTTGTGCCGGGTGGGAAAATCGCTGATATCCAGAGACTGCATATTGAAGGAGACCACGGGATAGGTCTTGCCTTCGGCGATGAAACGATCGGCAATCCCGCGTTGGTCGAGAACTTCCAGGGTACGCGCGTGGAGGCCGCCGGCGCGAGACCCCGCCAGCACCTGACGGGTCCGTCGCTCGACGATGGCGACATCGACACCCGCCAATGACAGTTCGCCGGCCAGCATCAGGCCGGTCGGTCCCGCGCCGGCGATAACCACTTCATGTTTCGTCATGACAAGGCGCTCCAAATGAATTTGACCAAAATTTCTCTAATTTATTGAAATATATAGAATAAATTTGTGAATGCCAATTCTTGAACCGGGTTCGCGCATCCCCCATGTAAGGTAGGGGAGATGCACAAAGGCTCCCATGCGGATTTGGGACTTGCGCGGTATCGGCAAAGCTGGAATCATCCCTGCGACAAGGGCAGCACATACCGCCTGAACGACACGGTCCGGGACACGGCGATGAAAACGCGCGGCCTTATTCCCCTTTTTCTGGCGTTCCTGCCGGGTCTTGGTCACGCCTGCGATATCGATAAGACCAGTTTCGGCAAGACCGCGGCCGACGAGACGGTCGATGCCTATAGCCTGCACACACAGACGATGCGCGTCACCGTGCTGACGCTCGGCGGCATCATCCACGACGTCGCCGTCCCCGATCGCGATGGCCGGATGGACAATGTCATTCGCAACCTCAATTCGCTGGCCGCCTATGAGGGGCGCGCCAACTTTTCCAGCCTTGTTGGCCGTTATGCCAACCGGATTTCCGGCGGCGGCTTTAGCCTCGACGGCCAGCGCTACGACCTCAGTCCCGGCAAGCCCGATGCCGTCATCAGCCACGGCGGACCACACAGCTTCGGCAGCCGCATCTGGAAAGCGGCCCCCTTCAAAGACGGCAAGACCTGCGGCGTCGAACTGTCCCTGGTCAGCCCGGACGGCGACAATGGTTTTCCCGGCGAGGTCAGGGTCACGGTGCGCTACACCCTGTCCCCAGACAACAGCCTGATGCTCGACTACACGGCGACGACGACGAAACCGACCGTCATCGCCCTCACCCACCACGCCTATTGGAACCTGTCGGGTGCCGACACGGTTTACGACCAGAGCCTGGCGATCGACGCCGACAGCTACCTGCCGACGGACAGCCACCGCGTCCCGACCGGCGAGATCGCGCCGGTCACCGGTACCCCGCTCGACCTGCGCCAGGGCGCAAGGCTGGGCGACGTTGTGGCCGCTGACCACGCATCTATCCACGCCGCCAAGGGACTTGACCATACCTTCGTACTGAATGGCTCCGGGCTCAAGACGGCGGCCTTATTGAGCGATGCGGCGAGCGGTCGCGTGCTGACTATATCAACAACGGAGCCCGGCATTATCGCCTATACGGCTGGCGGTTTCGACGGTTCGCTGACCGGCGCCGATGGCCGACCTCTAGCTGCGGGTACCGGCGTCGCCCTCGAAACCCAGCATTTCCCGGACAGCCCGAACAAGGCGAATTTTCCGTCGACCCTGTTGCGGCCAGGCGAGACTCTCCGCTCACGGACAGTCTATAGATTTACGACGCGATAGTCATGCTTGGGGGATATCATGAGATGGATTTGGGCGCTTGCGATCGCTGCGGCTGCGATAGGTGGCGGCACTTGGTACTATAACGACGCCAACAGGTTCACCGGACATTACCACTACGTTTCAGCTCACAATGTGCAGGCAAGTCTGGTGATTACGGGGACGGGTTACACCATTTGCTATCAGGGCTGCAGATCAGGAAAATATCGCCGGATACAGGGGGAAGGCTTTGACATGGTGCAGTTTCAGTCGGCCGCCATGGAGACCTTCGGCAAGGCGGTGAACGCCCCGATCGAGAACGATATCGACGGCAGGCCCACGGCTGTCAGGTTCTCGGTCGAACCTTTTATCACCGGAACGCAGCTTCAAGGTGGAGGCGAGCTGGACGACTATGATCATTTCCAGCGAGAATATCGGCCAGGTTTTCTGGGCGAATAACGCCTGAATTCAGTGCAGCTTGCGCTCCAGCCACTCAGCCGCCAGTCGCGGCCAAGCGACCTGTGTGCCTTCCATCTCGCGCAAGGCAAAACCGTGCGGCGCCTGGCCGAAGACATGCGCATCGAGGTCGCGGTTAAGGTCACGCGCCGTTGTGATCATGTTGAGCGCGTGCTCGACCGGCACGGACTGGTCGTGCAGGGCATAGGCGAGAAACACCGGGCAGTCCGGCACGCCGTGCGGTTCGGCAGCGATACCGATCGGCCAGTCATTGTAGAAGGCCTGCTTTTCCGGCGGCGGATAGTCGGGCTTGCCGGCCGGTGCCTTGTATTTCGCACTGTTGGCATTGACCGGCGCATAGGCGATGATCGCGCCCTTGAGCTTTGCCTTGACTTGGGGCTGGCAGGCGATGGTGCCGGCCAGGTGCCCGCCCGAGGACAGGCCGACCACGAACAATGGCAGGTCGGGCAGATGAGCGATCGCAGTCATCGCGTCGCTCAGGGCGATATCCTTCGGCTGGCCGCCGGCGCCCGGCAGGCGATGGATCAGGACATAGGCATTGTAGCCCAGGCTATTCAGCCATTGGGCCACCTCGATGCCTTCGCGATCGACGACCAGTTGCAGGTAGCCGCCGCCCGCACAGACGAGGGCGGCGGCCCTGGGCTTATCGATCTCGAAGGCCAGCAGTTCGGCGCGCGACACGACGGGCAGGACGCGATTGGGCCAGTCGCCGGTGAGGACATTGTCCGCACCGGCCGAGAGGGCGATCACCCGCGGACGTGGCGCCGTGACCGCCACCTTACTGATCCAGGCTTACGACGACGACCGAGCGCGCCGGCAGGGTGATGGTCAGCTTGCTGCCGGCCAGCTTGGCGCCCTTGTAGGCGACGGGCGCCACGACCGGAGCCTTGCCGATATCGTTGTAGGAATCCATCTTCGGCGCCGTCAGCACCTGGCCCGAGACGGACCTGGCCTTGAGGCTGCCCAGGTCGACGGTCAGCGAGACATCGTCGTCCGGATCCATATTGGCGAGGCCGATATAGGTCTTGCCGTCCTTGCCCTTCGCCGCCGAGGCGTTGAAGGCCGGGAGGGTCTTATCGCCCATGGTGAAGGTCGGCGCCGTCAGGTCGAGCGGCAGGGCCGTCGCGTCCTGGAAGGGCACATACATCTTGTAGGCATAGTAGGTAGGCGTAAGGGTGATCTTGTCGTCCTTGGTCAGGATCATGGCCTGCAGGACGTTGATCGTCTGGGCGATGGCCGTCAGCCGGACGCGGTCGGCGTGGTGGTGGAAGATGTTGAAATTGACCGCGGCCAGGACGCCGTCGCGCAGGGTGTTGTTCTGGTAGAGGTGGCCGGGGATGGTGCCCTTTTCGACATCGTACCAGGTCCCCCATTCGTCGACGAACAGGCCGACGCGCTTCTTCGGATCGTACTTGTCCATCACCGCCGAGTGGTCGGTGATCAGCTTATCCATGCGCAGGGTGGCGGCGAAGGTGTCGGTCCAGTCCTGCTCGCTGAAGCCGGTGGCCGCGCCCTTCTTGTCCCAGTTGCCGGTCGGAATGGTGTAATAATGCAGCGACAGGGCGTCGATATTGCCGCCGGCATTTTTCATGACCACGTCGGTCCAGTTGGTGTCGCCGGAATTGGCGCCCGAGGCGATGCGCGTCGCCGGATTGTCGTCGCTGCGGTGATAGAAGCCGGAATAGCGGCGCAGTTCGTTGGAATAGAATTCCGGCGTCATATTGCCGCCGCAGCCCCAGGCCTCGTTGCCGAAGCCGAGGAAGGGCGTCTTCCACGGCTTGTCGCGGCCGTTCTTGCGGCGCTCATTGGCGAGAGTGTCCTGATCGGCCGAGGTCATATACTCGATCCACTCGCGCATCTCGGTCGGGTTGCTGGAACCGACATTGATCGACAGATAGGGATCGGCACCGACCTGTTCGGCGAAGTCCATGAATTCATGCGTGCCGAAGGCGTTGGTTTCCGGCGAGCCCGCCCACCAGTTGTTCTTGCGCACCGGGCGCTGGTCGCGCGGGCCGATGCCGTCGCGCCAGTGATATTCGTCGGCGAAGCAGCCGCCCGGCCAGCGGATGACCGGCACGTGGATGTCCTTCAGCGCCGTCACCACGTCGGTGCGGATGCCGCGGACATTGGGGATCTTCGAATCGGGGCCGACCCAGACACCGTCATAGATGCCGCGGCCAAGGTGTTCCGAGAACTGGCCGTAGATATAACGGCTTATCTGCGGCCCCGGCTGGTCGGCCTTGAGCGTCGCCGTGGCGGTCAGGGTCTTGGCGTCACCGGCGCCGGCCACGAGGCAGGCGGCAATGGTCACACAGGCGGTAAAGGTCTTCAGCATGATGGCTCCCCAGAAGCTTCGCTTTGAACGAATGTCTTAGCCTAAAACGGCTTTTGTCAGACTATTGAACCATCACTTAGCGTACTTTGCGCCGGACGTCTCCAGCATATCGCCGATCAATTGCAGATTTTCGATCGCCGCCAGTCCCCACTGCGACGCCCCATTGGTCGAGACCATGGGGTCTTCGTCTACCGGATGCAGGACGGCAGTGCCGTCGATATGCTGGGTCTTGGGCGACAGGTTGGTGCGGAAACGCGGATTTTCGCCCTGGAAGAACTCAGACCAGGCGCGCTCAGCCAGTTTGGGATCCTTCAGTTCACGCGCCGCGTAAGCCGTCATGCGCGACGAGGCGTCGCGAAGACTGCGGTCCTTGGGATTGCTGCCGAGGAAGGCGGTAATCTCGTCGGCCGGGGCGTTGTAATATGTGCAGTAGTCGAGCCACGCCTTTTTGTAGGCCGGGGCGTCGACCAGGGTAAACAGTTCCTGCTGGATCTCGATGATGCCGAAGACGGCGCTGAGGTGGGCGACATCGATGGCGTCCCCCGGCCCCTGGAAGGTCTTGGTCGTGAGGTCGTAAGGCGCGCCGCCGCAGAACCAGCCGTATTTGAGTTTGGCGATCGAGTTCATGCCGGCCAGGATCCGGTCGCGCCATTTGACGTCGCCGGACCTTTCCCATTCGGTCATCCAGGCGGCGATGAACGCGCCCCACGATGTGCCGAAACTGCAATCGACCGTGCCCTCGACATGCTTGCGGATCCCGATGCCGGAACCGCCCTCCGACGCCACCTTGCGTTCGATATAGACATTGGCCAGCGTCTGGTCGGACTCGTTGAGCTCGCGCATCAGGTCGCCAGTGCGTTCGTCGCCCGTCAGATAATAATAGAAGCGGCGGAAGGCGGCGTTCGAGACCCGTGGCTGTTTCGACGAGTCGAGCCAGGGCTGGACGCCATGGCGGGTACCGAAGCCCTTCCACTTGCCGAGGTGATAAACGGCGACCTCCCCGGTCTGGCGCGTCATCGCCTCGGCCATGCGGAAGACGTCGGCGCGGCCCGAGCGCAGATAGCCGTACCAGAACATCATGTCCGACTGCAGTTCGGAATTGTCCCAGGCAAAGCCGCCAATGTCGTAGCGCCAGGCGTGGCGATCGGCATCGTAGGTATGCATGACATTGCCGTAGGTCCAGAAACCGTACCAGCGCTGCTGCTCGATCTGCTTGAGATAATAGTCGAGCTGGTAGGCGATCCGGCCTTCGACCAGGGCCCGCGTCGGCGTCGAAGTGTCGATCAGGCTCCAGTCGCCGAAGATGCCGGCGATACTGTGCAGCCGTTCCGGCGATACGGTCAGGCGTGGCGCCGCCACCAGGTTGCGCGCCATCGCGGCAAAGCGCTCGCGTTCCGGTGTCGCCGGCAGGGCCCACAGGGTGAACTCCGTCGTGCGGGCAATGCCGTAGGGCGAGTTCCAGCCGGGCTCGAAATCCTCGTAGATGATGTCGAGGCCCTGGTTCTGTTTCTCGTAGGTGTCCATGCCTCCGTCGGTCCGATAGGAGCGCATATCCATGGCCGGGGCGTCGGGCGACCACATCCAGGCGGTCACGGTCGCGGTATCGTCGCCGGCGCCGCGGATATCGAGACGCGACGGGCAGCGCTGCCAGAAGTCCTTCATGCCGAGGGCCACGCCGCCCGATACGCCGCCGGCATAGATGAGACCCGAGGCACGCGGATCGGCCGCCGACTGAATCCAGCCCTGCCCTGCGCCTGTGCGTTTGGTGATGGTGCAACCGTCCGGATTGGGCTGCGAGCAGGTAAAGTCGTTCCAGGCGGGTATCCACTGGATTTCGCTGACGAACGGTCCCTTGAGGCTGGCGGGATCGACCCGTTTGCCGGCGATCTGCGCGTCCTTGGCTGCCTTGCCCGGGTCCTTGCGCAGGCCGGTCAGGGGGCGCACCGCCTCCCCCCACACACCGTCATTCTGGCCCGAGATACGGACATGGCGGTTATAGAGTTCGTCGTGCATGGGCACGGCCGCCGTCACTGACAGGCCACGGATAAAGTCCTTCGTCACATCGCCGTCGAAGATGAAGGTATGCACGATGCGCACGGCATCGGAACCGGCGGTGAAGTAAAGCCGAACGCTGAAGGGCAGCCAGTGACGCGTGCCGTCGGTGTGCGTACCGTCGAGTTTGATGACGGTGCGCACCGGACCTTCCTGCTCAAGAATGGCCGAGGTGATGAGGCCGTCATAGGCGGTCTGGGTGAGGGTTGCTTTTTCCTCGAGTGTGGCGGCGTCCTGCGCCAGGGCGCCAAGCGTCACAGCCCCCATGACCGGCTTGCCGGCGCGGGTAGCCGAACGGATCAGGGCCTTGCCCGACGACGCCACCGCCCACGCCCGGTCGCCCGAGCTTACGGTAAAGCCATCAGCGGTTTTGAGGACCGTCAGCGGCTCGGCGGCCATAACCGGCGTGCCGGGCGCCAGGGCGTAGCTGGCAGACAGCTTATCGCTGGCGGCGACGGCATGAGCCGACCATTTCAGCGAGCCGTCCGGCCAGGTGGCCAGCGGCCAGGTCTGTACCGCCACGTCGCCGAGCGTGAACTGGGTATCGCGTTTCAACGCCCCACGCGGCCACGGCACACCGAAGGTGAAACCGTCCGTGTGGTCGGGCGCGGACCGATCGAGCCAGATGGCCTCCGTCGCCGGCACCGTCGCCTTGATCGGCTTGCCAAAGGCCTCCCCTGCCCCGGCCGCGACTATGCCCAGTCCGGTAACGGCGGCGCTGCCGAGCAGCAGGGCGCGACGGTTCAGGGCGATGTCCATGGTGTTTCCTGTCTGTTATTTGGGATCATTGCCTCAAACGCGGCAGGACGCGCGATCCGGCGCGACAAATGATCACTTCAATCATTTATTCGCATTTTCGATCAAGCCGTCAATATGTTTGTGTCGAAGCACCACACTACACAAAGCTTGCCCGGTAGTTTGAAAACAAGAAGACCCCTCCGTCGGCTGCGCCGCCACCGCCCCATTCCGAAGGACGGTCAAAACAGAGAGGGGTCTCTTTCTTCGACAAAGAAGCCTTACGGCTTGCCGCCCCAGCGCCAGTGCCAGCCGCCCTCGGTTGTGCGGGCGCAGATGACGATCAGGACCACGGCCATGACGCCTTCGACGCCGAGAATGGCGGAGATCAGGATTACGGGCTTCACCGTGATCATGGCCAGCACGATCGGCGCCGCCGTGGCCAGCAGCATATAGACAAGCAGGATCACCCAGCCCTGCCAGGCGATGGGCAGGCCCGATCCGTAACCGTAGAGTTTGGGCGCAAACCAGGCTTTCGGCGACTTGGCCATGACGACATCCCCCGATAGACCGTACCAAGGTGCACAACCGGAACCTGAATGGCAAGCCCCGCCCTCACAAACAAAACCGCCGCCCGGTATCCCGGGCGGCGGTCTGTTACGCAGATTGACAAAGCCTAGTTGCGGTAGGTGAAGCCGACTTCCCAGGTGGCGCCGCCGTACGAGATGTTTTCCAGCGTCGGCGTACCGTCGCTATAGACATTGTTCGGCATGATTTCGCGATAGGTCAGCGAGTGGCCAATATTGCGGCCCTGGAAGAAGGCCTGCAGGTTGGTATTGATCTTGTAGCTCATCTTCATATCGAGGAAGCTTGTCATGTCGCGGAAGTTGGAGCCGCCCGGATTATAGGGGGTGCGGATCGTCTGGCCGGAACACTGTGCAAACGCGGTCGGATAGTTGTTGAGGGCGTTCGAGCACGACGAAATGAAGTCGAAATAGCCGGCCTGCTTTTGCCACGTCAGGCGCATGTTGAAACGACCGTCATCGTACCATAGGGCGGCGTTCTGGGTGAAACCGCGCTGATATTGCGGCGGCAGATAGGCGCCGGTGATCAGGTCCTGGGCCACCTGGAAGTTGGCCGTGCTCATCTTGGTGTAGTTATAGTCGACACCGAAGTATTTCAGCATCCACGGCAGGGCGGTGAAGGCCAGCTTGGACGAGAACTCGATGCCGCGCTGCAGGCCACCCGGGCCGTTGATATAGGACGGGACGATGAAGTTGTAGTTGGCGAAGGATTCGCCGGTCACCGGATCCTTGGCATCGCTGCCGGCAAAGAACTGGCCGACCGGCAGGTTGCCGGCGATCGGCTTGCCGGTGATGACGTTGTTGTAGAAGTAGGCGACCGAAATATTGAAGTCCTTGTTCGGATACCACTCCAGGGATTCGTTGTGATTGATCGCCTTGTACGGCTTAAGAGACGGGTTACCGACGCGGCCGGAACAGAGATTGTTCGAGTCGTCGCCCAGGCTATCGTTGATATCTGCCTGGTTACGCTCATCGACCGTACAGGTGCCCGATGGCAGCAGGGCCGAGGGCGCGGGACGCGATATCACATGCCCGGAATAATACCGCGCCACCAGTTGGTCCGGGAGGATCCAGAGGTTGAGGTTATAGCTGGGAAGCCAATCCGTGGTGTGGTTGGCAATCGAAGTGTTCAGCACGGCGGTGCTGGTCGTAACCGCACCGTTGTTGGTCACAGGATTCCAACCCGCGGCGACTGCGGTATGGGCCAGTGTCATAAAGCCGGTTGCATTGACGTCGGTGGTGACGACGCGGTTACCGACATTGCCGTTGAAAACCATGCCCCACCACGGCAGCTTCTGCTCGAAGTCGACCATCAGATACAGGGCATTGGTCTTTTCCTGGAAGGCCGAATGCGGCTGCGAATAGACCTTGCCGTCGTTCGCCTTGCAGGTCTTCATGCAACTGAAATCGAAGGTCTGCCCCGTCAGGGCGTTGGCGATAGTATCCGGATTGAGCAGTGGCCACGAGCTCAGAACGTCGCCCTTTTGCGAATAATCCCCCATATAGTCGTAGCCGCGCGTGTAGAGCGACTTGGTCACCAGGGCCTTCAACTCATCCGGCGTGAAGGTATAGACACCGGACAACTGGTTGCTCAGGCTGGTAACCGGGCTGTTGTCGCCGGACACCAGGGAGCTCGGCACATAGCCGTACTGACACGGCTGAGTCGAGGTCGCAGTCGGCGCGCAGGAACGGTAGGTCGTGGTGATGTTCTCGGTCGGAACAATGATCGGCGCGACATAGTTCGACGTGCCATAGGTGCCCTGCGCCGCCTGGACTGTATAACCGCCCCCGGACCAGGCGTCGCCGCGGTGGCTGCGGCTCTGCATGCCAACCTGAACGTCCTGGACGAAGGGCAACTTGTTTTCGAAATCGTAGGTCAGGTCCCACTTCAGCTGCTTTTCATTATCGTCCGTCATCGTCGGACGCCAGGTGATGCTGAAATTGGTGCCGTACTGGGCGGCCTGTGCCGCCGTATAGGCCGGCGTTGCCGCCTGGTTGAAGGTGCCCGTGGCGGCGCCAGCCGTGCGGGCGATCACCGAGGTCAGGGCCGAATACGGCAGGGTATTCAGATCGAAGCCGGACGGGAAGTCATAGGCCCAAAGGCCCGACGGCGTGATGTGCATATTCACGGCGCCATAGGTGTAGTTGACGGCCGTGCGCAATTGGGCGCGCTGGTAGGTCGAGCCGGAGTCACCGTAGAAAAAGTCGAGCTTTACGTTGTCGTGCTTGTAGTGACCGCCGACCTGCGCCGCCCACGACGTGATATCCGTGTGATAGTGGATGGCGTCGATATTGGCATTGGCGTCGTTCAGGGTGAACGAGGTCAGGTGGTGCGACGCATCGACGACAGCGTTGGTGATATCGCTTTCCGTACCGCAGCCGGTCGTCGTCTGGGCCGCGCCCGTTCCGGCGACCGTGGTGGAGCAACCCGGGGCATTGGTTTGGTAGAAGCCGTAACCGAGGCCCGTCGCCACGGTACGCGGCGTCAGATAGGTGTTCGACGTGGCCACCGGCGTGGTCTGCGACGAAGCCGTATTGCAAATGCCCTGGATACAGACCGAACCCTGGTTGTAGGCCGGGCTGCCGAGGTTCAGCGTGTCGTCGCGATTGTCGACGCTGCGATTACGAATATTGCCGGAGAGATAAAGGACCAGATCGTCGTTGACACGGTAGTCGAAACGCAATTGCGCGGCCACGCGGCGTTCGTAGGCGCGCTTTGAGAAGTACCGGATCAGCGACGGCGCATAATCGTTCCATTGATTGAGGCAGGTCGCCAGCTCGTTGGTCTGTTCGAGTTGCGCAGCGGTGCGGTTGTTGGTGGCGGAGACACCCGAACTGGCAACCGTGCCCAGAACATTGTCGCCCGCGCCGATGGCATTAAGCTGGGCCTGTGTGAGGGCGGGAAACCTCGTATAACAGTCCGCCTTGGTCGTCGCGCCGGCCGACTGGCTCAGGATGTTGAGCGGAGAAGCCGACGAATAGAGGGCATTGCCCTTGGAATCGAGGATACGGAAATTACCCGCGGTCGCGGTCTGGTCTGCAATCGCCGGATTATAGGTGAAGGTTTTGTCGGCCGACTGGTCGAAGTCGGCAGCGCGCGCCGGCCCGGCATTACCGGAGGTCTGCGGCTGCTGCTGGTCGGCGACCGTGTTCACTTCGGAATAATCGATGTTACCGGTTACCCCAAGGCGCCCGTCGAGGAACTTGCGCGCGAAAACGGCGCTCCATTCAGGTGTCCACTTGCCGTTGATCGAATTCTGCTGCTGATCGACCGTCAACTGGAAGAAGGGCTTCTTGAAGTCGAGGCCGGTGCGGGTTTCGATATGGACGCTGCCGGCCAGGCTGCCTTCGGTCGTCGCCGCGGTCGAGCCCTTGATAACGTCGATGCTCTTGATCATGTCCGCCGGCAGTTCACGCAGGTCGGAGCCGCGACCGCCATCAGCGCCGCCGGTGCTGCTGGCCAGGGCGCCATTGGTGTTGAGCGTGCTCATGCCGTCGACATCGACCAGGGTGGTTTCACCGCTCTGGCCGCGGATGGAAAAGCCCTGGCCTTCGCCGTTTTCACCGCGATCGAGCGAAACGCCGGCGATGCGCGAAACAGCTTCGTCGACATTCTTGTCGGGGAACTGGCCGATATCTTCGGCGACGATCGAATCGGTCGCCGTCTTGGCGTGCTTCTTGCGATCGATGGAGGACCGCTGCGACGCGCGTTGACCGGTAATGACAACCACACTGTTGTCACCGGCAGCCGAGGCGGGCGAATTGGCCTGCGAGGCCGGCGTGGTGGAGACGGTTGCCGTATTCTGGGCCGTATTCTGGGCCATGGCGAGCCCGTCGCCGGCAAAAAACGCGACCAGGGCCAGAGCCGTGCCGCCGCTGAGATAGCGGCTGAAACGGGGGGTGCGTACGGAATCAGTCACTTGTTCCTCCTGTCGGCTTTTCGCCGGTTCCTGGTTCTTGAATATCAGCCGGATCGGGTGTCGCGACTGCCGGACCGTCGACCTTGCCGGGAGATTCAGCGATGGTTCGCGGGACCGCATTTCACACGTGTCCGGGTCAGGCCACGGAAAGCGGGTCCAGCGCCAACACCTTCGCTCCCGGCGAAGACCTCAGCCTCTAATGATCCTACAGAACCATGATTGATAATGACAGGTCAAGCCATTTTCAGTCATATGGGCAATTATATGTCATACATATAATCAAATTCGCGCTTCATCGTTACAAAAACATCACAGGAATGTCGTGATTGAAACCAGAAATATGGGAAGACCGCTTGCCGCAGCCGACACTAAGGTCGTGGCCCCGCACAACCGAATCACGAAATATGTTATTGAAATAATTCAATATATTTTAATATAAAATATGTGAGTGTCTGGATATTCAGCGACCCGGCTGTCAGGCGACCAGGCAAAAGCGCAAACGATCATTTTTGATCATTTACACTTTTGCTCGCCATAGTCCTACGCCCTTGCCACCGAAACAGCATAGGTATGGACCGGACCGTGCATATTGGAGTGAAAGATCAGCCACTTGCCATCGGGCGAAAATCGCAGATTCGGCTCAAGGCGATAATCGTGGTCCTTCATATTGACCAGCTTTTCCGCATGCAGCACACCGGGGCGCACCAGGTCGGCGGCATTGGGGGCGCTGACGCCGAGGTCCTCGATGATCTCCGGGCGGAACAGATAGATGTATTTGCCGTCCGGAGCGTGGGCGACCATGTCGGCATCGCCGCCGTCGCCGGCAAACAGGGTTCCGTCCTTCGACACATTGAAGTGCACCGACCATTCGTTGCGCTGTAAGTGGTACCAGACGCGGCTACCGGTCTTCAGGTCGACGCCTGCCAGCCAGAAATCCTCACCGCGCGGCGTCTGCAGGTCGTAGAAGATTTTCGAGCCGTCCCAGTTGAAGAACTCGTGGCCGGCGATCTCCATATTCATGGCGCGCCTGTGCAGCAGGCGCTTGCCCGTACCGTCGGTGCGAATCGTCCACATGCGATCGACCTCGTGCCACGGTCCCTCGTGACAATAGAGCAGCAGGTTCGGATCGCTGGGCGAGAATTGCATGTGATTCAGCCAGTCGGTCGACGACACCAGCATCCTGCGCTCGCCGGTTGCGATATTGAGAGTGAAGATCTCCATCGGCACATTGGCCATCAGCCGCTCGTGCATGCGATATTCCTTGGCGGCGGCAAAGCTCATCGGCTTGCCGTCCGGGCCAATGGCGTTATAGCCGCCATCGGTGCCGGCGACCTTCGGACCCGGCTGCAACGGCACGTCCTTATAGGCATAGGATCCGACCAGCAGGGTATCGTCGGCATTGACCGAGGTTATGCTGCCCTTGTCGACCGACGCGATCTGCGTTGCCTTGCCCGTCAGCATGTCGATCGCCCAGACCTCGTTGGGTGCGCCGGGTTTCGGCGATCGCGGCCGGGCGTAGACGACGGGCTTACGGGCGCTGGTGGCAAAGGCGCTCAGATTGCCGGTGTAGAGGACTTTTTCGGCAAAGGTCTCCATATCCGACAGGTTGATCCCCGTCGCAGTATTGAGCACCATCCATTTGCCATCGGGCGAATAGGCCGGGAAGTTGAAATAGAGCGATTCCGAATGGTCCTGGCCGGTGATGCGGACCACACGATGGCCCGTGTCCGGATCGATCCAGTCCTTCGGGATCGGGCCTGCAGCCACCGTCCTGGGGCCGGCCGGCAAGGCAGGTGGTTGCGTTGGCGTTTGGGCCGCCGCACCGGTTGCCACGACGGCGCCGGCAAAGGTCCCCATCAGCAGGTCACGTTTGGAAAGGCTCATGGTCTTCGTCCCTGGATTATCGTCAGGGCAATCATAGGCGATATCACAGCGATCGAAAATGAATATTATTGATCAAATATGACCATTCTTATGGATTTTTGGCCGGGATTAGGTGATAACGCGGCCATAATGTCAGACAAATAACGGATGGAAATGCCCATGCTTTGCAAATGCTCCGCTTTGGCCCTGGTGGCTGCCACCATGGCCACATCGTCCCTGGCTCAGCCGGTGCCGACCCTGACGGTCAGGACCGACAGGGCCACGGCCCAGGTTAGCCGGACCCTGTATGGTCTGATGACCGAGGAGATCAACTTCTCCTATGAGGGTGGCCTCTATGGCGAACTGATCCGCAACCGATCCTTTCTTGCCGACGCAACATTTAACGCTCAGGCCAAGGATCCGCTCTACTGGTCTACGGTGGGCGATGCGAAGATGGCGCTCGATCCAACGACGCCGCTTAACGACGCCCTGACCACCAGCCTCAAACTCGATGTCACCCTGGCGACAAAGGCAAGACCCACCGGTGCCAGTAACGGCGGTTACTGGGGCATCGCTGTAACGCCGCGCACCGCCTATACGGCGTCGCTCTACGCAAAGGCTGCGCCGGGCTTCACAGGCCCCCTCGTCCTGACCCTGCAGACCGCCGACGGGAAAACCGTTTTCGCCACAGCGAAGATCGCCCATCTGACGCAAGACTGGGCCCGGTATGACGTCACCCTGACGACCAGGGACGTCGCGCCGTCCAAGGCCAATGTCTTCACCGTCACGACCACAGCCCCCGGCACGATCTGGCTGCAGCAGGTGTCGCTGTTCCCGCCGACCTATAAGGGCACGAAAAACGGCAATCGCGCCGACCTGATGCAGATGATGGCCGATATGAAGCCCGCCTTCCTGCGCATGCCCGGCGGCAATTACCTTGAAGGCGACACCATTGCCGAGCGTTTCGACTGGAAAAAAACCCTGGGCGATCCGGCCACCCGCCCGGGCCATCGCAGCCCGTGGAAATACTGGTCGACCGACGGTATGGGCCTGCTGGAATTCCTGAAATGGTGCGAAGACCTGAAGATGGAGCCGGTCCTGGCCGTCTATGCCGGCTATTCGCTGCATCAGGAACGGGTACCGGCCGGCGATGCCATGCTGCCCTATATCCAAGATGCCCTCGACGAGATCGAATATGTCTCGGGCGACGTCTCGACCAAATGGGGGGCGCAGCGGGCTAAGGACGGCCATCCCGCCCCCTTCCCCCTTCGTTATGTCGAGATCGGCAACGAAGACTGGTTCGACAAGGAAAGCACCTACGACGCCCGCTTCACCCAGTTCTACGACGCCATCAAGGCGAAGTATCCGCAGTTGCAACTGATCTCGACCATCAGCCCGGAACAGCCGGAAGCGAAACACGTCCATTCGCGCACGCCCGACCTGATCGATGAACACCTCTATCCCAGTTCGGAAGGCGCCATGGAGTCGCGGGCGCACGAATTCGACACACTTCCGCGGACCGGGCCGAAGATCTTCGTCGGTGAATGGGCGACGCGCATCGGCGCACCGACGCCGAACATGACCGCTGCCATCGCCGATGCTGCCTGGATGACCGGCATGGAACGCAATTCTGATCTGGTCGTGCTCGAATCCTATGCGCCGCTTCTGGTCAATGTCAGTAATCCGACCAATGGCCGCGACCGCGAAAGCTCGATGCAATGGCCGTCGGACCTGATCGGTTATGACGCCCAGAGCGCCTATGGATCGCCGTCCTATTACGCGCAGGCGATGTTCGCCAACCATCACGGCGACGAAATCCTGGCCGTCGAGGACCGTGATATCCCGACCTGGACATGGACGCCGGAAATCAGGACGCACAACGGCGTGCCCGATGCCCCGAAACCGGCCCAGGTCCTGCCGGCCCTCTATTACAATGCCACCCGCGACAGCCGGACAGGCACGATCACGCTCAAGGTCGTCAACCGCAATCCGACGCCGCAACCAGTTCATATCGTGCTGAGCGGCGGTGCGTCCGTGGCCGCCACCGGCACGGCCATTGTGCTCAAGGCCGATAGCGGCGACGCCACCAACACCCTGGCCAATCCGAAAAAGATCGTGCCGATGACGGAAACCGTTTCGGGCTTAGGCCGCGACTTCACGCGGGAATTCCCGCCGCTGTCGGTTACGGTGCTGGAATTGCAGCGGAAATAAGAAAGAGCCCCCTCCGTCAGCTGCGCTGACACCTCCCCATCTTCGATGGGGCGGAGGGTGTGTGACGATCTCCCTCCGCCCTATCGCGTAGCGACGGGGAGGTTTGGCGCCAGCGAAGGTATAGCCTTCGCAAGCCATGAGCGCAGCTGACGGAGGGGTCATTTTTTAAGCTTGTCCAGCAAGCAGACGATAAACCTCAAGATCGGAATAGGTCGCCACCAGCGGTGCCATCTGGCGAAAGCCGATACTGCCGCCACCGGGCCAGGCCGGACGCGGCGCCGGCGAGCCGCTGTGCCAGTCGATGACCAGGAGGTTGTTGATAAAGAACTGCGCGCCGGTCGGGCGCTTGACCAGGCGCAATTGATAGGGCGGCGTCGCATCGGCAACATCGGGCAAAGGATCCCCCGCCTGGGCCAGCATCTCGAAACCCGGCGCCCGGCGCAGATTGCATAGATGGAAGGCCCGCTCTTCCGGCCAGCGCCGGCGAAAATAGGCCATGGTCAGGGCCGAGACGTCCGAACTGGTATACTGCTCATAGATGCCCTTGCGCGGCTTCAGGCGTTTATCCAGCACATGGCAATCGCCGCCATCGGGCAGGATGCCGCGGGCGGCAAACAGCAGGATACACAGGCCGGGCTCCTTCTCGATGGCGATTTTCCAGCGGATATCGACCTGGTCGGGAAAGACCTCCGGGCACCAGTAGACGAAGTTCGATTCCTGGCCCTTGTCGGCCGGGACGGCGTTTTGCAGACGCATCTTGCCGGTGTCGAAATCGACCAGGGCCTCGCCTTCCAGCCGGAAATCCTTCACATCTGACACCGACTTCAACGGGTTGGCATAGAGCAGTTCGCCCTTTGGCGCATCAGCCGCCTTGACTTGCGGGGATTGGGCGAAGGACAGGGTGGGCACGGACAGGGAAGCGGCCGCCGCGGTGGCGCCGGTAAGCAGGGACCGACGGTCCATGATATACCTCGTAAAAGCCGCGGGTCGCTTTAGACGATACCGCCGCCGAGATTGGGGTTGAAGGCGCGCACCTCAGCCTTCAGGGCACGATAGGACGAGGCGCGATAACAGGCGATGGGGTCGATGGCGCCGCCGTGGCGGACGCGCGCCATGGCCAGGGCCGGGCGGACATCGGTCTCGAAGGCCAGGCGCAGACTGTTGTGCGCCATCATGACGTCGTTCTCGGCCTGATAGCCCTTCAGCGCGACGCGGTCGACGATCAGCGCCTTGACATAGGCCGCGGCGATGGCGCGGGCCGAATTGAGCAGGCTCTCGATCGGGTCGGTGACGTTGTGCGACTGGTCCATCATATAGGTCGGCCGGAAGGTGCCGCGCGCCCGCAGCTCGGCAGACACAAGTTCGTTAAATACCAGGAACAGCTGGAACGGATTGATCGAGCCGGAATCGAGATCGTCATCGCCATATTTCGAATCGTTGAAATGGAAGCCGCCGAGCTTGCCGAAGTGCGACAGGCGGGCGACGATCATCTCGATATTGGTGTTGGGAGCGTGGTGGCCCAGGTCGACCAGGCACTGCGCCTTGTCGCCCAGGGTCTGGGCGCACAGGATCGACGTGCCCCAGTCCTGGACCACGGTCGAATAGAGCGCCGGCTCGTACATCTTGTGCTCGATCAGCATGCGCCAGTCGTGCGGCAGGTGACGGTACACGGCGCGCAGGGAATCGAGATAGCGCTCCAGCGTATCGGTGAACTCGCTCTGGCCGGGGAAGTTGGAGCCGTCACCTATCCATACGGTCAGGGCGTTCGAGCCGAGCTGCGTGCCGATATCGATGCATTGCAGGTTATGCTCGATCGCCTGCTGACGCGTCTGGGCCTGGGTGTGGCTGAGCGAGCCGAACTTGTAGGAGCGGCGCTGGTTGGCCTGGTCCTGGAAGGTATTGGAATTGATGGCGTCGAAACCCATGCCGTGGGATTCGCCGAACTGGCGCAGGGCGCCATAGTCGTCGGTCGTGTCCCAGGGAAAATGCAGCGATACGCGCGGCGTCAGGCCGGTCAGCTGGTGGACGACGCTGCAATCCTCGATCTTTTCGTAGACGTCGGTCGGCTCGCCCGGCAGGGGGAAGCGGGCAAAGCGCGTGCCGCCGGAGACCATGCCCCAGCTGGGCAGGCCGACCTCGAGCGCCATCACCTTGGCGACGATGTCCTCGATATCGATATTCTCGCGCGCAAGCCGGGCGCCGAGCGCCGCATAGTCGGCCATGTGCGCCGCCATCAGCCGTTCATTGTCGCGCGCAATGACGTCCTGCGGTATTCCCAACATGGTCCTGTCGATCGTGACATAGCCCATCGGCCCAGATTCCTTCCTGCAGACGGCGTCTTTATCGCGCCTTTTGTCGTACAAACGCATGGCATTCGGCTTTAGTCAAATCACCAAAACTAAGGCAGCGCGTGAGGCTGCATACTTCCGGTTGTCGCCGGTCTTCAGCGTGTAAAAGCGGCCGCGTTACCCGCGTCGACATTGAGGATATTACCGGTCGACTTGGCGCTGCTGCTGCTGGCCAGGAAGATGACGGCCTCGGCGACGTCCTCGGGCAGGACCGATCGCTTCAGCAGGCTGCGCTGGCGGTAGAAGTCGTCGAGCTCGTCCTCGCGCAGGTTATAGGCGGCGGCGCGCTGGGCGCGCCACTCGCCGGTCCAGATGGTCGAGCCCTTCAGCACGGCGTCGGGGTTGACGACATTGACGCGGATACCGTGCGGCGCCCCCTCCAGCGCCAGGCAGCGCGCCAGCTGCAGCTCGGCCGCCTTGGCCGAGGAATAGGCCGAGGTGTTGGCCGAGGCCGCCAGGGCGTTCTTGGAGGCGACGAAGATGATGGCGCCGCCCAGCGGCTTCATCACCCGGAAGGCCTCGCGCGCCGGCAGGAAGTAGCCTTCCGACAGGACACGGAAGTTGGCCTGCCACAGTGCCAGCGAGGTGTCGGCGATCGGCGCAGCCGAGGCGATGCCGGCATTGGCGACCAGGATATCGGCGCCGCCGAAACCGGTGATGCAGGCGGTAAACGAGCGTTCGACGGCGGCCTCGTCGCCAACGTCTGCGACACAGGCCCGCACCAGGTCAGGATTGAACTGTTTGCTTAAGGCGCCGCGCGCGTCTTCGAGCCGCGCCGCGTCGATATCGGTCAGCATGACGCAGCCATCCTGGGCCAGGATCTGCGTCGCCACCGCCTTGCCAATGCCGCCGGCGGCGCCGGTGATATAGGCGACCTGGCCGGCGAAACGTTTGGGCGCCGGCTGGCGTTTCAGCTTGGCCTCTTCCAGCGCCCAGTACTCGATATCGAAAGCTTCCTGTTCGTCGAGCGCCTTGTAGGTACCCAGCGCCCGGGCGCCACGGATGACGGTCATGGCGTTGCGGGCATATTCGCCGGCGATACGCGCGCCGGTGCGGTCCGGGGCAAAGGCCATGGCGCAGGTGTCGCGGATCAGGATGACGACCGGATCGGGATCGCGCAAGGCCGGACTGTCGGCGCGGCGGCAGCGTTCATAATAGCCGGCATAGGCCTGGCGGTAACCGGCGACGGCATCGGCGACATAAGATGCGGCATCAGGGCCGAACAGCGGCTCGCGCTCGAGGATCAACGGCCACGGCTTGGTGCGCAGGAAATGGTCGGGACAGGCGGCCCCTTGCATCGCGTCCGTCATCAACTCCGGGGTGGCGACGAATTCGCGCACATCCTGCGACAGCATCAGTTCGCACAGCTTGAGGCGGTTGCCGCTCAGGGCGGTGCGCAACAGGCCGATAACCGGACGCAGGGCTTCGGCCGAAGGCGCCGGTTGGCCGGCAAGGTGCCCGGAGCGTCCATTTATGGCGGCGGCGGCCCGGCCGATCAGCTCGATCGAGGTGTCGTAGCAGTCGCGGGCGGTGGCGCCCCAGCTGAACAGGCCATGGCCTTCCAGCACCAGGCCGCGCCAGTGGGGATGGGCACGGACCGCCTCGCCGATGCGCAGGCCCAGGTCGAAGCCGGGGCGCTGCCAGGCAATCCAGCCGACGGTGTCGCCATAGATTTCGCGCGTCACTGCCTCGGACTCCTGGGTCGCGGCAATGGCGACGACGGCATCGGGATGAAGATGATCGACGTGCGTATAGGGAATAAAGGCGTGCAGCGGCGTATCGATCGACGCCGGGCGCGGATTGAGCCCGAAGGTGCAATGCGGCAGCAGGCCGACCATCTCGTCCTCAAAGGCGCGGCCGCGATAGAGGCCCTCCAATTGCCGGACCCGGTCGAGATAGAGGGTAGCGAAACCGTCGCGGCGCATCGAACCGAGATCGCCGCCGGAGCCCTTGACCCACAGCACATCGACAGGCTGGCGCGTCAGGGGATCGATATCCCTCACCTTGGCGGAGGTATTACCGCCGCCGAAATTGGTCACCGACAGGTCAGAACCCAGCAGGTTGGAGCGGTAGAGCAGCAGGTCGGTCTCGTCCAGGCCGGTCGTAGCCAAAACATCCCAGCGATTGGCGGGAACGGCAAGCGGAGCTGCCGGTAAAGGACCGGCCCGCGACGGACTGAGCGGAATACCTTTCGTAGTCACCTCTGGCAATGTCACGTTTGGCAAGATCGCATTGGGGCGCTCTGCACCGAGGACGGCATCCGGTGACACACTCATTGAAAACTCCCCATAGGTCGGTTATGGTTCTTACAAATAAAGACACCTTTGGTGCTTGAAAACGACGATAACGCGTCAAATGAAAGTTTTCAATCATTATTGGTCAAAAACACAAACGCTCACATGCGTACAGGGTTGCATCGCGTGGCATTACGGGGACCATCTGGTCGCGACGGGCACAATTGCGCCGTCTTCGACGCCGGCAAAAGCTTCGCCAAGCTGAGCATCGTCTCGCCGGCGGGCGAGATTCTGGCTGAACGCCGGCTCGCGACGCCGACTCGTCCCGGACCCGGCTACCGCGCCCTCGACACCGACGCCATATTCGGCTGGCTGCTTGTCCAGCTGAAGGAGCTGAGCGATTTCGGCATCGACCGCATCATGCCGGTCGCCCACGGCGCAACCTGCGCCTTTCTCGACGACACGCAAAATCTCGTCGTACCGGTCCAGGACTACGAGTCCGACCTGCCGCCGGCGATCATGGATGCCTATGCCGCGGCGCGCCCGGCCTTTTGCGAGACCCTGTCGCCGGCCCTGCCCAAGGGCCTGAACCTGGGCGCCCAGATCTACTGGCACAGCCGCCGCGATCCGCAGACCTTCGCCCGCGTCCGCCATATCCTGCCCTACGCGCAGTACTGGTCATGGCGCCTGAGCGGCGAAATGGCCAGCGAGGTCACCTCGCTCGGTTGTCACAGCGACCTGTGGGCGCCGACCGCCGGCACCTTTTCCTCGCTGGTCCGCACCGAAGACTGGGCCGATCGCTTTGCGCCCCTGCGCTCCGCCTGGGAGGTCGCCGGCGCCCTGCGTCCGCAGATCGCACGCGCCACCGGCCTTGCCGACACGACGACGGTCTGCGTCGGCGTCCACGACTCCAATGCGGCGCTGGCGGCCCTGCTCAACGACTGGAAGCCGGGCACAGCCCCGCCGGCCCTGTTGTCGACCGGGACCTGGTTCGTCGCCATGGCGCCTGGCGGTTCGCTGGGCGCGCTTCAGCCCGAACGCGACTGCATGGCGGCCGTCGACGTCTTTGGCCGCGCTGTGCCCTGCGCCCGCTTCATGGGCGGCCGTGCCTTCGAGACCATCACCGGCGGGAGCTTCGATGCGGATATCGACGCCGATACGGTGCGCAGCGTCATGCGCGACGCCGCCTTCGCCCTGCCCAGCTTCCTCGATGCCGGTGGCCCCTACCCCAATCATCGCGGCGAAATCCGCGGCCTGCGCACCGACACGGTACAGACACGCACCGCGCTCGGTTTGCTCTATCTCGCCCTGGTCAGCACGACCTGCCTCGACATGATCCAGGCCGGGCGCACCCTGCTGATCGAGGGCGCCGCCGCCCGCAATCCCCTGCTGTGCGGCCTGATCGCCGCCCTGCACGATGGCCCGGTCTTCCATAATGCCTCAGCCAGCGCTGTTACGCTTGGCGGCGCGGCGCTCGCCTATCGCGACACCGCCAATTTGGCGCCCCGCTTCTCACACCGCCGCGCCCGGCCGGTCCTGGCGCAGGACCTTCGCGCCTATCGCAGCCTGTGGTCGGCCGCCGTCGAAGACGCCGTCGCCGCCTGAGGTCCATAACCTCGGCCTCTCGACATCGCGTGCGAATATCCCTATAAACCAATCATGATCGATCAATTTCTGCGCCAATCATGCGCGGATCAGCTCGACGCATACCAAATATTCACGGGTCCCAAGGTACATGATGGGGATCAACACAGGATTTCGACATGCATCTGCAGGACCGCTGGAAGCGTATTATCGACGAGCTGAGCAGCGACCGCGTCACCTCCGTCGACGAACTGACCGAACGCCTCGATGTCTCGCCGGCGACCATCCGCCGCGACCTGAACGAACTGCACGAACTGGGTCACCTGCTGCGCGTCCGCGGCGGCGCCATGCGCGCCGAGGGCAAGCTCTATCCAGCCAAGGGCGAGGTCGCCCGCAGCGAAGGCCTGCAAGGTCAGGCGCCCTTCGTCGACAGCGTCATCACCAATGCGGTCGCCAAGCGCGCCATCGCCCGCCTGGCCCTGGAATATGTCACGCCCGGCCTGTCGATGATCATCGATGGCGGCACGACCACCTATATGATGGCGTCGATGATGTCGGACGATGCCTATCACGTCCTGACGACGTCTGTGCCGATCCTGCAGTGCCTGCTCGAGCGTACCCGGGTGAAGGTCACCCTGCCGGGCGGCGAGTTGTTCCGCGAACAGGGCATCATCCTAAATCCCTACGAGGACGGCATCCTGCAGCATTTTGCGGCCGCGCGCATGTTCATCGGTTGCCAGGCCATCACCAAGAACGGCCTGATGCAAACCGACACCCTGCTGGTGCAGTCCGAGCGCCGCCTGATGGAACGCGCCGGCGAGGTCATCGTCCTGGCCGATTCGAGCAAGATCAACGCCCCGGCGTCCCTGTCGGTATGTCCGCTGTCGCAGATCGACGTGCTGATCACCGACGAAGGCATCGACCCGGCGGCCGTGCGCCTGCTCAAGGACAACGATATCGATGTCCGCATCGCCAAGACGTCCGACGACGCAGCAGCGGCGTAAAGGTTTAAGGGATTTATCCGCAGATTGGCGCAGATTTTCGCAGATTGTTCAGCGCATACCGCGCCGACGGCGCTTCATCCGGCCATGTGACGGCGCTTCGCGCATCCAGTATGCACTGGCCGTGCCGCGGTCTCTAAATAATCTGCGCTAATCTGCGGATAAAAACCTTACTGCCTACGCCATATAGAAGACGGGTTTCAGGCTGGTCTGGACCGGCGAGTTATCCGGGTTGGTGTCCATGATATCGGCCATATAGGCCCACCATTTCTTCATGATCGGATGGTTCGGCAGGTCATCCATCGTATGGCCGGGCGTGCGTTTGAGTACCCCGAACAGCACAAGCGTCTTCGGATCGAGGAAGATGGAATAGTCGGAGACACCGGCGGCGTGCAGCAGGTCGGACAGCTCCGGCCAGATTTCGTCATGGCGGCGCTGGTACTCGGCCTCGAAGCCGGGCTTCAGCTGCATGGTGAAGGCGATGGTTTCCATGGACAATTCCTACTTTACAGGCACGGGCTCGGCGCCCTGGGTGGTGACGGCGCGCATGATCGGCCAGTCCGCCGCCTGGATGACAAAGGCGCGCAGGTCACCGGGACGATCGGGCGAGCAGGCCGGCAGGTCGCCGGCCGTCCTGACATCGAGCGCGGCAAATCCCGCCAGGTCGTGGGCGACGAAACAGGCAATCGCGTAGGCGCCATAGGCATTATGATGCGTCTTGTCCTTGCCGCCATTGGCAAAGGCCATGGCCGAAGTCTCGGGCCCGAGGGCCTGGTACAGCGTCGTGGTCTGCGCTGTCAGGTCGATCAGCGGCACGTCGAGTTTTGCGGCGACCTCGCGGACGGCGGCGTCGTAGCCGGCATGGCTGTTATCGATCGCACCCGATTTATTAAAGGTGCGGCGCGCCACCGGCGTCACCAGGACCGGCAGGCCGCCGCGCTGACGCACATCGGCGACGAAGGCGGCGAGATAGGCCGGATAGGCGCCGTCGGCGGCGGCATAGGTGCGCGGCCATTGCTTCTTTTCGTCGTTGTGGCCGAACTGGATCAGCACGACGTCGTTCGGGCGGACATCGACCAACAACCGATCCCAGCGCTGCGACGTGAGGAAGGACTTCATCGTCTCGCCGCTGCGCGCATGGTTGGCGACCGACAGGCCGGGATCGAGGAAACGCGGCAGCATCTGCCCCCAGGAGGCATAGTCGCCACCGGCCTGGTCGGTGACCGTACTGTCGCCGGCGATCAGGATACGCCGCGCCGCCACCGGGGCGATATCGATGGCCTGCACCGCCGGGGCGGCGCCTGAAAAGCTGATCGTCAGGCGGTTATCCCAGGTACGGCCTGTGGCGTCGTCCCCGCGCAGGGCCACCTGGGGCGTGGCGGTCGGGTCGGTCTCCTGGTGCGGCAGACCGGCGTCGCGGACATTGACGGTAAAAACGACGGTGCGCGTCTCATTGCGTTTGAGATCGACCGGCCCGGCCATCAGCCGGCGGTCCTCGGCCCAGACGGTCGTCCGGCTGGACGCCGTGCCGCCCACGGTCAAGGTCACTGCGTAGTCGCCGGGGGCCGCCGTGACGGCAAAGGCCTGTTCGTTACCGCCCGGCTGGGAGACAAAACCGTAACCGCGTGCAGCTTGGTATGCCGACGAATCGGCCGCAATACGCCCTGCAGGAGCCGCTTCGTTAAAGACAAAACGCAAGGGTACAGGCTCGGCGGCGAATGCAGGCATGGCAAGGCACAGTCCCACTGCTGCAGTTATAACTGCATGACGCCCGAAGGAATGATTGAATATGATCAATTTGAACAATTCCCTGCGTATTTTTGCAGCAATTATGATTGATTTTGATATTTTCCATTGATCTCCCGGGCTGTCAATGTCAAATTCGGCTGGAAACCCAACGACAAACAGGCGGGAACCATGGCGGACAGGAAGGAGACAGGCATGACGGCACGTGCGGGACTGATCACACTGGCCTTTCTGCTGACGGCCACCCCTGCGCTGGCGCAGCAAGCCGGCCAGCAGACAGGCCAGCAAACCGGCGACAGCTTCATGGACACGCTGGGCCTGACCTCGCAAAAGTCAGCTGCGGCCAGTACGGCCGCGGTCACCCCGGTCGTAACGCAAAAGGGTGACACGACCTTTGTCATGTCGGCTTTCAACGCCACGTCGGAGAATACGCTCAGCCTGTTCCGTTCCTATGACGGCGTCACCTTCACCTCGCTGGCGTCCGAGGCCTATGTCCCGCCGAAGGGCCTGCTGCGCGATCCCTCGATCCTGCACGCCGCCGACGGGCAATATTATATAGTCTATACAACCGCGTGGGGCGGCTCGACCTTCGGCCTGGCGCGCAGCCGCGATCTCAGGCACTGGCAGCATGTCGCCGATGTGCCGATCACCGTGGCAGGTAAAGCTATCACCAACGCCTGGGCGCCGGAATGGTTTCGCGACAGCGACGGGTCGGTCCATGTCATCATCTCGCTGTCGGGCGGCGGCACGCAAGGCCCTTTCGCCGCCTATGTCCTCGATGCCGACGCCACCTTGACGCGGTTCTCAGCGCCGCGGCCGATGACCGGCCTCGCCGGCAACCATATCGACACCTTTGTAGTGAAGGATGGCGATCGCTACGTCGCCTTCACCAAGAACGAAACGACCAAGACGATCGAACTGGCGACGGCTCAGGCCCTTGACGGTCCGTGGACGATCCAAAAGACCGGCGACTGGGCAGGCTGGGGCGACTGGATCGAAGGCCCGGCCGTGGTCAGGCTGCCGGCCGGCGGCTGGCGCATCTATTTCGACGACTACAAGACCAAGCACTACTGGTATTCCGACAGCACGGACGGTTTCAAAACCTGGAGCCCGCGCAGGGAACTGGGCGGCGTCTCCGGCGCCGTGCGCCACTTCACCGTCATCGGCGAAGCGACGAAGACGGTCGAGGCCGCCACGGCGCCGGCGGCCAAACCGGCGAAGATCACCTGGGACCGCCATTCCCTGATGATCGACGGCAACCGCCTGATGGTATGGTCGGGAGAATTCCACCCCTTCCGCCTGCCGTCGCCGTCCCTGTGGCGCGACATCCTGCAGAAGATGAAGGCGACCGGCTACAACACGGTCACCCTCTATGTCGACTGGGGCTATCATACCGCCAAGCAGGGCGCATATGATTTTTCTGGCGTACGCAATGTCGAGCGCGCCATCGAGATGGCCGAAGACGAGGGCCTGTACGTCATTATCCGCCCGGGTCCCTATGTGAACGCCGAACTGACCATGGGCGGCTTCCCCGGCTGGGTGACGCGGCAAAAGGCGGTGGCGCGCACCGACGATCCCGAATATCTCGCCGCCGTCGATGAATGGCAGACCCAGATCGACTCCATCATCGCCCGCCACCAGATCACGACCGGCGGCGGCAGGATCATCGCTTACCAGATCGAAAACGAGCTCGGCGACACCTCCGACAGCCGCAAGCGCTATATGCAGCACCTGGCCGACAAGGTGCACGCCGACGGCATCACCGTGCCCCTGTTCCACAATTCGGCAGGCCGCCTGCCCAACTGGACGCCGCCGTCGTCGACGGCAGGGTTCGCCGTGCCCGGCCCGACCGACCTCTATGCCTTCGACGGCTATCCGGGTGGCGGTTGCACCGGCACGACCGAGATCGGCAAGCCCAACACCGTGCCCAACTGGGGCATGTATGGCGACACCACGCCCGACGCGAAGGGTATGGTCAAGGTCGGGGCGCTTGCCTCGCCCAACACGCCGGGCTTTGCCGCCGAGATCGGCGGCGGCTGGTTCGACTACTGGGGCAGTGTCGGCACCTATGACTGCACGTCAAAACGCGTCGGGTCGGAATATGTCCGCACGACCTTTGGATCGTCGCTGATCAACGGCCTGTCGATCCACAGCGTCTACATGGCCTATGGCGGCACGTCGTGGGGCTGGCTGCCGGCCAGCGTCGTCTACAGCTCCTACGACTATGGCGCCGGAATCGACGAAGCGCGTGGCCTGCGGCCCAAGCAATATGCCTTCAAACAACTCGGCCAGTTCGTCGCGGCGGCGACACCCTTGCTGGCCGACCTCGACAAGGGTCCGGTGCTGACGGCGTCAGTGCCGGGCGTGAAACTCTATCACGATGTCAGCGCCCGCGGCGAAGGCGAACTGATCTACGCCGTCCATAACCCGTCGAACGCCACCACCCGCGACGCCTTTGCCTTCACCCTGACAACAGCCGACGGCAGCTACGATATCGCCACACAGCTGAACGGCCAGGACGCCAAGCTGTGGCTGGTCAATGCGCCGCTGGCGCGCCAGCACCTCGTCTACACCACGTCCGACACCCAGACCTATTTTGCGCAAGGGACGCGCGATATCGCCCTGCTCTACGGCCGCGCCGGTGAAGCCGCCGAGACCGTGCTGCGCTATAAGAGCAGGCCGGCCGTCAAGGTGCTGAGCGGCGACGCGACCGTCAGCTTCGATGCGAAAAAGGGCGACCTCCATCTGCGCTACGCTCACCGCGACCTGATCCGTATCCGCATTGACGGTGGCGGCAAGCCCGGGCTGATCCTGCTGATCGGCGACGATGCCATGGCGCAGACCTTCTGGCGGCAGGACACGCCGCAGGGTCCGGTGCTGGAGCGGACCGGCGCCCTTATCCGCGAATCGACGATTTTTTCCGGAAAAGTCGAATTGACAGGCGATACGACCGCGGCGACACCGATCGAGGTCTGGGCGCCGTCCGGCGTCAAAAACATCAGCTTCAACGGTGCCGATCTCGGCGTCTCGCCGACCCCGGCGGGCAGCCTGCTCAGCGCTCCGGTTGCAGGCCCGGAGACCATCACCATCCCGGACCTGATGGCCCAGCCGTGGCAGCGTGTGGCGGAATCGCCCGAGGCCCAACCCGGCTTCGACGACAGCACCTGGCGGGTCGCCGACCTGGCGGTCTCTACGGCGTTGCCCAAGACCCAGCCGCCGGCCGACCAGCCGGTATTGGCCATGAGCGACTATGGTTTCCATCATGGCGATGTCTGGTATCGCGGCCGTTTCACCGTCAAGGCAGGGGAAACCCGCAACCAGCTCGACCTGTTCTATGGCGGCGGTGGCGCCGGCATGGTGCAGGCCTGGGTCGACGGCCGCTTTGTCGGCCAGGACGAAATCCCCTCAAATAAGCCACGGCCACAGACCACTGCCACCGCACAGCTTACACTGCCCGCCCTCGCGACCGGCGACCACGAAATCTCGGTCATGGTGCGCAACCATTCACACAACTGGGACCTCGCCGCCGATGACGAGCACAAGGAGGCGCGCGGCCTGATCAGCGCCTCGCTGTCGCAGGCCGGCGGCGCCCCGTTCGCCACGCCGATCGCCTGGAAGATCCAGGGCAATCGCGGCGGCGAGGACATTGCCGATATCGTCCGCGGCCCGATGAACAATGGCGGGCTCTACGGCGAACGCCTAGGCTGGTACCTGCCCGCCGGCAAGGTCTCCGACGCCGCCGGCTGGGTCGCGGCCTCCCCGACCGATGCACCGCCGGCGCCTGGCACCTACTGGCTGCGCACCCAGGTCCCGCTGGATTTGCCGAAGGATCATGACGTCCAGCTGGGCCTGCAGATCGGCGATCCGCATGTGCCGCAATCGTCGCATGTCAACCGCGCCCTGATCTTCGTCAATGGCTGGCACATGGGCAATTTCGCTGCCCATGTCGGCCCCCAGCACGTCTTCGTCATCCCACCGGGCATCCTCAATCCGAACGGCGCCAACACCATCACCCTGGCCGTCACCACGGACGGCAAGCCGGAAAACGCCCTCGAGCCCGTCAGGCTGGTGGTCCTTCGCACCGCCCGCGGCGGCGTCCCGCTCGAGATCGTGCCGTCACCCGCCAGTCTGCAACGCTAGATCCATCACAACCCTGTCAAAACCTTCCCGAAGCCCCGCCATGAATGTACAACTGCAAAAAACCCTAACCGCCAACCAGGTCTTGACGCCCACGCACCCCGACAGGATCCATCCGCTTCTGGCGCACCAGACGGCCGCTCTCGGCGCCGATCGGGGCGATTACCTCGGTGCGATCGATCGCCTGATCGACAACCTGGTCAACCTGCGCGACGAGACCGGCGAATTCCTGCTGCGCCTCGAAGACGGCCGCGTCATCGACACCAAGAGCTGGCACGGCTTCGAGTGGACGCAAGGGGTCGGTCTCTACGGTATCTACAAGCAGTGGGAGATGACCGGCGATCCAAAGGCCTGGGACATCATGGTCGACTGGTTCGCCGAGCGTTTCGCCGAGGGCATGCCGTCGCGCAACATCAACACCGTCGCCCCCTTCCTGACCCTGGCCTATCTGTACGAGCGCACCGGCAACCGCACCTATCTGCCCTATCTCGATGTCTGGGGCGAATGGGTCTATCGCGACCTGCCGCGCACCGAAGAAGGCGGCTTCCAGCACATCGTCTATAACAGCGTCAATAACCAGCAGCTGTGGGACGACACGCTGATGATGTCGGTCATGCCGCTGGCCAAGATCGGCCTGCTGCTGAACCGTCCGCACTATGTCGAGGAAGCCAAGCGCCAGTTCCTCATCCACATCAAATACCTGACCGACCGCAAGACCGGCCTGTGGTTCCATGGCTGGACCTTCGACGGCCGCCACAACTTCGCCAATGCCCTGTGGGGGCGCGGCAATAGCTGGGTGACGATCGTCATCCCGGAATTCATCGAGTTGCTCGACCTGCCCGAGGGCGACGCCGTGCGCCAGGTTCTCATCGACACGCTCGACGCCCAGGTCAAGGCGCTGGCCGCCTGCCAGGCACCGTCGGGATTGTGGCGGACCATCCTCGACGACGAGACTTCGTACGAAGAAGCCGCCGCCTCGGCCGGCTTCGCCTATGGCATCCTCAAGGCCGTGCGCAAGGGATATATTTCTAGAAATTACGAAGAAACAGGCGTGCGCGCCGCCAAGGCCATCCGCGCAAACATTTCCGAAAATGGCGAATTACAGCAGGTCTCGTTCGGCACCCCGGTCTTCAATTCGATCCAGGAATACAAGGATATCCCATTGACCTCGATGCCGTTCGGCCAGTCGATGGCTCTCCTGGCACTCGGCGAATTCATGTACCGCTTCATCTGACGCGAATAACAATTCCCAACGGCCTGGCCGTTGGGAGCGTGCGACCGCACGCCGCTACACGTGTAGCGAGCCATGCGGCGATTGAGCTAAAATAAGGAGCGTGCGGTGGCGGAGCGTAAGACCGGACCATTGAATTATTGGGCGTGGGGTGCGGGCGATGTCGTCGGCGCCGGCATTCCGGCGGTGACGTCGGGATGGCTGATCTATTTCTACACCACCTTCTGCCATATCGGCGCCGCCGAGGCCGGCGGCTTGCTGGCCATTCCGCGCTTCTTCGACGCCATAACCTGCCCGCTGATCGGCTACATCTCCGACAATCTGCGCCACACCTGGGTCGGGCGGCATATCGGCCGGCGCAAAATCTTCCTGTTTATCGCCATTCCGCTGCTGCCCAGCTTTGCCCTGATGTGGGTGCAGGGCCAGACCTTCCTCTATTACCTGTCGACCTACATCTTCTTCGAGCTGGTCTATAACTGCGTGCTTATCCCGTGGGAGACCCTGCCGGCGGAGATGACCAAGGACTACAAGGAAAAGGCCAAGTTCGCCGGGGCGCGCATCCTGCTGGCCCAGGCTTTCGCCGTCGTTGCCTCGTACCTTCCGACCCTGATCATCAACCATCTCGGCAAGGATTCGGCGACCACCTTCCTGGTCAACGGCGCCATCTTCGGCGTCATGGCCAGTTGCCTGATCATCCTCGCCGTCATCTTCACCTGGGAGCGGCCCTATACCGAAGACGAGAAGCGTATCCAGCCGGCGCCGCTCGATATCGGCCGCGGCCTGATGATCCCGGTTCACATGTTCCGCGACCTGTTCTCGACCCTGAAAATCCGCGCCTTCCGCCAGCATCTCGGCATCTATCTCGGCGGCTATATTTCGCAGGACGTCTTCAACGCCGCCTTCCCCATCTTCGTCACGACGGTGATGATGGGGGCGACCCTGATCATCTCGCAGATGATGACGACCATGTATATCGTGCAGTTCGTCTCGGTGCTGATCGCCATCCGGGTCGTGGTCAAGGCGGGACCAACGCGCGCCTACGGCATCGCCATTGCCTCGTTCATCATCGCCTGCATCCTCTATTACAGCTTCTACCTGCTGCATCCGGCCGGCTTCGCTGCGGCGGTCAAGGGCATCGAGAGCAACATCTTCGCCGGTGCATTGAAGGGCGCGGTCAGCCTGGGCGTCGTCTTCTGGCTGTTCGTTCCGGTCATCTTCGCCGGCCTCGGCCGTGGCACGCTCAACTTCGTGCCGTGGAGCGTCTACAATTACCTGCCCGATGTCGACGAGGCCGTCACCGCCCAGCGCCGCGAAGGCATCTTTGCCGGCGTCATGACCCTGGTGCGCAAATTCACCCAGGCCTTTGCCCTGGCCGGCACCGGCTGGGCCATGCAGGCAGGCGGCTTCGTCTCCGGCGCCAAGGTCCAGACACCGGACGCCGTCCACACCATCGTCCTGATCATGTGCCTGGGTCCGGTCGTGGTGATGATCGCCGGATTCCTGGTGTCGCTGCGCTTCCGCCTCAATGCGAAAAACCACGCCGTGCTGATGGACGAGATCGGCCGCCTGCGTGACGGTGCCACCGAACCCGCGACGCCGGAAAGCGGCCGGATCGTCGAGGATCTGACCGGCTGGAAATACGCCACCCTGTGGGGACGCGGGCGGGGATAGGACTGCCATGACGCCTATCCCCTTTCTCCTGCCCCGTTTACGGGGGAGGTGGCTGCGAGCGTAGCGAAGCAGACGGAGGGGGGAGCGACAGACACCACACACTGAAACGTTGATGCTTGAGGTCGGCTACGCATCCCCCCTCCGTCATCTTCGGCCTTCGGCCTAGATGCCACCTCCCCCGCAAGCGGGGCAGGAGAAAGAATGAAGCGCCCTTATGAGCAATGATTGGAAACTGCGATGAATCCGTTTCGCTCCGCCTGCCTGCTCGCCGCTATCACTGTGTGGCTGTCTGTACCGGCCGCTTATGCCGACACGCCCGCTGTCACCGTCACCGACAATGGCGACTCGTGGACGCTCGACAACGGCATCGTCCGGGCGACGATCACGAAGGACACCGGCTTCATGCCGTCCCTGGTTTACAAGGGCAAGGAGCTGCTGTCGCACAATGGCGGCTCATGGGAACACGTTCCGGCGGGCGCACCACACCTGAGCAACACCCTGTCCATCGATCCGGAAACAAACGGCGGGGCGCGCGCCGAGGTCTCGGTCAAGGGTATCACCGACGGGCTTTATACACTCAGCCCCAATGCCCCCGGCGGCGGCGCCCAGGCCGATATGGAAATCCGTTACGCCCTCGGCCGCGGCGACAGCGGCATCTATGTCTATGCCATCTACGACCACCCGGCCAGCTATCCGGCCGGCGGCACCGGGGCCGAGGACCGCTTCATCACCCGCCTCAGCCATGATTTCGACTGGATCACGGTCGACCAGGATCGCAACATGCTGGAGGCGTCGCCGAAGGACTGGGGCGCCGGCGTCGTCGTCCATGCCAAGGAACAGCGCATCCTGTCGACCGGCGTCTATAAGAACTCCGTCGAGCACAAATACTCCTATTCCGGCATGCAGTACCGCACACCGGCCTACGGCTGGTCGTCGACGCGCGACCATGTCGGTGTCTGGTTCATCAATCCGACGACGGAATATCTCAGCGGCGGCCCGACCCGGATCGACCTCGATGCCCATTTCGACGCCGACAACGATCCCGATCCGATCATCCTCGACTACTGGCATAGCGGCCATTATGCCGGCGCCAATACGCCGCTAGCCGCCGGCGAAGCCTGGCACAAGGTGATCGGGCCGATCTTCGTCTATGTCAATTCGCTCGACCACCCCACCACGACCACGGACGCTGAGTTGAAGACCCTGGCCGACACGGCCGGTAATCCAACCATACCGCAAAGCTGGACAAACAATGCCAACGCCCTGTGGCAGGATGCCCTGGCGCAGGCGAAGACGCAAAACGCCGCCTGGCCCTATGGCTGGGTCAGGGACGTGGGCTATAGCCCGTCGGACCAGCGCGGCACGGTGACCGGCCGTCTCGTCCTCGACGATCCCCTGGCGCCCGCCGGCACACCCAAGACCTTCCCCAACCTGGTCATCGGCCTGACGGAGCCTGACCGCGCACCGGGTACGCCCCCCGCGCCGCCCGCCAACCTGCCGCCAGCCGCCGCGGCCCGTTTCACCGAGCAGTTCGCCGCCCTGCATACCGGCCCCTACGCCTGGCGTCACGATGCGCGCGGCTACCAGTTCTTCAATGACGGCAAGGCCGACGGCACGTTTGCCATCACCCGGATCCGGCCCGGGACCTACACCCTGCATGCCTATGCCGACGGCGTGCTGGGCGAATATCTCCAGACGGATGTCACCGTCCTGCCGGGCAAGACCCTCGACCTCGGCACGCTGAAATGGACGCCGGTGCGCCATGGCCACCAGCTGTGGGAGATCGGCTATCCCGACCGCTCGGCCGGCGAGTTCTTCAAGGGCGACGGCAGGAATTACTGGCTGTGGGGCTGGAACCTGCGCTACGCCCTGCTCTTCCCGCACGACGTCACCTATACGGTCGGCAAAAGCGACTGGCATAAGGACTGGTTCTTCGAACAGGTGCCGCACGCCACCGACCTGTCCTTCGTCAATCCCGACGCGAAAGACCCCGCCAACCAGCGCTTCGGATGGGTAAAGACCGAGTCGCTCGACCGCTATCCACAGACCGACACGACCGGGCCATGGCGCACCTATGGCAATGGCCGCGAGACCGTATGGACCGTCAGGTTCACCTTGCCGAAAACGGCACAGGGCAAGGCGTATCTGCGCGTCGCTCTCGCCGGTGAGGACGGGCTGGACGGCCGCCTACCGGTCGCTGTCAACGGCCAGGCCGTGGGCGCCATCGGCGATGGCAGCACGACCGACAATGCCCGCATGCTGCAAACCAATGCCATTCGTTACAATACCGACAAGGGCCTGTGGCAGGAACGCACCCTGACCTTCGACGCCAGCGCGCTCAAGGCCGGCGACAACACCCTGACCTTTACCGTCCCCGCCGGCAGCCTGCAGAGCGGCGTGGTCTGGGACTATGTCCGCCTGGAACTGGATGACGGTGCGCCTGCCAAGCCCTGATCCGCCAGCGTCGTGAACTCGTGTGTCCGCTCGGGACGCGCGTCGGGTGACGCCGTCCTTATCGTCAGGTCACGGATTGTCAGCCCACGGACGTGTCGCGTCCACAGGCCATACGCCGGGGTGCGCCCGAACATGCTGGGTTCGGGATAGGCATCCGGCAGATCGTCCGGCACACGCGCCGCGTCCTCCTCGGTGCCCCCGCCGTGATACCCGAGCGAAATACGTTCGAGCATGACGTCGTCAATGGGATAATCGGGCAGTCCCATCAGCAGGGCGCAGTAGTCGCCATGGATGTCTTCGGCAACAATGTCGCGCAACACCACCCGGCGGATGGCGCCGGGTGTGGCGCCGTCGGGCGCCCGCAAACGGGCTCCGACCCGCAGGAAGATCGGTGCCGTCGTGATCTCGCGCATGGTGATATGGGCGATCTCGACATCCTCGATCACGCCGCCGTCGACCGTCTCCAGGGCGATACCGCGCGAGCGTTCGAAGGTGCAGTTGCGGATGCGGATACGGCGAAAGTCGCCACTTGATTCGGTGCCGATCTTGATGCGGCCGGTGACGCGGTCCTGGTCCGGCGCCAGGGCCTGGGTGCGACCGCGTGTGCCGTCGTGCAGGGTGCCGGGATCGAACCCACTGACATGGCAGTCCTCGATGACGACGTCCTCGGTCGGGCGTTTTTCGCCGAGGGCATAGCCGGCCTTGAGGACAATGGCGTCGTCATTGGGGGTGTTGACGCGGCAGCCGCGGATGGTCACCCGCCGGCAATTATCAATATCGAGCCCGTCGCGATTGCTGTCGATGAACAGGTTCTCGATGCGCAGGTCGTCGACCCCGGTCGCCAGGACGGCAAAATGCCCGCCTTCGAGAATAGTGAAATCGCGCAAGGATACCCGGCGGCAGTCCCGCAGGCCGATCGCCTTGTTGCCCAGGCCGGCCATGGCGGAAACCTCGGGCGCCAGGACGGCCAGTTCTTCGGGTGACAGGCCCTGCATACTGAGCGGAAATTCGCCGGCCTGTCTGCGCCAGCGCGACCCCGGCCCCTCGCGCGTCAGGCCACGGCCAAGGATCATGCCCGGGCCATCGATGGTGATATCGCCGACGCCGATGCCCGAGATCAGGCTGTTGGCCCAATGGCTATGGCCGAAGTCCTGATAGAGGTCGAACGGATTGGGCTCAGCGGGATCGTAGTGTCCGCCGTGGACGGCTGGGTCGGCGGCTTCGAGAACCGCACCTTCTGCCAGATGCAGGTGGCTATGATCGCGCAGCGGGATCGAGAAGCTAAGAAATCGTCCGCGCGGAATGACGACGCGGTCTCCGGGGCTGGCTGTAGCAATGGCGACGCGGATGGCTTCGGTGGCGACCGTCGCGCCGTCGCCGACAGCGCCAAAATCGCGGATATCGCGATCAGCCATGGGCTTACTTGTCTTGCACCTCCCCACCTTTGGTGGGGAGGGGGACCGCACGAAGCGCGCCGCTCCGAACTTGAAGCTTGGAAACAGGTGTAGCCGCCGCACGAGATGTGGTGGTGGGGTTTCTTACTTGAGCCAAAGAACTTGTCGCCTTGTCCCATAAGGAAAGCGTGCCATTTGGGCGATTCTGGCGCGTTGCCCCAGTAAGAAACCCCACCACCACATCTCGCGCGACGGAAACGTCAGAAGGCAAGGCCGCACCCACGGTGCGACGCGCTTCGTGCGGTCCCCCTCCCCTATCAAGTCGGGGAGGTGCAGAAAGGGCGGCCACATTGTCTTTATCCAGCATGTCCAGAACCGGACTGCACAGAATGCCGCGCCAGAATATCCGGCGTGATCTCGACGATCGACTTGACCCCGGTCAGGACCATGCAGGTGCGCATGTCCTTTTCCAGCAGGGCCAGCAGATGTCGGACACCGGCCTCGCCTTTCGTCGCCAGGGCATAGACGAAGGCGCGGCCGATCAGCACGCCGTCGGCGCCGAGCGCCAGCATGCGGATGACGTCAAGGCCGGTACGGATGCCGCCATCGGCGAAAATGGCCATGCCGCCCTTTACGGCCGTGGCAATCTCCGGCAAGGCGCGGGCCGACGACAGGGCGCCGTCTAGCTGGCGGCCGCCGTGGTTGGACACGACGATCCCGTCGGCGCCGAAGGCCTTGGCATCCTTCGCGTCCTGCGGATCGAGGATACCCTTGATGATCATCGGTCCCTGCCAGGCATCGCGGATCCATTGCAGGTCGGCCCAGGAAATGCCGGGATCGAAATTGGCGCCGAGCCAGCCGATATAGTCTTCGAGCCCGGTCGCCTGGCCGCGATAGGCCGAGACATTGCCGAGATCGTGCGGCGTGCCGTTCAGGCCGACATCCCAGGCCCATTGCGGATGGGTGACGGCTTGCAGGACGCGACGCAGGTTGGCGTTTTTCCCGCTCATGCCTGAGTGGGCGTCCCGGTAACGGGAACCGGGCACCGGCATGTCGACGGTGAAGACCAGGGCGGTGGCGCCCAGGGCCTTGGCCCGATCGAGGACATCGCGCATGAAGCCGCGGTCCTTGAGGACATAGAGCTGGAACCAGATCGGTTTCTCGCTCTGCGTCGCTACCTCCTTCAGCGAACAGACGCTGACGGTCGACTGGATAAAGGGAATGTTGCGGCCGGCCGCGGCCTTTGCCGCCTGGACCTCGCCACGACGGGCATACATGCCGGTCAAGCCGACCGGGGCCAGGCAGATGGGCAGGTCGTGCTTCGTACCGAAGTAATTCGCCGACAGGTCCAGCGTCTCCGATCCCTTGAGCACGCGCTGCTTCAATGCGACCTGTTGCAGGTCGTCGACATTGGCGCGCAGGGTCGTCTCCGCTCCCGAGCCGCCGTCGAGATAATGGAACAGGAAGGGCGGCAGGATACGGCGCGCGGCTTCGCGATAGTCGGTGGGGGCGGAAATAATCATATCGGAGCACATTTAGAAAAAGTGGAAGCCACTTTTTCGTTAAAAATTGCGACCAACATAGGATTCATTGCAGGTTGACGAACAATCCGCCGTCCGTCAACACCGAAGCGCCGGTAACATAGCCCGACAGGTCGGACGCCAGGAAGACGACGACCTTGGCGATGTCGTCCGGACGGCCGAGACGGCCGAGTGGAATACGGCCTTCCATATATTCGCGCTTCTTCGGGTCGGCCAGGTCTTCCTTGTTGATATCGGTGGCAACCGTGCCCGGCATGACCGAATTGGCGCGGATGCCGTGCTTGCCCAACGGTATGGCGATAGACTGCATCAGCGAATGTACACCCGCCTTGGTGGGGGTGTAATGGGTCTGCATTTCGCCGCCGACCAGGGCCGAGATGGAGGAGATAGCGACGATCGAGCCTCCTTTCCCCTGAACGACCATCTGGTTGGCCGCCGCCTGGCACATATAATAGGCCCCCATCAGGTTGACATCGACCGTGCGCCGCAGGACGTTGCGCGGCATGTCGAGAAAGCTGTGGAAAGGGCAGATACCGGCATTCGACACGAAGGTGTCGACCCCGCCCAGTCCCTTGACGGCCGCATCGATAAAGCCTGTCGCGCTGTCGGGATCGGCGACGTCGCCGTCGAAGACGACAACCTTGCGCCCCAGAGCCTCGATTTCGGCCACCAGGGTCTGCGTCGCCTCGGGGTCCTTGAAAACGTTAACGCCGATATCGGCGCCATGGCGGGCGCATTCGATCGCCGTCGCCCGGCCGATGCCGCGCGACGCACCGGTGATCAAGACACGTTGTCCTGCAAGAAGCATCTGATGTCCTTCGTTCCGCCCACTGAACGGCCGTCCCGGCCGAGCTGCCCTCTGCGCATTTCGGCGAATCGAAACGGGTGCGAAAGCATCCGTGCGCATCGCCCCTGCGCTAAATATGTTCAAATTCAACAGCTAAGACGATCATATGACTCATAAGCGTCGTTGGCAATGCCAAAATGATCATAAAAGATCATTTTCGACCAAAATCGCAGCGACGAATTCATATAATATAATAGCGCCTCGCCTTTGTGGCATGAATATCGAGCGGCAAGGCCACAGCGCCATTGACAAGGCGTCAAATGATCAATATCGATCATGAAAAATCACCAACCCTCCCAAGTGTTGAGACGCACCGATGCCAGTCAATCCCTCCGTGAAAATCAAGCAAGTCCGGGCCTCGGTCATCAAGGGCGGCGAAGGCGGCGGCGGCGCCGACTATCACGACCAGGGCGAAGGCCACTGGATCGACAACCATATCGCCACCTCGATGGGCCGCTATCCGGAATACCGCCAGAGCCGCAAGTCGTTCGGCATCAATGTCCTGGGCACCCTGGTGGTCGAGATCGAGGCCGATGACGGCACGATCGGTTTCGCGGTGACGACCGGTGGCGAGCCGGCCGCCTACATGGTCGAGAAGCACTTCGCGCGCTTCCTGGAGGGGCGTTCGCCGTTCGATTACGAGATCATCTGGGACCAGATGTATTTCGCCTCGCAATATTACGGTCGCAAGGGCCTGGTGGTGAACGCCATTTCCGGCGTCGACCTGGCCCTGTGGGACCTGATGGGCCGGCTGCGCGGCGAGCCGGTCTACCATATGCTGGGTGGCGCCGTGCGCGACGAACTGCAGTTCTACGCCACCGGCGCCCGCCCGGACCTGGCGAAGGAGATGGGTTTCATCGGCGGCAAGATGCCCCTGTTGCATGGCCCGATCGAGGGCGATGCCGGCCTGAAAAAGAATGTCGAGATGCTGGCCGATATGCGCAGCCGGTGCGGCGATGACTTCTGGCTGATGTGGGACTGCTGGATGGCGCTCGATGTCAATTATGCGACGCGCCTGGCGCATGCCTGTGCCCCGCATGGGCTGAAGTGGATCGAGGAAGCCATCTCGCCCGACGACTACTGGGGTTATGCGCAACTGAAAAAGAACGTGCCCCCCGGCATGCTGGTGACGACGGGCGAGCACGAGGCGACGCGCTGGGGTTTCCGCATGCTGATGGAGATGGAGTGCTGCGACCTGATCCAGCCCGATGTCGGCTGGTGCGGCGGCGTCACGGAGCTGCTGAAAATTTCGGCCATGGCCGATGCCCGCGGCATCATGGTCGTGCCGCACGGCTCGTCCGTCTACTCCTACCACTTTGTTATTACACGGCATAATTCGCCGTTTGCCGAATTCCTGATGATGGCGCCCAAGGCCGATCACGTCGCCCCGATGTTCCATCCACAATTATTGGGTGAGCCCGTTCCGGAAAACGGCCGCCTGAACGTCAATAAGCTTGATAGGCCCGGTTTCGGGGTGGAACTGAACCCGGACGTCAAGCTCTTTCGCCCCTACACCCATTGATTTTTTTGCCACGAAAAACACGAAAAAACACGAACATCATTGCGTTGATACGACTGCGCGAAGCGCCCATCGAACACCTTGTGACCCTCACTTGTCATATGCCCTTCGGGCTTTAAAGGCCAAACCTGCGTTCGTGTCTTTTCGTGTTTTTCGTGGCCAAAGCCTAAAAGGACCGCATCTATGAAATTCTGCCGCTATGGGCCCAAGGGCCAGGAAAAGCCCGGTGTCGTCGGCGACGACGGTAAAATCCGCGACCTGTCGGGCCTTGTTGGCGACCTTACGCCGGACACGGTGCGCCTGTCGCAACTGGCCACGCTGACCGCCACCGACGTCGCCTCCCTGCCCGTCGTCGACGGCGCACCGCGCTACGGTGTGCCGGTCAAGGGCATCGGCAAGGTCATTGCCGTCGGCCTCAACTATGCCGACCACGCCGCCGAATCCAACCTGCCCGTCCCGCCGGAGCCGATCTTCTTCACCAAGGCCGTCACCTCGCTCAACGGCCCCAATGACGATGTCATGAAGCCGCGCGACGCCACCAAGATGGACTGGGAAGTCGAACTGGGCCTGATCATCGGCAAGACCTGTCGCTATGTCGAAGAGGACGACGCCCTCAGCCATGTCGCCGGCTATGTCCTGGTCAACGACATCAGTGAGCGCGCCTTCCAGAAGGAGCGCGGCACGCAGTGGGTCAAGGGCAAGGGCGCGGACACCTTCTGCCCGACCGGCCCGTGGCTGGTCACCCCGGACGAGGTCGGCGATGTCCATAACCTCGACATGTTCCTCGACGTCAACGGCCAGCGCATGCAGACCGGCAATACGAAGACCCTGATCTTCAACGTCGCCCAGTGCATCTCCTACATTTCGCGCTTCATTACCCTGCAACCGGGCGACCTGGTCATCACCGGTACGCCGCCGGGCGTCGGCGAGGGCAAGAAGCCCGACGCCATCTACCTCAATGCCGGCGACACCATGCATCTCGGCGTGTCGAAGCTGGGCGAACAGTCGCAAAAGGTCGTGGCGTTCAGCCTCGAAGGCCAGGAGATTCTGGGATGACTGCCGTAACCTATCCGGGCCGCTTTGCCGGCCGCCGCGCCGTCGTCACCGGCGGCGCCTCGGGCCTGGGCAAGGCTACCGCCGCCCGCATCGTGGCCGAGGGCGGCACGGTCGTCCTGTGGGACCTCAATGCCGATGCCCTGGCCGCGGCCAGGACCGACACCGGTGCCACCGACGTCATCGCGCTCGATGTCTCCGACGCGGCCGCCGTCAAGGCAGCCGCCGAAAAGACTAAAGGCATCCTCGGCGGCATCGATATCCTGGTCAATTCAGCCGGCATTACCGGCGCCACCGTGCCGGTGTGGGAATTTCCTATCGACTCGTGGCTGAAGGTCATGGACATCAATCTCAACGGCACCTTTTACACCTGCCGCGAGGTCATCCCCTTCATGCTGGAAGGCGGTTACGGCCGCATCGTCAATGTCGCCTCGGTCGCCGGCAAGGAAGGCAATCCCAATGCCTCGGCCTATTCGGCGTCCAAGGCCGGCGTCATCGGCCTGACCAAGTCCCTGGGCAAGGAACTGGCGACCAAGGGTGTCATCGTCAATGCCCTGACGCCGGCCACGTTCGAGTCGCCCATCCTGGCGCAGCTGCCGCCCAGCCAGGTCGAATATATGAAGGGCAAGATCCCGATGGGCCGCTTGGGAATAGTCGAGGAATCGGCCGCCATGGTCTGCTTCATGGCGTCGGAAGAATGCTCGTTCACGACCGCGTCGACATTCGATACGTCCGGAGGACGCACGACTTTCTGACGCAGTACCGGTGGCTGCGAAGGGAAAGCGCAGCCACCGCCACTTCTTCACGAACGACCGGGAAAATCCGGCAACAGGGTAGGACAACACGGGTGAAATCGCTTCTGAGCGCAGTCAAGTTTGGCTTCCTTTCTCCTGCCCCGTTTACGGGGGAGGTATGGCGCCAACGAAGGCATGACCTTCGCCAGCCATGTGCGAAGCGCAGCGAAGCAGACGGAGGGGGGATTGGTAGGTGCCAAGAACTGGTAGGCCTGTTAACCGGGCAAATTGAGTCCCCCCTCCGTCATCTTCGGCCTTCGGCCTCGATGCCACCTCCCCCGTAAACGGGGCAGGAGGAAAAATATTAGCCCGCCTCAAAGAGGTTTCTGGTCGAAGACGAGCTCGTCCCTTGCAGGTTGGGAAACAGCAATGACCATAAAACGCTTCGTCGATGCCCATGTCCATCTATGGCAGCTCGACCGGCTGTCCTATCCGTGGTTGACGCCGCCGTTTTCCGACGACGGCCCCAATGGCTCGGTCGAAGCGATTGCCCGCGACTATACACTCAGCGACTATTTTGCCGACGCTGCCGGCTTTCCCGTCGAAAAGGTCGTCCATATCGATGCCGGCGCCGAGGCGAAGGACGCGCTCAAAGAGACGCAATGGCTGCAGTCCCTGGCCGACACCGACGGCCATCCCGACGCGATCGTCGCCTTTGCCGCCCTCAACGCGCCCGATGTCGAGGCGACACTGGCGGCCCACGCCGAACATCGCAATGTCCGCGGCATTCGCCATATCCTCAACTGGCATCCCGACCCGAAGCGCACCTATACGCCGAAGAACCTGTTCGACGACGAAGGCCTGGCGCACGGCTATGCCCTGCTCGGCAAGTACGCGCTTTCGTTCGATTTGCAGATTTATCCCAACCAGATGATGCAGGCCTACCTGCTGGCCAGGGCGCACCCGGACGTGCCTGTCATCCTCAACCATATGGGCATGCCGATAGACCGAGACGGCGAAGGCATGGCGGCGTGGCGTGACGGCATGCGGTTGCTGGCCTCGCTGCCGCACGTGGCCGTCAAGATCTCCGGCATGGGTTTCATCGACCGCAACTGGACGGCCGACAGCATGCGCCCGCTGATCCTGGAAACCATAGACACCTTTGGCACCGACCGTTGCCTGTTCGCCTCGGACTTCCCGACCGACAAGCTGTTCAACAGCTACGGCCGCGCGCTCAATGCCTACGACACGATCACGAGCGCCTTCGGCGCCGACGCGCGCGAGGCCATGTTCGCCGCCAATGCCGAGCGTATCTATCGGATATAATTATAAAAACAGGAAGCGACCAGGTAATGAACCCGAACCCTTTGTTAGGCGTGCTTTTTCACTGGCTGGGGGGACTGTCGTCGGCCAGCTTCTATGTCCCCTATAAACGCATCCGCCACTGGTCGTGGGAAATCTTCTGGCTGACCGGCGGCGTCTTTTCCTGGATCATCGCGCCTTGGCCTGTTCGCGTCGATCCAGACCCATGACCTGTTAGGCGTGCTGGGCGCCGCGCCCCACGACGTGCTGATGATGTGCGTGATTTGGGGCGCCCTGTGGGGCTTCGGCGGGCTGACCTTCGGCCTGACCATGCGCTATCTGGGTTTGAGCCTCGGCATGGCGGTGGCGCTTGGCCTGACGACGGCCATCGGCACGGTCGGGCCGCCGCTTCTGCGCGGCACGCTGGGCGCACTCGCCGCCACGCCCTCGGGCAAGATCACCTTTGCCGGTATCGCCGTGGTGCTGGTCGCCATCGTCGTCGTCGCCCTGGCCGGTCACAGCAAGGAAAAGGAGGTGCCGGAAAAGAGCGAGAGCCTGTCCGAATTCCACCTGACAAAAGGCATCCTGATCGCCCTCTTCTGCGGCGTCATGTCAGCCTGCTTCGCCTTCGGTCTCGACGCCGGCGCTCCGATCAAGGCACTGAGCCTCAAGGCTGGAACCGGCGAGCTCTGGGCCGGCCTGCCGGTGCTGTGCGTCGTCCTGATCGGCGGCTTCCTGACGAACCTGGTATGGAGCGGTTACCTTATCGTCAAGAACGGCTCGGCGCCCGAATGGCTCGGCCGGACGAAGGACGGCACGCCCGCCCCGCTGCTGCGCAATTACGGCCTGGCGGCGCTGGGCGGCACCCTGTGGTATTTCCAGTTCTTCTTCTACACCATGGGGGAAAGCCAGATGGGCCGCTACGGCTTCTCGTCCTGGACCCTGCACATGGCCTCGATCATCCTGTTCTCGACCCTGTGGGGCTTTGCGCTCAAGGAATGGAAGGGCACGTCGCTGAAGACCCAGGCGCTGGTCTGGCTGGGCATAGGGCTGTTGATCGGCTCGACCGTGATTATCGGCATCGGCAATATGCTGGCGAAGTAGCTATTGCAGGTCGATGCGAAAGGCGTAGGCCGGCGCGTCGGGACCGGCTGCCGGCAAGTCGAGATGCAGACCGCCGGAATCCTGCATGAAGGCGACGGCGCCACCGCCGATCAGATCTACCGAGGCCACCTTGCCGGCGCTCCCAAATGCGACGATCGTAGCCGACGTCCCCGCCGGCCACTTCAGGGCAATGGCGTAGACCGCGTTGCCGCGAACGGTGAAGCGCCAGTCGCCTTCGCCGAACTGCGTCCAAGGCCGGGTGGCGTAGATGGCCTCGCCATTGACGCCCAGCCATTTGCCTATGCCCAGCAGCGTGTCCTGCTGGACCTGCGGTATGGTGCCGTCCGCCATGGGCGATATATTGAGGACATAGTTCCCGCCCTTTGACACCGTATCGATCAGCAAAGGCAGGATGGCCGTCGCCGGCCGGACCTTCAGGTCGTCGGTATAGCCCCACGACGAATCGCCGATGGTGTCGTCGACCTGCCACGGATCTCGGCGGATACCGGCGGGCGACCGCACGCCGACCTTTTCGAAATCGAGCACGGTGCCGACCTGGTGGCGGTCGTCATTGTCGGGCGCCATGGCAACGTATTTGGTCGACAGGCTGACCGCCTGCCCCCACGCCTTGCCGCGGTTATAGTAGTAGGCCGCGACGTGCAGCTTGAGCGGATCGAGGACGCGCAGATTGGCGCCATTATCCCACCACAGGATGTCCGGGTGGTATTTGTCGATCAGTTCAAGATTGCGGTCGACCCAGTCGGTCAGGAAGGCCGACATGGCCGCCGGGCTGCGATCGGCGACATTGTAGAATCTGGCCCATTTGGGATCGTACAGATCGGCCTTTTCCGCCAGCAGGCGCGCATCGATATCGGCATCGGGATTGACGAAGGTGAAGTTCTCGACGCCGTGATTGGAGACGCCGAACTTCAGCCCCTGCGCCCGCACGGCCTTTTCCAGGTCACCGATCAGGTCGCGGTGCGGCCCCATCTGCATGGCGTTGTAGGGTGTGATGGCGGAATCCCACAGGGCGAAGTTGTCGTGATGCTGGGCAGTGGGAATAACGAAGCGCGCGCCCGATGCCTTGAACAGCGCGGCCCAGGCATCGGGGTCCCAGTGGGCGGCCGTAAACTGCGGGATCAGATCCTTGTAACCGACCTTGTCCTGTGGCCCGAAATGCGCCTCATGCCAGGCGGCTTCCGTGCCGGCATACATGTGTTTCTCATACCATTCATTGTGGTGCGCGGCTGCCGCGTAGATGCCCCAGTGGATGAAGATGCCGAACTTGGCGTCCTGGTAGCAGGCAGGCGCGGTATAATTTTGGGCGATCGAGGACCAGGTGGGCTGAAACGGCCCGGCCGGCATGGCTACGGTCACGGCCTTGTCGGCAGACGCGACGATCGCCGGGGTCGCTGGCGGGCCCATAATGCCGTAGTCATAGACCTTGGACGGCGGCACGCCCATGGGGTCGGGCTTCGGCAGGACGGTGGCGCCGTGCGCCATCCCGGTCAGCGCCGCGGCCATGACGGAGGTCAACAGACCCGCGCGTTTTAGCCCGACCATGAAACCCTCCGTTTTTGCTTGCCAGATCGTGATATCAATCATAAATGATCAAGTAAACACAAAATCGATCACAGGCCGGAACCGTCAATGCTGTCGCGCAACCCCCTTCCCCATGCCGCCTGTCTCGCCGCATTCGTGGTTTTGCCGGCCTATGGCCAGTCCCTGCATCGCCACTTCGTCTTCGGCAGTGACTCGAAGGCCTCCCCGGACGTGACGGCGGTCACGACACCCGCCCCCTATGGCTTCGGCACCGGCTATGGCTTCGAAGGCGATGCGCCTGTCGTCACGGCCGCCAGCGCCGGCGGTCACCCGTTCGTCTTCAGCTTCGATGCGCCCGAAGGCAACTACAGAGTCACCGCAACCCTGGGCGGCGACGACGCCGGCGTCACCACGGTCAAGACGGAACTGCGCCGGCTGATGGTCGAAACCGCAGCCACCCCGGCGGGCGGCGCGACGACCGCCAGCTTTATCGTCAATGTCCGTAACCCCAACCTGCCGGGCGGCGGCCAGGTCAGGCTGAAAACCCCGCGCGAATCCGAAACCGAAGCCCGCGCCTGGGACAACCGCCTCACCCTGGAATTCGACGGCAATAACCCGTCGGTGCGTGCAATAGAGGTGACACAGGTCGACGTCCCTACCCTCTATCTGCTCGGCGACTCGACGGTGTGCGACCAGTCGGGCGAGCCCTATGCCAGCTGGGGCCAGATGTTGCCGCGCTTTTTCAAACCGACCGTAGCCGTGGCAAATCATGGCGAGTCAGGTGAGACCGTCGGCGATTCCAACAGCCGCTACCGATTCGCCAAGATCCTGTCGCTTATCAAACCGGGCGATGTCTTCATCGTCCAGTTCGGCCATAACGACATGAAGGAAAAGGCGAAGGACCCGGACGCGGCGCAAAAATACAAGGCCGGGCTGATCGACTGGGTGCGCCAGGTCAAAGCCAAGGGCGCCACCGCCGTCATCGTCGCGCCAATGAACCGCCACAGCTTCACCGACGGCAAGGTGGCCAACAGCCTCGAGGAATACCCACAGATGGCGCGCGAGGCGGCCACCGAGAGCGGCGCCGCGCTGATCGACCTCAATGCCCAAAGCAAGATCCTCTATGAGGCCCTGGGCGAGCAGGGCTCGCTGGCCCTGTTCGAGCATTCCGCCGATGGCGCGCAACGCGACGCCACCCATCACAGCCCTTATGGCGCTTACGAGCTTGCCAAGCTGGTCATCCAGGGCCTGCGCGACGACCATCTTGCCATCGCGTCTCAGGTGGTGGACGATCTGCCCCGTTTCGATCCTGCCCATCCTGACACCGAAGCCGCATTTGCCGTCCCGCCCAGCCTTTCGCTCGCCGCCGCCAAGCCCTTCGGCAGCTAATCTCAGGATATCCTCATGGTCGATCGCCGTACATTTCTGTCGTTCGGGGCTATTGCCGGCCTGATCCCTGGCCTTGCCGTCGCTAAAGATACGCCCCCGACACAGGCATCCGACAGCACCCTGTCGATCCAGGACCTTTGGCCCGGCGATCCGCCCGGCGGCACGCATGCCACCGCCGTGGAAGAGGTGGTCCTGCGCCACCCCGGCGGCGATCCCAACGACACCGCATTTACCCATGTGCGTAAACCCTGGCTGCTGATGCGCCGGCCGGCGAAACCCAATGGCGCCGCCGTCCTGCTGATGCCCGGCGGCGGCTATGTCCGGGTCGCAGTCAGCAAAGCCGGCGGCGATATCGACGCCTGGCTGGCGGGGCTGGGCTATACCGTCTTCACCATGGATTACCGCCTGCCCGGCGACAACTGGGACGCCGGCGCCGAAGTCGCCCTGCAGGACGCCCAGCGCGCCATCCGCATCATCCGGTCGCGGGCCCCGGAACTCGGCCTCGACCCACAGCGTATCGGTATCATGGGTTTTTCCGCCGGCGGCCATGTTGCAGGCTTACTGGCGACGCGCCACGCCACGCCGGTCTACGCCCCCATCGACGCCATCGACAGCTTGCCGGCAAACCCGACGGTCGCCGCCATGTGCTATCCGGTCGTGACCATGATGCAGCCCTATGCCCACCAGCAGTCACTGCATGCAGCCCTGGGCGCTACGCCCGGCGAAGATGCGCGTCAGGCGGCGTCGCTGGAGCTGCATGTCGGCGTCGATACGCCGCCGACCCTGGTCTGCGGCACGACCAATGATCCGGTCGTGCCGATGCACAATGCCATCCTGATGTTCGACGCCCTCAATGCTGCCAAGATTGCCAGCGAACTTCACCTCTACGAAGGCGCAACCCACGGCTTTCCGCTGCATGACCCTGCCGGTCAGGTCCAGCCCTGGGCTACAACCGCGCTGGCCTTCATGCAACGCCACGGCCTTGGCGCCTAATTCTCTAATCCCTCACGGAGTACGCCCATGTTCCGGATTCGCTACCTCGCCGCCGCCCTTGTCCTCGTCGCAGCCGCCTTGTCCGGGGGAGAGGCGATCGCCCAAACTGGCCAGGCGCCGATCCGCGTCATACTGGTCGGCGACTCGACCATGACCGACAAGAGTGGCTACGGCAAAGGCTTCTGCGCCCAATTTACACCCGAGGTCACCTGCCTCAACGAGGCGCGCGGCGGGCGCAGTTCCAAGAGCTATCGTGTCGAAGGCCTGTGGGACAAGATTTTGGCGACCCTTGGTGACACTACTGCGGCAGATGGGCAGACTTTCGCCAAAACCTACGTCCTGATCCAGTTCGGCCACAATGACGGCTCCAGCAAGCCCGAGCGCCGCACCGACTTGCAGACCGAATTCCCAGTCAATATGCGCAACTATGCCCTGGATGTCCGCACCGCCGGCGCCGTACCGGTCCTGGTGACGCCCATCACCCAACGCCATTTCAAGGATGGCCACTTGCTGCCGGACCTGCTGCCGTGGGCGACCGCGACGCGACTGGTGGCGGAAAACGAACACGTCACCCTGATCGATCTCAATGCCGAAAGCCAGAAGGCGGTCCAGGCCATGGGCCTGCCCGAGGCCAACACCCTGGCCGGCCAGCCCATCCCACAGAATGTCCTCGATACGCAAGACTCCGGGACCTCGGTACCGGCTGTCTTTACCGATGCGTCGCAGGGGGCGAATTCAACGACCCAGGGTTTCGACTATACCCATATGGGTCCCAAGGGCTCGGCCTATTTCGGCCATATGGTGGCGCAGTTGTGGGCGACGGCCGATCCGGATATCAAGCCCTATCTCAAGGCAGAATAGGCATCGGCAGGCTGGCTCTCGGGGAAAGATTCATACCCTATCATGCCAAGCTGAGGCGAAACTGAAATCAGTCTGAATTTCACACATTTATTCTCAACATAACTCATTGATATGTAACATATAAATCACAAAATAATCTTTCAGACCGACGTCGCGGAAACGTCATACAAACCATACATCTCCGTCACACTGGACTGCCAAGAGCGCCCCGACAGGGCGCCGGACCGCGGTTGCCCGATCACGTTCACACACTGATCCTTTCTCCCAGGGGCACCATATGTCGGTCTTCACCTCGCGCGGTTCACGCCGCCTCTTCCTTCTGTCTTCCACCCTGCTGGCGACGTCCGTCGCCGGCCACGCCATGGCCCAGGACAGCACGGCGCCGGCCCAGGACAATACGGACGTTTCCGACCGCACGGTCCGCGAAGTGATCATCAAGGCAGAGCGCTCCAAGGCCGCTGCCGCCGCCCCGTCGAAGGCCTCGCTGGACCAGGGCGAGCCACAATCGATCGTCTCGCGCCCCTTTATCGAAACCTCGGTGCCGGAAACAGGCGATTTCACCAGTATCGCCAACATCACCCCGTCGGCCGCCTCGGCCGGTTCGAACAACGGTCCGGGCTTCGGGGAATCCAAGGTCACCCTGCGCGGCTTCAAGGACGGCAACTATAACGTCACCTTCGAAGGCATTCCATGGGGCGACTCGAACAACCCGACCCACCACTCCAACTCCTTCTTTCCCGCTTCCACCGTCGGCGCCGTGATCGTCGATCGCGGCCCGGGTTCGGTCGGCGATGTCGGCCAGGCCAATTTCGGCGGCAACATCAAGATGTTCTCGAACAAGGTGTCGGACGATTTCAACGTCACCCTGCGCGAAACGGTCGGTAGCTGGAATTCGTGGCAGAGCGTCGCCGTCGTCCAGACCGGCAAGATCAGGCAGCTTCACGACCTGGCCGGCTTCGTCAATCTGCAGATGAACGGCTCGGACGGCGCCCAGACCTATTCGTCGATGCACTCGGCCAATGCCACCACCAAGTGGGTACTGCCGGTCACCGAAGACCTGAAGATCACCTTCTTCGGCATGTACAATGCCAACAAGTGGCATACCTCGGACAATCCCGGCGGCACATTGAGCCAGGTGGCGCAATACGGCAAGGATTTCGGCCTGTCGAACGATCCGAACCAGCCAACCTATTACGGCTACAACCTGTTCAACAAGCACACGGCATTTTCCTACCTGAAGGAAGAGGCCAACCTGCCGCTGGGCTTCAAGCTCGATAATACCAGCTACAATATCTACTACAGCAACAACACCAATACGGCGTCGAACCTGTCGTCGGACCCGTCGCTGATCACGGCCAGCAATCCGTACGGCTTCGCCGGCCTGGGGACCTATATCACCACGTCCAAGGCAGCCGGCCAGAAGGCCAGCAATCCGACCGACATTCCCGGCTACAACAAGCTGAACCACTACATGACCTGGGGCAACATCACCCGCCTCAACCGTGAATTCAGCTTCGGTACCCTGCACACCGGCCTGTGGGTCGAAACATCTTCGACCAACCGCCACACCTACGATTTCGACTGGACGCTGAACAAGGCCGTCGATCACCGCGAAGGCGCCATTGCCGGCCAGGATGCGGCCTATTCGGCCAAGTACGACTCCCTTTCCTACCTGGAAGGTTCGTCCTGGTGGCAGAAGCAGCTGTTTGCCGACTTCGCCTGGAAGGTCACCGATGCCCTGACCATCACGCCGGGCCTGAAGAGCGTCTACATGAAGCGCAATGTCGACGCCATCGTCATCAAGTCGCCGCGCCAGGCGCAGAACGGGTCGAACACCAATACCAAGACGTTGAAGAACCTGGAGGTAAACTACAAGCTGGCCCGGAACTGGTCGATCTACGGTCAGTATGCCGAAGGCGCCTACATGCCCGACATCGCCGCTCTGTACGTCAAGAACCCGGCGACCAACACCGCCACCCCGTCCCTGTCGACCAACTATCAGTTCGGCACGGTCTATCAGGGCCGTCACGTCGCCGTCGACGCCGACCTGTATCGCATCGACCTGACCAACCTGCTGGCGGCCGACAGCGCCCAGAACACCTATATCAATGTCGGCAAGGCCAAGGCCAGCGGCATCGAAGGCCAAGCCTCCTATTCCTTCGACAACGGCATCACCCTGTTCGCCAACGGTTCCAGCAACCGCTATATCGACGCGACAACCCGCTTCCAGATCTCGGGCGCACCCAAGACCACGACCGGTTTCGGCGCCCTGTATCACAAGGGTCAATGGTCGGGCTCGCTGCTCTACAAGCAGGTCGGCAAGCAATTTGCCGACAATGCCGAAACCATCGCCATCAAGGCCTATGATACCATGGACCTTTCGGTCAATTACGATCTGGGCAAGTACCGTATCAAGGCCCAGCTCAACAATCTCGGCGATAACCGCGCCATCACCGGCATCAAGACCAACAGCAATCCCCTGCTGAACACCTACTCCTACCTGGTCGGTCAGAACGCCCAGCTGACCCTGATCGCCAAGTTCTAAACCGTAATACGGCGGGGGCGTCACGCCCCCGCCGTCCTTCCTTCCGCCCAAAGGACATCGTCATGAAATTCGCCCTGCTGCTCACAGCCGGCCTGCTGGCCTGCGCGCCGGCCTGCACCTTCGCCGCCGATACCGCTCCCGCCGTGGCAAAGCCGGAAAAGGCGCTGAAATTCCTGGCGCCCGACATCCTCGTACCCCAGCAGCTTCTCGCGGCGCCGGCTACACCGGACAGCGCCGACGGCAAGGCGGAACTCGACGAGGTCCGCACCATCGTCAAGACGGCTTCGGCCCAGCGCCATGAAAAAGCGCAATGGGACAATGACCACGAGGACCTCTCGGCCTTCTACGAAGCGGTTCCCGGCCTCGACGCCGACAAGCTGCCGGCGACCAAGGCCCTGTTCACGGACCTGCTCAACGAAGAAGACCTGAGCACCAAGACCTACAAGTCCTATTTTGCCCGCAAGCGCCCCTTCCAGCTCGACCCGTCGATCGCCATCTGCAAGGGCGAAGGCACCACCAAGCCGACCAGCTACCCGTCCGGCCACACGACGCTCGGCTACACCATCGCGGTGGTCCTGTCGAACCTGATCCCGGACAAGGCGCCGGCCATCTTCGACCGCGCCGGCAGCTATGGCTACAGCCGTCTGGTCTGCGGCGTCCACTTCCGTTCGGACATCGTCGCCGGTCAGGTCCTCGGCACCTATCTCGGCACCAAGCTGCTGGAAAACCCGCGCTTCCAGGCCGAACTCGAAGCCTCGCGCAGCGAATTGAAGGCCGCCGGTCTCAAGAAGTAATACCAACGGCTGACGCTCTTGCGTCACCAGGCGTTGGGAGCGTGCGACCGCACGTCGCCGTCTTTGTGCTCAAAAAGCGAAGCGTTAGCGCGCTTCTATGTGTGGCGAGCCAAGCGGCGACTGAGCGGTTACAAGGCGGACTTTCGAAACTGACGCAGGCGAAATCCCCTCGCCTGCGTCTTTTTACCGACGGTTGGATTTATACCGCATACTGACATTTCAGTTTGGCTTCAGCTTTGGCTGTTATGGCTTCACCAGGCACCTGCGACATGCTTGGTACGGCTGCCATGGAATGACATGACACTGCCCGCCCTGATCTTATCGCCGACCATACAATTTGCCGCCCTGATCGCCGGCATCTTCCTTTTACCCGCACTGCTCGTACTGGCCGGCGGCGCTATCGGGAAAGTGTCGGTCCATCTGCCTCGCTCCGTAAGCAGGTACGCGGCAGACTGGCCGTTGCTGCTCGTGCTGGCAGCGGTCGTCATCTTCGCCGCCTTCATATTCGGCAATATCATCGAGGACCTGCTCGAAGGCGACCCGTCCCTGGCCGTCGATCGTGCGGCCTATCTCTACCTGCGCGCCCTGCGCAGCCCGGGGCGCGACACGGTAATGATCGCTATTACCGAGCTGGGCGACTCCCTCGTCGTCACGACGCTTGCCATCGCCGTCGCCGTCTGCCTGGGCCTCAAAAAGGCCTGGCGCCCACTTGCCTACTGGCTGATCGCGATCGGTGGCGGCTCGATTCTCAACACCGTCATCAAGGTTGCCCTGCATCGCCAGCGGCCCATCGACCTCTACCATGCCGGCTGGGATGCCTTCTCTTTCCCGAGCGGCCACAGCACGACCAATGCCGTCCTCTACGGCTTCCTCGCCATTCTCCTGACGGCGGAGATATCGCGCGGCTGGCGGCGCCTGCTGGTATGGGCGACCGCTTGCCTGGTCCTGCTCATTGCCTTTTCCCGTATGTATCTCGGCGCCCACTGGCTGTCCGATGTCGTCGGCGGCCTGACGTTCGGATCCCTGTGGCTGGCGGGCCTCGGCATCCTTTACATCCGCAAGCCGGTGAAACCGGTCGGTGCGGCCAGGCTGCTCGGGATCGTTATCGCCGCCCTTGTCATCGTCGGCGGCACCCATATCGCCCTCAATCATGATATGGATCTGAAACGCTACGAGATCCGCGCCGTAGGTTCACGACAGGGATAGGGGCAGCATGAAAAACGTATTCCTGTCCTGGCCGGTATGGGCGCTGCTGTCGGCGGCCTTCGCGGCGCTCACCGCCATCTTTGCCAAGATCGGCGTCGAGGGCCTCAATTCCAATCTCGCCACCCTGATACGTACCGTCGTCATCGTGGTAGCGGCCGGCGCCATGGTCGGCATTACCGGCAGCTGGCAGCCCCTCAGCACCCTGTCGCAGCGCACCTGGATCTTCCTCGTCCTGTCGGGGCTGGCCACAGGAGCGTCGTGGTTCTGTTATTTCCATGCCCTAAAGCTGGGCGACGCCTCCCGGGTAGCACCGATCGACAAGCTAAGCGTCGTCTTCGTTGCCGTCTTCGCTGTGCTGTTCCTCGGTGAAAAACTGTCCCTGCCCAACTGGCTGGGCGTGGCCATGATCGCCGGCGGCGCCATCCTCGTCGCCTGGCGCGCCTGATCGAAAAGGAGACACTATGCGCATCCTTCTTGTCGAAGACGACGACCTGCTGGGCAAGGCCCTGAGGACCGGCCTCAGCCAGGCCGGCTACACGCCCGACTGGCTGCGCGACGGTGAAACGGCGCTCGAGGCCGTGCGCGCCAACACCTATTCCGCCGTCATCCTCGATATCAACCTGCCCGGGATTTCCGGGCTCGACGTGCTCAAGATCCTGCGCCAGACGACCGACCTGCCGGTTCTGATCATGACAGCCCGCGACGGGCTGGACTCCCGCGTCGAAGGCCTCGACCTCGGCGCCGACGACTATATCGTCAAGCCTTTCGCCCTTATCGAGTTACTGGCGCGCCTGCGCGCCGTTCAGCGCCGCAGCCAGGGCCGGGCGCAGACCCTGATCACCCTGCACGATATAGAGCTCGATATGGCGGCGCGTACCGTGCGCAAGGGCGGCGAATGGATCCGCATCACGGCACGCGAATTCCAGATCCTCAGCCTGCTCATGGAACGCATCGGCCGCGTGGTGAGCAAGGCCGAGATCGAGAATCATGTCTATAGCTGGGATGGCGATTTCGAAAGCAACACGGTCGAGGCCGCCATCTACAGCCTGCGCAAGAAGCTCGGGCGCGATTTGATCTCGACCCTGCGCGGCGTCGGTTATGTCATCAACGGATAACCCCGAAATGCCCGCCGAACCTCGTCTGCGCCGCCGCTCCCTGACCCTGCAGATCCTGATGGGGGTGGCCATCCCGTTCCTGCTGGTGACGGCCCTGATCGGCCTGATCGCCTATTTCAGCGCCCAGGACGAGATTACCGAGGTCTATGACTCGCAACTGATCACCTCGGCCCAGGAGCTGTGGCGGCTCACCCGCCATAATGACGACCCGGACGACCTGCGCATCGGCGATCACGATCTCGGCCTCGATGCCGAGGACCAGGCAGCCCTCGACGAATATGCCAGCTGGCGCAGCTTTCGCGTCTTCAAGAACGACAAGGTCGTCATCGCATCCGATAACGCCCCCCTGGTGACCGTGCCCATCGGTCCCAAGGGATTGCGCGACGTCACCGACGCCGGCGGTCACTGGCGCGTCTTTACCCTTATCGTCCCCGCCGATCACACCGTAGTCGAGGTGCGCGAGAAACTGCAGGCGCGGCGCGAGGTCTCCGGCCGTATCGTCTGGGGCGTATCGCTGCCCCTGTTGCTGGTAACGCCGATCATCGCCCTGGCCGTCTGGTTCGGTATCCGCTGGGGTCTGCGTGACCTGCGCCATTTCGCCTCGGCTGTCCGGCAACGCTCGTTCGACGATCTGTCACGTATTCCGGAGGACACGGTGCCGCGCGAGATGACGCCGCTGTCCAATGCCCTCAATCACCTGCTCGAAAAGCTGGAACGCTCGCTGGCCCAGGAGCGGCTCTTCACCGACAATGCCGCCCATGAACTGCGCACGCCGCTGGCGGCCCTGGGTGTCCAGGTGGCGGTGGCGCGCAATGCCCGCTCGGCCAAGGAGCGCAATGCCCTGCTCGACGACCTGGTCGAAGGCGTGTCTCGGACCTCGCGCCTGCTCGACCAGTTGCTGACCCTCGCCCGTATCCACCATACCTCCGGCGACGCTCAGGCGCTCAACCTCTACCAGGCAGCGCGCGATATCCTCGGCGACGCCTATCCCAGGGCCCGCATCCGTTCGGTCGAGATCGCCCTGTCAGGCGCTGAGGACGCCGTGATCACGGCCCGCCCTGCCCTGGTCCGGCTGCTGCTCGGCAACCTCGTCGACAATGCCATCAAATATTCGCCCATCGGCGGCGATGTTGTCATCACGGTGGAAAGGTCAGGCGCCGACACCGTCGTGACGGTGCGCGACCACGGACCCGGCATTGCGCCGGAGGAACGCGAAGCCGTGTTTGGCCGCTTCTACCGAATCAAGGGTACGCTGGAGAGCGGCAGCGGGCTAGGCCTGTCGATCGTTCGCAGCATCTGCGACATGCTGGACGTCGCCATCCGGCTGTACACGCCGGCCGATGGTGAAGGTCTGGGTGTCGAATTGCGATTTAAATCCTGACCGTTTCAGATTGGCTTCAGCTTGGCCGGTTAAGCAGGCGCAAAACGTCAGAAAGGGTTCTGAATGACACGATCTCTCCTTATGGCCTGCGCCCTGGGCGCGCTGATGGCATCTCCCGCATTTGCCGGTGACACCGGCCTGCATGTCATCAAAACCATTCCCGTTGGCGGCACGGGTGGCTGGGACTATGCCAATGTCGATCCGGTCGCGCACAAGCTCTTCATCACCCACGGCACCTCCATCGCCGCCATCGACCTCGAGAGCGGCAAGGTCACGCCGCACCTAGCCGATGCCGACGGCGCGCATATCGCCCTGCCGCTGGGCGACGGCAAGACCCTGCTGCTGACCCAGGGCAAGGCCAACAAGGCGACCTTCCTCGACGCCGCCACCGGCGCCGACCTCGGCGATGTCGTCACCGCCGGCAAGCCCGACGGCGCCATCCTGGATCCTGCGACCGGCAACGTATTCGTCCTCGACAATGACGGTGCCCAGATCGACATCATCGACGTCAAGGCCCGCAAGGCTATCGGCAAGATCAGCCTGAAGGGCGCACCCGAAGGCGGCGTCGCCGACGGCAAGGGCCTGCTGTTCACCCATTTCGAAGACACCAACAAGATCGCGGTCATCGACACCCGCGCCATGACAGTCAAAGCGACCTACGACCTGACCGATTGCGACGAGCCGTCGGGCATGGCCCTGGTCCCCGACCAGCGCCTGCTGCTGTCGGCCTGCAAGGGCGGCGTTGCCCGCGTCACCAATGCCGATACCGGCGTCGAGGTCGGTACCGTCGCCATCGGCGACCATCCCGATGCGGCCCTCTATGATCCGAACGCGAAGCTGGGCTATATTCCGTCGGCCGACGGCAAGCTTACCGTCATCAGCTTCGACGGCAAGCCGCACGTCGTCGACACCGTCGCTACCAAGGCCGGCGCGCGCACCGCGGCGCTGGACCCGAAGACCGGCTATGTCTATCTGCCGACCGCCGACCTCGGACCGCCGGCCAAGGCCGGCGATCGTCCGTCGATCGTGCCGGACACCTTTGCCGTCCTCGTCGTCGGCAAATAAACAGGAGAGACGGTGAAGATGTCGCGGTACGTCCCGTTGAGCGTGATCGCCCTGACGGCCCTGCTGTCCGGTTGCGTCGCCTATAGCCCGGCACCGCTGTCGGTGTCGCAGCTGGCCGCGCCGACCTCTTCACCTTCCTCTCCCCTGCCCGTCGACCGTATCGGTCTGTTGCGGCTGGCGCTCGATCGCAGTCCGGCCCTGGCCGCCGCCAGGGCAAGTCTTGCCGCCGCACAGTCCGGCGCAAAGGCGGCGCGCAACCTGCCGCCGCTTACCCTCACCCTGACGGCCGAATATTCGAAACAGGCCGATGCCCAGCGGCCCTGGTTCTACGGCGGCTCGGTCGGTGTCCCGCTCGATATCGGCGCCCGCCGCACCGCCAGGGTGACGACGGCAGACCTGGCCGTTATCAAGGCCGGCTACGCGGTCGGCGAAGCGGCCTGGACGGTACGGCAAAACCTGACGCAGGCCCTGGCCGATCTTACCGCCTCGCGCCGGCAGATCGCCGCCAGCCAGGCCCTGATCGACCAGCGCAACAGCTATTATGCCTTGATCGAAAAACGCGCCGCCGCCGGCGAGGATACGCGCGGCCTTGCCATCCAGGCGCAGCTCGATGCCTCGGCACTGCTCGATACTCTGCTGCAGGCGAAGGCAAAGGAGGCCCAGGCGCGCGCCGATCTTGCGCGTGTCCTGAATGTGCCGATCGCGGCTGTCGACGCGCTTGCGGACCTCCCTCCGGCCGATAATGCCGCAGCCGATCCACAAACGCTGGCGTCCATGGCCGATCGCGCCCTCTATATTCGCGCCGATGTCCTGAATGCCGTTGTCGATTACGACAGCGCCGAAAACGACCTGCGCGGCGCCATTGCCGGGCAATACCCCGATATCAATATCGCGCCCGGCTATACCTGGGAGCGCGGCGTCGTGAAGCTGCCCCTGGCCGGCACGTTTACCCTGCCGCCGCTCGACGGCAATCGCGCTGTCATCCACCAGGCGCAGTCGGCGCGCACCGCCGCCGGCAAGACGCTGGAGGACCAGGTGAAAACCGTGCAGGCAACGATTCAACAGGCCGGCCTCACCCTGCAGGCCGATCGGGCCGTGGCAGTGAAGGTACGCGGCACCGACCTGCCCCTGGCGGAAAATCTGGCGCAGCGAACGGCGCGTCTGACAGCCGCCGGCGAAGGCGACCAGGTCGACCGCCTGACCAGCGAGATCGCGCTCAGCCAGGCGCGTCTTGGCCTGCTGACAGCCGAACAGACGACCCTCAACGACCGCCTGAAACTGGAGGACGCCCTGCACCAGGCGTTCGACCCGGCGGAAAACGACCTGCTCAGAGACGCCACCGGCGCAAAAGAGGTGACGAAGTGAACCGCCTGATTATCTCCCTCCTCTGCGGTACCCTGCTGGCGTCCCCCGCACTGGCGCAGGCCCCGCACCTCACGGTCGACGCCGCCACCCAGACGCGGTTGCAACTGCGCACCGCCCGTATCGAGACCGCCCACAGCGCCGACGCCCGTCACCGGTTTCGCCACCGTCATGGACCCGTCGCCGCTGTTGGTGCTGCTGAGCGATTACGACACTGCCAGGGCGGCGCTTGCGGCCTCTTCCGCCGAAGCGGCACGCACCGCTGCCTTGTCCAAGGATGCCACCGTCTCGGCCAAGGTCGCCGAATCCGCGCGTGCGCAGGCGGTTGCAGACCAGGCCAAGGTCAATCTGCTCAAGCAGCGCCTCGGTCTCGAATGGGGGCCCTATTTCGCGTCGCTGCCCGATCCGGCCCTGAGCCAGCTGTCGCACGATATCGCCATGGGCCAGGCGGCCCTGGTGCGTATCGACACGCCGTCGGGCAAGGGGCTCAGATCGGCAACGACAGCCACGATCGATCTCGGAGCCCTGGGTTCCGTCCAGGCGCGTGTCGTGGGGGTTGCCCGCACCGCCGACCAGCGCCTGCAATCGCCCGGCGCCGTCGCCATCGTCACCGGTAGCCAGGCCGCCTATTTCGGCGCGGGTCTCAGCCTTGGCGCCAAACTGTATAGCTCCGGCGGTACCGACGGCCTGCTCATTCCCAATGCCGCCCTCCTGCGCCAGGCCGGCCACGTCTATGCCTGGGTCAAGAGTGGCCCTCAGGCATTCGACAAGCGCGAGGTCGTGCCGGCGCGCGTCGTGCCGGAAGGCCTGATCACGGCCGGAGGTTTCCGCGCCGGCGATGTCATCGTCGTTCAGGGCGCGTCGGCCCTGCTAGCCGCCGAAGCACAGAAGCCTCAACAGGATGCGGACTAGAGGCCTCTTTTTCGATCAAGAGGATCGAAAGTCCTCCCGTTTTTTGCTTTACGCCCTTTTTAATCCGAAAAGTGCGTCACACGTTTCGGAAAGTGCTTAGATGCTCAGCCGCCTCGTCCATCTTAGCCTGAACCACGCCCGCCTGGTTGCGCTGGCGGCGGCGATCCTGCTCGTCATCGGCGGCTTCACCGTCGTCAATGCCAATTACGACGTCTTCCCCGACTTCGTCCCGGCCCAGGCCGAGGTGCAGACCGAGGCGCCCGGCCTGGCCGCCGACCAGGTCGAACAGCTGGTCACGCGTCCGGTCGAACAGGCGGTCAATGGCGCCGCCGGCGTCCAGCAGGTCCGCTCGCAATCGATCCAGGGCCTGAGCATAGTCTCAGTCACCTTCAAGGAAGGCAGCGACCCCTATCGTGCCCGCCAGATCGTTTCCGAAGCCCTGTCGGAAGCGGCGTCGGCCCTGCCCGCCGGTGTCGGTGCACCGACGGTCACCCCCCTGACCTCCTCGACCATGGACCTGCTCAAGGTCGGTTTCGTCAGCAGGAAAATGGACCCGCAGGCCTTGCGCGACTACGTGCAATGGACATTGCGCCCGCGGCTGATGGCCGTGCCGGGCGTCGCGCGGGCCACCGTCTATGGCGGCCAGGTGCGCCGGCTGGAAATCCGCGTCAAGCCTGAGGCCCTGGCGGCCCGCGGCCTCAGCATCGATGACGTACTGAAAGCCGCCCAGACCTCGACCGCCACCAGCGGCGGTGGCTTTATCGACACTTCCGAACAGCGCATCCTGGTCGAGCCCAATGCCCAGGCGGCGACCGCCGCCGATATCGCCGCCACACCGCTCGCTGCGGCTACCGGCGCCACACCGGGTGCAATCGCCCATATCGGCGATGTCGCCGAAGTCGTCGAGGCCCCCGCCCCCGACATCGGCGATGCCGTCATCATGGGCCAGCCCGGCGTCCTGATCAGCCTGTCGAGCCAATACGGCGCCAATACGCTGAAGGTCACCCGCGACGTCGAGGCAGCACTTGCCGAGATGAAGCCGGCCATGGCGTCGCAGGGCATTACCTTCGTCGGCAACCTGCACCGGCCGGCCAACTTCATCGAGACCGCCCTGCGCGGTATCTTCGACGACCTGATCATCGGCGCCATCCTGATCGCCATCATCCTGTTCGCCTTCATGCGCAATATCCGCACCGTGCTGATCTCCTTCGTCAGCATTCCCCTGTCGCTTCTGGCTGCCATCACGGTCATGGACCGGATGGGATTGAGCATCAATACCATGACGCTGGGCGGCCTGGCCGTGGCGCTTGGGGTGGTGGTCGACGACGCTGTCATCGACGTCGAGAATATCGTCCACCGCCTGCGCGAACGTCCCGAGGGTGTGCCGGCGGCGGAAGTCATCCTGAAGGCCTCGCTCGAGGTCCGGTCTCCGGTCATCTACGCCACGCTGGTGGTGGCCCTGGTCCTGGTGCCGGTCCTGATGATGCACGGCCTGCAGGGCGCCTTCTTCGCGCCGCTGGCCCTGGCCTTTATCCTGTCGACCCTGATCTCGCTTGCCGTTGCCATTATAGTCACCCCGGCCCTGTCGCTGTTGCTGCTCAGGAATATACGCCCTCCCGAGGAACCGCGTATCCTCAAAAGCCTGAAGCGCTGGCACGAAGGCGTCCTGGTCCGCGTCAGCGAGCGTTCTGCGCCCCTGTTCATCGGCGCCGGCCTGGTCAGTGTCATAGCCATCGCCGGCATGTTCTTTTTCAACGTCGAGCTCCTGCCGTCGTTCAAGGAGGGCCACTTCGTCCTCGGCGTCACCGCCGAGCCCGGCACCTCCCTGTCGGTCATGCGGCGTTACGGCCAGTCGATCTCCACTGATCTTCTGCATATCGACGGCATTGCCTCGGTCGAACAGCAGATCGGCCGCTCGGAGGGCGGCGAGGACGCCTTCGGCACCGAACGCAGCGAATTCCATGTCGAGTTGAAACCGCACCTGTCCGGTGCGAAGCAGGACGCGGTCGAGGCCGACATCCACAAGGTGCTCGACAGCTATCCCGGCCTGCAGACCGAGGTCCTGACCTTCCTCGGCGACCGCATCGGCGAATCCCTGACCGGCGAAACTGCCGCCATAGCCGTCAACATCTATGGGAGCGATGCCGATACGCTGGAGGCCACCGCCCGGCAGGTCCAGGATGTCCTCAATAAGGTCCCCGATGCCGGCGACGTCCAGGTGCAGACCCCACCGAAGACGCCCAGCGTCCATATCGACATCAACCGCGCCGCCGCGGCCCAGCACGGCATCTCGCCGGCGGATATCCTCAGCGCCGTGCAGAGCGCCTACCAGGGGGCGACGGCAGCCCAGATCTATCGCAATGACCGCGCCCTCGAAGTCGCCGTCACCCTGCCCAACGAACTGCGCCAGAGCCCCGAAGCGGTCGGCGACCTGCTCATCCGCGGCCCGGACGGCACCCTGGCGCGCCTGGGCGAGATCGCCCATGTCTATCTCAGCGACAGCCGCACGACGATCGCCCATATCGGCGGCCGCCTGGTCGAAACCGTCACCGCCAATCCGGCTCCTGCCAAGGTCACGATGGTGACCAAGGCCGCCCAGGCCGCCATCGCGTCGCAGGTCAAATTGCCTAAGGGCGTCTATCTCGACTATGTCAGCCTGGCCGACGAGGCCGCCAGGGCCCGCAACGAACTGCTGCTCAATACCGGCATGGCCCTGGTCGGCATTATCGCCCTGCTGTCGCTCGCCTTCGGCAGCGGCCGCGCCGTCGGCCTGATCGTCGCCTCGGCGCCGTTCGCCCTGGTCGGCGGTGTGGCAGCGGTCGCCCTGACCGGCGCCAGCCTGTCCCTGGGCTCGCTGGTCGGTTTCGTCACCCTGCTGGGGGTAGCCGCGCGTAACGCCATCCTGCTGCTGGCCCACACGCAACAGCTGGCCGACGAAGGCCATGAATGGTCGCTGGCCACCGTTACCCGCGCCACCCAGGAACGGGTGACCCCCATCCTGATGACGGCCCTGGTTACTGCCCTCGGCCTGTTTCCCCTGGCCCTGGCGACCGGACAGTCCGGCCGCGAGATCCAGGGCCCGATGGCCATCGTCATCCTGGGGGGCCTGATCACCTCGACCCTGATGAGCCTTCTGGTCCTGCCCGCCATGATCTGGCGCTTCCGCCATCCGCGGATCCGCAAACCTGCGAACTAATACCAGCGGTCATAAAGAATGACCGTTGGTATTAGCATTTTTCAGCTCAAACGCCGCATGGCTCGCCACATCCGTGGCGGCGTGCGGTCGCACGCTCCCAACGACCGACGGGTCAAGATTAGCGGCCGTTGGTATAAGCATGACCGCGCGGCCGATCAGCTTGCCTTCAGCTTGACCTCAGCTTGGCCTGTTATGGACAGGCCATGAGCGAACTCCTGCTGCACCCGGCTAACTTCCCCGACCTTGTCATCGGCGCCAATGTCATTTCCAGGATGCGGGCGGCGCGACGGCCCCTGACGGCGTTGAAAATCTACCTTACCGAACGCGTCGACGAGAACCCGTACGATGCCGGTGCGATCTGGGACCTGTCGCAGGTCCTGCTGACCGAGGGCAAGCGGCGCGACGGTCTGCGGCTCCAGGCCGAGGCTATCGCCCTGCGCCGGACCTTTCGCATCGTGCACGGCGACGGTTCCGGCCCGGTCGTTCTCGCCCTGGTCGTGCCCGGCGACGGCGGTGCCAACCTGCCGGTCGACCTCCTGCTGCACGGATCGGACTGTACCCTGTGGCTGTGTTACATTGTTCCGGATGCCCCGGACGTCACGGACCTTCCGGCGCACGACCTGATCGTCGTCGCGCTAACAATGCCAGAAGACAACGCGACCATCCGCCATCGACTGGCGGACATGCTTGACCATATGGCGGCGCCCGTCATGAGCGACACGGTATTGGAAGAGTCTGGATTGGAAGCGTTTGGCAACTGCCTGGACGCGAACGGCGTGCCGTCGCCGGCCGCCTGCGGAAGGTTCGTTTCCGCGATGATTTCGTTAGTTACCGCTATCAGGCCGCGGCGGCCTGACGTGCCTTGGTCTTGCGGGTAACTTCCTCGCAGATCTGCACGACGTCGTCGAAATAGAAGGGCTTGGGCAGCAGGTAATCGACGCGGGCGCGGCGGGCCTTGTTCAGGGCATCTGCGGCGGCGTCGGGATTGCTGAGCTTGCCCGCCGTCATGATGGCAACGTGCGCATCACCGGCCAGAGTTTTAAAGGTCGACAGCTGGTCGAGCGTATTTTCACGTTCCACGAAGACATCCAGAACCAGCAGGTCGAAGCTGCCGCCGCGTAGATGCGCCAAGGCTTCCTCAGCTGTCGGAGCCCAGGTCGGCTCAAGGCCGGCACGCTGGAACATCTTGCTGATGATGGTTGCCTGGGTTTTGCTGTCTTCAAGAATAAGCACGTGACGTGACATCTGACCTGCCAATGTTTTGTCATTTGGAACTAAGACCGACCGCGGGGTGGCCGGACCGAATTATCATATAACCGCCGTATTACCGTAGGCTTAGCGGACGTGGTTAATCCGCGTTTACCGGCAAATTTATCATGCTACCGCTACCAGGAATCGTTGTTTTCAAAGCCCCGGACACCCTGTGGATAAGCTCGAAAATAACTATTTTTGCCGCATTAATCTTTTCACCGGGGAAAATATTGCGCTGCAAAATTATCATATTTAAAATATATCCAACAAAAACAACCAATTGTGTGCCTTTTATGCTATAATCATACAAATACGGCTTGCAGGTTTCATTTCGGGCTGGTAGCGCAAACACAAGTATGACAGCGTTGACATCAGACGGACCTCATCAGCCTCCCTGCCCGCATAAGACAAAGGGGCGATGGATCCGGACTACAACGGGAAGAAAAGCCAAGCGAAAATGAACCGGCTGACAAGGGCGTATTATAATGTCCGCAGCCTTTCATATTTAAAACGACTTTTCATATGCTGCAAAAATGGTAGCGCTAGCATACCCGCCGCCGCTCACAAAGGTGCGCATGCCCCCGCCGGGACTGCGCCAGTTGCATCAGGGAAGATGTTTATGAAGTTTACCCCCTCCACCGTCACACTGCTGATGGGTTCCGTCTCCGTGCTGGCGCTTGGCCTGTCGGCGCCGGCATTCGCCCAGACCGCTCCCGCGGCCGCCGCGGCTCCGGCCGAAGACGTTGTCGTCGTCACCGGCCAGCGTGCCCAGGTCAAGTCGTCGCAGAAGATCAAGAAGGACTCCGACGTCATCGTCGATTCCGTTACCGCCGTCGATATCGGCGCCCTGCCCGACCGTTCGGTCGCCGAAGCGCTGCAGCGCATTTCGGGCGTCACCATCCAGCGCGCCGCCGATGCCGGCGACCCGATCCGCATGACCGCCGAAGCCGGTGGCGTCGAAATCCGCGGCCTGTCCTGGGTCCGCTCCGAAACCAACGGCCGCGATATCTTCTCGGCCAAGAGCGGCCGTGGCCTGTCGTGGGGCGATGTCTCGTCCGACCTGCTGGCCGGCGTAGACGTCTATAAGAACGCCTCGGCCGACATGGTCGAAGGCGGCATAGGCGGTACAGTCAACCTGCGTACCCGCCTGCCCTTCGATTCCAAGAAGCCGGTCTTCGCCTTCACGGCGGACGACACCTATGGCGACCTGCAGAAGAAGCACCATGGCTCGGCCAGTGTGCTGCTGTCCGACCGCTGGCACACCGCCATCGGCGAAGTCGGCGCCCTGTTCAACTATTCGATGGTCGATGAAGGCAACGACACTAACGTCATCGCGGTTGACCGTTACAATGCCGGCAAGCTGACCACGACCGGTGGCGTCCCCAGCTTCAACTCCGACCTGACGACGCCAGGACAAACCGTCTACGTCCCCAACACCATGGGCTGGCGCACGATCGACTGGAACCAGAAGCGCACCGCCACCTCGCTGGCCTTGCAATGGCGCCCGAACGACGCCTGGGAATTCACCCTGCAGGCGCTCGACGCCAAGGCGGTCCCGAAAAACACCGAATACAATGTCGGCTTCTATAACGACAGCGGCGAATTCACCTCGTCGGACTCGCTCAAGAGCTACAAGTACGACTCGAACGGCGTCTTCCAGAGCGGCACGGTCAAGCAGGCCGGGATCACCTCGAACACCCGTTACGGTGAAGACCATAACGAAACGACCGACATCTCGCTGCACGCCCGCTGGAATGCTTCGAGCAAGCTGACCTTTGCCGGCGATGTGCAGTTCGTCCGCTCGACCGCCAAGGTCCTGTCCAACACCGCTTTCATGCAGGTCGCCAACAAGCCGGACGCTTCGATCGATATCTCGGGCACCCTGCCGGTCATCGGCGTTTCCGCACCCAATACGGTCGCCGATCCGTCGACCTACTGGTGGGCAGCTGATATGGACCATATCGAAAAGAACGACGGCAAGGAAATCGCCGCTCGCATCGATGGCCAGTACGACTTCGACGATGGCCATTGGCTGAAGAACGTCAAGTTCGGCGTCCGCTCGACGGACAAGGACTACGTCACACGTCAGTCGGGTTATAACTGGAGCCTGTTGAGCCACCAGTACTGGGGCGGCGGTGCGGCCGTATACGGCACGCAAACCGGCTCGGCGTCCTACGACGTGCGTACCTTCGACAACTTCATGAACGGCGCCGTTCCGATCCCGGGCACCGCCGTCTTCCCGAACGCGACCGTCGTCAATTCGGGTACGGCTGCAACCTACGCCCTGCTGAAGTCGACCGAGACCTCGGGCTGGGGCTGGACGCCGCTGTCCGAAGACTATTCGACCTATGCCTCCTCCGGTGGCCTGAACAACCAGAAGGAAAAGACCACGGCGGCCTACTTCCTGGCCAAGTTCGAAAGCCATCCGCAGATTGCCGGTGAAGAGCGTACGGTAGACGGCAACTTCGGCGTCCGCGTCGTCAAGACGGAATCGACCGGTGCGAGCTATGTCACCACGACCCTGCCGAACATTGCCGGCCCGTGTACCGCAAACTGCGGCCTGTATAACCAGGTCGTCCAGTTCGGCGCCTTCACCAAGCCGTATGGTGGGTCGCTCGACTATACCAACACCCTGCCGAGCTTCAACGTCCGTCTGAAGTGGGACAACAAGCTGCAGTTCCGCTTCGCTGCTTCCGAAGGCATGGTCCGCCCGGAACTGGCCTGGCTCAACCCCTATACCAGCCTGGGTTACGGTTTCACCACCATCCAGACCGGTACCGACGCATCGCCGTCCTTCGCCGTCTCGACGACGACGCCTCCGACCCTTACCGGAACCGGTGGCAACCCGCTGCTGAAGCCGATCAAGGCCACCCAGTACGACCTGACCGGCGAATGGTACTTCGCCGCCACGGGCAGCCTTACGCTCGACCTGTTCAAGAAGGACCTGACCGACTACATCTTCACGGATACGGAAAAGCAGACCTATACCAATAACGGCACCACCTTGACCTTCGACGTCAGCCGTCGGGTCAACGGTTCCGACAAGGGCAAGGTTTCGGGCTTCGAACTGGCCTATTCCCAGTTCTACGACTTCCTGCCCTCCTTCTGGTCGGGCTTCGGCGCCCAGGCCAACTACACCCACATCGACTCGTCGGGCGGTCGCAACTCGTCCTCGACGACGGGCAGCGCCCAGAATGTCCTGCCGCTGGAAGGCATGTCGCCGGAAAGCTACAACGTCGCCCTGATGTACGAAAAGTACGGTATCTCGGCCCGTGTCGCCTACAACTGGCGTTCGCGTTACCTCTATACGACCTCGGCCGCCAACGTGAGCCGTCCCCTGTGGGCGGATGACTACGGCCAGGTCGACGGCTCGGTCTTCTACACGATCAATCCGAATTACAAGCTGGGCGTCCAGGTGACCAATCTCGGCCATTCGACCACGACCCAACTGGTGTCGAGCGATCTGAACAACCCGCTGAGCCTGCAGTTCTACTCGGCGATCAAGACCGACAAGCGAGTCTCGATCGTCCTGCGCGGCCTGTTCTAAATACACCTCCGAATACACCCATGACTGGCGGGCGACGTCATACGCCCGCCAGGTTGCGGCGTACCGTCTCGTCCTGCGGCGCGCTGTTTCCTCCCGCTGGACGTACTGTCTCACCTCAGGCCCCTTCCGGTTTCTTGTGTTCCGGAAGGGGCTTTTTTATGAAAGAATTAGAGAAGACAAAAATGCAGGGCCCGATGAACGCACCGATCCGCAAAGTCATTATCGCCGGTGGCGGCACGGCCGGATGGATGACAGCCGCCGCCCTGCGCGCCGGCCTGCCGGCCACGGTCGATATCCTGCTGATCGAATCCGACGACATAGCCACCATCGGCGTCGGCGAAGCGACCATCCCGGCCATGCGCCTGTTCAACGATCATATCGGCGTCAATGAGCTGGAATTTATCAAGGCCACCGAGGCCAGCTTCAAGCTCGGCATCGAGTTCGTCGACTGGGGCCATCTCGGCAATCGGTATTTTCATGCCTTCGGCGACTTCGGCAGCCTGTACGAAGGTCTGAAACCGCACCAGATCTGGCGCCGACTGGCGGAAGCCGGCGACACAACGGCGCTCGAAGACTACTGCCTGGCGACGCAGATCGCCAAGGCCGGCAAGTTCTTTCCACCCAATCCCGATCCGCGCTCGCCGATGCACGACTATAGCTACGCCTTCCATTTCGACGCGTCGCTCTATGCCAAATTCCTGCGCGGGCATTGCGAAGCCCGTTACGTGCAACGCCGCAATGCCAAAATTACCGGCGTCAATGTGCGCCCCGACGACGGTTTTATCGACAGCCTGACGCTCGACGATGGCAGCGTCGAAAAAGCCGACCTGTTTATCGACTGCACCGGCTTTCGCGCCCTGCTGATCGGTGACGCCCTGAAAAACGGCTATACAGACTGGTCGCACTGGCTGCCGGTCGACAGAGCATTTGCGGTTCCCTCGGCACCGTCAGGAGATTTGACACCTTTCACCCGTTCGACGGCCCGCGAAGCCGGCTGGCAATGGCGTATCCCTCTGCAGCATCGCACCGGCAACGGCTACGTCTATTCCAGCCGCTTTACCGATGACGAGACCGCGCGCCAGGTCCTGCTCGACAATCTCGACGGAGCGCCCCTGAAGGACCCGATGCTTATCCGTTTCCAGACCGGGCATCGCAACCGCTTCTGGGACAAGAACTGCATCTGTGTCGGCCTGGCCTCCGGCTTCCTCGAACCGCTGGAATCGACCTCGATCAACTTCATCCAGATCGCAGCGACCACCCTCTTGGAACTGTTCCCGTCGACGGCCTGCGAACCGGTGCTGCGCGACGAATACAATCATCGCACCCTGCAATCCTATGAGCGGGTACGCGACTTCATCATCATGCACTATTGCCTCAACAGCCGCGACGATGCCGAGCTCTGGCTCTATTGCCGCGAGATGACCATCCCCGACGACCTGGCCAACAAGATCGGCCTGTACGCCCTGCGCGGCGAGGCCGTCATTCGTCAGTTCGATCATTTCGCCGAACCGAGCTGGATTTCCGTCTACCATGGCCAGGGCCTGGTGGCGCAGACCTATGATCCGCTGGCCGACCGGGTGCCGCTGGATACCTTGCGTACCCTGATGCAGCAACGTCGTGAGACGATCGCAAAGGTCGTCGGGCAGTTACCGACCCATGCCGATTTTATCGCACAGCATTGCGCTTCACAAAGTTTCCTGAAAGCCGGAAACGCGTGAGCCGACAACCGCTTCGCCGCATCGTCATCGCCGGCGGCGGCACCGCCGGCTGGATGACGGCTGCGTTGCTGGGGCGGTTCATGGCGCAGATGCCGACGGACATCGTCCTGGTCGAATCCGAAGAGATCGGCACGATCGGTGTCGGCGAGGCCACCCTGCCCCTGATCGAGATCTTCAATCGCCTGATCGGGCTTGACGAGGGCGAATTCCTGCGCGCCACCCACGGCTCGTACAAGCTGGCTATCCGCTTCGACGACTGGGGGCAAAAGGGCGACAGCTATTACCATCCCTTTGCCGCCTACGGACAGAATTTCGGCGTCGCGGACTTTCATCATTCGTGGCTACGCCTGCGCGCGACCGGCGACACCCCGCCGCTATCCGCCTATAATCTCGGCACCCAGATGGCAATGCGCGACCGCTTCGGCGGCCGCAGCACCGATCCGCGCTCGCCCCTGTCGGGCCTGTCCTACGCCTACCATTTCGATGCTGGTCTTTATGCCCAGCTTTTGCGGCGTCACGCCGAGGCGCATGGCGTCACCCGCTTCGAGGGCCGTATTGACAGCGTCGGCCAGGATCCGCAGACAGGTTTCATCACCACCCTGCGCCTGCAAAACGGCACGGAGATCGCTGGCGACCTGTTTGTCGACTGCACCGGTTTCCGCGCCCTGCTGATCGAACAGACCCTGAAGACCGGCTATATCGACTGGAACGGCCTGCTGCCCTGCGACCGCGCCGTCGCCGTGCCGTCGGCGCGCACCGAACCCCTAACGCCATATACCCGCGCCACGGCCCGTGACGCCGGCTGGCAGTGGCGTATCCCGCTGCAGCATCGCACCGGCAATGGGTATGTCTATTCCAGCGGCCATATCAGCGACGACGAGGCGACCCATACGGTCCTCGGTCACCTTGACGGCGAGGCCCTGGCCGAACCGCGCATCGTTCGCTTCCGCACCGGCCGGCGCGCCGAGGCGTGGACGAAGAATGTCGTCGCCATCGGACTATCGGCCGGCTTCCTCGAGCCGCTGGAATCGACCTCTATCCATCTGATCCAGAAGGGGGCGCAGAAGCTTTTGCAATGTCTGCCCGATCTGGGCATGTCGCCGGAACTGCGCGAGGAATTCAATCGCCAGACCGCCTTCGACTACGATGACGTCCGCGACTTCCTGTGCCTGCATTACAAGCTGACCCTGCGCGACGATACCGCGTTCTGGCGCTTCAACCGTGACAATACCGTGTCGGCATCGCTGGCCGACCGCATGGCCCTGTTCGCCGATACGGGTCGCGTCTTCGTGCGCGAGACGGAACTGTTCAAGATGGGCAGCTGGTTGTCGGTCCTGCTCGGCCAGGGCTTGACGCCGCGATCTTATGATCCGATGGCCGACGCCGTGCCGGAGACCGACCTGCGCCGGGCCCTGGAAGGCATGCGCGCGGGTATGGCAGGCCTGGCGGCGCAACAGCCGGACCATGCGACATATCTGTCCAGACCCTGAAAATGCCGGCGGTTGCCGTTGCAATCATCGCCTGTTCCGCTCATGCTCTGGACGGGACCTGACGGCACGCCTATAGGGCGCACTCGGTCCGCGGCTGTTCCCGGCCGAATACCGCCCGTCGTTGCCGAGATCGTCATGCCGCCCATCGATACCCCCGCTTCCGAGACATCTCCCTCCGACACAACAGGCAAGTACCGGGCGCCCGCCCTGGAAAAGGGGCTCGATATCCTCGAACTGCTGGCGGCGGAAAAATCGCCCCTGACCCTGTCGCAGATTTCGGTGCGTCTCGATCGCTCCGTCAGCGAACTGTTCCGCATGGTGCAGGTGCTCGAAGCGCGCGGTTATGTCGCGCCCTCGACGCGCGGCGACGGCCTGGAGCTGACCAACAAGCTGTTCTCGCTGGGCATCTCCCGCGGACCGAACCAGAACCTGCTGATCAGCGCCCTGCCCCTGATGCAGACGCTGAGCGACGAAACCCGTCAAGCCTGCCACCTGGCCATCGCCTCGGAAGACCGCATGGTCGTGGTCGCCCGGATCGAGGCGCCCGGCGATCTCGGCTTTTCCGTGCGCGTCGGTTACCAGCGCCATCTGTGCAAGTCGACGTCCGGCATCGTGCTGTATGCCTTCCAGAAACCGAGGGTACGCACCGCGATGCAGCCCATGTTGCGCGCCGGTGTCACGCCCGAAGAATGGCAGGCCTTCGAAATCGCCACGGACGACGCCATAACCAAAGGCTATGCCGCCGCCAAAAGCGGCTATGCCGAGGGGATTACCGATATCTCCTGCCCGATCCGCAACGATATCGCCGTTATCGGAGCCCTGACCATGCCCTTTATCCGCTCGACCGAGAGCGCCGGCATGGAAGAAACCCTGATACATCTCAAGGCCATGGCCGCAACCCTCAGCCGTTCCCTGGGGGGACAATAATATGGCCGAACTTCCGCCTGCACCGGCGCCGCGCCTCGGCTTCGGCGCCGCCCCGATCGGCAATCTCTATCGTGCCATGGACGAGGCGACCGCCGAGGCCACGATCGATGCCGCCCTGTCGGCCGGCATCCGCCGTTTCGACACGGCGCCGCATTACGGCCAGGGCCTGAGCGAGCGCCGCCTCGGCCGGGCCCTGGCCGGTGAGGCCTGCATCCTGTCGACCAAGGTCGGCCGCCTGCTCAAAGCCATACCCCCGCAACCGCGCGGCAGCGAGCGTCATGGCTTTGTCGACGGCGAAGCCTTCGAGCCGGAATTCGACTACAGTTACGATGGCGTCATGCGATCGTTCGAAGACAGCTACAGGCGCCTGAAGGGCGCAAAGGTCACGACCCTGCTGGCCCATGATCTCGGCGACCGCACCCATGGCGAGGCCCATGATGGCCACCTGAGAGCGTTTCTCGACGGCGGCTACCGGGCCATGCAGGAATTGCAGGACGCCGGCGATGTCAGCCGCATCGGCCTCGGCGTCAACGCGTGGCAGGTGTGCGAACAGGTCATGACCCATGCCGATATCGACACTATTCTGCTGGCCGGGCGCTACACCCTGATGGACCAGACGGCACTCGACAGCCTGCTGCCGCTCTGTGTGAAAAAGGGCGTGACAGTCGAGATCGGCGGGCCGTTCAATTCGGGGCTGCTGACCGGCGGTGACCACTTCGACTATGCCCCGGCCTCGGAAGCCCAGCTGTCGGAACGTGACACCCTGCGCAATCTGTGCCGCGACTGGGGCGTCGATCTGGCGGCAGTCGCCTTGCAGTTTCCATTGATGCATTCGGCGGTGACCAGCGTGATCGCCGGCATGGCACACGCGGACGAGGTGGCCGCAGACGTGGAACTGATGACAACGCCCATCCCCGCCGGTCTGTGGAGCGACCTCAAGGCCCGCGGCCTTTTACGCCTCGATGCGCCGACGGTGAGATGAAAATAGCATTATGAACGAGTATGAATGTGGCGCTCAAATCGCGTTCATATTCGGGCAACTATAGTGGTTTCCATCGACGGCGGACGATCAACGTTCCAACCGCCAGACCGGGAACCACAGACAATGGCACACATCTTCTCATCCAAAACCTTGGCGCTGTCGGCTATCGCTTTGACCGCCATCTGCGCCCTGCCGGGTATTGCCTCGGCGCAGGACTGCTATGACCGCACGAAGAGCAACCAGACGGGAGGCGCCGTATTGGGTGCCCTGGCCGGGGCTGCGCTGGGCGGCGGCGTCATTGCCGGCCACCATGATCGCGGTACAGGTGCTGTCCTTGGCGCCGTGCTCGGCGCGGCGGTCGGTTCCAGCGTCGGCAAGGAAACCACCCACTGCGGTTACCGCACCGAGACAGCCGCTTATGATGACCGGGGTTATAATGACCGTGACTACGATAATTCCGGATATAGCGATAACCGTTATGACGATCGTTATAACGACAATGGCTATCAGCAACCGCGCACCGTCTATCGCGAACGCGTCGTCATCGAGCAGGCGCCTCCCCCACCGCCGGTGTACCGCGAGCGTGTCGTGGTCGTACAACAGCCGGTATACAGAGGTTATACGGAGCGTCGCGTGGTCGAAACCCGCACCTATCGCGACAGTCGTGACTATCGCGATCCCAACTGCCCGCCCCATCATCGCCATGACGACGATGACCGCTACAACGGCCGCAGCTGGTAAAATTAAAGCCCCGAATGCTTCATTCGGGGCTTTTTTATTTTCATGTGCCGAATTTCAGCACCCGACCATCACCGAGATCTATCGGCACGGCATTGCCGCCAAACCAACAGTCGTGGATGAATTCGGCCAGCTTGTCATAACCGTCTATACTGAGTGGCTTGACTATATAGGCGCTGGCCGCCAGCTCATAGCTGCGTGAGACATCGTTGGCCGCTTCCGAACTGCTAAGGATCAGTACGGGAATATGCTGGAGATAGGCGGCCTTCTTGAGCTGCGACAGCAGGTCGATACCGCTCATATGCGGCAAGTTGAGATCGAGCAGCATCAGGTCGAAGGCAGCCAGGCTGCTGTCCTGCAAAAGCTCCAGCGCCTCCTCCGCACTGCCGGCGGCCGTCACGGTAATGCCGGCGTCGACCTGGCGCAGGGCGCGGCGCATCAGGATGACATCACCGCGATTATCCTCGACAAGCAGGATATTCAAGCGATCCGGCACGCTGGCCGGTACTGCTGAACTCATCATGTCGCTTACTCATAAACCGGAGACACTATCAAACGTGCACAGCACGAGGCATACGCCGCCGGGCTGTACGAAGATAGAGGGTCACGCAAAAGAGATAAGCAATCGCTAACCGGCAGCCGCAAAAGCAACCGTTACTTGTATCGGTCGGCCGCCGAGACATATTGCACCGGCGGCGACGCATCGGCGCGATGGTAGACTTCCGTGCGCAGGAAGCGCAGTTCGTCCTCGACCTTCTCCGCCGGGATTTCACACCACCACGATTTGGCACGGCCGTCCGTGCCGTCCGACCAGCGGTAGCTGCGGCTTTTCAGCTTTTCTTTCATGTCGAACGGGCTGTTCTCGGCCCAGATACGAGCGGTCGATCTCTGGCTCGATCGGCACAATTCCGCAAAAGCGGAATCGTCCCCCTCTTGACCATCATCGCCGCCGAGCAGGACCTCGAGCAGGGCGAAACAGTCGTCGACGGCCCGATGGCCATCGTGAAAATAACCCGACTGGCCGATGAGGTAGCCAAGCTTCGTGCCTTCGAAACCGCGTGTCTTCCAGTCGACCTCCGCGACCGAACAGGCCCAGGCCTTGCCGGTAAAGCTGTCGCACAGCTTTTCGCAGAAGGATCGGTCGAAGCCGGCATTGTGGGCGATGATCAGGTCGGCCGGTTCGATCATGCGACGCAGGGCATTATGGTCGATCTCCTGGCCGGCGACCATGGCGTCGGTAATGCCGGTCAGGGTGGTGATTTCGGCAGGGATCGGTTTCGACGGCTGCTGCAGGCCGCCGAAAACACCGATGACGTCGCCGAAATTGCCGTCGTCATCATAGGTAAAGGCAATGGCGCCGATCTCGATGACCTCGGCCGTCTGCTTGCTCAACCCTGTGGTTTCGGTATCGACCATGACGCCGATGCGCGGAAAGCCCGGGCGCGGCTCAGCAACGACGGCGCGCGGCACCAGCCGGCGCAGGATGCGGTATTGCCCGGTGCCTTCGAGATGGCGGGCCATGTCGTCGTCGGACAGGGCCGCTGCCGGTGCGCCGGGACTGCGACGGGCGACCGGCTTCGGCCGCGCCACGGTCGGCACATGGGTGGCCGCAGCCTCGAACAGGTCCATCTGGGATTTCATGGCAAAACTCTACGCGATTCCCACCTGACTGCACAGACGGGGTACCCTCTCCAGATAAGACTTCGGGTCTAAAAGACCAGTCCGCGGCGATACAGCCTTGGCGGGAAAAGCTGCACCGTTAACCCTTTCCCCTAACCGCAAGGTAAGTGTTTACTTGTATCCAGACAGTCTGCAATCGGGGGTGAGCATGACCGTCAAATCCCAGCAAGCTTTTGCTTTTTCATATCGCGCCGCCCGCGGCAGGCCCGCCTGGCTGGTGCCCGTCCTCGGCGTGGCCGGAGCCGTGGTGGCTGCAACCGTCGCCACGGCCCTTGTGGTTGGCGCGGTGTCGCACGCGCCTGCCGTCAAGGCGCGCCCTGCCCCGCTGACCGCCGCCCAGCTCGATGCCCGCGAAGCCAGCGCCGGGCCGACGGGATCGCCGCTGCTGTGGGTGGTGCACAATGGCAAAGCGACCGTCTATCTTTTCGGCAGCATCCACGTCCTCAAGGGCAATACGACCTGGATGGATCCGCGCCTGTTCCAGGCCTTCGACACCGCCGACGAGGCCTGGTTCGAAGTCCCCGACCTCGACAAGCTCCCGCCCTTTACCGGCTTCAAACAATCGGCCATGGCCAACAAGCCCGTCCTGCTGGCCGGCCTGACCGATGCCGAAAAGACCGAGCTTGCCACCATCGTCAATCGCTACAATGCGACGCTCGACGATGTCGCCCGGGTAAAGCCTGGCGTCATGGCGGGTTTTATAAATGCACTTGATCGCATGGGCGGCGGATTCACGACCGATAGCGGCGTCGACTATACCCTCTTCCACCGGGCACGATCGCTGAAGATCAAGACCGACGGCTTCGAGCCGAACAAACTGCACTACAGCTACCTCACCGAACTAGGCAACCAGCCGACTGCGGCCGACTACGGCACGACGGCTTTGAAAAAAGCGCTGACCGTCCATTTCGGGGTCGGGGGACCGGACGAAGGAATTCAAAATCAGGTCAAGAACTGGCGCAACGGCGACGAAAAGGTCATGACTGCCAGCCTGAAGCAGGAGGATGTCGACAATCCGGCCGTCAACCAGATCCTGCTGGTCAAGCGCAACCGGCTCTGGGTGCCGCGTATCGAAGAGATGCTAAAGGGTGACAAGACGGTTTTTATCACCGTCGGGACAAACCATCTGTTCGGACCCGAGGGCCTGGTCTCCCGCTTGCGCGGCCTTGGCTACACGGTCGACCGTATCGATCCGAAAACATAAAAAAGCCAGCCACCCCTTGGGCTAAGGGGTGGCTGCAGGCGCACGTCTACGCCTTTCGGTCCGCTTACTGCGGGTCGATACGGCCATAGGCGCCGTGGGCTTCGCCGCCGGGTCCGGCAGCGTAGAACAGAGTATTGGTGGGCTGGCTGTTGACGCCGGGGCCAAAGGCAATGCCCCAAAGGCCGTCGATGACAATAGGCGCACCGGCAGCCGTCTTCAGCGTTCCCATCAGGGCACCGGTCGTCGCGTCATAGGCATTGATCGTACCGTCGCCGAAATTGCCGACCAGCAGGGCATTGCTGTAGGTGCCGAAATTGGCCGGCGCCAGGGCCACGCCCCAGGGCGCATTGAGGGCGCCACCGGTAACCAGGCGCTTGGCCAGCTTGCCGTCGGCATCGAAGATATCGACGATGCCAAGGCCGGCGCCGACCTGTTCCTTGCCGCCGGCGCCCGGCATGGCGTAGGTGACGTAGAGCTGGTTGTTGAGGGCCTGGACGTTGAACGGCGCATAACCCGCCGGCAGGTTGGGATCGGTAAAGCCGCCCGAGACGGTGATCTTGGCATAGGTGGCGTCGAAGACGTCGACATGGCCGTTGCGGAAATCGGCGGCATAGAGGCGGTTGACCGCGCCGCCCAGGATGGCCAGGCCGGTATAGACGGCGTTGCTGGCACTGCCGTCATAGACGGTGACGGCATTGGCGACATCGACGCTGGGCGACCATCCCGAAATCGTGCCGCCGATACCGGCGAACAGGAAGGGTGCGGCGCCTGTCTTGCCGCCCTTGGACACCTGGAACGTGCTGCCGCCATTATAGACGATGCCGGTCGGTTTTGCCGTGGCGCCGGCGGCGTTGTTCGGGATCGACACGACCAGGCTCTGGACGACGCCATTACCGTCATAGAGGGTCGACTTCGACGTGCCCTGGTCGGACACCCAGACGAAGCCGGCCGGGTTGAAGGCGACCCCCCAGCCATTGATCAGGTTAGGGTCGGTATTGGCAGCGGCGCCGGCGACGTCGCCGACGACGGCCTTGGCGGTATAGGCAGTAGCGGCGACACTGCTGCTGGAACTGCTGGAGCTCGATGAGCTGCTCGAACTCATGCTGATGCTGTAGCCGTCACCGCCGCCGGCACCCCCTCCTGAGCCTCCCGAGCCGCCGCCTCCGCCGCCTCCGCAGGCTGCCAGGCCGGCCATGGCGACCGTCGCCAGGGCAAGGCCGGCTACCATGAGACCAGGCTTGATCTGTCTCTTACCGGGTTCTGCTGTCATGAAAATTCTCCACCGTCGAACAGCCACACGGATGTCGTGGCCCGTTCGGTTAATCCGGGGAGGCCTGCGAACGGTTCACAGGTGCGGAAAATAATTCAGCCAAAAGTCTTAGAAAGCTGTCGAGACGCTGGCGATAAGCCCGTCGCGGTAATGCGGATAGAGCCAGGCGTACCGCACATTGCGGCGTGGCGTCGATCCCGTCCAGGTCAGTTGCAGGTCGCAGGGCCCGATCGTCGCGGCGACCCCGGCGCGGACATCGAAACGTTGCTGGCGCTCCTCGCCGCTCAGCGGCGTCAGCATGCCGGCGTGGCCGACCAGGCGCCAGCGTGGCGACAGCGGCAGGCTGGAATTGAGCTCTGCATAGACAGTACCCTGGTCCTGGCCAAGATAGCGCGGCGACCACGACAGGCGACCGGACAGATTGCCGCGGCTGAAACCGGCATAGAGCTCGCCATAGGTCAGGGTGGCGCGCGCCGTCAGGCGCGTGGCGGTAAAGCCGGCATCCCAGGTGGTGCCTGTGGCGTCACGGACGGCATAGCCGCCATAGACGACACCGCCCAGCAGGCGGACACGGCCATCGGCATCAGATACGGCAATGCCCGACAGGCCGCCGTACAAGCCGCCACGGTCATAGGACAGGGTCAGGCGCGCATCGGGCCGGCCGTAGCTGAGGGACGCCCCGCGAAAACTGTATTGCGACTCGAGCGTTGCCGTGATGCCGACCTGGCCCACCGTCGCCGCGTGCGTCGTCCCTGCGGCCAGCATGGCGCAGATTACAGCACACAACAGGACGACGGGACGCGACATACAGGATCTAGGGCGAGGCGTTGGCCACGGACGGCGCGCCGGTGTCGCACATCCCGCCTGCCCGCGCCAGGGTGGCGCAGGCATCTATCGTCCCGCCGGCGCTGACCAGGGCATCGGGCGCGTGCGGCCGTTTTTGCCGCACCAGGGCCAGCAGGCCGGTAACATGGGCCGCCGCATATGACGACCCGCTGACGACGTACCAGTGGCCGCCGGGTTCGGTCGTCGGGATATCGCGGCCGGGCGCGCTGACCATGATCTTGGCCAGGCTGTTGCGGGGGGACGGCTGGCCGTCCGACAGGACGGCGACGACGCCGGGATAGGAGGCGGGAAAGCCGCCGTCCGCCTGCAGCGGATCGACGGCGCCGACCACGGCGATATCCCGGGCCAGGGCGACATCGATCAGCCGAGCCAGCAGCCGGTCCGGCGGCCCGCTGAGGCTGAGATTGACGACCTGCGCCCGGTGATCGATGGCGAAATGCAGGGCCTGGGCCAGGCTCAGACTGTCGCACAGGGTGGCATTACTGGGCGACTGCCCTTGCCAGCAGGCGCGCAGGGCCATCAGGCGCGCGCCGGGCGCGACACCGACAATGCCCTGATGGTTGCCGGGAATAGCCCCGATAATGCCGGCGACGCCGGTGCCGTGCATCTCGGCAACGGCGTCATGGCCGGTGACGAAGTCCTGTTTCGTGTCGAACTGGCCGGCAAGGTCGGGGTGACCGGTCTCGACAGCGCTGTCGATAATGGCGATACGCACCCCCTTGCCGGTGGCGACCGCATGCAGGGCGTCGAGATGCCAGGCCTGGCGATCGGGCTGTACCGGATAGAGGGGATCGTCGGGCGGCGGCGTAACACTGCCCTGTCCCCCGCTTTGGCCTTTATAAAGCTGGCGTACCTCGGCCCATTCGATGCGCGGATCGGCCGACACCTGCGCCACCACCGCCTCGGCCGAGCGGCCGTCCCGGGCCGCCAGGGTATAGCAGTCGAGGCCAAGCAGCGGCATGGGCCAGGCGTCTTCGAGCACCAGGTGATAGGTCTTTGCTATGCCTTCCGCCACGCGTCGGGTCGTCGAACGGCCGCCACCGTAGCCGGCGCCATAGGCGGCATCGGGGCTGTAGTGGGCCGGGGCCGCCCGCACCATGACCAGGACGTCGCCGCTCTGCGGCGCCGGCGCAGCCAGGGCGAGGCCACTCCAGGCAAGCCCTGTCAGGACGAGGGCAATCAGGAAACGGATCATGGCGCGGAGCCTGGATCTATGGCCTCGGCCACCATCACCTGCGGGCGTGTGCGCAGGTCGGCCAGCACGGCGGCGCGGCGATCGGCGGGCACATGCAGCAGATAGGCGCCCGCGGCCGTCGGGCCGTCGACAAACCGGGCGCCATTGCCGGTCAGCAGGCCCCGCAGATTTGCCTCGGTGGCGTCGGGCCGGAACATGATAACGACATTGGCCGAAACCGGCACGGTCGCAGCCCCCAGGGCGTGATAGGTCGTCTGGCCTTGTTGTTGCGGCCCCAGCCTTCCCTGCCAAGGATGGGCCAGCAGGGTCGCCCCCAAAAGCAGGAGGGCCAGTTGTGCCGCCATGGCCATGCGCATCCAGCCGGGGCTGGCGCGCCACTGCCGGACGGCCGTGCGCAGCACCGGCCGGCTCAGCCTTGGCGCCAGGGTTTTACGGCGCGCCGACTGGCCATCCATTTGGACACGCAAGGCCTGCCAGCCGGCATCGGCCGTTGCTGGCTCTGCAACCGCTTCGGCGACTTCTGCGCGCAGGCGGCGTTCGGCCATCAGGTCGGCCTGGCAGCGCAAACAGGTGCGCAGGTGTACCTCGACCACGGCGCGCTCCGCCGGCGCAAGGGTGTCGGTCAGGTACCAGGGCAAAAGCAGGCTGACCTGTTCGTGCGGGTCGCTGTGCAAGGGAATGATGTCTCCGGTCATGGCTATAACCAATCCGATAACTGCCCGGCCACCAGGGTACGCAGATAGCGCCGGGCGTGGAACATGCGGGTTTTGACGGTGTCGACGGGGCAATCCATGATTTCAGCGATATCGTGATAGCCGAGATCGTGGAAATAGGCGAGATCGACCACCGCCCGGTGATGGGCGCTGAGGTCGCCCATGGCGCCCAAGAGGGCCTGTTGCACCTCGCGCTGCGTCAGGGCCTGCTCGGGCCCGGGCTCGGGGCTTTCGCGGACATCGTCGGCCGGATCCTCGACCGGCTCGTCAAGGCGGCTCAATGCCTTCAGTGCCTTGCGATAGGCGATGGCGAAGATCCAGGTCGACAGCTTGCTGCGGCCGTTGAAGGTATCGGCGCGGTTCCACACCACCATCATGGTGTCGTTGAGCACCTCGTCGACCAGGGCCGGCCGGCGCAGCATACGACTGAGGAAGTGGCCGAGACGCGGATGATACTGGCGATACAGGGTCTCGAACATGCGCAGGTCTTTCGCGACCACCCCGGCGATCAGGCGCGCGTCATCCATGGCAGTCCCCTGCCCCGGCTTTATCCTGATGTCGTCGCTGCGCCTGCCCAGCACTGTGAAATCCCCGTGAAACCCGTTTATTCCGCCTGCCCGGCAAAAGGTTCAATCCTGTCGAAAATTATTTTCAAGATCCGTCTTCGGTCTACGGATATGCCTCGGCTTCGATATGGATCTCGATATCGTCGCCGATAAAGGGTTCATAGCGGCTGACGCCGAAGGCGCTGCGGCTGATATGGGTATTGGCGGTGAAGCCGATGCCGGTCTTGACCAGGGCCGGGTTGAACGCCTTGCGCGTAAAGGTGACGGCCAGGGTTACGGGACGGGTGATCCCGTGCAGGGTCAGGTCGCCGCTGACATCGGCGCTGTCCGGCCCGGTAACGGTGACCGCGGTGCTGGTAAAGGCCGCCGTCGGGAATTGTGCCGCATCGAAATAGTCGGGCCCCTGGAGCTGTTTGTCGAACAGGGACAGGCCCGTGCTCAGGGTCGTCATGTCGAGGGTGACGGCAACCTTGCTGTCGGCGGGATGGTCCGGATCGAAGCTGAGCGCGCCGCTTGCCCCCATGATCTTTCCTGTCGGGTGGGTCAGGCCGAAATGGCTGTAGGTAAAGGTCGCCGAGGTATGCTCGGCATCGAGTTTATACGTCTCCGCCAAGGCAGGCGAAGCGAGACACAACAGGCAGGACAGCAGAAGGGGCAAACGCATCGGGAACCTCATGTCCCTGTATTCCAGGTTCCGCCTCGAAGGTTCATCGAAGCATCAATCAATATTGCGCAATATCGATCGTTTTTGATCGACAAACCTGCCTTGTCAACGTAACTTCGCCGCAAACAGAAGACGCCCCTCCTTCCCGTTCCGAAGGAATGGGGAGGTGGATCTGGCCTGCGCCAAGCAGGCCAGAGACGAGGAGCTTCTTTCCTCAGAAGTACAGCGGCCAGATGAAAACTTTCGCAACAATTCTCCTTGGCTTCCTGTTGGCACCGACCGCGCACGCAGGCGAAGTCACCGTCTTTTCCGCCGACAATGTCCCCGCCATCGTCCACGAGGACACCGCGACCACGACCCTGGCCGCGCAGATGCTGGCCGGCGATATCGCCAGACTGACCGGCCGGACGCCGAAACTGGCGACCACGCTCGACGATTGCCCGCACACCTGCATCGTCATCGGCACCCTCGCCTCGCCCCTCGTCTCCCGCCTGATGCCGCATCCGGCGATCACCGGCCAGTGGGAACGCTACGAGCGCCGCATCCTCCGTAGCCATGGGAAGACCTATATCGTCATCGCCGGTTCCGACCGGCGCGGCACGGTCTATGGCACCGTCGACCTCAGCCGCCAGTGGGGCGTCTCGGCCTGGGAATGGTGGGCCGATGTCACCCCGCGCCGGGTGACCGAACTTACGCTCGACGACGCCCCGGTCATCTCCCAGGCTCCGTCGGTGAAATATCGCGGCCTCTTCCTCAATGACGAAGACTGGGGCCTCGACCCGTGGGCGGCGAAGACCTACGACCCTGCACACCCGGCGCTCGGCCCCAGGACCTATGCCCGGATCTATGAGCTGTTGTGGCGGCTGAAGGCCAATACCATCTGGCCGGCCATGCACGATGTCACCCAGGCCTTCTATACCGATCCGGCCAATCCCAAGCTGGCCGACGCCTATGGCATCGTCGTCGGCACCTCCCATGCCGAGCCCCTGTTGCGCAACAATACCCGCGAGTGGGACGAGAAAAGCCAGGGCCGCTTCAACTTTGTCACCAATCGCGACCGGATGATCCTCTACTGGCAACAGCGCATCGACGAGAGCAAAGGCTATGAGAGCCTCTACACCATAGGCCTGCGCGGCACGGGCGACGGCCCGATGGAGGGCGCGGTCACACCCGAGGCCCGCCGCAATATCCTGACCGAGGTCACCGCCGTCCAGCGCGACCTGCTGTCGAAGTCGCTGGGCAAGCCGGCGGCGCAGATCCCGCAAGCCTTCACCGTCTACAAGGAGGTCGAGGCCGCCTACAATGCCGGCCTCAAGCTGCCCGACGATATCACCCTGGTGTGGAGCGACGACAATTACGGCTATCTGACGCGGCTGAGCACGCCTGCCGAACAGGCGCGCTCCGGCGGCGCCGGTATCTATTACCACATCTCCTACTGGGGGCGGCCGCACGACTATTTGTGGCTTGCCACCACCGCGCCAGGCCTGATCCGCGAGCAGATGGGCCGCGCCTTCGACCTGGGCGCCCGCCGCGAGTGGATCCTCAATGCCGGCGATATCAAGCCCGGCGAATACCTGACATCCTACTTCATGGACATGGCCTTCGACGCCGATACCTTCAGGGAGACACCGCGGCAGCATCTGCAAAACTGGATGGCGCAACAGTTCGGCCCTGACCAGGCCAGCGACATCAGCGATATCATGATGGGCTATTATGCCCTGGCCTGGCCGCGTAAACCGGAATTCATGGGCTGGGACCAGACGGAGCCCAATACGCCGGCGCACACTACCCCTTATGTCCAGTCCGATGGCGAGGAAGCGCAGGCGCGTCTTGCCGCCTATGCGCGCTTGGTAGCCCGGGCAGAAGCGATCGAGCAAACCCTGCCCGCCGATCGCCACGACGCCTTTTTCCAACTGGTCCTCTATCCGGTGCGCGCCGCCGCCAATCTCAATGCCCGCATCCTGAAACTCGACCTCGCCGGCCTCTATGCCCGCCAGGGCCGGGCTTCGGCCAATGCCTATGCCGACCAGGCCCAGGCGGCGCAGGCGCAGATCGTCGCCGACACCGCCCGCTATAACGACCAGGCGAACGGCAGGTGGCGCGGCATGATGGACCTGGCGCCACGCCGGCTGGCGGTGTTTGATCCCCCGATGATTCCCCACTGGGCGCCGGGTACGAAAAGCGGCTGCGGGGTCAGCTATCCCGGTCAGTTGAACGGCGACGAGACGACGCTGACCTTCCGCAAGGGCGTGCCGGAGACGCGCATTATCACCCTGTTCGGCTATCAGGCAACGCCGGTAGCGTGGACGGCGACATCCGCCAATTCCGCCCTTGTCCCGGCAGACACGCAAGGAACGCTGGACGACGCCGGCGCCTGGGAAAAACGCCTGGATATCCGCTATGATGGCACGGATGGAACCGGCACTATTGCCCTGACCTGCGGCACGCAAAAACTGACGGTGCGCACAACTCTATTGCCGGCGGTGGATATCCCGACCGAGCGCAATCGCATCGTCGTCATTCCGGTCACCCAGACGCCGGCCTCATCCGACTGGCAAATCGTTCCTGACCTCGGCAGCCAGGGGCGTGCGTTGCGCAGCCGGCTCGACCTGCAGGGCACAAGCGCGCCGCTCGGCTACAGGTTTGCCACGACCTCGAACCTGGGAGGGACACTCATCCTCGGTGTCCTGCCCACCCATGGCCTGAACCCGGCACAGGGCGTACGCCTCAGTGTCAGCCTCGACGGTGCGCCCGAACAGGTCCTGGACTTCGCCACCATCGGCCGCAGCGACGCATGGCGCGAAAACGTCCTGTCGAATTCGGCGGTCCGCAATATCGCCTTGCCTATGCTCAGCTCTGGAGTCCATACACTTACTGTCCGCGCCCTTGATCCCGGCGTGGTCCTCGACCATATCGAAGTCGACCTCGATGGCGCCGCTGCGCATTACGAAGCTTTTCCCCTGGCGGCATCCAGCAATTGACCGCCTACTATCCGGCAGCGTAAGGGAGCCAACTCGTAATTTTTGATACCAGAACACCTGCGTAAGTGCGTAACGGAGACGACCATGCCCATCACCCTCACAGCGGATTTCGACGGCGGTAATATCGAAGTGCTGGAGAACAACGGCGGGCATTTCGATCTCGCCATCCGCCCCGACACCGGCTCGCACTATTACCAGTGGTTTTTCTTCCAGGTCGACGGCGCGCGGGACACCGACCTGACCCTGCGCATCACCAACGCCGGCGGCTCGGCCTATCCTGGCGGCTGGCAGAATTACCGCGCCCGCGTCAGCGACAGCGGCAACTGGGTCCAGACCGACACCGACTATGCCGACGGCGTCCTGACGATCCGTCACCGTCCGCACAGCGACAGCACGCGTTTCGCCTATTTTGCCCCCTACCCGTCCGAGCGCCACACGGCCCTGGTCGCGCAATATGCCGCAGTGGACGGCGTAGACCATCGCGTCCTCGGCCAAAGCCTCGACGGCCGCCCACTCGACCTGCTGACCCTTGGCGAAGGCCCGCTGAAGGTGTGGTTCTATGCCCGCCAGCACCCCGGCGAGACCATGGCCGAATGGTGGATGGAGGGCGCCCTGGAACTGCTGACCGGTGACGATGCCGCGGCCGTCGCCCTGCGCAAGGCCGCCACCATCCACGTCGTACCCAATATGAATCCCGACGGCAGCGCCCGCGGCCATCTGCGCACTAATGCCGCCGGTACCGACCTCAATCGCGAATGGGCCGCGCCGACGCTGGAGCGCAGCCCGGAGATCGTCCATGTGCTCGGCGCCATGGTAGAGACCGGCGTCGATTTCGCCATCGATGTCCACGGCGACGAAGCTATTCCGCACGTCTTCATGGCCGGTTTCGATGGTATTCCGTCCCTGACCGATCGCCAGGCCGGTCTGTACACGACCTACCTCGCCGGCCTGAAGGCGCGCACCCCCGATTTCCAGACGACGCACGGCTATCCGGTCGCCGCGCCGGGCCGCGCCAACCTGGCCATGTCGACGGCACAGCTGGCCGAACGGTTCGGCGCTGTCTCCATGACCCTGGAAATGCCGTTCAAGGACCATGACGACGCGCCCGACGCCGTGCACGGCTGGTCGCCGGAACGCTCGGCCGCGCTTGGCAAGGCCTGCGTCCTGGCTCTGGTCGACATGCTGGATGCCCTTAAGGCCTAGTGACGAACGGTCTCCGCTATCGTTTACGGGCTGTCCTTAGCGCCCTGCGCAGCAAGGCAACTATATGGGTGAAGCCGCCATTTTCAGCCCACGACATGGCGGTATCTCCAAGTTCATTGCGTTGATCGGGACTAGCCCCTGCCTCGAGCAGAATCAGAACAACGTCTTCCCGGCCCTTCATGGCCGCATATTGGAGAGGCGTATTCCCGATGTCGCCGGGAAGGGTCACATCTGCCCCGAGCGCAATGAGCGCAATCACATCTTTTAACGCGCCATATTGGACAACGTAGTGAAAGAGCGTGTCGTCGTCAGCACCCGGATCGTTCGGACCGCTGATGACGCGCTCCTCGAATTCCGGGCGCCGGCTATATTTCGAAAAGATCGTCTCGAAACAGCTGTCGTCGCCGGACCTCACAGGCATTTCCTTTTTCGGCGCGTCCTTTTTCGGCATATCGGGCATGTCGTTATTTATTCCGACAATCGGCAGTCGCCATTCGCAAGGCGTCATCAACCGTCTCGGCCAGATCTCCGTCCAGAACTCTAGAATCTCTCATCCGTTCAAGATTGTCACGCGCTGCACAACTTCCGGATCGCCCCAGCCGTTCAATAGCCGTGCCGAATGCAATCTCGAAAGGAAAATCGACGGCCTCATCCCCTGCTTGGCCCGGCGAACTATAGGCCAGGGCGCCTTCGGCGACATAATAAAGGACATTCGGATCATCCGTTTGAGTGATTATCTCTTGGATCTGCTTCGTTATCCGATCGTTGTCCGGTTCCCCGGAAGCAGAAATGGCGTAGACCTTTCGCAAAATTGTCTGGGCAGCATCCAAAGTCTTCAATTTGTTCTGGGCACCGGCGTCGACACGCGAGGGTAGAAAGGCCAGCACTAGGGCGGAAAGTAAAAATATCTTACGAAACATATATTTACTCCGATGGACGTTACACTCGTCTTCTCTTACCTTTAAACACGAACCTGTATCCGCGTCATTTCCTTGCCAGCTTGGCCTGCAGCGCCTTGAGCGCATTCGGACAGACCGACGATCTGTACTTCGCTTCGCCCAGGTCGGATATGGCCATGTTTCGCTTGGACACGCTTTCTGCCACGCCATCGGCAAAGGCCGGATCGAAGCCCGCACCCGCCGCGGCAAACTTGCTGCGGTCGATGTCCTTGATCGCCTTGAGATCGCCGACGCTGGCGCCGCAATACTGATAGCTCTCGTAATTATATCCCGCTCCCTGGGCGCCGAGCGTCGCTGCCTTTATGCGAAAGGCTTCATCGGCCTGCGCACCCGTGGCCGCAAGGCCGGACAGGATGGCAAGGGCGCCAGTGACGGCGTGACGGTGACGAAAAATACGCATGGCTAAGCTCCAGGTTGGCGGCGCCCCATCCGCATCGCCAATATCCCTAAACGTCGTTCGGGTGCAGGTCTACCGTGGAGCGGCTTTTTTCGGCACCAGCCACCAGGCGCTGGCCGCCGCCGCGATACAGGCCGCGGCGCACAGGGCGGCGGCGATATGGAAACCGCCGACCAGGGCCTGGCCGGAGCCGGCGAGAACACCACCGAGCAAGGCGGTGGCGATCATGCCGGCGGTACGCGCCACCGCCGAGTTCAGCCCCGAGGCCGAGCCGGTATGGCTGTCGTCGACCGAGGACAGGACCGCCGTGGTCAGGGGGGCGACCGTGATCGCCATGCCGACGGCCAGGACAAGGACGCCGGGAAACACCTGCGACCAGTAGGCGGCGTGGGCATCCAGCCGCAGCATCAACAGGAAGCCGGCGGCGACGATTATCGGCCCGATCGTCAGGGGCAGACGCGGGCCGGTTTTTTCGGCAATCCCGCCCATGACCGGCGACGCCACGGCCAGCAGCAGGGCAAACGGCAACAGCGCCGCCCCTGCCCCGGTGCCGGAATAGTGGGCGACCTGGATCAGGACATAGGGCACCAGCACCATCAGGGCGCCGAGCGCCCCATAGACCAGCAGGGTCAGGACCGTCAGGCCGGTAAAGGCAGGCGAACCGAACATGCCCAGCGGCATCATCGCCCGGTTGCCGCGCTGTTTCTCGACCCACAGGAAGGCAAATAGCAGGACCAGCCCGGCAAGGCTGGCAACAATGGCCGAAGGCGTCCAGCCGTCATGGCCCGTCCCCATGGTCAGGCCCCAGGTTATGGCCCCAAGCCCCGCCGTCACCAGCAGGGCGCCCAGGACATCGAGATGCGCGGCGTCTCCCTTGCGTTTGGCGTCCCTGACGAACAGCAGCGCCAGGACAATGGCGCCTATGGCCGGCCCGAGATTCAGCAGGAAGATGGCCCGCCAGCCGACCGTGTCTATCAGCCAGCCGCCCAGCACCGGGCCGATCGCCCCCATGACCGCGCCCGCCGCCGCCCAGATGCCGACCGCCTTGCCCTTGGCCTCGCCGGTAAAGGCACTGCCGAGAATAGCCAGGCTGTTGGGCAGGAGCACGGCTGCGCCGACGCCCTGGAGGCCGCGCGCCGCCAGCAATACGGCCAGGTTCGGCGCGACGGCGCAGCCCAGCGACGCGACGGCGAAGATCGCCGTGCCTATGACCAGCAGCGACCGGCGGCCGAAGCGATCGCCAATTGCCCCACCCAGCAGCAAAAGCGCGCCCAAGGGCAGCAGATAGGCGTTGATGACCCATGGCAGGCCGCCCGCCCCGGCCTGGATCGACTTTGCGATCGCCGGCAGGCCGACATTGACCACCGAGCCGTCGATAAACGACAGGCTCGATGCCAGGATGCACGTGGCCAGGATCCAGTTGGCGTGCTCTGGCGCGTGAGACTGTGTCGTCATGGATCGTCCGCCTCGTGCCGGCTGCTGGTGTATACGGGTTGTCGGCTGATTTTCACGCGGCGGCAAGCCAGGGAAACTCCGCTGTCCAGAACTCCCCCTTCAAAAGAAGGCGTTCCTCAGGGGCAGTTCTTTTCCTACTTTTCCAGCGGCTTCATCTCATCGAGTAGGGTCGGCAGCAGCTCCGATACCGTCGGATGGATCGGCACGGCCCATTGCAGGGTATCGGCCGGCGCATCGGCATTCATGATGTCTAGGATGCCGTGGATGGCTTCGTCACCGCCGGTGCCAAGGATGGCGGCACCGAGGATCTTGCGGGTTTCGGCATCGGCGACCACCTTCATCATGCCCAGGGTCTCGCCCTTCTCGACGGCGCGCCCGACCCGCGTCATCGGCCGGTAGCCGACCAGCAGGGGACGGCCTGTCTTTTCCGCCTGGCCTTGCGTCATCCCTACCCGGCCCAGCGGCGGATCGATATAGAGGGCATAACCCAGGATGCGATCGCTGACCTTGCGAGCCTCGCCATCGAGCAGGTTGGCGGCGATGATCTCGAAGTCGTTATAAGCAGTATGGGTAAAGGCACCGCGGCCATTGCAGTCGCCCATGGCCCAGATGCCCGGGACATTGGTCTGCAGGTCGTCGCCGACCGTAATGTAGCCACGGGCATCGGTGGCGACGCCGGCGACATCGAGCCCCAGATCGGGCGTATTGGGCGTACGCCCGGTAGCCGCCAGAAGGTCCGAGCCCTCGACCTCGCCGGTCGATAATCGCACCGTCACCCGGCCGTCGGTGTGCGACACGCCGAGGATATCGACGCCGGTATGGATGGTGATGCCCTCGCCTTCGAGAATGGCGCGGATGGCGTCGGAAATATCGGCATCCTCGCGCCCGATCAGGCGTTCGCCCTTTTCGACGACCGTCACCCGGGCGCCGAAGCGGCGATACATCTGGGCGAATTCCAGTCCGATATAGCTGCCGCCGAGGATGATAAGATGTTCAGGCACGCGATCGAGCATGACCATGTCGCTATTGGTCAGAAGCGGCCCATCGTGAATACCGGCAATGTCGGGAATGGTCGCCCGGCCGCCGACATTGAGGAAGATCTTCGGCGCGCTCAGCATCTGGTCGCCGACGCGGATCGTATCGGCGCTCTCGAAACGGGCATGGCCTTCGATGACGGTGACGTTTGTCATGCCGTGCAGCCAGTCGGACACGCCCTGGCGCGATTTCATCGTCACGGCGTGCGATCGGTCGCGCACCTTCGGCATGTCGATGGCGATATCGCCGGCAATGCTGACACCGTAGTCCGCCGCCCGGCGCGCCAGATGGGCGGCATAGGCGCTGGCGACGAGGGCCTTGGTCGGCATGCAGCCGGTATTGACGCAGGTGCCGCCGAAATATTTGCGCTCGACAACGGCTACGCGTTGCCCGGCCTCGGACAGCCGCCCGGCCAGGGGCGGCCCCGCCTGCCCGGCGCCGATAATGATGGCATCATACTGGGTCATGAGAGCCTCGTGCTTTAGGGGTGATCACGGCGGTGTGTCCTGAACAGCCTAACCATGCTGCCAGAAATTTGATAGGACGATTGTGTACAAGACAGCCACCGCCAATACGGACATCGAGGCATAGATGATGTTCCCGTGTGGAATTTTTATTTGGCGCAACAGCACATATCTATCCGGTGTCACACGGAGACAAAGACAATGAGCGACCAGTCTGTCACAGCATCGAAGCCTGTAAGAATCCCTGGCCCAGACCACCCCATCACCATCACGCCCCACACGGGCCGCGTCACGGTGACCGTCGCCGGCAAGACCATAGTGTCGAGCGACCGGGCGCTGAGCCTCAAGGAGGCCAGCTATCCGGCCGTCCTCTACATCCCGCGCGAGGACGCCGACATGTCGCTGCTGCAGCGCACCGATCATGCCACCTATTGCCCGTACAAGGGCGACTGCTCGTATTACAGCATCCCGGCCGGCGGCGATAAGTCCGTCAACGCCATCTGGACCTACGAACACCCGTACGACAGCGTCGGCGAGATCGCCGGCCACCTCGCCTTCTATCCCGATCGCGTCGATACGATCACCGCCTGAACCGGCCTTCTTTGTAACTGTTCCCAGTCCTGTAGCGTACCTCTTCACGTCCAGACCACGGAAGGTCAGTCGTCATGCATCCCGTAAAATGCTCCGCCGCCATGGGCGAAGAATCGCCACGCCTGTACGATCGCTACATTGCCCTGCGCGATCATACCCTCAGCCTCATCGCGCCGCTGACGCCCGAGGACATGGTGGTCCAGTCCATGCCGGACGCCAGCCCGACCAAGTGGCACCTGGCGCACACCACCTGGTTTTTCGAAACCTTCCTGCTGGGCGGGCGCGACGGTTATACGCCGTTCGACCCCGACTATGCCTTCCTGTTCAACTCGTATTACGAGGCCCTGGGCCCGCGCCAGCCGCGGGCCCAGCGCGGCCTGCTGACCCGGCCGTCGCTCGACGATGTCCTGGCCTATCGCCGCCATGTCGACACGCACATGCAGGCCCTGCTGGACGAGGACCTGTCGGACGCCGTTGCCGCCCTGGTCGAACTCGGCCTGGCCCACGAAGAGCAGCACCAGGAATTGCTGCTGATGGATGCCCTGCATCTCTTCAGCCAGAGCCCGCTCAAGCCCGCCTATAACATTAGCTGGCCGGCCGATGCCCGCGGCCGCAAGGGCCATTTCAGCTTGCGCCCCGGTGGCCTGGTTGAGATCGGCGAAGCCGGCCACGGTTTTGCCTTCGACAATGAACGCCCGCGCCACAAGGTGTGGCTGCAGCCCTTCGAGATCAGCGACCGGCTGGTGCGCAATGCCGAATGGCTGAGCTTTATCGCCGACGGTGGCTATCACCGTGCCGAACTGTGGCTGTCCGACGGCTGGGCCCAGGTCCAGGCCCAGGGCTGGGAGGCGCCGGCCTACTGGCAGCAGAATGATGACGGCGCCTGGCTGGAGATGTCCCTGCGCGGCCTACATCCGCTCGATCGCGAAGCGCCGGTCACCCATGTCAGCTTCTACGAGGCCGATGCCTTCGCCCGCTGGGCAGGCGCACGCCTGCCGGCCGAGGCTGAATGGGAGCTGGCCGCCAGCGACGGCGTCCTGGAACAGGTCGCCGATGTCGCCTGGCAATGGACCCAAAGCGCCTACCTGCCCTATCCCGGTTTCCATGCCGGCGCCGGTGCGGTCGGCGAATATAATGGCAAGTTCATGAGCGGCCAGATGAGTTTACGCGGCGGTGCGGCCTTCACCCCGGCTGGCCATTCCCGCCCGACTTACCGCAACTTCTTCAAGCCCGAGCAGCGCTGGATGCGATCGGGTGTGCGCCTGGCGCGCGACGTCAGTGCCACGCGCGGCGAAAGCGATGCCTGGGATGCCGGCTTTGCCGCCGATGTCGTTGCCGGCCTGTCGGCGCGCCAGAAAAACCTGTCGCCGAAATACTTCTACGACGCCACCGGCTCGGACCTGTTCGAAGCCATCTGCCGCACGCCGGAATACTATCCGACACGGACCGAGACCGCGCTTTTGCACGATATCGTCGCCGACCTGGTCGCCGGCATTCCCGACGACGCCGTCCTGGTCGAGTTCGGCAGCGGCGCCAGCGACAAGACGCGCCTGCTGTTGGATGCCGCGCCGCAGATCACCGCCTATGTCCCGATCGACATCAGCGAGGACGCCCTGCGCATGGCGACCGTGCGCCTGACCGAGGCCTATCCGAAGCTTAGTGTCCTGCCTGTGGTCGGCGACTTTACCGCTGCGGTCGAACTGCCGAGCGCCCTCCGGGGCCGGCCGCTGATCGGTTTCTTCCCGGGTTCGACCATCGGCAATTTCACGCCGTCCGAGGCGCGCGCCCTGCTGAAGTCGATGCGCGCCGTGCTCGGCCCCGATGCCCGGCTGATCCTCGGCGCCGATATCGTCAAGGACGAAGCGACCCTGCTGGCCGCCTATGACGATGCCGATGGCGTCACCGCCGAGTTCAACAAGAACGTCCTGCGCCGCATCAACCGTGAACTGGCGGGCAATTTCGACCTCTCGGCCTTCGATCACCTGGCCGTATGGAATGCCGAATATGCCCGCATGGAGATGCACCTGGTCAGCCGTTTCGACCAGATCGTCACGGCGGCCGGCCATTCGTTCGCCTTCAAGGCGGGCGAGCGGCTGCATACCGAGAACTCGCACAAGTTCACACGAGACTCGCTTGCCGCCATGGCCGGCGATTCCGGCTGGACGGTCGAGCGCACCTGGATCAGCCCGGCGCCGCAGTTCGGGGTGTTTGTGTTGGGGTGAAGATAGTAAGAAGACCCCTCCGTCAGCTTCGCTCATGGCTTGCTAAGGTCATGCCTTTGCTGGCGCCATACCTCCCCATTCCTTCGGAATAGGGCGGAGGGAGGTTCATGCACTCCCTCCGCCCCATCGTAAGATGGGGAGGTGGCGCCGAAGGCGACGGAGGGGTCTTCTTTCTTTATTTACTCCCGAAATACACCTCGACCGAGGTCATCCGGCCGTCCTCGACCGTCATCACCTCGACATTGCGAAAGGCCGGCTTGTCCGGCCACTTGGCGGTGTAACGCATAAACACCCGCCCACTGGAAACGCCTATATCCTCGATATCGAAGCTTTCCATCGTATCGCCGCCCGGCCAGCAGCGTTCGAAATAGGCCGTCTTGTCGATATGGTCGTCATATGGGCTGGTGAAGGTAAAGTCCGCACCCAGCAGTTCGCTGCACCGGTCGCGATCGCGCGTTTTGAAACAGTCGACATAGGTCCGGACAATCTCTTCGGGCGACATCACATCTTCCTATCGCTTATGCACCGCTACAAAGCGAGCGACATAATCGTCGGCCGGATGGTTGAGGATATCGTCCGGCGCGCCGACCTGCACCACCTGGCCGTCTTTCAGCATGGCGATGGTGTCGCCAAGCCGCATCGCTTCTGACAGGTCGTGGGTGACGAAAACGATAGTCTTGCTCAGCCGCTTTTGTAAATCCTGCAACAGGTCCTGCATGTCGGCGCGGATCAGCGGGTCGAGCGCGCTGAAGGCCTCGTCCATCAGCACGATGCCGGTATCGGCCGCCAGGGCCCGCGCCAGGCCGACGCGCTGCTTCATGCCGCCGGACAGCTCCGACGGCCGGGCGTCGCCATAGCCATCGAGCGCCACGGTGTGGATCCATTCGTCGGCTTTTGCCAGCGCCCCTGCCCGATCGTCGCCGCGCGCCAGCAGGCCAAAGGCGACATTGTCGCGCACGCTCAGGTGCGGCAGCAGGCCGAAACCCTGGAAGACCATGCTGATCGACCGGCGGCGATAGTCGCGTAAAGCACCGGCGTCCAGGGCCAGGATATCCTGACCGTCGACGGTGATGCTTCCGGACGATGGCTCTATGAGGCGATTGAGATGGCGCACCAGGGTCGACTTGCCCGAACCCGACAGCCCCATCAGCACGAAGATGCCGCCGGTCGGGATATCGAGGTCGATATTGTGCAAGGCGACCGTGGCGCCGGTCGCTTTCAGGATATCGGCCTTCGACGCCCCCTCGCCCGCCAGGGCAAGCGCCGCATTCGATCCGAACACCTTGGTCAGGCCGCGAATGGTAATCATGACTGCGCCCCCTTTCCGCGACTTTGGCCGAACCCCTGCGTAATACGATCCAGCACGAAGGCGAGGATGACGATGCCGATCCCCGCCTCCAGCCCCTGGCCGACATCGAGGGTCTGGATGCCGTTGAGCACCTGCTCGCCCAGTCCGCGCGCGCCGATCATCGAGGCAATGACGACCATGGACAGGGCCAGCATGATCATCTGATTGAGACCGGCCATGATGGTCGGGCGCGCCAGCGGCAGCTCGACCTGGACCAGCATCTGCAACGGCGTCAGGCCGAAGGCCTGGCCGGCCTCGCGGATCTCGGGGTCGACATGCTCGATGCCGAGCGCCGTCAGCCGGATCATCGGCGGCAGGCAGTAGATGACCGTGGCCAGGATGGCCGGCACCTTGCCCAGGCCGAACAGCATCAAGGCCGGGATCAGATAGACGAAGCTCGGCATGGTCTGCATGACGTCGAGCACGGGCATCAGGATAGCCCGGACATAACGCGACTTGGCGGCGCCGATACCCGCCGGCACGCCGATGATAAAGGCCAGCCCCGCGGAGATCAGCATCAGGCTCAAGGTCTGGGTCATCAGGTCCCACAGGCCAAGCGCCCCGACGACGAACATCAACACACCGACGGCGACCGTCAGGACCACGCGACGTGTCCCCAGCCAGGCCAGGGCCATAAAGCCGACGATCAGCAGCCACCACGGAATGAATGCCAGCACCGCGTCGACCGCCAGGATGACGGCCAGCAGACCGGAAGCCACGGCGCGGAAGGCGCCGCCATGGTGGCTGACCAGGGCATCGATGGCGCCGTTGACCGGCTTGCGGATCGACAGGGTCAGGCCCGTCAGGAAGTTGGTCTTTACCGCCCTCGCCGTGGTTTTCAGCGAAGCGTCGATGCGCGCGGCCGTCTCCGGATCGACCCAGCCATGCCAGATATCGGCGCGGGTCTTGAGGAAGGCGATGGCCTGGGCATCGGGATCGGCATGGCGATCGACGATAGCGACCAGATTGGCATTGATGACGTCGATCGGAACTGTCGCCTTCGCCAGGATCGCGGTTACCTGCGGCGCGGCCGCAGCGAAGGGCGCCGATACACCATAGGCGATGACAGCCGGCGGGGCCGTGCAGCCTTTGGAATGACGGCCGGCCTTGCTGGTCAGGTCCTTCCAGCAGGCGTCGCTGTACGGTGGCTCCGACAGCCGGAACAGTTTCAGCTTGCCGGCAATGGCGCTGGGCGACCAGTAGTAGAACAGCAGGGGCTGTTGTTGATTATAGGCCGAGACGATGGCGGCATCCATGGCCGGGCCGGTACCAGGACGAAAATCGACATAGGCGCGGTCAAGGCCGTAGGCCTGCAACTTGGCACTGTTGACGCCTTCGCAGGTCCAGCCCGACGGGCAGTTGAGAAACCGCCCGCGCGAAGGCTGTTCCGGATCTGCGAACAGAGACAGGTATCTGGTTTGCGATAACTGCAACACGTCGTGCAGGTCCGGCGTCGTCGCCTTCGGTACGTGCACCATGTAGTCGGGCACGTACCAGCCTTCGCTGGCGCCGGTGAAAGGGTGGCCGATGGCGGCGACCCTGTGGCCGTCGGCGGCCTTTTTCCAGGTGTCGCTGCGGCTGACCCATTCCTCGGCGATCATCTGGATATCGTCGTCGGCCAGGGCCTGTTCGAGGGTGACGGTATTGCCGGGGACGGTCTCGGTCTTGCAGTTCAGGCCCCGCTCCAGCACCTGGCGCATGACGGCCGTCAGGAACTCGCCACTTTCCCAGTTGAGCCCGGCGAATTTGACCGTGCCCGTCGGCCCGCAAGCGGCAGCTTGCGCCGCACCTGCCATACCCAGCATACAGCAGGTCATCATCGCTATGGCGATTTTTACGCACCTGCCTGTCACGTGCCCTCCGGTCTGTGGTCCTGCCCTTATGGCATGCGCCGCTAAGCGTGAGCAAGCAAGGTCAGGACAATCCCAATCTTCATGTAGCAACGGTCATATAGAATCGCCTTGGTATTAAACCATCTCCGCCGTCTGCTCGGCAAAGACCACCCGGGCTGCACGCACAGCGGAATGGTGCTCCGTCGCCCAGCGCGCCAGGCCCATCAGCGGCGGAATCAAAGACTCGCCCAGGGGTGTAAGGCGATATTCGACGCTCGGCGGCACGGTTGCGAACACGTGCCGGCTGATCAGGCCGTCGCGTTGCAGGTCGCGCAGGGTCTGGGTCAGCATGCGCTGCGAAATATCGGGCACGGTACGCTTCAACTCGCCAAAGCGATGCGAGCGCACGGCCAGGGCGTTGAGCAGCAGGCTCGACCACTTGCCGCCGATATGGTCCATCACGTCGCGCACCGGACAGTTCTCTGAATTCATCTCGCCCGTGGTGACACCGGCGATCAGTTCGGCAAGGAAAGCCCGCATTTCGGGCGTGATGTGGTCGGACATGGCTGTACTCCAATACTCTCATTCGGAGACTAGCACGTCAGACCGCACCTGTCACTCAGTCGCCTGTAGCAGATGCTGTCGGGTTTTCATCAGCGGCTGGATCTTGGTGCCGAAATCATCCATGCCCTTGATGAAGTCGTCGAAGGTAAGCAAGACGCCGCCGGTGCCCTCGACCTCGGCCATCTCGTCGAGCATGGCGGCGATCTTGGCGTAGGAGCCGACCAACGTACCCATATTGATATTGACGGCAGAGACCGTGTCGCTGAGTTGGACGACATTGGTCGTCTTGTTGACGGCATTGGGCGCCGACTGGGCCTTCAGCCACTTGACCGCGTCCTCGTCGACGCCGTCGCGATAGGACTGCCACTTGGCCTCGGCGGCCGCATCGGTCTCGTCGGCAATGACCATCATCAGGACGAAGGTCTTGACGTCGCGACCGGTCTTGTCCGTCGCGGCCTTCAGGCGGACATTGTTCTTTTCAAACGCCTTGGGCGTGTTGACCCCGACGCCAAGACAGAAGGCATAGTCGGCATATTGCGCCGAGAAGGCCAGGCCTTCGTCGGACGAACCGGCGCAGATGATCTTGGGCGCCACCGTCGGCTTCGGGCTGACGCGGCAGTCGGTCATCTCGAAATACTTGCCCTTGAAATCCGACACGCCCGTCTGGAACAGGTCGTGCAAAATCTGCGCATATTCCGACAGCATGTCGTAGCGCTTGATATAGTGTTCCTCACCCGGCCACAGGCCCATCTGGTCGTATTCGGCCTTCTGCCAGCCGGTGACCAGGTTGATGCCGAACCGGCCATGGCTGATCGAGTCGATGGTCGAGGCCATGCGCGCCACGATCGCCGGGGGAATGGTCAGAGTCGCAGCCGTCGCATAGATCTTGATGCGCGAGGTGACGGCGGCCAGGCCGGCCATCAAGGTAAAGCTCTCGAGATTATGCTCCCAGAACTGGGTCTTGCCGCCGAAGCCGCGCAGCTTGATCATCGACAGGGCGAAGTCGAGGCCGTAGTGCTCGGCCTTCAGCACGATCTCCTTGTTGAGATCGAAGCTCGGCATGTATTGCGGCGAATTCTCCGAGATGAGCCAGCCATTGTTGCCGATGGGGATGAAGACGCCGATTTCCATGACTAGAGCTCCCGCAGAAAAGTGAGTAGATACCGGTCGAATTCCTCCGGCACGGTGATGTTGACGGCATGGCCACCCCAGGGGATGGCGACGAACTGGGCATTGGGCAGGCCCTCGGCCAGATAGGCGGAGCTCCGCACCGGCACCAGCATGTCGTCGAGGCTGCCCATGACCAGGACCGGGCATTTGATGTCCCCCAGACGATCGCGGATATCGAACGTGCTGAGTGCGCCGATCCGCGCCATCAGGGTCGGTTCCGACTGGAAGCCCGGGGCGTGATGGGCGGCCTGGGCGTCGAGGTCTTCGAGGTGATCGGCGATCCATTCCGCCGGGAACAGGAACAGGGGCTGGGCCTTGAGATAGGCCTCGGGCCCGCCAGCGCGGTAGATGGCGGTGCGGATCTCGAAACAGCGCTTGAAATGCGGTTCGGCCACCGCCCAGCCGTTGATGGCCGAGACGCTCAGGACACGCTCGGGGGCATCGAGCGCCAGTTGCAGCCCGGCGACGGCGCCGGCGGCATGGCCAACAATGTGGGCCGCCTCATAATCGAGACCGTCGAGGATGGCGGCTATGTCGGCAGCCAGGTGCGAGGCGTTATAATCGGCCGGCAGGTCGGCGCGGTCGCTGGCGCCGGTGCCGCGATGATCGTAGAGGATGACGCGGTAGCGATTGGCCAGGGCCTTGACCTGGGAGCGCCAGTAGGCGCCATGACCGCCAAGACCGGCAGACATTATGACGGGAATACCCGCCGGCCGGCCATAGAGGCTGACCGACAGGCCATCGATCGTGACCATGTCCGCCTCGGGGAAGGCCTCGGTGTCAGGTTCCGACATGCGCGACACTGGCGATTTCGACGACAAGGCCGGGCTTGACCAGGCCGCACTGGATGCAGAAACGCGCCGGCTTTTCGCCGGGGAAGTATTCGGCATAGACGGCGTTCATCGCCGCATAGTGGGCCCAGTCGGTGAGGAAGATATGGTTGAATGTGATGTCGTCCATCGTGCCGCCGCCGGCCTCGACGACCTTTTTGATGGTCTCCAGGATATGGCGGGTCTGGGCGGTGGCGTCGCCGGGCGCATGGATCGAGCCGTCCGGATCGATGGCCAGCGTGCCCGAGACATAGACGATGCCGTCGGCCTTGGTGCCCGACGAATAGGGCGCCAGGGGCTTGGGGAATCCGGGAGGATTGATGGCAGACTTGGGCATGGCGCGCTCCTGCGGGTCAGGCGGTGAAATAGGGTGAGGTTTCGGTGGCCTGCAGATGGCCGACTGCCTGGGTAAAGTCACCGACCGTGGTCACCCAGCCGAAGAAGGTCTCGATATTGTAGATCGTCGCCTTCTGGATGAAGTCCGGCCCGAGGTGGTGGGTGGCATCTTCGAGCACGGTGCAGAAATATTCGAGATGAAAGCCGTCGCGCAGGGTGCTTTCGACGCAGACATTGGTGGCGATGCCGACGAAGATCAGGTTGCGGATGCCGCGGGCGCGCAGGATCGAGTCGAGCTGCGAATTGAAAAAGGCAGAATAGCGCGTCTTGTGCACGCGGATATCGCCGGGCTGCGGCGCCAGGTCGTCGACCAGCTCGTAATCCCAGCCGCCGCGGGCCAGCAACTGCCCCTTGAGATTGGGGTTGCGGCGCATGGTCTTCAGCGCATTCGACTTGTGCCAGTTGGGCGACAGGGGCGTACCGGCCTCGACATAGTCAGGGTCCCAGCCGTTCTGCAGATAGACGACCTGGATGCCGGCGGCGCGGGCGGTCGTCAGGGTGTGTTTGATATTGGCGATGGTCGACTGGGCGCCGGAAATATCGAAGCCGGCCAGGTCGACATAGCCGCCGATCGAGGCATAGGCGTTCTGCATGTCGATGACGATAACCGCCGTTTCATTGGCCTTGAAAGTCATCGGCTCGGGCCGCGTCGGCAGGGTAAAGGCGGTGTCGTGGGCCTCGTTTTCTGACATGTCTTGCATCCCTTGTGTAGGGTTATCCGGCGTGCCGGAAGCAGCGAAAGACACCTATTACAATTCCTCTTTTCCCCATCCGTCAAGCGGTTATTATTGCAGTGCAAAACCCTTGTTTCGCCAAGCGAATTCGTCGACTGTGACAGGCATGAAACCGATCGATATCAGCACCCGTCCCCGCATCTACCTTGCCGGCCCGATGATTTTCGAGGCCGACCCGGAACGCTATTTTACGCCGATGAAGGCGATCTGCGCCGAGGCCGGGCTGGAGGGGGTGACCCCGCTCGACAACCAGGTCCATCTCGAAGGCATTGCCTCGGGCGACGATCTCAATCTTGCCATCTACCGCGCCGACGAAAACCTGATGCGGACGCTGGACGGCGCCATCCTGTGCCTCGATCCATTTCGCGGCTCGACCGAGATGGACCCCGGCACGGCCTATGAGGCCGGCTATCTCAAGGCGCTGGGTAAGCCGATGACCGGCTGGACTCAAGATTCCGCTCCCTATCCCGACAAGGTGCGCGCCTTTTCGCAAGCCGTCTGGGGCGCTGACCTGAGCGATGTCGCCGTCGCCAAGGCCGGCGCCAATTCAGGCATGTTACGCGATCGTGACGGCGTGATGGTCCACAGCGATGGCTGCGTCCAGAACCTGATGATCGAGATGGGTATCCGCGACAATGGCGGCGCCGTCTTTGCCGACGCCGACTGGCAGGTGGCGTTCCGGCTGGCCGCCGAGGCGCTGGCAGCGAGGTTCGTGAAAAAAGCCGCTTAAGTCTTTCTTTTTAAAGAACTCCCCCTTTGAAGCAGGGGTATTGCATATGGCAAATAAGCAGCTGAATTAAATCGATTTTGATGCGGCTGTTGTGCATGAGTTCGGCTCCCCTTCTCCTCTCCCCGCACGCGGGGAGAGGAGAGAGAGAAGAGGCCCCGGCCATATGCGATACCCCTGCCCTTTGAAGGGGGAGTTCTTTTATCAGCTATCGCCATACACCAGATCATAGGCCTGCACCTTGCCGGACTTGATATCTTCGAGCGTATTGCCGGCAGAGTTCACTGGAATCTTGGGCGACTCGGTCCAGGCGTCACCAATCATATCGCGCAGGTCGGACGCACCGCGCGCCAGCAGGCCCGCCAGGTAGTCGGCGCCGGCAGGATTGCCCGCCTTGAAGATACCGGTCTTTTCCAGGCGATAAAACGGCACGACCTGGGACCAGTTGCGCTGCAGGCGTTGCGAAATACAGGCCTCCGGCGTGTCGTTACACGGCGTTGCAGGCGCCATCTTCGTGTGCACCATGACCTGCGTCACATACTGATGAACATAGGGTCCTTCGACCGGCCAGTGAATGCCCGAGGCGGTAAAACCCTCCGGGTTGGGATAATCGCCCCAGCCATCGTAATGGATTGAAACGTGCATCGGCTGAGTGGCGTCGCCGGCATAGTGCGACAGGATGCCGATATCGCGCAAGGTAAGGTCCTCGCGGCGACGCTCGGCCTCCTTCAGGGCGGCGATTTTCGTCTTGTCCTTTTCGCGGGCCATGGCCTCGGCGATGACTCGCAGCACGGCGAAATCCTTGCGCACATTGGCATAGGCGTCCGACAGGCTGTAATAAAGGTAGCCGGCCTTGACCGGGTCGTAGCCGTGGGCGCGTACCAGGGCCTCATAGTCGCCGCGCGTCGCCGGCATGGTGGTCACGGTTGTGCCGGCCAGGGTTTTTGCATCGTCGTCGAGGCGCATCAGGTGGGCCGGGTCACGATCGGCATCGTGGATCGGACCGGAATGGCGCCAAACGTCGGGTTCGCGCGAATACTGGCCGACATCGAGGGCAGACTGGGCGGCATACATGAACGCCGGCAGACCCTTCGGCAGGGCGCGCATCGCCTCCTCACCGACCAGGCGGTGGCCGGTATCGCCCCAGGCCAGGGCCTGGCCTGCCGAAGCCAGGACGCCAAGGCCGAATAGCAGAGACAGGGTAAGGTTCTTGCTGCGCATATGCATTCTCCAGAGTTGGCGGACCTTAGCATTCCGCCCAGAAAAAGGGAGCGTCCCGCAAAGGACGCTCCCGTTATTTTTCGCGATAATCGCTGGCTTAGAAGGAATACTTCAGGCCGGCCATGACCGAGTACAGCGTCGCTTGCTGGTTGACGCTGAGCGTGGTCGCCGTCGTCGAAATGCCGCTGATCACGTAAGACTGACAGACCGTGCTGGCCGCCGAGACCACGGTGCCCGACGCGTCGCCACAAGCGACCTTGTAGATCGGGGCACCCTGGCGGCCGTCGGTGTTGTTGCCGTATTCGGCAACGACACCCCACTTGTGGTTCAGCAGGTTGCCGAGGTTGAAGACGTCCATGGTGAAGACCACCTTGTGACCGTCGAACCAAGGCATCGGCAGGTCCTGCGACACGTGCAGATCCCAGCGCTTGATGTCCGGATTGCGGCGGGCGCCCTTGCTGACCAGACCCGGCTGCAGACCGAAGGTATTGATGATGGTCTGCAGGTTAGCCACGTCCTTGGCACGCTGAACGTGGTCGGGGTTCTTCGACGTATCGAGTGCGCCGAAGTAGACCGGCACGCCGTTCGTGGTGAAGGATTCACCGGCGTTATAGGTGCCAACGGCAGCATTGGCGCTGGTCAGCTGCGGGATGAAGGCCAGCTGGTTGCCGGACACGACACCGAAGACCTGACCGCGCGCGGCAGCACCGGCGTCGGCAATGTAGAAGTTGACCGGACGGCCCTGGTGCATGTCACCGAACAGGGTGACGCGCGTCTCGTAACCTTGGAAGACTTCGGTCTTGTAGAAGGCGTTGAGCTTGACGCCATTGCGCACTTCATAGCTCGACTTGCCCTTGGTCGGGGCATTGGGGTCTTCCAGCGAGAACTGATCGCCATAGTTCGAGCCACCGCAGCAGTCGGTCGTGGCGAATTCAGGGATACCGCCGTACTGGTCGGTGTCCTGGCGCGTGAAGGCCGCGGTGATGTCGAGGTGGTCGTGGGCGGTCAGCAGGCGGATATTGTCGAAGGCCTGCTGGGCCGACAGGGCGATGGTCGAGCTCGACGACTGGATATCCGGGTTATAGGCCTGGATATCGTAGCCCGAACCGGGGTTGGCCAGGTCGTAGGTCGGCGTGCCGTCGCCATTCTTGGCGACGTCGAGGCCGGCGGCGACGCGGGCAGCATAGATGGTGAGGTTCTGGGCATCGAGCGCCGAACCGGCAGGCGCCGTCGACGACACGACCAGGCCGTCGTAACGCATGCGGCCATCCGGCGTATATTGCTGGACGCCATTTATCGTCAGCTTGCGCGCACGGACGTCGCGGAAGGCCAGGCCGACATTGCTGCGGACAAAGACGCCGTCGATACCGAAGGTGGTGCCCCACGGCGCGTGCCAGTGACCGGCGAAGTTGAACTTCCAGTCCGAGGGCATCTCGAAATCGGGCGCCAGCGTATTGGTGCTGGCGACGCGGATGACCGTCGGGCTGAACAGGTAGGAGGCCGAGGCCGTCGGCACGCCGGTGATGAAGGAGGCGTCCGACTTGTTGATGTTCATCAGCCCCAGGACGGTCGCATCCGTCGGAGAGAAGGTCGTGCCTGATGCGGTTTCCTTGAAACCGGTCGTATTGCCCGAGCCATCGACGACACGCTGCAGGGTAAAGCCGGCGGTCAGGATGCCGGTATTGCCGAAGCGGTTCGAGATAAACACGTCCGGCAGGCCGCCGGTGTAAAGGCCGAAGCTGCCCGACGCGTCGAAGCTGTCATTGTGCCACTTGATGCCGACACGCGGTTGCAGCACGTGCAGGCCGTCATAATTGCCCTGGTTGCTGTAACCGTTGCGCGCCGTGAAGCTCGGGTTAAGCGCCGGCTTGTCGCCCTGATCCCAGAAGTCGTAACGCAGGCCATAGTTGACCGTCGTGTTCGGGAAGGGATCGAAGGTGTCCTGCACGAACAGGGTATTGTTGGTATAGTCGAAATTGGCGGCCGTCTTGCCGAGATTGCCAGCCGGATCGTTGTTGTAGCTCAGCTGGTCGACCTTGCCGGCCGCGAAATCCGCCGCCGAGTCGAAATAGTAGAAGCCATTGGCCGCCTGGACGAACAGGTTATAGACGTGGATCTGCTTGAACTGATAGCCACCCTTTACCGAGTGACCGCCCAGGCGATAGGTGCCGACGAACTCACCGGCATTGTCCGTGGTCTTCAGGACATTGGCCTGGCGGAACTGGTCCGGACCGAAGGCGATGGTCAGGCGGTTGGTCGAGCTGCACGACGAGATCGAGCCGACCGTGGTCGCGTCCGTACACAGCTGGATACCGGCAAAGCCCTGGCCTTCCGGCGGTGTCTGGCCGCGCTGATAGTTGCGCCATGCCAGGCGGGCTTCGGTCGAGAAGTGGTCGTTCCACTTCGAGTTCAGCTGGACGGCGTAGTTGTCTTCATTTTCCGGCTGGGTGTACCAGGCAGTATTGTAGTTGGCCGCGACCGCCGACGGCGAGCCTTTCCACAGGAAGGAATAGGCGTGGCGATAGGTGAAGGAGGCGCGTTGGCCGTCCATTATGTTCCAGTCAATCTTGGCCGAATACTTCTCGTCCTTGAAATCGGTGGTGTGCGGGATCGAGCCGATGGGCAGCTTGGACGAGGCGGCGTAGGTCGACCATGGCGCCAGGTAACCGTCGAGATCCGCCTGGGTGACCGCGACCTTGTCATTGGTCAGGCTGGTACCGAAGCCCTGACCGGACGGACCGGTGGTGACAACGGCGGCCGAGGTGTACTTTTCGTACGAGGTCGCGAAGAACAGGGTGTCCTTCAGGATCGGGCCCGAGACAAAGAAACCGTAATTCTTGTCCGGTACGAACAGGGACAAACGGTTGGTCGTGCCCGTGTCCGGATGGTACAGGCGGTTATTGTTCCATGCCTTGTTGCGGAAGTAGTCGAAGACCGTACCGTGGAAGCTGTTCGAACCCGAGCGCAGGACCAGGTTCAGCGAACCGCCGGTGAAATCGCCTTCTTCGACGTCGGCCGGCACGGCCTGGATCGTCATCTGTTCGACGGCTTCGAGCGAAATCGGGCCGAGATTGGTCGACAGGCCACCGGTGTTCAGACCGAAGTCGTCGTGCGAACGGATGCCGTCGATGGTGATGCGGTTGGCGCGCGGCGCCGAGCCGGCGATATAGAGACCACCCGACGGACCCGTACCACGGGTATTGGCGTCGAGGTTGGTCAGCGGGTCGCGGCGGGCGGCTTCACGGATGTCGCGCTTGATGGTGACCGCGCCTTCGATGGCTTCACGGCCGAGACGCGTGCGCGAACCGGGGTTCGACAGGGTGGCGCGCTTGCCGGTGACAACAACGGCCTGGGCCGCCTGCTGCTCCAGGGCGACGTCCAGACGCTGCTGGTCGGCAAGGTTGAGGAACAGGCCCCCGGTCTTGCTTTCCGGCTGGCCGTCGGCAACGATATCGACTTCGTACGGACCGCCGACCTTCAGGCCGGTGGCTTCGTAACGGCCGGCGCTGTCGGTGCGCGTCACATCGCGCGTGCCCGACGGCGTGTGGATGATGGTGACCGTGGCATTGGCGACCGGCTTGCCCGAGGCGTCGGTGACCACACCGCGCAGGGCGGCCGTCGTCTGCTGCGCGTAAACGGCAGGCGCCGACGCGGCCAGAAGCGCCACAGTGGCAGCGCCGATCATATATCTGTTGAACATGGTATCCCCAAAACAAGCACCGACTCACAAGCCAGCGAACGACCGCACTATTAGGTGCATTTGAAATTAGCGTGACAGTTTGTACGCATTGCAACATCGTTGAAAGAAACATGCTGCAGTGCGATCAAAATGTCACGAAACAGGGGTAGTCGTTCAGAAATAGTACGCACAATTCCCGCGCAGATTGTATGACCAAATAAATCTGGTACATACCACTACAATGAAGCGAATCCGCGCAACGCGAATCAGCGCGTCGTCACCGCTTCGTCTTGCGCAATGCACAATAGCTGCGCCGCCACCGACACGGCTATGATCTCCGGCGCCTTGCCGCGCAGGCCCGGCAATCCGATCGGGCAATGCATGCGGGAAATCTGTCCCTGGCCGAAGCCGTCCTTAGCCAGCCGACTGACAAAACGCGCACGTTTGGTGGCCGAGCCGATAACCCCGACAAAGGATGAAGTCCCGCCCAGGGCGGCACAGACCAGTTCGTAGTCGAGCTGATGATCGTGGGTCAGGATCAATACCAGGCCGGTCGCATGGCTGGCGACCTCAAGCATAGCCGCGCGCGGTGCCACCTTTACCCCCGCGACAGCCGCCGCCTCCTCGCGGATATCGAACCAGTCGACGCAGAACGGCAGGGGCTGAAGCACGCGCGCCAGGGCTACGCCGACATGACCGGCGCCGAACAGGGTCACCGCCGTCAGGGGCGCTCCCACCTGTTCGACCAGTATATCGCCCACACCAGGTATGGGACCACGTGCCGGCAGTCGCTCGTTCTCGCCGGGCGTTACCGTGCGCTCGACATGATCGGCGTACAAGACCGTCCGCAGACCGAAGGCCGGCCGGCCGGCGCCCTGCGTTAGCCATCCGGCGGCGCGATCGTTCAGCCGCTCGACCATCAACCTTACCCTGCCGCCGCAGCATTGCGCCAGCAGCGGCCCCAGCGGATAGTCCTGGATGCGCCAGCTTCCCGGTAGCTGCGTCAGCGCCGCCCGCGCCTGATGGATGGCCTGGAATTCGAGATTGCCGCCGCCGACCGTGCCGAAGACCTGGTCGGCC
>CBDFFG010000010.1:0-14209 GCA_965246725.1 Asticcacaulis sp.
GTGCCCGCAGGCCTGACCGCGGTCATGAGTGCCCAGCGCCTGACGCCCGATGGCGAGGCCGTACCCAACCATTCCAGCCAGCGCGCCTACCGCTTCAAGATGGACCAGGCGATCGCCCCCTATCTGATTGCCGTCGCCGTCGGCGATATCGGCTTCAAGGAAGAGGGCAGCCGCACCGGCGTCTATGCCGAAAAGACCATGCTCGACAAGGCGGCCTACGAGTTCGCCGACATGCAATCGATGCTGGACGCCGCCGAAAAGCTGTACGGCCCATACAAGTGGGGCCGCTACGACGTTCTGGTCCTGCCGCCCAGCTTCCCCTATGGCGGCATGGAAAATCCGACCCTGACCTTCGCCACCCCGACCGTTCTGGCCGGCGACCGCTCGCTGGTTTCGCTGGTGGCGCATGAAATGGCCCATTCGTGGTCGGGTAACCTGGTGACCAATGCCACCTGGGAAGACTTCTGGCTCAATGAGGGCTTCACCGTCTATTTCGAGAACCGCATCATGGAGCAGGTCTACGGCAAGGACCGCGCCCAGATGCTGCAGGTCCTCGGCTACCAGGACCTGCAGACCGACCTGAAGCAACTGGCTGAGGACAAGACGCCGGAATTCACCAAGCTGCACCCTGACCTGCAGGGCATCAATCCCGACGACTATTTCACCACCGTCCCCTATGAAAAGGGCGCCGCCTTCCTGCGCATGCTCGAGGCCCATTTCGGCCGCAAGAAGCTCGACACCTATCTCAAGGGCTATTTCCAGCGCTATGCCTTCCAGAGCATGACGACCGAGGCCTTCCTGACCGACCTGCGCACACACCTGCTGCACAATGACGACGACCTGGAAAAGCAGCTGAAGATCCATCAATGGTTGTACGATCCCGGCCTGCCCGACAATATCGTCGTGCCGACCTCGCCCCTGCTCGACCAGGTCGCCGCCCAGGCCAAGGCCTTCGCCGCCGGCACCGACCCCAAGACGCTGACGGTCGCCGACTATATCCCGCAGCAGTGGCAGTATTTCCTGACGTCGCTGCCCGATACCCTGACACTGGAGCGGATGGCGACGCTCGATACCGCCTACGGTTTCACCAAGTCGCACAATGACGAAATCCTGTTCGACTGGCTGATGCTGGCCGTGCAGCACCATTACACACCGGCCCTGCCGGCCCTGCGCGACTTCCTGACCAGCCAGGGCCGCGGCAAGTTCTGTACGCCGCTCTATCGCGCCCTGATGAAACAGCCGGGCTGGGGCGTCGACCTGGCGCGCAAGATCTATGGCGAAGCGCGTCCGGGCTATCATGAACTGACCCGGGCAGCCGTCGACAAGCTGGTGAAATAATTTTTCACCGGTCAAGCCCGGTGACGGAATACTCGACGCCAGGGCGAAAATAATCAACCATACAGCGCATTCACCGCACTTTCTTAAGGGTTGAGCATTAGCTTCGTGTACCAATCGCAGGGACTGGTTTTCCCCGGAGACGTACACAGATGATGGCAGGCGGCGAAATCCTGGTTGCGCAATCGCGCGTCAAAAGCCTGTGGACGCGCGCCGGCCTTTCCGCCCTTGCCGCCACCACCGCCTTCCTGCTGCATCCGTCGCCGTGGCCCGCCGTCTGGCTGGGCGTCTACTGGCTGACCGTACTGGCCGATGTCGCCCTGTTCGCCCGCGCCCTGACCTTCACGACTCAGGCGCAGTGGCAAAAGGCGCAGAACCTGTTGTCGGCCAGTATCGTCGTCACCGTCCTCGTCTTCTCCAGCCTGTCCCTGTACAACTGGTTCCTCGGTGGGGTCGAAGGCAAGGTCTTTGCCGCCGTATCGTTGTGCTGTTCGCTGATGAGCGTCGTGCTGACCCTCTATTACCGCAAGCGCTACCTCTATGCCGCCCTGGTGCCTCACGCCCTCTACCTCATCAGCCTGCCCATCACCACCATGCTGATGTCCGGCGGGCGCGCCGCCCTGCCCTTGGCCATCGTCGTCACCGGCATACTCGCCTTCCTGGTCTACATGATCCAGGCGGTAAAGACGATCGGCGGCCACATGCGCGAGTTGCGCGAAGCCGGCGAGGTCGCCCGCGCCGCCGTCGAGGCGGCCGAGGCAGCGACCGCGGCCAAGTCGAACTTCCTGGCTGTCATGACCCACGAAATCCGCACGCCGATGAATGCCGTCGTCTCGGCGGTCAACCTGCTGCGCAAGACGCCGCTGACGGAGGTACAGAAATCGCACCTCGCCCTGATGGCGGACGCCAACGAGGTCCTACTAGGCCTGCTCAATGACGTCCTGGACCTGTCCAAGATAGAGGCTGGCAAGATGACTTTTGAGCGCGTGCCGATCGCCCTGCCGGAAATGCTCGATACGCTCGAAGCCCTGTTCCGCCCGCAGGCGAAGGAAAAAGGCGTACAGCTGAAGACCATCCTGGCCAGCGATATCGACCAGCAGATCTATGGCGACAGCCTGCGCCTGCGTCAGATCCTGTTCAACCTGATGTCCAATGCCGTCAAGTTCACCACCGTCGGCAATGTCTGGCTACGCGCCCGCCGGGTGTGCAACGGCGACAGCGACATGATCGTCTTTGCCGTCGAGGACGAAGGTATCGGCATTGCGCCAGAGGCGCTGGAGCGCATCTTCAACAGCTTCGAACAGGCGGAACTGGCCACCACCCGGCGCTATGGCGGTACAGGCCTCGGCCTGGCCATCTCGCGCAAGCTGGCCCGGCGCATGGGCGGCGATATCACCGCCAAGTCCGTGCCCGGCAAGGGTTCGTGTTTTACCCTGACGCTGCCCTACGAGGCCGTCGCCATCATACCGGTGATCGAACCGGTGGTCCTGCCCGAAATCGTCGAGGAGAGTTCCGTGCACGTGCTGATCGTCGACGACCATGAGGTCAACCGCCGCATCGTCTCCCTGTTCCTCGACCCTCTCGGCTGGTCGTGGACCATGGCGGAAAACGGCGCTGAAGCGGTCGAACGCTGCCAGACCCGGCAGTTTGACGTCATCCTGATGGACATGCAGATGCCGGTGCTCGACGGCATTTCCGCCACCAAGCAAATCCGCGCCCTGCGGGGGCCGAACCAGTCGACACCGATCGTCGCCCTGACGGCCAACGCCATGACCTATCACCGCGCCGCCTGGGCCGAGGTCGGGGTACAGGACTTCCTGACCAAGCCGATCGATCCCGACCTGCTGGTTCAAACCCTGATGGCGCGCGCCATGCCGACCGAAGCTATCGAGGAAGAGATACTGGACGAAGCCAGAAGCGCGTAGCAGCCTTAACGCTTGACGTCGAAACTGCCGCCACTGAGGAAGTCCGTCAGTTCGTCGTGGGTCGCCAGACTGACATCGCCCGGCTGGGCATGTTTCAGACAGCCGCAGGCAATGCCGTAGTCGAGCGCCTTTTGGTCGCCTTCGCCCAACAGCAGGCCATGCATGACCCCGGCGGCAAAGGCATCGCCGCCGCCGATGCGATCGACGATCCCTTCGATATCGTAGGTCGCCGTCTCGAGCGAGTCATCGCGGGTGAACATCTGTCCGGCCAGGCGATTGAAGCTGGCATTGACCTGGGTGCGGCGCGTCGACACCATGCGCTGCAGATGGGGCAGGTTGGCAAAGGCGTAATCGGCCGCCGCCCGTTCGCGCGGCGTCGTCGCCGGTTCGCCGGCGAACGTCTCGCCGAAGACCAGCTCGATATCGCGATGGCCGCCGAACATCAGGTCGGCCTCGGCCATCAGGCCGCGGATTAGGGTCGGGGCATCGCCCCCCCAGGCCTGCCACAGGGTCGGGCGGTAGTTGCAGTCGAACGACACCTTGACGCCGGCAGCGCGCGCCGCCTGCATGGCTTTCATAGCGGCGGCGACACTGTTGGGGCCAAGGGCGGCGGTGATGCCCGACACGTGCAGCCAGCTGGCGCCCTTCAGCAGCTTCGTCCAGTTGAGACGCGAAAACCGCGCCGTGGCGAAGGCTGATCCGGCGCGGTCATAGACGATGTCCGAGCGGCGATGGATGGCGCCCGGGGTCAGGAAGTAGAGCCCCATGCGACCGGGCGCAGTCATGATGCCCGAGGTGTCGACCCCCCAGCGACGCAGTTCGTTGATCGCCCCCTGGCCCAGGGCATTTTCCGGCAGGATGCTGACCATTTTCGCCGGGTGGCCGAGACGGCGCAGGCCGATGGCGACATTGGCCTCGGCGCCGGCGATATACAGGTCGAGGGATGGCAAGGCCTCGAGCAACTGGTTGCCGGTGGTATTCAGGCGAATAAGGATTTCACCGAAACAGACGACGGGTGCCGTAGCGGGGGAGGATGCTGAGATGGACATTTGCGGACTATGCGACGGTTGAGACATGGAATATCGGCATTTCTAACGGCTGGTGACGGAGAGGTCGAGGCCAAACACGGGGGAAAACCAGGTTGACAAAAAAAGGGCGCCGGATTGCTCCGGCGCCCAAGGTGGCGGACTATATGAGAAAAGATCAGTACTTATAGCGGAAGCCCGCATAGTACTGGCGACCCGGGTGCGAGTAGTCGAGCAGCAGGTTCTGACCGGTATTGCCCTGCGCCGTATTGTACGAGTCGTAACGGTCGTCGTACTGGTCGGTGAGGTTGATGCCTTCGAGGATCAGGGTGAAGTTGCGGTTGAGCTTGTAGGTCACCTGCAGGTCGACATTGGTCGTTTCGTTCTTGCCCTGGAAGTCGGCCGATGAACCGGGATTGAGCAGGGACAGGTAGCCGGCGCGGTGCGAGACGGCGACCCGGCCCGACAGGCGGTCGTCTTCGTAATACAGGGTGGCGTTCCACGATTCCGGCGACAGGCCCAGCAGGTCGGCCGTGCGGTAGGTGTAGCTGGTGACGCCGGCCGGGGTCACTGACGACGACACGATGTACTGGATCTTCGATTCGACGTGGGTATAGTTGATGATGCCGCCGAAGCGCTTGAGGATGCCCGGCAGGAAGGTGAACGGCTTCTGCAGGTTGAACTCGTAGCCTTTCAGCGTGCCGCCCGGCGTGTTTTGCGACTGGGTGATGGCGAACGGTGTATCGACCGTGTAGGTCGAGCCGGCCAGCAGCGCGGGATCATAGCCCAGTTCCTTGAACGGCACGTATTCGACCGTCGTCTGGATATAGGTCTTGATGTCCTTCTGGAAGAAGGCCAGCGAGGCCAGGCTTTCGCGGTCGGGATACCATTCGAAGCTCAGGTCCAGCGTATTGGCGCGGATCGGTTCGAGATAGGGGTTGCCGAGCGGGGCGCTGGTGGTGCCGATCGACGGCGCGGCCGAACCCGTCAGGGTGATCGAGCCGCCCGGCGCCAGGCTTTGCAGGGTCGGACGCGACATGGTCTTGGCGGCGGCAAAACGGATATAGACGTCGTGCAGCGGCTGGACCGAAATGTTGAAGGCCGGCAGGGTGTCCTTGTAGCTGCGATCGATCGTGGTGAAGACCGAGGCGGAGCTCTTGCCGATATAGCCGGACACCGTTTCCTTCGTTTCGACCTGGCGGACGCCGAGATTGCCGCGCACCGGCATGTTGAGCAGGTCGGTGTGGAAGTCGACCTGGGCATAGGTGGTGGAATCGCGCTCATGCGCCTCGCGGTTGTTGACGCGCGACGACGAGTTGGTGGCGTTGACGGTGAACTTGCCAAACGCGTTGGTGCAGTTGCAGTCATAGCCGAAGTCGGAGCGGATGGCGTCGAGGTTCGGGATCAGGAAGGTATTGCCCATTACCGAGACGGTCTGGGTATATTTGGCCAGGTTGCCCGACAGGGCGCTGTTGAGACCGGACGAATAGGTTGTGCTGGCGGCTTCGTCGCGGGTGTTCGGGTCGGCGGTAAAGCGGCCGTTCTCGACGCTGGCGAAGTCATAGGCCTTGGCCGAGGCGCCGACCTTGAAATCGAGCGCGCTGTTCAGCGTATATTTGAAATCGACCTTGGCCGTGCCGAATTTATTCTCGACATATTGCGGGCGGATGCGGATCAGCGAGGCGTCGCCCTTGGCGGCGGCGGCCGTCGCCGGGTTGGCGGTCGACGGTGTATACGACCAGTAGCAGGTCTGGTCCTGGGTGCAGCCGTTGCTGGTGCCGTAGTTGAAGACCGGCTTGCGGCTGTCGGTGTAGTCGTAGGAATAGCCCTGGACGTCATAGGCATCGAGGGTGAAGGTCGTCTGCTCCGGATTGTCCTGGAAGGAGTCCGAGGCCCCGATCAGGGCCTTCATGGTCAGCTTGTCGCCGATATTCTGGTCCCAGGTCAGGTTCAACTGCTTGAAGGTCGTCTTCAGCTCGTCATAACGATGCTCGGCGCGGACATCGACATTGTCGAAGACGCCCTTGACCAGGGTGCCCTGGTCGTCGATCGAATAGCTGCGCAGCACGGTCTTGGGCAGGCCCTGGCCGTTGCGGCTGAACGAGATGGCCTCGACCTCGTATTCGTCGCGATTGGCGCTGTATTCGGCATACATGCCGTCCAGGGTGACCAGGGTGTCGGGGTTCGGCCGCATCTGGAACGAGCCGGTGATGCCGAGACGCTTCTGATCGGTGATGAAGCGCGAGTAGCGCGGAATGCGCGGATGCTCGGCGCGGCTGATGGCCAGGGCGTCGCCGGTCAGGGTCGGGTTCTGTGCATTGACCTCGGACGTGTTACAGGCGGCGTTGGAACCGGTGCAGGGCGCGATCGGATGATAGACATTGCTGGCGTCGTAATAGCCGGCGAAACGGCCGACATTCGACGTGGCATAGGCATTTTCCCAGCGCGTCGTATTGGGCCCCTCTTCCCAGGCCTGGCGCGTGCCATAGGCCACCGAAAGCAGGGCACCGAGCTTGCCGTCGGCCCAGCGGTTGGAGATCAGGAACTGGCCGCGCGGGCTGCTGTCCTTGGACAGGTCGTTGTAGCCGACCTCTCCCCCCATCGCCATGGTGAAGCCCTTGTAGTCGAACGGACGGGCGGTCTGCAGGTCGACCGTCGCGCCCAGGCTGCCTTCTTCGGTCTCGGCCGCCATCGACTTGCGCACGGTCACCGAATTGAACAGATCGGCGGCGAAGACGTTGAAATCGAAGCCGCGACCACGGTTGGCGCCGCCCGACGAGTCCTTGCCACCGGTCGTCGCCAGGGCTTCCAGGCCGTTGAGGCGCACGCGGGTGAAATCGGAATTGAGGCCACGTACGGTGATAGAACGGCCTTCGCCGCCGTCGCGGTCGATGGCGACGCCCGGAATGCGCTGCAGGCTTTCGGCCAGGTTCAGGTCGGGAAACTGACCGATGTCTTCGGACTTGATGACATCGACCATGGTATCTTCGCGCTTCTTGGCGCTGATGGCGGTCTGCAGCGAGCCGCGGAAGCCAGTGATAACGACGACATCGCTGTCGGGCTTTCCGCTTGAGGTGGGGGCCGGACCTGCGTCCTGGGCAAAGGCGCCGGTGGCGACCATCAGGGCGCCGAATGAGATTCCGAGCGCGATGTGGCTGCGGCGGATTTTGGGCGCACCTGTGGCGCCGGTTGTTTTGGTGGTCATGGTTTACTCCCCGTTATTCCAACACTGCGGCCACATGTGAAGACGGCCGAACATCAGATTTTTCATGTCACCGCCGCATTTGCGGATCGGCGGGCACGACAGTTTTGTCCATCGCGCCATTATTTTTTGACACCGGTGTCATGGCTGTTTGTAACAGCTATGCACCAATGAGTCGAAAATAAGCCATACAATTTCAGGGCTGGCAAGGGGCTAAAGACACCGGTGGCATAACGCTGTATACGTTAGCAGGCACAGTGTGCCGTTTTTGCCACCAGTGTTAAAAAGACCTTAATCTGTAAGGGTTTCTGTGACCGATCAGCCCAGTTCGGGCGCGGCATCGGTCGCTGCAACCGTGACCAGCGACAGGTCATGGCTGCCGTGCGGACCGCTGAAGGAAACGGTCGATGCCTGGTCCAGGCCAATATCGTGGATGCCGGTGGTGGCGCCCGACGATATCAACTGGCCCCGCGTCAGGGGGCGACCGCGCGCGGCCAGGTGTCCGGCCAGCCAGGCAATGGCCTTCAGCGGGCCGCCCGGCATGCTGAACAGGCCCCCCTCGCCCACCGTTACCCCATCGATGACAGTGCGCGCGCCGAACCCCTTGACGGCCTCGGCATCGAGCGTGGCCGGCGTGCTGTCGGAATCGAACTCGGCCAGTTTCGGTCCCAGGATCAGGCCGAAGTTGTTGCCGAAGTCGGAGGCGACAACGGTCGGCCCCAGGGCGTTGATGGTCTTAAGTGGCGACCCTGCCATCTCGATACCCGCAAAGACGGCGTTGATCAGGCGCAGGGCCTCTTCCTCGCTGTATTCGGTCTTGGCCGGATCGGCGTCGTGATCGACGCGAAAGACGAATTCCGCCTCGACGGCGGCGAAACCACCGGTGAAGACCGGCAGGGTGACGACGTGCCCCGGATAATCCTTGAAGGTCGGCGCGAAGATCGGACCAGCCAGGCGTTCCGTGCCGTGTTCCCCCTGCTTGTCCGGGGCCAGGCGGCCGATCTTCCAGCCGATGACCGGCTTGTTCCAAAGGGCGATGGCGCGTTCCTGGATGGCGTAGGAGTCCGAGAGTCTCGACGGGATCTCGCCTGGATACCCATCCAGCGCGCTGGCGCTGCGGCGGGCGGTGACGAAACGGTTGGCAATGTCGTCGATAGTCATCTGGCGGCTCCTATTTGCTATTCGCTGCTAATGGAAACCGGTGTCACAATCAAGAGAAAGCAGATCGTTTTACGTTGCTTACGCCTCCCTATTTCGCAGAAATGGGGAGGCGTAAAACAGCGCTACACCAGCACCATATCGTCGCGATGGATGACCTCGTCGCCCGACGTATAACCCAGCAGGCCTTCGATGTCCTTGCTGGTGCGGCCGCGAATGGTGCGGATATCCTCGGCGGTATAGGAGACGATGCCGCGAGCGACCTCGAGGCCGGCGCACGACATGATCGACACGGTGTCGCCCTTGTCGAAATTGCCCGTGACCTCGACAATGCCCGACGGCAGGAGGCTCTTGCCATTATGGAGGGCGCGCACGGCGCCTTCGTCGAGCATCAGCTTGCCTGCCGGCACGACGGTGCCGGCGATCCACGCCTTGTAGGCGGCACTGAGCGAGGCCTGCGGCCGGAACAAGGTGAAGCGTGCCCCCGTGGGCCCGGCCAGGGAGGCCAGCGGCCGGACCACCGCCCCGAAGGCAATCAGGGTGGCGCAGCCGGCCGAACCGGCGATCTTGGCGGCGGCGATCTTGGTCGTCATGCCGCCGGTGCCGACGCCGGCATCGGCATTGGCGCCGCCGGCCATGGCTTCGATACGGGCATCGAGCTTCTCGACCAGGGAAATATGCTGCGCATCGGGGTTGCGGCGCGGATCATCCGTATACAGACCATCTATGTCCGACAACAGGATCAGGGCCTCGGAGCGGATCAGCTGCGCGGTGCGCGCCGCCAGCCGGTCATTGTCACCGTAACGGATTTCCTCGGTCACCACCGTGTCGTTCTCGTTGACGATGGGCACGCAGTTAAGGTCGAACAGGGTCTCGACGGTCGCCCGGGCATTGAGCCAGCGCTTGCGTTTTTCGGTGTCCTCGCGCGTCAGCAGCACCTGGGCGGTCTTCAGGCCCACGGCATGGAAGGCCTCTTCCCAGGCGCTCATCAGCCGGGGCTGGCCGGCGGCAGCGCAGGCCTGCTTTTCCTCTAGCCTGAGGCGCGCCTTCGAGACCCCGAGATAACGACGCCCCAGCGCCACGGAACCGGACGACACCAGCACAACCTGCTTGCCGGCGGCGGTCAGGGCGGCGATATCGCGCGCCAGTCCCGCCATCCAGACGCCATTGGCGTTACCGGTCGCCTTGTCGACCACCAGGGCCGAGCCGACCTTGATCGTCACCCGCCGGGCGTTTTGCAGGACCTCAGGCAGGATAGCCGATTGCATCTCACCTTTTATCTCGCCGGGGGTCATGTTTCGTCTTTTCTCAGCGGGGTGAAAATGTTAGGGCCGCGTTTGTGTCGGCGCGCTTGTAATGGATAAGGCTGCGGCCGTGCAAGGCCTTACATTATTCCGCGGAAATGGTAACAAAATGAACTATATAGGTACGCGTGGCTTTGCCGGTGAACGCAACTTTGCCGGCGCCCTCCTCGATGGCCTGGCGCCCGATGGCGGCCTGTATGTTCCGCAGACCTATCCTACACCTGGTTTCGACCTCGCCGACAGCGATTACGGCGCCCTGACCGCCAACCTGCTGACCCTGTTCGGCGTCGATGTCCTGGGCACGGACGCCGTCACTGCCGCCGCCGACCGCACGCGCGCCGCCTTCCTGCGCAACGACAAGACGCCACTGACCCAGCTGGCCGACAATCTGTGGATGCTGGAGCTGTGGCATGGCCCGACCCTGGCCTTCAAGGACATGGCCATGCAGATGATGGCGCCGCTTACCGATGCGGCCCTGAAGCAGCGCAACGAGACCCTGACCCTGGTCACCGCCACCTCCGGCGACACCGGCGCCGCCGCCGTGCGCGCCTTTGCCGGTTCCGAACGCGTCCGCCTGGTCGTCTTCCATCCGCTCGGCCGTGTGTCACCGGTCCAGCGCTTGCAGATGACCACGGTCGCCGCCGACAATGTCCTCAATGTCGGCATCGAGGGTGATTTCGACGACTGCCAGGCCATCGTCAAGGGCCTGCTGGCCGACGCTGGCCTGAAGGAACGCGGCCTGATCAGCTCGGTCAACTCGATCAACTGGGGCCGGCTGCTCGGCCAAGTGCCGTATTATCTCGCAGCGGCCGCCGCTTCGGGCGCGACGGCACCGGAATTCGTCGTGCCGACCGGCAATTTCGGCGACGCCTTTGCCGGCTGGGTGGCGCGCCGGGTCGGTGGCAATGTCGGTCACCTGCATGCCGCGGTGAACCAGAACGACGCCCTCAACCAGGCGATCAATGACGGCCGTTATGTCCGCCGCCAGGCCGTCGAATCCGCCAGCGTCAGCATGGACGTCCAGGCGCCGTCGAACTTCGAGCGCCTGGTGTTCGAGGCATCCGACCGCAGTGCTGCAACAACCAAGGGCCTGTTCGATACCTTCGCCGCCACCGGCGCCGTCAGCCTGTCCCCGGACCTGCAATCGGCGCTGAAGAGCCAGGTCTCGGCCAGCACGGTCAGCGAAGCGCAAACCGCCGCCGCCATCGCCCATGCGTACAAGGCCTATGGCCAGGTCATCTGTCCGCACACGGCCGTCGCCCTGTCGGCGGCCCTGGCGAGGCCCGATGCCGGTCCGCAGATCATCCTGTCGACCGCCCACGCCGCCAAGTTCCCCGACTTCGTCACCCGCGCCCTGGGCTTTGCGCCCGAGGTCCCGGAAGCCATCCAGCGCCTAACCGGCCTGCCCGAACGTATTACCGAACTGAGGCGGGATCCCGCCGGCGCGCTCGAACTGGTCAAGGGTTTCGCCAGGGCCTGAAGCGCCACAAGCGGCGTTGCAGGGCTGACATAAAGGCCGCACACTTGCGCCCTACTCCCTTGCTACCGGTTTCGCGCCGGGTCTGAGGGAACAATAAGAATGCGCACGATCTTCGCCTGCAGCCTGCTGGCTGCCGCCTTTACACTTGCCGCCACCGATCTGGCCCAGGCCCAGGATATGGGAGGCATGGGGGGCGGTGAAATGGGTGGCGGAGGCATGGGCGGAGGTGGCGGTATGGGCGGCGGTCGCGGCGGCGGCCATCGCGGTCAGCGCGGCCAGGGCCAGGGACAAGGCGCTCCCGGTCAGACCGGCCAGACCCCCATGGCCCGCCCGGCGCCGACAGCGGTCCCGATCGCCATGCGGCTCAGCGGTGTCGTCACCGTCGCCGGCGAAACGAAAACCCTGAGCAAGACCAGCGTCACCGCCGTCAAGCCCGACCAGTCGGCCATCTATGTCGAACGCAATGCGCAACTGACGCTGGACGGCATGCAACTGGCCAGCAACACGACCCTGACCACACCGCAGGACGGCCACGACTACGGTTTGGCGGCCGCCCTGCTGATCGCCAGCCATGCGACGACGACCATGACCGGCGGCACGGTTACGACAGCCGGCAACGGCATCACCGCCATTCATCTCACAGATCCGGGCAGTCATGCCGTGCTGAACGGCGTTACCATCTCCACCCGCGCCGCCAATGCCCGCGGCATTGCCGTCGCCGGCGGTGCCAGCCTGGCCGGCAATGCCATCCAGGTGACGACGGAATCCGACCACGCCGCGGCCCTGTCGGTCGAAGGCGGTCAAGCGACCGTCACCGGCGGCAGCTTCACCACCGGCGGCCCCTTGTCACCCGCCCTGGCCCTGGCCGGCGATGTCACCGCCAGCAATATCACCGCAACGGCCGATCACGCCGATGCCGTCACGGTCGACGGCGCCAATACGATCGCCCTTACCAATGCGACCCTGCGTGGGGACGGAGTCGGCATTCGCCTGTTTACCTCTGATACCCCGGCATCCGCAGGGGCGCCGGATGGCCCGATCCCACCAAACGGTTCTTCTGGTGGCCCCTCTGGTGGACCAGGTGGTACGGCGCGCGGCGGCGGGATGCTGCCGGCGACGGCCATCCTGACCACGCCGGAAACGCGTAAGGCCGCCAGCGTTGCCGTGAACGACGGCGCTATCCATGCCCGCGCGGCGGTCTTTACCGTCAGTAATGTCACCGCCGACCTTACCCTGACCCATGTCGATATCGCCAGCGACAGCGGCATCGTGCTCAAGGCCGTTGCCGGCGCTACGGGACCTTTGGGGCGCAATGGCGGCGACGCCCATATCGAAGCGCATAACCAGGTCCCTGACCGGCGATTTCATCACCGACGTCATCAGCAGCATCCGCCTCGACCTGCGCGACGGCTCGCACCTGACCGGCAAGACGACCAGCAATGTCGATGTCGTGCTTGATGCTTCGAGCACCTGGACCCTGGTGGACGACACCCGCGTCGGCAAGCTTCTCGACGCTGCCATCAGCGGCGATACAGTGGCCAATATCACCGGCAATGGCCACGTCCTGACCTATGACCAGCGCTACAATCCGGCGCTGGGCGGCAAGACCTATCAGCTGGCCGGCGGCGGCACCCTGGTCCCGGGAAGTGGGTTATAGGTTAAGCGAAGTCCCAACTTTTAAGTGCGTGACAGACCAAATTTTACTCCTACTAAAGAAGTGTTTGCTCTTAGAATCAGGCAATATAACTCGCTTAGAGCGAGGTTATAATGTCATTCTCTGACTTGGAAATAAACATCACGCCTGAAGAAGGCTTTACTAAAAACGACTTGTTTAATCATATCATTTTTGGGGAGCGTCTTGCCGGGTTGATCTCTGAGGCAACCGTGCCGCTCGCCATTGCTCTCGACGCTCATTGGGGCATCGGAAAAACAACGTTCCTAAAAATGTGGGCAGGGTATCTCCGTCAAGAGAAATTCCCAGTGATTGAATTTGATGCCTTCGCCAACGACTATCATGACGACCCTTTCATTCCACTGGCTGGGGAATTGGTTGAGCTTATAAGAGAAAAAACTCCCAACGAAAAAACAATGCTGGATAAAGCCGCAAAAGTTGGCATCGCTATCGCCAAAGGAGGTTCTAAAATTGGCGCGAAAGCACTTACGTTGGGCCTTGTGGACGGTCGAATATCAGATGATCTTGGCAAAGATATAGCAGATGCAATTGGAGAATACACTGAAAAAGCAGTGAAAAATTTAATATCTAGCCACAAAAAACAAAAAGATGAACTTGAATCTTTCAAGAGTTATCTTAGCAAGATACCATCAAAATTATCAAACTTACCAAAAAAACGCCGACGGTTCGTTGATTGGAAAAAGGCCACTTATATTTATTATCGATGAACTGGACAGATGCAGACCTGATTGGGCACTGAAGTTACTTGAACGGGTAAAGCATTTTTACTCTGTTCCCAATGTTCATTTTGTATTTGGCGTTCACCATAGTCAACTTGAAAATTCTGTATCCTATGCATACGGAAAAGGGATTGACGCTGAAGATTATTTGAAAAAATTTTTTTCCTTGCGAATTTCACTTCCAGAAAAAACAAAAGAACGCACAATTGATAGGTGTGAAAGCTTCCTACTGCATGCGATGAAAAACATACCATCTAGTATTAGCAAAAGAATTTTTGCTCCGTATTGCAAAAATAACAATATAACAAATAGACAAATTGAAAGATTTTTACAATATTCATCACTTATAAAAATAGATAACGTTACAG
>CBDFFG010000011.1:0-51221 GCA_965246725.1 Asticcacaulis sp.
ATCAGCCAGGAACAGTTCGACGCCGTCGCCGCCGGCGCCAAGGCCAACTGCCCGGTCTCCAAGGCCTTGTCGGCCGTGCCGATCACGCTGGAAGCCAAACTGGCCTGAGGCCTTGATATCTATTGATAGCCGGAAGGGAGAAGATGCATGTCTTCTCCCTTTTTGTTTGTGCCGAAGTTTTGGACCGCACCCTTGCGGTGAGACAAATAATCACGGACAGTTCTTCAAAAGGACTGTTAAATGAAGATACAGCGAAGTTTTTCTCACGAGACAAAGTATGAGGTGGTGCGTCGCTACGTTACTGGCGAACCCGCGTCTGTTTTGGCTGGAGAGTTTTCGATCCGTGCGACCTTGGTCCATCAATGGGTTGCTGCTTATCGTCGGGAAGGGTCTAGTGGCCTTCGCGGCGCCGGCCGGCCGAGTAAGGCGGATCGGCTGCGTGAGGTTTTGTCGCCTAAGTCCAGTGACGACCTTGCTGATCCGCTTGTGGTAGCCGCACGCAAGATAGCGCTTCTGGAGCAGAAGCTGGCGCAACAAGCGCTTGAACTGGATTTTTTCAAGGACGCCTTGCTTTTAGAGCGGTCTCGCCCGACGACAGGTCTGTCCGGCGAGAAGATGTCTACGCCTTCATCCAAGGGCGGGCATCGCGGCAAGGCGACGGATTGAGTGTGGAACGGATGTGCGGTCTAGCGGGTGTTACCCGGTCTGGCTATTACCGTCACTGGAAGGAACGGAAGCCTTTGCAGGAGGAGGCTGCTGTGCGGGATAGGATCCAGCAAGCGGCTCTGAAGCAGCGCCATTATGGCTATCGTCGCATCACACAGTCGCTGCGACGTGAAGGGTTCGATATCAACCACAAGCGGGTCCTACGTATTTTGCGAGAGGATAACCTGCTGTGTTTGCGTAAGAAAAGCTTCAAGCCAGCAACGACTCAATCGGGTCACCGCCATCCCGCATGGCCAAACCTGGCCAAGCGTGTGGCGCCAATGACGACAGATCAGCTATGGGTGGCCGACATCACCTATATCCGGCTGGACGAAGCTTTCGTCTATCTGGCAGTCATACTCGATGCCTTCAGTCGTAAGGTTGTCGGCTGGGCACTCCAGGACCACATGAAGACCGAGCTAACGCTGGAAGCTCTGACCATGGCGCTGGAAACACGCCAGGTCACACCCGGCCTGATCCACCACACAGACCAGGGTGTTCAGTATGCGTGCTCGGCATATATCAAGAAACTGCAAAGCCACGATATCCAACCCAGCCAAAGCCGGCCCGGATGTCCCTACGACAATGCCTTGGCCGAAACCATAAACGGCCTCTACAAGGCCGAAGTCATCCATCGGAAAGCTTCCTGGAAGGGGATAAAGGACGTCGAACTCGCCACGCTTAACTGGGTGGACTGGTTCAATAAACAGCGTATCCTTGAGCCGATCGGAAACATACCGCCAGCTGAAGCCGAGGCTAAATACTACGCAAAGGCCTTGGAAAACGCCAAAGTCGCCTGACACAGAATAACCCAGCCTCCGGCAAACCCGGGGCGGTTCAATCCGCTATCACGCACCCGACCGACTTCAGTTTACCGCGATAGACGCGGAAGTCGGACTTCGGGCTGGACGTCTTCAGGCGCGACACCGTGCCGAGATCGGTCAAATCCGCAAAACACGCATCCAGTTTCAGCGTATGGCCGGCCGGGATAACGATCAGGGCCGGTTGCCCCACCACTTCTGCCTCAGGCGTCGGCCAGTTATAGCGCTCGCGTTCCGACACGGCGATGACCGTGCGGTGATAGGGCGCAATCATATGGTAGCTCAATTCGCCTTCGGTATCGTAGTCGGTGGTGGCGATCCAGGCGGCACCGTTGGCGCGCGCCATGTCATCGATCCGGGCCGCCACGCGATCCCAGCCCTGGCTTAGACCGGCTGCGCCGGCCAGCCTTAGGCCGGTATCGCCGAGGCCGAGATAGGCAAGTGCCAGCGCACTCAACACAATTCCGAGGGGCGCCGCCCAGGTGCGGATGCGCAGCAGGGTTTTACCAGAGATGCCTTCGGCCGCGGCCGCGGCCAGCAGGACCAAGCCGGGAAAGGCCGGCGCCGGCCAATTGCCCTGGATACGGTCATGAAAGACGTGAACCAGCAGATAGGCGAACAAGGGCAGGGGCAGGGCGACCAGTAGCGCATAACGGCTGTCACCGCGATTACGCCACCACACTGCCACACCGGTCACGACAAAGACAAAGATCAGCGGATTGAGGATCAGCGGCTGCGAGATCAGGAACTCGATCAGGTATTTGATGGTAAAGCCACCGCTGTCGATGCGGCCGAACTGTTTTTCCACGGTCGCCCAGTGATGGCTTGCATTCCACAGAAGGTTGGGTGCCATGGCCGCCAGGGCGACCAGGGCGCCAAGATAGGGCCAGGGTGTCAACAGCCAGCGTCGGGCATCCTTGTCGATCGCCACCCAGGCGACTACACCGAGACCGAGGAAAAAGTTCGTGTACTTGGCCTCGACGCCAAGACCGGCGGCGAGCCCGAAGACTAGCCACCATGCGCCCTTGCCGGACGCTTGCAGTCGCGCCAAGGCCCACAGACCCAGAACCCACATCAAGACTGAGGGCGGATCGGGCGTGGCGATGACAGAGCCGACGCTGAGCATCAGGCAGGCATTGAGCCACAGCAGGGTGCGTTTCGCGACGGCCTCGCCGAACAGGCGTTTCGCGGCGTCGAACATCAACCAGGCAGCGGCAAGGAAGCTCAGGATAAAGGGCAGGCGGACAGCGAGTGTCCAGTTGCCCAAGACGGTAGTGCTGGCGCCGATCCACCAGGCGACCATGGCCGGGTGGTCGTAATAGCCGATGTCCGGATGTTGTGCCCAAAGCCAGTAGTAGGATTCGTCGGGGACGAGACCGGCGCGCGCCGCTGTAACCAGCCGCAGGACTGTCAGCAGCGTCAGCAGCGGAAGATAGGGAATAGCCTTGAGGCGGGAAAGCAGGGTGGGCATGACTTATCTTTACGCCTCCCTATCGCTTGTGGTGGGGTGTCTTGCATAACAGGGGAACCCTAAACCTGGAACACCGAGCGCTACAATAACCCCCCTCCGCCGTTCCGGCGGGGTCCCCCTGATATTAGGGGGATTAAGCCGTTTTTGCCTTCTTCGCCGGTGCCTTGGCGGCCGTAGCCTTCTTGGCGGCCGGTTTTGCCGACTTGGTCGTTGTCGCCTTGGTCGCAGTCGTCTTCGCCGCCGCCGTTTTCTTGGCAGGCGCCTTCTTTGCGCCGGCCTTCTTGACGCCGCCCTTGGCATTGATCAGATCGAGCGCCTGTTCAAGCGTCACCGTCTCAGGTGTCACATCCTTGGGCAGGGTGGCATTGACCTTGCCGCACTTGACGTACGGACCATAACGGCCGGCCATGACCTGGATCTTGTCCTTGCTGTCCGGGTGCTCGCCCAGTTCCTTCAACGGCGCTGCCGCAGCATTGCGGCCCTTGCCGCCGCCGGCCTTCTTTTCGGCGATCAGCGTGACCGCGCGATTGATGCCGACTTCGAATATTTCATCGAAATTGGAAAGGTTGGCATAGGTGCCGCTGTGTTCGATAAACGGACCGAAGCGGCCAAGGCCGGCCACGATCGGCTTGTTATCTTCCGGATGGATGCCGACGGTGCGCGGCAGGCTGAGCAGCTTGAGCGCGCGATCGAGATCGATCGATGCCGGCGGCCACGCCTTGGGCAGGCTGGAACGCTTGGGCTTGTCGTCCTTCGACTCGGGTTCACCGAGTTGCACATAGGGGCCGAAACGGCCGATCTTGAGCGCAACCACCTTGCCGGTAGCCGGATCGGTACCCAGTTCCTGGTCGCCGCTGACCGCACCTTCGGCTTCGGAATCCGGCGAGCCGACGGGGCGGGTGTACTTGCATTCCGGGTAGTTATTACAGCCGATAAAGGCGCCGAAACGCGAGGTCTTCAGGCTGAGCATCCCGTTGGAACAGGACGGGCAGGCGCGCGGATTGGTGCCGTCGCCCTTGTCCGGGAAGATGTGCGGACCCAGGGCGTCGTTCAGCGTATCGAGCACCTGCGAAACGCGCAGTTCGGTCATGCCGTCGGCAGCCGCGTGGAAATCTTTCCAGAAATCCCGAAGCAATTCCTTCCAGTTCAGGTCGCCGCTCGATACGAGATCGAGCTTCTCCTCGAGGCCGGCCGTGAAGTCGTACTGGACATAACGATGGAAGAACTGGTCGAGGAAGGCCGTGACCAGGCGGCCCTTGTCTTCCGGGATGAAGCGGTTCTTGTCCATGCGGACATAGGCGCGGTCGCGCAGCACGCCGAGGATCGAGGCATAGGTCGAGGGGCGGCCGATGCCGAGTTCTTCCAGCTTCTTGACCAGAGTGGCTTCGGAATAGCGCGGGGGCGGCTCGGTGAAGTGCTGGGCAGGTTTGATGTCGTGGACCTGGGCGCCGGCGCCGACCTTGACGGCGGGCAGGCGGCCGCCATCCTCGTCGTCCGAGTCGTCCTTGCCCTCTTCGTAGACGGCAAGATAGCCGTCGAAGGTGATGACCTGGCCAGTAGCGCGCAGGCCGGTCTGCTTGTCCTGCGACAGCAGGTTGATGACGGTGTTCTCGACGCGCGCCGATTCCATCTGCGACGCGACGGTGCGCTTCCAGATCAGTTCGTACAGGCGGGCCTGGTCGCCATCGAGGCGCAGGGTTTCCGGCCGGCGGTACATGGAGGTCGGGCGGATGGCTTCGTGGGCTTCCTGCGCGTTCTTGGCTTTGGCCTTGTAGAAGCGCGGGCTTTCCGGGACGTAGGTCGGGCCATAGCGTTCGCCGATCAGCTTGCGCATTTCGGCGATGGCGCCCGGTTCGACATAGACGCCGTCGGTTCGCATATAGGTGATGAGACCGGTTGTCTCGCCGCCGATATCGACGCCTTCATACAGTTTCTGCGCCGTTTGCATGGTGCGGGTGGCCGAGAAGCCGAGCTTGCGCGCGGCTTCCTGTTGCAGGGTCGAGGTCGTGAACGGCGGCGCCGGCGAACGCTTGCCGGGCTTCTGTTCGACGTCTTCGATCGTGAAGGTCGAGGCCTTGATAGTGTCGCGCGCCGCAAAGGCGGCGGCCTCGTTCGGCATGTCGAACTTGCCGAGTTTCTTGCCATTGAGCTGGAACAGCTTGGCATTGAACGGCGGCGACGCGGCCGACACCTCGGTGTCGACGGTCCAGTATTCCTCGGTGCGGAACTTCTCGATCTCGATTTCGCGGTCGACGACGATCTTCAGCGCCACCGACTGGACGCGGCCGGCCGAGCGGGCGCCGGGCAGCTTGCGCCACAGCACCGGCGACAGGGTAAAGCCGACCAGATAGTCGAGGGCGCGGCGCGCCAGATAGGCTTCGACCAGTTCCATGTCGAGCTGGCGCGGCGCGGCCATGGCCGCCTGCACCGCCGACTGGGTGATGGCGTTGAAGGTGACGCGCTCGATCATCTTGTCCTTGAGGACGCGCTTTTTATTGAGCACCTCCAGGACGTGCCACGAAATGGCTTCCCCTTCGCGATCCGGGTCGGTTGCGAGAATGACTTTGTCGGCCGTCTTGATGGCGTCGGCGATGTCGTTGAGGCGCTTATTGGCCTTGGCATCGATTTCCCAGGTCATGGCAAAGTCTTCGTCCGGCTTGACGCTGCCGTCCTTCGACGGCAGGTCGCGCACGTGACCGAAGCTGGCCAGAACGGTAAAGCCCTTGCCCAGGTACTTGTTGATGGTCTTGGCCTTGGCCGGGCTTTCTACGATAACGACAGTCATTAAATCTCTTCGCAGACGAAAATGGTGGCCTCTACGGCGCGGCGTGAAAAATCGCGGGGAGGGGAGAATCGGCCGGGGCGGGACTGCGGCGGTCGGCTCTGAATTGCTGCATACATGCTAATCGATTCCGCTGCTGTCAACGGCAATAAAAAATATAGGCAAATGCAGCCTGTAATTGTGCGGTGACGATATGCAGGTTTTCAGGGCTCAGGCCGTGACGTAGCCGCCGCCATCGACCGCCGTGATACGACCGGCGATTTCCAGCTCGCTCAGGGCCGCCAGGGCAATAAAGGGCGGCAGGCCCGACAGCCGCAGCAGGTCGTCGCGGCTGGTGGCGACCGGACTGACAAGACGCAGCAGGGTACGCCCGGCTTGCCCGATATCGTCATCGCTGACCGTGGGTACAAAAGACGCAGCGCGTTCACTATAGGTCGCCGGTGGTGCGTCGAAACCGAGCTGCGCTTCCAGCACACGGATAATGTCGTCGGCGGTCTCGCACAGATTGGCGCCCTGGCGCAGCAGGTCGTTGCAGCCGCGGGCGCGCGGATCGAGCGGCGAGCCCGGCACGGCGAAGACCTCGCGGTTCTGTTCCGTCGCCAGTCGGGCGGTGATCAGCGAGCCCGAGCGCAGTTCGGCCTCGACCACCACAGTCCCCAGGCTCAGGCCCGAGATGATGCGGTTGCGGCGAGGAAAGTCGCGTGCCTGGGCCGAATAGCCGACCGGACTTTCCGACAGGATCAGGCCGTGTTCGACCACGGCCTGGTAAAGGCCGGCATTGTCGGGCGGATAGATGTCATCGACCCCGCCGCCCAATACGGCGACGGTTCCGGTCTTCAGGGTGGCTGCGTGGGCACGGGCGTCGATGCCGCGCGCCAGCCCGGACACGACGAAGCCGGCGGCGCCCAGGTCCTGGGCCAGGTTCTGCGCCATGGTCTGGCCGGCGGCCGAGGCATTGCGGGCGCCCACCAGGGCCACGGCCTTGCGGCGCACGGGCAGAAGCGGCCCGCGGCTCCACAGGACCGGCGGCGCACCGTCGGCCTGTTGCAACAGCACGGGATAGTCGGCATCGCCGGCGAGGATAAGACGCGCCCCTATGGCCTCGCCACGCTGCAGTTCCGTCTCGACGGCCTCGACCCTGGCCGGCGTAAAACTACCACCAGAACGTCCGACAATGTCAGGCAGGGCATCGAGCGCCTTCACGGCGGTGCCAAAGCGCAACATGAGCTGGGTGAAGTTGACGGGCCCGACACGGTGCGTGCGCGCCAGCCGCAACCGGGCAAAACGCTCCGGCTCGGTGGTGGCTGTGGCTATACGGTCGAATGCCATAAATCCCCCTTGGCTGTGGTCGACGCTATCAGGTCCGGCGCGCCTGTCAAAGACTCTAGGACCATTCTTATCCCAGATGAATGTCCTTTTGCTTGGTCTCTCCGCCGCCATCGCCGGGGTGCAGGCGGCTGAAGATCAGGGTGGACACTACGGTAAACAGCCCCAGCACCAGGAAGGCCTGGTGCAGGCCGCCGATCAGGCTGCGCGGATGGCCGGTTCCGACGCTTGGCAGCAGGAAGGCGGTGGTCAGGCCGGCAGCCGCCACACCGAACGAGGCCGACAATTGCTGGCAGGTCGAGGCGATCGAACTGGCGCCACTGGCCTCGGACTTGGGCACGTCGGCATAGACCAGGGTGTTCATGGCGGTGAACTGGGTCGAGGTCAGGACGCCGTAGACCAGGGCCTGGATGACGATCAGCCAGATCGGCGTGCCCGAATGGATGGTGGCGAACAACATCAGCATGACACCGAGGACGACCGTGTTGCCGATCAGGATATTGCGATAGCCGATCCGCTCCAGCATCTTCGGCAGCAGGAACTTGGTGCTCAATGCCGCCAGGGCCTGGGGCGCGATCAGCAGGCCCGACTGCACCGGTGTGAGGCCCAGGCCGACCTGGTAGAGCAGGGGCAGCAGGAACGGCACGCCACCTATGCCCAGCCGCGTAAAGAAGCTGCCGCCGACCGCCGTCGCGAACGAGCGGATACGGAACAGACTCAGTTGCAGCAGCGGCCAGGGCGTACGCAGGGCATGCAGGCCGTAGCCGCCGAGCAGGGCCAGGGACAGGACCAGCAGGCCTGTGATCTCCATCGGGCTGAGCAGGTGCTCACCGAAGATCTCCAGCACATAGGACAGAAGCGCGATGCCGGCGCCGAACAGGATCAGGCCGACGACATCGAGCGGGTGGCGCGTATTCTCGCGATAATCCGGCAGATGCAGATAGACCAGGATCAGGCCGATAATGCCGACGGGGATATTGAGGAAGAAGATGACGCGCCAGTGCAGGTAGTCGACGATCAGGCCGCCGACGACTGGCCCCAGCATCGGTCCGACCAGTCCCGGTATGGCGACGAAGCTCATCGCCTTGACGAATTCCGAGCGATCGAAGGTCCGCACCAGGGTCAGTCGTCCGACCGGCACCATCATGGCGCCGCCGAACCCTTGCAGGATGCGGCACACCACCAGCAGGTGGATGTTGCTGGTCAGGCCGCACAGGAGCGAGCCCAGGGTAAACAGGCCGATGGCGGAGGCGAAGACCCGCCGTGTGCCGAAACGGTCGGCCATCCAGCCGCTGATCGGAATGAAGACGGCGAGCGCCAGGGTATAGCTCGACAGCACCGACTTCATGCTCAGCGGCGTGACATCGAGCGCCCGCGAAATCGCCGGCACGGCGGTGTTGAGGATGGTGGTGTCCAGCGACTCCATGAAGAAGGCGATGGCCACCAGCCACGGCAACAGGGCCTTGGACGGCGGGGTCGGTTGCGGAGCGGTCGGGCTTACGGTCGGAACGGCGGGCAAGGGGACTTCGGTCATGGTGCTGCGCTACCTTTGCCGCCCGCAAGAAAACAATATTTGAGCCATTGGAAAGATAAGATTTTTGGCCACGAAAAGACACGAAAGCAAAGCTTCGGCGAAGCCAAAAGCACGAACATCTTGAGCGGAAAAAACCGCAGCGCGAAAGCGTCAAAGTATGGAGGACAGCGCTTTGCGCTGTCGATACCATCTGACATTTGTACACAGCAGGAGAAACGACGAGGCGTTCGTGCTTTTGGCTTCGCCGAAGCTTTGCTTTCGTGTCTTTTCGTGGCCAAAAAACCTTTCCGACCACAAACTCGAAAGTCAGCCCTCTTTCTTCTTGCCGATCTTCGGTTCTTCGCCCTTGAGCAGGCGGCGGATATTGTCGCGGTGGCGGATATAGATCAGCACCGCCATGAACAGGGCCATGCCATAGAACGGATAGGCGCCGACATGGAAGACGAAGGCGGCGATCGGCACGACCAACGCCGCGGCGACCAGGGCGCTCAGGGACGAGATGCGGAAGATAAAGGCTGTCAGCAGCCACAGGCCGCCGGCGATCAGCCCCATCGGCCAGGCGGCGGCAAACAGGGTGCCGAGGAAGGTCGCGACGCCCTTGCCGCCCTTGAACTTCAGCCATACCGGGTAAAGGTGGCCCAGGAAGGCGGCGGCGCCCGCCAGGGACATGGCCGTCTGGCGGGTGGACAGGTCGGCGCCCAGCAGCAGGGCATAGGCGAGACCGACGGCGGCGGCGCCCTTGCCGGTGTCGCCGATAAAGGTCATGGCCGCCAGGTCCTTGCGGCCGGTGCGCAGGACATTGGTGGCGCCGATATTGCCGGAACCGATGCTGCGGATGTCGATGCCGGCCATCCGGGTCGCCAGCACGCCGAACGGGATCGACCCCAGCAGATAGCCGAGGACGAGGGCGAGGCCGTAGATAAGCGGAGCAGGCAGGGCAGTCAAAAACGCGGTTTCCTTACGGTGTCCCACCGCCGTCGATCGGAGGTGCGGACAAGATATTATGCATCGTCCTGTGACACGGCCGACATATGCGGTCAGCCGTAGACGATTCGTCCGTCGACCAGGGTCTTCAGCACCTTGCCCTGTAATGTGCGGTTTTCAAAGGGTGAGTTCTTCGATTTCGACAGGATGTCTTTTTCGCGCAACGCAAACGGCGCGTCTATATCGACCAGGATCAGGTCGGCCGGCGCGCCGCGGCTGAGGCGTCCGGCGTCCAGGCCCAGCAGTTGCGCCGGGTTGATCGTCACCGCACGCAGGATATCGAGCAGCGGAATATCATTTTCGAGATGCAGGCCGATCAGGGCCGGCAACAGGGTCTGCAAGCCGATGGCACCGGGGGCGGCTTCGGAAAACGGCAGGCGCTTGTCCTCGGCCGGAGCCGGGCTGTGGTTCGACACGATGACATCGATCAGGCCGCTGGCCAGGGCATCGACCAGGGCCAGGCGGTCACGCTCGGCGCGCAGGGGCGGGTCTAGGCGATAGAAGGTGCGGTAGTCGCCGATGTCGATCTCGTTGAACATCAGGTGGTTGATGCTGGCCGAGGCGAAGACCTCCAGCCCCTTGGCTTTGGCGCGTTCCAGCGATTCCAGCGCTGCCGCCGTCGAGATCTGGTCGACCAGCAAGCGGGCGCCGGTCATTTCGACCAGGGCCAGGTCGCGTTCCAGCATGATGCGTTCCGACAGGGCCGAGACGCCGCTCAGGCCCATGCGCGCCGCCATCTCGCCCGAGGTCGCCACGGCGCCTTCGGACAACCACGGCTCCTTGGGACGGTGCGCCACCAGGGCGTTGAAGCCGTTGGCATAGGTCAGGACGCGCGACAGGATCTTGGAATTGACGATCGGCTGGTCGACATCGGTGAAGTACAGGGCACCGGCCTCCGCCATCAGGCCGATCTCGGCCATGCGGCTGCCCTTGGCGGCCTTGGTGGCGGCGCCGGCGGGATAGACGTGGACCAGTTCGATATCGCGCGCCCGGCGCAGGATGAAGTCGACCATGGCCGGTTCATCGATGACCGGATCGGTGTCGGGCTGGACGACAAACGAGGTGACGCCGCCGGCGGCCGCGGCCAGGCTGGCGGACTTCAGGGTCTCGCGCGGCTCCGAGCCGGGCTCGCCCGTCTTGACGCGCATGTCGATCAGGCCGGGGATGACGGCATTGCCGTCGCAGTCGATGACCGTGATGCCGGGGTGCCCCGACGGCGGGCCGTCGCCATGGATGACGTCTGCAATGACGCCGTCGGCGACGATAACCGAGCCGGGGCCGTCATAGTCGCTGGCCGGATCGATCAGGCGGGCATTGACGAAGGCGATGGCTGAGGATGTCGTGGCACTCATTGGTCATTCTCCAGGCGGGCGGCCAGCGAGGCCAGCACAGCCATGCGCGCGGCGACGCCCATCTCGACCTGATCCTGGATCAGGCTGACCGACAGGTCGTCGGCGATGTCCGAGTCGATCTCGACGCCGCGGTTCATCGGGCCCGGGTGCATGACCCGGACATTCTTTGACGCAACAGCCAGCTTCTCGCGATCGAGTCCGAAGAAGCGGTAATATTCGCGCGTCGACGGGATGAAGGCCCCGTCCATGCGCTCCAGCTGCAGGCGCAGCATCATGACGACATCGGCGCCGGCAATGCCTTCGCGCATGTCATGATAGACCTCCGTGCCCCACTGGTCGGCATCGGGCGGGATCAGGGTCGGCGGTCCGACCAGGCGGATATTGGCGCCCATGGCGTTGAGCAGGATAACGTTGGATCGGGCGACGCGCGAATGGACAACGTCGCCGCAGATGGCGATCGTCAGGCCGTCGACATGGCCGAAGGCGCGACGGATCGACAGCATGTCGAGCAGGGCCTGGGTCGGGTGCTGGTGCTGGCCGTCGCCGGCATTGATCACAGAACAGCCGACCTTTTGCGACAGCAGGGCGGCCGCGCCCGAAGCCGAGTGGCGCACGACCAGCAGGTCGGGCTTCATGGCGTTCAGGGTGACCGCCGTGTCGATCAGGGTCTCGCCCTTGGCGACCGACGAGGTCTTCATGCTCATATTGACCGTGTCGGCGCCCAGCCGCTTGCCGGCCAACTCGAAGCTCGACTGGGTCCGGGTCGAATTCTCGAAGAACATGTTGACCATGGTCCGGCCCTTGAGCAGGTCCATCTTCTTGGTCGTCTGGCGATTGAGGTCGACGAAAACATCGGCCAGGTCGAGCAGGTTCATGATATCGGGCGGATCGAGATCCTGGGCCCCGAGGAAGTGGCGCTTGGGGAAGGGCGCCAGGCGGGCGCGGATCAGGTCGTTGACGTCGGACATGGCATGGGTCTTCTACATGCTGCCAAAATCTTGCGGCTTGCGGGACTACTGGAAGCTTTAGATGTGGCGGCTTTGATCTGATTGTATGATCGGTTGGGCGGCGTTGTGGCGGAGAATGCCGCAAAGCACAAGCGCGAAGGGACAGCAAAAAATGAAAACGCAAGCACAGAAGGCCGATGCCTTCGCCGCCCTGCACGCCAGCGGCTGTTTCGTCATCCCCAATCCGTGGGACCGCGGATCGGCGCGGATGCTGGCGGCCCTTGGTTATCAGGCCCTGACGACGACCAGCGCCGGCTATGCCCGCTCGCTGGGCGTCAGCGACTACAATGCCGGCCGTGACCATGTCCTGACCCATATCCGCGACCTGGCGCCGGCGACCGACCTGCCCCTGGCCGCCGATTTGGAAAACGGTTTCGGCGACCGGCCGGAAGATTGCGCCGAAACGATTCGCCTGAGCGCACAGGCCGGCCTGGTCGGCGGCTCGATCGAGGACGCCACTGGGCGTTCTGGCGATCCCATATATAATGTGTCGGAGGCGGCCGATCGTATTCGCGCCGCCGCCGAGGCGGTGAAAAGCCTGCCGCATCGCTTCATGCTGGTGGCGCGCGCCGAGAACTATCTGCATGGCCGCCCTGACCTGGCCGACACGATTGCCCGCCTGCAGGCCTATCAGGAGGCCGGCGCCGATGTCCTCTATGCGCCAGGCGTCACCACGGCCGAGGAGATCGGCGCCATCTGCCGCTCCGTCGACCGGCCGGTCAATGTCCTGGGTGGGCTGGGCGCCAATCCGTTGAGCGTGGCCGAACTGGCGGCTGCGGGCGTGCGACGTATCTCGCTGGGCAGCCTTCTGCATTCCGCCGCCATGACGGCCTTTGTCGCCGCGGCCGAAGAGGCAAAGACCAGCTTTGGCTTCGTCGCAGGCCTGACCGGCGGTGGGACGTTCGACGCGATGCTGGAGCGTGGGGCTGCGAAGTAAGAAAGGCACTCCACAGATTACATCAGTGTGCCGAGTCCGACGTATAGCGTCGGACCGCCATGCACAGATTATTTCCGCTCACGCCGCGCCGGAGGCGCTTGAATTTAACCGGCAAATACAGCGCTTCGCGCGATTTCAGAATTCGCTGAGCGGCGCAGATTGCTCGGAAATAATCTGTGAAATCTGTGGATTCCTAAATCACACCAGATGAAACACAAACAGCAATAACGGCATGATCACCGCCGACAATGATGTCGTCATTGCCACGATACCCGCCATCAGGGGCGCATCACCGCCCATATAGCGCGCCTGGACATAGGCCGCGGCGGCACAAGGGGCTGCGCCGCAGGCCAGGGCCACGCCCTGCGCCAGTTGGTCACCGCCCATCGCCTTGCAGATCAGCCAGGCCAGTACCGGCATGACCAGGATCTTGAACAGGGACACCGAGCTGACCAGCATCGGCTTGCGCACGATATAGCTGAAACTCAGGCCGGCGCCGGCTAGGATCAGGCCGGTCGGGATGGCCGCCTGGCCCAGCATGTCCAGCGCCTTTTCGGCAAAGGGCAGGGGCGGGGCATGGATAAAGTTGAGGAACAGTCCGATCAGGCACGACGCAAAGATCGGATTGGTCAGCACTGTCTTCGCCATCCAGGCCGGGGTGCGCGCCGGCGTGCCGCCTTCGGGTTCGCCCCACTGCGCCAGCACTAGGATACAAATCATATTGCTTGCTGGAATCAGCGCGCTGATGGCGACGGCGGCGACGGACGATGCGCGCGGCCCGAAGATTGCGGCGGCCACCGGAATGAAGACAAAGGAGTTGAAGCGCATCAGCCCCTGGAAGACGCTGGTAAAGGTCGGGCCCGACAGTTTCAATACGGGTTTCAGGCCGAAGCCGACGGCGCTGGCGATAGCGACGGCGCCGAGGACGGCGATACTGACCGGACCGGCAGAAAAGCCCGTTAAGTCGGCGTGCCAGATGGCGGGGATCAGCCAACCGGGATAGAGGACATAGACGGCAAACTTCTCGATCGGCGGCCAGACGGCCAGGGGCAAGAAGTTGGACTTCTTCAGGCCGTAGCCGAGCGCGATCAGCAGGAAGACCGGCACGATACCGTTGAGGACGGTGGTGAAGGTCATGACCCTTTACACACCCGAAGCGTCGCGCATGCGGTCGAGCGCCCCTTGCAGGATATAGGCGGCGGCGTTCTTGTCGATGACCTCGGCGCGTTTGGCGCGCGACAGGTCGGCCTCTTCGATCAGGAAGCGGTTCATCACCGACGACGACCAGCGCTCATCCCAAAAGGAGATGTGAACGGTATCGTTCAATCTCAGGAGATTGCGTGCGAAAGCCCGGCAAGACTGGGCCCGGGGGCCTTCGGTGCCATCCATATTGACCGGCAGGCCGATAACGATGCCGGAGGCGCCGCGCTGGCGCATCAGGGTGAACAGGCGTTCGGCCTCGAGCGTAAACTTGCTCTTCTTTATAAGCTCCAGCGGCGAGGCCAGGGTCAGGGTCAGGTCCGAGACGGCAACGCCGATCGTTTTTTCCCCCAGGTCCAGCCCCAGCAGGCAGGTTCGCGGCGGCAGCGCGCCCTTCAGTTCGGTAATGTCGATAACGGCCATGGTGGCGGTGTGGCGTGCGGTGGCGCCGGAGTCAATAAGGGCGTGGCGGGCGTCGGGTCAGATGGTGACGCATGTAATCATTTCATCTGCATCCTATTACTGTTGTTCACGTAGTTGTCACACATTACGTAGAGTTAATATATGACGGTTGTTTAATAAAATAACATGCTTTTAACTTAAAAAGTTCGCCCGTCTTGTGTATTCAGATCCTGCGCCTTTCAACAGCCCGATCACACATTCCCGGAGGATTTTCCCCATGACCCGCATCTTTACCCGCGCCACCTTCATCTCCGTCGCCATCCTCGGCGCCGCCGCCCTTGTCTCCACCACAGCCAACGCTCAGGAGCGCACCGACGACCAGCGCAACGTCCAGGTGGCCCATACCGATTTCAGCCAGCCGCAGCAGGTCCATGCCCTGTACGGCCGCATCAAGGCGGCTGCCCATTCGGTCTGCACCAGCGAAGGCGCCGTCGATCCGCGCACCCAGGAAGCCGATTCCGCCTGCGAAGCCCAGGCGACCAGCGACGCCGTCCGTGACATCAACCAGCCGCAACTGAGCCGCGAAGACGACCACAATACCGGCCGCGCCCACCAGTACGCCTGGAACGATCGTAAGTAAAAAGAGGTTAGGCCGCCGAGGGAAGGAGAGCCCCGAAGTGGTTGAGCCGGGCCGCGCACAGATATCTGTGCGCGGCCCGTATTTTTTGTGAAAAAGTTGCTGTAAATTACTTGTAATAAATGACTAATATTTAAGAATAAAATTGATGATTTGGGTTTTGGTGAAGTGTATATTTAATTCAGGAAATTTAAACACCACTTCTAAGAGCCTGACCGAAAAAGAAGTTGAGTGATATCAGTCGATTGTGATTCATGGGGTTGCGAAGCCAACCATGGATACAACGATGTGGACTGATACCACCCGAAAGCAGTTTGCCCGAGAAGGGCTGCGCTTGCCAAGCGATTTGAAGGATGAAGAGTGGGCTGTTTTGGAGCCTCTGCTGCCGCAGCGATCGCGGTTGGGGCGCCCGGCGCGATGGCGTTACCGGCAGATTGTCGAGGCCATGCTTTATCTGCTGCGCGGTGGCCTTCCATGGCGGATGCTGCCGCCGGATATCTTTCCACCAGCCACGACAGTTCAACATTATTTCTACGCCTGGCGCGATGCCGGCCTTTGGTCGAAGATCAACCACACCCTCTTGATGCTGGCACGGGTCGAGCTGGGCCGCGAAGCCTCGCCAACGGCCGGGGTCATCGACAGCCAAAGCGTCAAGACCACTGAAAGCGGCGGCCCCAGAGGCTATGATGCTGGTAAGAAAATCAAAGGCCGAAAGCGTCATATTCTGACGGACACCCAAGGCTTCCTGGTCGGCGTTGTGATCCACGCAGCGGACATTCAGGACAGAGACGGCGCACCCGATGTGCTCGCTTCTGTTCGGCATCTATATCCCTGGCTCCGTCACGTTTTTGCCGATGGCGGATATGCCGGGCAAAAGCTCAGAGCCGCTATGGCCAAAATCGGAGACTGGACCCTTCAAATCGTAAAACGCTCCGACGTCGCAAAAGGCTTCGAAGTTCTGCCCCGACGGTGGGTTGTCGAGCGCACCTTCGCATGGCTCAATCGGAACCGGCGCCTGGCGAAGGATTTCGAACGAACGATCGAAAGCGCAACCGCTTGGCTATTCCTAGCCTCCGTCCAGCTCATAGCCCGAAGAATTGCAAACTACTGAAATAATTGCGCTTAATTATGAGTCAGACTCTAAGAGCCTGACCGAAAAAGAAGTTGAGTGATATCAGTCGATTGTGATTCATGGGGTTGCGAAGCCAACCATGGATACAACGATGTGGACTGATACCACCCGAAAGCAGTTTGCCCGAGAAGGGCTGCGCTTGCCAAGCGATTTGAAGGATGAAGAGTGGGCTGTTTTGGAGCCTCTGCTGCCGCAGCGATCGCGGTTGGGGCGCCCGGCGCGATGGCGTTACCGGCAGATTGTCGAGGCCATGCTTTATCTGCTGCGCGGTGGCCTTCCATGGCGGATGCTGCCGCCGGATATCTTTCCACCAGCCACGACAGTTCAACATTATTTCTACGCCTGGCGCGATGCCGGCCTTTGGTCGAAGATCAACCACACCCTCTTGATGCTGGCACGGGTCGAGCTGGGCCGCGAAGCCTCGCCAACGGCCGGGGTCATCGACAGCCAAAGCGTCAAGACCACTGAAAGCGGCGGCCCCAGAGGCTATGATGCTGGTAAGAAAATCAAAGGCCGAAAGCGTCATATTCTGACGGACACCCAAGGCTTCCTGGTCGGCGTTGTGATCCACGCAGCGGACATTCAGGACAGAGACGGCGCACCCGATGTGCTCGCTTCTGTTCGGCATCTATATCCCTGGCTCCGTCACGTTTTTGCCGATGGCGGATATGCCGGGCAAAAGCTCAGAGCCGCTATGGCCAAAATCGGAGACTGGACCCTTCAAATCGTAAAACGCTCCGACGTCGCAAAAGGCTTCGAAGTTCTGCCCCGACGGTGGGTTGTCGAGCGCACCTTCGCATGGCTCAATCGGAACCGGCGCCTGGCGAAGGATTTCGAACGAACGATCGAAAGCGCAACCGCTTGGCTATTCCTAGCCTCCGTCCAGCTCATAGCCCGAAGAATTGCAAACTACTGAAATAATTGCGCTTAATTATGAGTCAGACTCTAAGGATATTCATCATGCTTCGTTCCATATTTTTTGTGACGTGTGTTTCTCTCGCTACCCTGGCCGGCACCGCATATGCCGAAGACAGTGACAATACATTGCAAAAAGTTGTCTCTGCACGTGGTGTCAATTTCAGCGATGCACGCCAGACCGCGCGATTCTACAAGGAACTGCAACGCGCTGCCTACGATGTCTGCGACGTTTCCGGCGACAGCTTTTCGGTCCTCAAGGATAATCGCCAATGCGAAGAGCAGGCGATGGACCAGGCGGTAGCCGACATGCAGCGCCCTAGCCTGGCCCGCTATCATGCCGAGATCACCAGCCTTGACACCGACAGGCGGCTGGCGGCCGAGCAGATGGCCGATGCCACGCCCGCATCCCACCCGTAATGGTGTCCGGCCTTTACGATTTCCAGGCCCTGCATTCTCACCCCTGAGGGGCCAGGAAAGATGCAGGCCGCGCCCCCTCCATACGCGGCCTGCAATTTTCCGCACACACCATATCTGGCGCTAATCTTGTTTCGCATGAAAGTAATGTGACGAATCTGTTGCCAATGTGACAGTATCGTATTTTATGAAATCAAGTTGTCATCAAATATCTCTGAACGTTCATAAATGAATTATACACAAAACACAATTCGAACATAATTGCAGCCTAATGCGGCGGCAGCTACGCATAACAAAGTTCTGTTTTTTCTATTCGCCATTAGCGTGTGTCTGGCGACAGTGCGCATACAATCATTTTTTCTAAGGAAATCATAATGTTACGTATCATCTTAACGGTGGCCGTTCTCACGGTCGCCACCGGAGGCGTGTCTGCAGCCAATGCTGCCGATCGCCAATCCGACCAAATGACCGTGTCGTCGCGCAATGTCGACTTCAATAACGGTTCTGCAGTAAAGCAGTTCTATACACGTCTCGAAGTCGCTGCGAATTCTGTCTGCAGCAGCGAAGGCGCTGTCGATCCGATGACTGCCGAAGCCGACAAGACCTGCGCCGCCCAGTCGGTGTCCGATGCCGTCCGCGACATCAACCAACCGGCCCTGACGCAATATGCCGACAGCCGTACCGGCAAGTCGACGCTGCAACTGGCTTCGACCACCGGCTGGAACAAGCACTAAGCTGTTTAGGCCTGCAATAAATATAAAGGCCGCACCTCAGGTGTGGCCTTTGTCTTTTGTGCCGGACCAACAAATATCTTGTCAAATCCGCCCCCAATCGCTAACCCGGCAGCCTTATAGCTATAAGGAGTCTGATGATGGCCATCGATGTGGCGACCGTCAAAAAGGTGGCGAGCCTGTCGCGCCTGCGCGAAGGCGACGAGCGCCTCGAAGCGCTGGCCGGCGAACTCAACGGTATTCTCGGCTGGATCGAGCAGCTCAACGAAGTCGATGTCACCGGCGTCGAGCCGATGACCACGGCCGTCGACATGGGCACGCCGCTGCGCGCCGACGTCGTCACCGATGGCGACAAGGTCGCCGATATCGTCGCCAATGCCCCGAAGTCGGTGGATGGCTTCTTCATCGTGCCGAAGGTGGTCGAATAAGATGAGCGATCTGACGAAACTGACGCTGAAGGCCGCTGTTGACGGCCTGAAGGCGAAGACCTTTTCCTCGGCGGAACTGACCGGCGCCTTTATCGGCGCCATCGAGGCCGCCAATCCGAAGCTGAATGCCTATGTCGAGACCACTTTCGACAAGGCGCGCGAACAGGCCGCGGCCTCCGACGCGAAGCTGGCGAAAGGCGAGGGCGGGGTGCTCGAGGGCGCGCCGCTCGGCATCAAGGACCTGTACTGCACCAGGGGTGTGCGCACGACCGCCTGCTCGGGCATCCTAGAAAACTTCGTCCCGACCTATGAATCGACCGTCACGCAGAACCTGTGGGACGCCGGCGCCGTCATGCTGGGCAAGCTCAACATGGACGAATTCGCCATGGGCTCGTCCAACGAGACGTCGAAGTGGGGCAATGTCGTCAATCCGTGGAAGTCGCGCGGCTCGAACGCCGAACTGACGCCGGGCGGATCTTCGGGCGGTTCGGCCTCCGCCGTCGCCGCCGACCTGTGCCTGGCGGCCACCGCCTCCGACACGGGTGGTTCGATCCGCCAGCCGGCCGCCTTTACCGGCACCGTCGGTATCAAGCCGACCTATGGCCGCTGCTCGCGCTACGGCATGGTGGCCTTTGCCTCGTCGCTCGACCAGGCCGGCCCGATCACCAAGACGGTCGAGGATTCGGCCATCATGCTGCAGTCCATGTGCAGCCATGACGCCAAGGACTCGACCTCGCTGACCGTGCCGGTGCCGGATTTCTCCAGCTTCGTCGGCAAGTCGGTCAAGGGCCTGCGCATCGGCATCCCGGACGAGTATCGCCTCGACGGCATCCCGGCCGAGATCGACGCCCTGTGGGAACAGGGCATTGCCTGGCTGAAGGACGCCGGCGCCGAGATCGTCCGCATCTCGCTGCCGCATACCAAGTACGCCCTGCCGTGCTACTACATCATCGCCCCGGCCGAAGCGTCGTCGAACCTTGCCCGTTATGACGGCATGCGGTTCGGCCACCGTACCGACCAGGCCCAGTCCCTGACCGACGTCTACGAGCTGTCGCGCTCGGAAGGCTTCGGCAAGGAGGTCAAGCGCCGCATCATGATCGGCACCTACGTGCTGTCGGCCGGCTTCTACGACGCCTATTACGTCAAGGCGCTCAAGGTCCGCCGTCGCATCGCCGAGGACTTCATCAATGCCTGGAACAGCTGCGACGTCATCCTGACGCCGGCGACGCCGTCGGCCGCCTTCCAGCTGGGCGACGCCGCCAAGGCTGCCGATCCGGTCGCCATGTATCTCAACGACGTCTTCACCGTGACGACCAACCTGGCCGGACTGCCGGGCATGAGCGTCCCGGCCGGCCTCGACGCCAATGGCCTGCCGCTTGGGCTTCAGGTCATCGGCAAGGCGCTGGACGAGGGCTCGGTCCTCACGGTCGGCAGCGTGCTGGAAAAGGCCGCCGGCTTTACCCATCGCGCCGACAAGTGGTGGTAAGTTACGAATGGCTCCTTTCTCTGGAAAGGGGCCATTTTTGTTGAGCAAAGGTTTTTCGTGGTTCCAAAACCTTTCTTTATCGTCTCTCGCAGCAATGCCGGGAGAATCTTATCGTTAACGCACCCCTGATGCGCGAACGCCTTGTCTCTTAACATTTGGACGCGTTAAGCTGTCGGCCAATGGCGGATGCACAAGGCTCCGCGCGATGGTGCAAGCAATGCTGACGACCTATCAGGACTGGATTGTCTGGGGGCTTATTGTGGTGCCCCTAGTCGTTATCGCCTGGGCACTGACCTGGCGCGTGCTGATCGAAGCTGAACGCAATCGCCACGAACGCTACAAGCGCTTCTACGCCATCATGGAGCAGCTCAGCCGCTCCGACAGCGAGACCGCGTCCAAGATGGCGGCGGCCTATGAACTGCGCAACTACCGCGAATATGCCGACATCGTCTCGAAGATCTTCGTCGATGGCCGCATTCGCCACGACACCTCCAATGCGCTGCAAACCCAGCTTGGTGAGACGCTGAAGCAGATGGATCGTCAGAAGACGTCGTAATTGGCGCTACCGCCGAATGTCGGTCCAGGTCGCTCCTTGAGCGCTTTTAAGCCTGCGCTATCGCTTCGCTACTTGAGCGCATTTAAGCTTGCGCTACCGCCGAATGTCGGCCCAGTTCGCTACCTGAGCACATAACTCCCTAACATCGTTGAATATGTATCTATCTCGATGCGCCCCCTTGCGTTCTGCGGGCGATGCTGCACTATCGCCGTCAAATCTTGTCAGCAGCGGAGCCCCGCATGTCCACCCCTTCCGCCAAGCCCGTTGAAATTACGGTGCGCGGCATCACCCTCGGCGTCCTGATCACCCTGGTGTTCACGGCCGCCCAGGTCTATCTCGGCCTCAAGGTCGGTCTTACCTTTGCCACCTCGATCCCGGCCGCCGTCATCTCCATGGCCCTGCTGCGCTTCTTCAAGACGGCGACGATCCAGGAAAACAACATCGTCCAGACGATCGCGTCGGCCGCGGGTACCCTGGCCTCGGTCATCTTCGTCCTGCCCGGCCTGATCATGATCGGCTGGTGGCAGCACGTGCCGTTCTGGACGACCTTCGGCGCCTGCGCCATCGGTGGCGTCCTCGGCGTCATGTACACCATGCCGCTGCGCCGCGCGCTCGTCTCCAATTCCGACCTGCCGTATCCGGAAGGCGTCGCCGCCGCCGAGGTCCTGCAGGTCGGCACCTCGTCGCGTGAAGGCGCGGCCGAAGGCGCCGCCGGCCTGATCGCCGTTGTCGCCGGCAGCCTGGCGTCGGCCTTTTATGCCGCCGGCGCGGCCGCCGGCCTGCTGGCCGCAGAAGTTTCGCACTATATAAAGGTCGGCAAAGGTGCCGGCGCCACCGGCATCGGCGGCTCCAGCTCGCTGGCCTTGATGGGCGCGGGCCACCTGATGGGGATCACGGTCGGTGTTGCGTTCCTGGCGGGGCTTTTCCTCGCCTGGGGCGTCATGGTGCCGCTGCTGACCATCTGGCATATCGACGCCTGGAACGGCCTGATGTCGCATTTCGTCGCCGGTCATCCCGATGCCGGTCAGTCGATCGCCGCCTATGCCACCGCCGTGTGGAAGGGGCAGGTCCGTTTTATCGGCGCCGGCGTCATCGGCGCTGCCGCCATCATCACCCTGGCCAAGCTGGCCGGTCCGGTCTGGGGCGGCCTTATGTCGGCGCTGGAATCCGACCGTAACCGCAAGAACGGCACGGGCGAGTTGCCGCGCTCCGAACAGGACCTGCCGGTATGGATTGTCGGCCTGGTCACCCTGATCAGCCTGGTTCCCGCCGGCTGGCTGCTGCACGCTTTCCTGGCCGGCGGCCCCCTCGGTGCGGTTGCCCTGCCGCTGGTCATTGCCGGTACCCTCTATATCCTGGTCGCCGGTCTGCTGGCCGCTGCCGTCTGCGGCTATATGGCCGGCCTGATCGGTTCCTCGAACTCGCCGGTTTCGGGTATTGCCATCCTGACCGTGCTCGGCGCTGCCCTGATCGTCGGCATGATCGGCTACAAGATCACCGGCCCCGATGCCGCCCAGGCCCTGACTGCCTTTGCCCTGATGGTCACCACGGTCGTCCTGGCCGTCGCCGTCATCGGTAACGACAACCTGCAGGACCTCAAGACCGGCCAACTGGTCGACGCCACGCCGTGGAAACAACAGGTCGGCCTGATCATCGGCGTTCTCGCCGGCGCCTGCGTCGTGCCGTGGATCCTGGAACTGCTCAACAAGTCGAACGGTTTCGCTGGCGATCCGCACTATCACGCCATCACCAACCAGCCCCTGTCGGCACCGCAGGCGACCCTGATCTCGACCCTGGCCAAGGGCGCGATCGGCGGTAACCTGCCGGTCGGCTATCTCGCCATCGGCGCCCTGATCGGTGTCGGCCTGGTCATCTTCGATGTCCTGCTCAAGGCAGCGACGAAGAACCGCCTCAGCCTGCCGCCGCTCGGTGTTGGCCTGTCGATCTACCTGCCCAGCGCCGTGACGTCTCCGGTGGTCATCGGCGCCGTGGTCGGCTGGGTCTATGAACGCCTGGTGCGCGGCACGAAGTATTCCGAGATTGCCCTGCGCCTCGGCGTCCTGGTCGCCTCGGGCTTTATCGTCGGCGAAAGCCTGTTCAATGTCGCCCTGGCGATCCTGATCGTCGCCACCAATAACGGCTCACCTCTGGCAGTCCCAGGAGCGCCGTCGGAAGCGGTCGGCATGCTCATCGCCCTGGCCGTGGCCATCATCCTCGTCGGCGGCCTCTATGTCTGGGCAGCAAACCGGGCGAAAAAGATCGTCGCCATCGAAGGCTGAACGGTTTCTGATCGCTGAAATAAGGGGCTCTCCGGGAAACCGGGGAGCCTTTTCTTTCCTTGGTTAGGGAGCCTTAGTTAGCGAGCACAATCCGCGTTTACGTGGCGCCTTCATTGTGCGCTGCGTTATGGAAAATACGTTCCGTCGCGCTGCAATATTTTCGGTTGAAACGATTGTCCGCCTGTGCTTACACGAAAGGCGAGGGACGTACAAAAAAGACAAAGAATGACACCCAGCCAGGAACTTCTGCAGCGTATACTGAAAGCCTATATGGACCGCGGCTACCAGCACATGTCCATGGTGGCGCTGTCACATGCCTGCGGCTTTACCCGCCGCACCCTGTACAACTATTTCCCGAACAAGGACGAAGCCTTTCGCGCCATGTTCCGCCAGTTCAACCTCGATATCATCGACCGGGCCTGGGCCCATGTCGCCCTGGTGCGCGATACCGGTGGCAGCGCTCTCGATATCGTCGCAGACCTGATCGACATCCGTTATGGCGACCTGTGGCGCACGCTCGAAGCGTCACCGCACGCGGCGGAGATCAAGGGGATCTCCTTCGTCCTGTGTACCGATATCATGATCGAGTTGGCCCAGTCCTTCCAGGCCGACTTTGTCCGCTTGATCGAGGACCTGGTGACCGAGGGCAGGCTGCGTCTCAAGGCCGATTTCACCGCGGCGCAACTGGTGCAGATGCTGACCGATTCGGCGCGTGGCGTGAACCAGGTCTACCCGCAGGCGTCTCTCGAAAACCTCAGTCGGCAGTACCGGCAGAACTGTCAGGCTATCCTCTACGGCTATGCCGAGTGAATATTGCTATTGGTTCACATTTTTCACAAAACTGTGCAATTTGGGTAACGATATTTCTTGAAACGGTTTCCGGCGCTGTGTATCACCACACACGCGCCGTCACCGTATTCAGACGGACCGCCTCTTTTTCAGCCAGATCATAAATTGCAAAGGCCCCGCTCGTCCAACGCGGGGCCTTTGTTTTATGGTTAGAGCAAGGCGGCCAGGGCCGTGTCGAGATCGACTGTCCCAAGGCGCGAGGTGCCTTCGAAACAGATCCAGCCGGCATTGAAGCCGTCGAGCATCTGCATGCGCGGTTCGGGATTCGTCATGCCCTGGGCGCGGAACAGGCCCTCCCAGTCGTTACGGGGAATGGCCTCGACGGCAACCGGATGTCCCAGCAGACGGGCAAATGCCGCGGCTATATCCCGGGGCGAAACCAGGGCCGGGCCCTGCAGTTCGACGATCCTGGGCGGGGTGGCGGTGGTCAGCAGTTCCGCGGCGACCCGGCCGACATCCTCGACCGATACCATGGGTATGGCGCGATCGAGCGGTTGCAAGGTGCTGTGGATCAGGCCCTTGCGCGCCGCCTCGACATCCCAGGCGGCGTTTTCGATAAACCAGCCGGCGCGCAGGAAGCTGACCGGCATGGGCGGGTCTGCAAGCGCCTGTTCCATCAGGCCCAACTGGTTGAGCAGGTTGGGCTGCGGGACTTGCGCACCTATGGTCGACAGCATGACGACGCGACCGGGGCGGGCAGCCAGCAGGGCGGTCTTGACGGCATCGATCACGGCGCGTGCTTCGGGGAAGCCGGGTGTCGGGTCGAAGGTCGGCGGTAGCAGGATAAAGGGCGCCGGCCACGCCAGTGAAGGCACGGGCGAGGGCGGTCGCATCGGTCATGGCGGCGATGGCGACCTCATGGCGAAGAGCGGTTTGCGCCTCGGCCTTGCTGGCGTCGCGGATAATGGCGCGGATGGATTGGCCTGTGAGGGCGTGCGCAAGGGCGCGCCCGACCTGACCGGTGATGCCGGTGAGTGCGTACATTTGGATATGTCCTTTTAAAGTAAGAAAGAAAACCCCTCCGTCTGCTTCGGCCTGAAGGCCTTGCAGCCACCTCCCCATTTTCAATGGGGCGGAGGGAGCAGAGCGCACTCCCTCCGCCCCGTCGGCAGCAGTGGAGGGGTGTCTAAGAGGTCAGAACCGGTCCCAGTCGGGTCCGAAGCCCGGGCTGACCAGGCGCCGGTCCTTGCGCAGGCCGGCGATCTTCGTCCGGTCGTCGTCGTCGAGCATCACATTTAGCGCCCCGAGATTGGCCAACTGGTTCTCACGGCCGGCGGCCTTGGGGATAGCTGCTACCCCTTCCTGGTCGAGCAGCCATTTCAGCGCCACCTGGGCCGGGGTCGCCTGGTGCTTGCCGGCGATCTGCTGCAATACCGGATCTTCGGCGACCAGGCCCTGCGCCAGGGGACAATAGGCGGTCAGCACAATGCCGTGTTTGTCGAGCCAGTCGCGCAACGGCCCCTGTTCGAGAAAAGGATGGTATTCGACCTGGTTGCAGGCGATCGGGATATTCATCTCCTCGACCACCCGCCGTAACAGGGGCAGGGTGAAGTTGGCGACGCCGATCGCCCTGGTCCAGCCCTCGTCCTGCAGGGTCTTCATCGCCTCCATGACCACGGCCAGGTCCATGTGGCGCGACGGCCAGTGCACCAGGTACAGGTCCATCTGCGATCGGCCGAGGCGGCGCAGCGACGCCTCCATGGCTCGGCGAATGCCGTCGGCGCTCAGGTGCTCGTGCCAGACCTTGGAGGTCACATGGATCGGGATGTCGCCGGCGGCGGCCAGGGCGGCGCCGATGGCGTCTTCATTGCCGTACATCTCGGCTGTGTCGATATGGCGATAGCCGAGCGCAATGGCGCTTTCGACCGCGGCCTGGCACTGCGATCCGGTCAGACGAAACGTGCCGAGACCGAGGCGGGGCATGTCGAGCCCCTGCATGTGAAAATTTGGCAGGTGAAAAGCGTCCATAACGACCTCCCTGTGGTGTGATGCCACTATAGGTCTCGGCTATTGATGATAAAAGCGCTATATGGTCATCATATTCATGCGAAAATGGCACGATTGATGAGTTTCGATTCCCGTCTCCTGTCCGGCATCGGTGTCCTGGGCGCCGCTGTCGAAGCCGGCAGCTTCGCCCGTGCCGCCGACAATCTCGGCCTGACGGCTTCGGGTGTCAGCCGCGCCATCGCCCGGCTGGAAACCCGCGTGGGCGTGCGCCTGCTGGAACGCACCACCCGGTCCCTGCGCCTGACCGAGGCCGGTGAACGCTTCTACGAACAGGTGCGTCCCAGCCTGGAAAGCATCGAGGCCGCCGCCGCCGATGCGGCCTTGTCGGCCGGGGCGGTGAGGGGGCGTCTGCGCGTCAATTTCGATCCCTATCTGGCCCGGCTGGTGGTGGCGCCGCACCTGCCGGACTTCCTGGCCCGCTACCCCGACCTGGAACTGGACCTGCTGACGCGTGAGAACATTTCCGACATGGCGCGCGACGGCATCGACTTCGCCCTGCGCTTTGGCGAGCCGGAAACCGACAGCCTGACCACCAAGCGCCTGCTGACGACGCGTATCCTGACCGTGGCATCGCCGGCCTATATTGCCCGGCATGGCCGCCCGTTACACCCGTCCGACATCCTGCACCATGTCTGCATCCTGTTTCGCAATCCCCATACCGGCCGGCCGTTCGACTGGGAGTTCCATCGCGGCGGCGAGATACTGCCCGTGCGGGCCAGTGGGCCCCTGACGGTCGGCGACGTCCCGACCATGCTGGAGGCCTGCGCCGCCGGAATTGGTATTGCCCAGGTGATGGCGCTGGGAATAGCCGACATGCTGGCTGACGGGAGGCTGGTCGACCTGTTTCCCGACTGGCCGGATGAACATTTTCCCTTATATGCCCTGTTCCCGTCGCATGCCCGGCCATCGGCGCGGGTGCGCGCACTGGTCGAATTTCTCAAAGCTGTGATGCCTGACGAAACATGACCGCTTTCGCCGCGCCCAGAACTTGGCTAAAGGAGGTTCATCCAAAGGATTTCAATACCATGAGCAACACCGAAGACCTGCCCAAGATTAAGCCGATGCCCGCCGACGGCGTTACCTACTATCTGCACCCGCACCCGCGCTCGCCGTTTTCCGAAGCGGTGCAGGTCGGCAATGTCCTCTATCTGTCGGCCATGATCGGCCTCGACGAGAACGGCAAGCTGGCCGAGGGCTTCGACAACGAAGTCAAGTACATCATGAACAATACCGCTGCCATCCTGCAGCGTTACGGCCTGGGCCTGGAACATATCTTCAAGGCCACGGTCATGCTGACCGACGCCACCAAGTGGAGCGAGTTCAATCGTCTCTACAAGCCGTACTTCCTGCCCAGCCGCCTGCCGGTGCGCACTGCCTTCGGCGTCAGCGGCCTGGCCTATGGCGCGACCGTCGAGGTCGAGTTCTGGGCCCACGTGCCGGAAAAGGCCTGAACCCCTTAAAAGGCCTAAATCCCTTATAACAACTGACGTCCGGATGAAAATCCACCCGGTGGCCGAACAGGAATCTCTCGTCTTAAACGGAATGTTTAGGGAGGGCTGATACGATCCGCCCATGGCCGAAAGAAGCCTCGGCCACCGGGAAACGTCAGACTTGCAACGCAACTACCTTCAGAGAATCTTGAGTCTGTTCAGGGTCGAAGCCGACGACATGGCCCTGGTGCGCGCGCAGTACGCCGCCTTTTCGAAACAGATTCCGCTCCTCTATTTTATCCTGACGACCAATACCCTGGCCGTCGCCTACACCTATTCGACGGTGGCGCCGCACTGGCTGGCCATCTATGTGCCGGCCTTCCTGTGCTCGATCTGCATCATGCGCTGCGCCTGGTGGTGGCGGACGCGCAATAGCCAGTTCGCCGACGATGTCGTGTTGCGCTACATGCGCCGGACCACGCGCCTGGCCGCCTTTCTGACCCTGGGCTTTACGGTCTGGGGCATTATGATGTTCCAGTATGGCGACGCCTATGCCAAGGCCCAGGTCGTCTTCTGCATGGCCCTCACCGTTATCGGCTGCGTCTTCTGCCTGATGCATCTGCGGCCCGCCGCCCTGTCGGTCACCGTCTTCGCCAATACGCCCTTTATCCTCTACTTCTTCTTCGAAGGGCATTTCACCCTGCGCGCCATCGCGATCAATCTCGCCCTGGTGTCCGGAGCGATGATCATCATCCTGATGGTTTATAACCGTGACTTCCGCCGGCTGGTGGCGTCGCAGGCCGAGACGCGCCGCCTGTCGGACGAGAATTTCCAGATCGCCAATCTCGACAGCCTGACGGCCCTGCCGAACCGCCGGTCCTTCTTCGCCGCCCTGGCCGACCTGCATCGGGAATGCGAAGGCGGCAAGACTTGTTTCGCCATCGGCATCATCGATCTCGATGGCTTCAAGCCGGTCAACGACACCTATGGCCACGCCACCGGCGACCGCCTGCTGGTCGAGGTCGGTCAGCGCCTGCGCGACCTGCGCGACGCCATGGCCCGCGACCCGGGTTTTCCGCGACAGCAGATAAATGTCGCGCGCCTCGGTGGCGATGAATTCGCCGTGCTGGTCTCGGGCAATGTCACCGAAAGCGGCCTGAAGGCCCTGGGTGCCCGTATCGGCGAGCGCCTGCGCCTGCCGTACAATATCGGCGCCGCCCATGCCCAGATCGGCAGTTCGATGGGCTTTGCCATCTACCCCGAGCACGGCCTGACGCCCGACATCCTGTTCGAACGCGCCGACTACGCCCTCTATTTCGCCAAGCGCCAGCGCCGCGGCGACACCGTCCTGTTCAGCGCCGACCACGAGGCGCAGATCCGCGACGACCACGTCATCGAAAAGGCCCTGCAGGCCGCCGACCTGGATCGCGAATTCACCATGGTCTTCCAGCCGGTGTTCGATGCCCATACCCTGACCGTCGCGGGCTTCGAAGCCCTGGCGCGCTGGAACAGCCCGACTCTGGGCAATGTCCCGCCCAATATCTTTATCCCGGCGGCCGAACGCACCGGCCTGATCCTCAACCTGACCAAGGTCCTGCTCGACAAGGCCCTGGTCGAGGCGGGCACCTGGCCGGCGGCCATCCGCCTGGCCTTCAACCTGTCGGCCCACGACCTGTGTTCGTCGGAAAGCATCATCGCCATCATTGCCGCGGTCAACCGCAGCGGCGTATCGCCCCGCCGTATCGATTTCGAGATCACCGAGACCGCCGTGGCCCGCGACTTTTCGGCCGCCCGCGCTGGCGTCGATGCCCTGAAGGTCCTGGGCGCCGGCATCTCGCTCGACGACTTCGGCACCGGCTATTCCAGCCTGAGCCACGTCCACCGCCTGCCGCTCGACAAGCTCAAGGTCGACCGCAGCTTCGTCATGGACATCTGCGAGAACCCGGCCAGCTTCAAGATCGTCAAGTCCCTGACCGCCCTGTGCGGCGACATGGGCCTGACCTGTATCGTCGAAGGCGTCGAGACCGCCGAGCAACTGGCGCTCCTGCAGGTGTTGAGCTGTGACATGGTCCAGGGCTATCACTTTGCCCGCCCGATGCGCCCCGAAGACATTGCCGCCTATCTGGCTATCCATCAGCCGGCCGCCACCCCGACCCCGACCTGGAACACGGCGGGGTAGGGGAATCTGTAAAAGAGACCCCTCCGTCGGCTGCGCTCATGGCTTGCGAAGGTCATGCCTTCGCTGGCGCTAAACCTCCCCATTTTCAATGGGACGGAGGGAGTGCGACGATCTCCCTTCGCCCCATCTTTGACGGGGAGATGTCGGCGCAACCGACAGAGGGGTCTCTTTGTTCCGCGCTCAGAGTTGACCCGACTCTCGCGGCAGTGCCACATACCCCCATGTCCCTGCCATCAGACTTCGTCTTCGATCCTCTGTCCGCCGATTTCGCGCGCGACCCGTACCCGACCTATGCCGCCCTGCGTGACCATGGCAAACCGTGGTACTTCGCCGCCTACGACGTCTGGCTGCTGTCGCGCTACGAAGACGTACAGGCAGCCGCGGTAAACCCCAGGCTGATCCGCTCGCTCGACGGCATAGCGACACCCGAAGAGATCGCGGAACAGACACGGCGCGACAACTGGCACGACATGCCCAACCATTCGCGCTTCGTGCAGTTCTCCATGCTCAACAGCGACGGCGCCGTCCATCAACGCCTGCGCAAGCTGATCTTCCGCGAATTCCAGACGCAGACCCTGGCCCGCCTGAAGGACGATGTGCACCGCTTTGTCGCTACTTTGATCGACCAGGCCGCCGAGCGCCGGGAATTTGATTTCATCGAGGACTTCGCCGCCCAGGTCCCCGGCCATATTATCGGCCGGCTGCTGGGCGTGCCCGACGAAGATTGTCCGATCCTGCGCACCTGGTCGGAAGATATCGTCCAGTATTTCGACATCGACCGCACGGATGAACGCAAGGCCCTGGCGGAAAATACCACCACCGAATTCTACCAATACCTGCTCAAGCTGTCGGACACCCGTCGGCGAAATCCGCAGGACGACCTGATCTCGCGGCTGATCGCCCTGTGGGACGCCGGCGAACTGACCGAAGACGAATATATCTCGACCTGCATGCTGATCCTGATGGCCGGGCACGGCTCGACCATCGACGTCCTGGGCAGCGGCCTGCATGCCCTGTTGACACATCCCGACCAGATGCAGCGCTTACGCGACACGCCAACGGCCATGGCGACCGCCGTGCAGGAGATGTTCCGCTACGACGCGCCCCTGCCGTTCTTTCATCGCAACGCCACAGAAGACCTCGAACTGAACGGTACGGCGTTCAAAAAGGGGGCAAAGCTTGGCCTGCTCTATGCCTCGGCCAATCGCGACGAAGCCATGTTCGCCGGCGCCGGTCGCTTCGATGTGACGCGGGCGCCGAATCGTCACCTGGCCTTTGGCGGCGGGGCGCACTTCTGCCTGGGCAACCACCTGGCGCGCATGGATATGGAGATTATCTTCGCGCAACTGCTGTCACGCTTCGATCGCGTCGAGCTGACGCAGGAACCTGAATATAAACGCGGCCTTAGCCTGCGTGGCCCGAAGGCAGTCCATGTCCGCGCCGCATAACGGCGTGACGGTAGTGTTACTTTTTTGCACTGCCGCATGAGCAAAGCATGGCCTGTCATGGATTTTTCACAAATCCTGTTGCCGTGCAGCAAAAACGCGTTTTAACTCACGCCTGGCTCTGATCAGTCCCGAAAAACATTGCACCCACCGAACCGGACCCCGCGTCCGGCCGGCCATTGGGTGTCTGTAAAATGCGAAAGGGAGAGATCGTGAGTACCCATACAGCGGGTCGAGCCGCGCCCATGACCCGGCGCCAGTTCATCGAACGTATCAGCATGGTTGCCGGCTCGGCGACGGTCCTTGCAGGCCTCGGCGCCTGGGGCATTGCCACGGCATCGGCCACCGAAAAGCCGCCGGTGCTGACCGGTGCTGCGCCCGGCAAAAAGGTCGTGATCCTTGGCGCCGGCTGGGCCGGTCTGGTCGCCGCCTACGAATTGTCGAAGGCCGGTTATGACTGCACCGTCCTTGAGGCCCGCGGCTTTGTCGGCGGCCGTGCCCAGACGGCGCGTCGTGGCACGGTCACCCAGATGCTGGGGCGCGATCCCTCCACCTGCACCTTTGCCGAGGGCGAATATCTCAACTTCGGCCCGTGGCGGATCCCGTTCAATCACCGCTCGACCCTCTATTACACCCGCGAACTGGGCGTAAAGCTCGAGACCATGGTCAATGCCAATGACGCTGCCTACGTCTATGCGTCCACCGGGCCGTTCGCCGGCAAGCGCCTGCGCCAGTACGAGATCGCCGCCGATGTCCGCGGCTATACCAGCGAGGTGGTGGCCAAGGCGACCAAGGCCGGCAAGCTCGACGGCTTCCTGCAGCCGGGCGACGAAGAGGTCTTTATCGACTACCTGGTCAACGAGGGATATCTGAAGAAGGACAGCCTCGACTATACCGGCACGACGGGGCGCGGCTTCCTCGTCAATCCGGGGGCAGGGACCAATCCCGGCCCGGGGCAGCCGGCACCACCCTACAAGTTCTCCGATGTCCTGCAATCGAAGATGTGGCTGGGCGTGCGCTCGGTCGGCGAGTTCGAGCAACAGCATACCATGATGCAGCCGGTCGGCGGCATGGACATGACGCCCAAGGCCTTCATGCCGCATATCGGCCAGATGGTCCGCCTCAATACCGAGGTGACGAAGATCCGCCAGAACCGAAAGAAGGGTAAGGCCGGCGTCACCGTGTCGTACCTCAACACCCAGGACCAATCGGTCGGGACTATAACTGCCGACTACTGTATCTGCACCATCCCGATCTCGGTCCTGCGCGGCATCGATGCCGACTTCTCCAAGCCGTTTGCCGACGCCATGTCGCAGGTCGCTTATGCCCCGGTCGGCAAGATCGGCCTGCAGATGAAGCGCCGCTTCTGGGAAGAGGACGACGGCATCTATGGCGGCCATGTCTTCAGCGACCATCCGAAGATCAATTTGATGTCGCTGCCGTCCTATAACCTGCAGGCGCGCGCCGGCACCATTCTCGGTGGCTATCCGCAATCCGACATGGCGGCCGAGCTCAGCGCCCTGTCGCACGAGGACCTGGTCAAGGTCTGTGTCGAGGCCGGTGCGCAGATCTGGCCCGATCAGTACGGCCAGAACCTCGAATCGAGCTTTTCGTGGTTCTGGCACCTGGCCAAATACAATCTCGGCGGCTGGGCGGAATGGCACGGCGACAGCCGCGAAAAGGCGTATCCGAAACTGCTCGAACCCGATGGCAATATCTACCTGGCGGGGGAACACCTGTCCTATCTCGGCGGCTGGCAGGCCGGCGCCATCGAATCGTCCTGGCAACAGATCGCCAGACTGCACCAACGCGCCACCGCGGCCTGATTCCGGAGACTCCTATGAAAATCGCAATTGCTTTTCTTGTCGCTTTGGCCGCGCTTGTCTCGGCCCCCGCCTTTGCCGATGCTACCGCCACGGCGCTCGATGGCGGCAAGCTGTTCCAGCAGAAGTGCTCGGCCTGTCACCAACTGACGGGCAAGGGCATCCCTGGCGCCTTTCCGGCCCTGGCCGGCGACAAGTTTATCAACACACCCAAGGATGACCTGATCATCAAGACGGTGCTGATGGGCCGCGGCGGCATGCCGTCCTTTGCCGCCAGCACCGATGATGCCACGCTAGCTGCTATCCTGACCTATGTCCGGTCGTCCTGGGGTAACAAGGCTCCGGCGGTTACCGCGGCCTCGGTGGCCAAGGTGCGCAAGCTGACAGGTTCGGGCATGTCCAATGTGATCGGGAACTAGACTGCCTAGAATTTCCGCCGTTATCCTCCTCTCCCCACGAGCGGGGAGAGGGTGGCCCGCAGGGCCGGGTGAGGGGCAAATCCCAGGCTACTGCGTGCTCCTCAACGGGGAATAAAGAAAAGTATATCCGCAGATTTCGCAGATTTACGCAGATTATTTTCGCGTGCGGGGCGCCGCAGGCGCTCTAAGGATTGTCCAGACAGGGCTTTTGGCAGCAGTGCTGGTATCCGTTCCACCGGGTGACGTCGCCAGCGATTAATCGGGCGCGCAGGATGCGCGATAGACGCCCTGTGGAAAACCTGCCAGGCTATGTGTCAGCACGCAACGCACAGGTGGCATATGTGGAACGTCTTCAATATCGTCATGCGAATCATCAGCAGCCTGCTGGGGCTACTTATGCTAGCGCTCGGCGGCGTATGGGTGCTGCAAGGCCTGAACCTGGCCTTCAAGGTCGGTTTTATGGTGGGTGACCCGAAATGGGCGATATATGGCGCAATCCTCGCCGTGGTCGGTATCGGGCAGGTGGCGTGGAGCAATATGCGCCAGGATAAGACCGCATAGTTCGGCTTTTGGCGGCGGCTTCACCGCTGCAATTGCCGATCCCGACCACGGTCTCCGCCATATCGGCCGTCGGCAGATTGATGACGTATTCCCTGCTGGCGCGGACCAGATCAAAGCTGTGATTGGACCAGGCAATAATGCAGCCGGCGAAGGACGGCGTGAACTCCATCACTATATGCCAGCCCATGGTGATATGATATCGCGCTGCCCGCTATGCGCCGACGACACCAGCACGACCGGGCCGGGCTCGAAATAGCGGCGGGTATCGGAGACGGGGAAGTCGTGTTTCGGATCATGACTTTTTGAAAATAGAAGCATCGGGATTCAACGAGGCCTAATTATTTCCGGTATCGTGACAATTGAGTTTTAGCTCATTGTTTTGTGACGTAAGCGCATAATAGGCCACATCTGATGCCGCAGCGACTATCGTAACGCACTTGCGATTTATAAAAAAAAACATTATCTGTTCTTCGTGCAATTTTTCCGAATTTTTCCGAAAAATTGGCCGAATAATAGAGGCTTAAGGCTGTGATTGTTGATTTTTCGTTCCAGAACTATCGTTCGTTCAAGGATGAGCAGGTACTTAGTTTAAATGCTGCAATGCCCGGCAAGCACTTAATAGAAAACATTGCATTTCCTGATTCCAAAATCGGCACGTTGCGAACAGCTGCAATTTATGGTGCAAATGCGTCTGGAAAATCTAATATCCTAAAGTCGATAGATGCCTTAAGCCGATTGATAGTAAGCTCTGGTGATTTGAAAGAAAGTCAAAAAATACCCGTATATAATCCTTATGTGCTGGACGTTGATGGAAAAAATTCAGAAATATATTTTGAAATAGAGTTTTTTTTACCTGATAACAAAAGATATCGCTATTCTGTTGCTTTTAATCATTTTGAAATTACGAGTGAAGTTTTAGATTATTATCCTTCTAGGCAGAAGGCTAATATATTTTCTCGTAAATCTGGTCAAACATGGGAAGAGATAAGTTTCGGGTCATATTATAAAGGCGGATTGAGGCGAATTCCATTTTTTAAAAACAATAGCTACCTATCAAAAGCTGGAAATAATGCGGGATCACCAGAATTTATTAGAAATATCTATAAATATTTCAGAAATTTAACTTTTGTTGCGCCGGATCATAGATTTATAATAAATGATTATTTGGAAGAGAGGGATAATTTAAATATTATTTCTGGTTTATTGTGTAATGTTGATACTGGTATCTCCGGGATAATTATGGAGAATAATGAAGAAGACAGTGACATTGTTTTTCCAAGTAATATGCCAGAGGATATGAAGGTTGCATTCAAGAAAAAATTTCAAACAAAAATAAGATTCTCACACAAATCTGAGACTGGAGAATACGCTTATTTTGATGAAGATGCTGAATCTGATGGCACGTTGAGGCTTTTTAATCTTTTGCCTTTGCTGGTAGAAGCCTTGGAGAGGGGATCCGTCGTCCTTATGGACGAATTAGATAGTAGTTTTCATGCTCATATCGCTGCCCTTGTGGTGCGTTTGTTTAACGATGCTGTAGTAAATCGCCGTGGGGCTCAACTTATATTTACAAGTCATGATCTGACTTTATTGAAATCTAGTAGGCTTAGAAGAGATCAAATTTGGTTTGTTGATAAAAAAGAAGGAAGCAGTAAGCTTTATTCATTGGATGAATACGATAAAAAGCAAGTTACAGCGAACTCTCCTTATTCCATTTGGTATGATGAGGGGCGTTTTGGTGCAATACCTAATTTAAACTATTCAAATGTTTCTGATATAATTATCAAACATTTGGCTAAGTCTGAGGTAGATGGGAATGCCTAAGAAAAGAAAAAAGGAAACAAAAAAAGTTCAGAAGATTATCTATATATTTTGTGAGGGGGAAAAGACGGAACCGTTTTACTTACAGGGCTATATTGAAGATTTGGCTGATGAAGCATTAAGAAAAATCGTATCAATTGAAAAAACTCGCAAAAATACACCTGTCCAGCTCGTACAAGTGGCCTCTCAATTGAAAAAAGACAAAAAAACTATAAAAGGTGACGAGTTTTGGGTTGTTTACGATCGGGAGTCGACGGCGAAATACTCTGAAGAATTTCACGCTAAAGCTTATAATGCAGCTGAAGGGGCGGGTATAAAAACGGCATTATCCTCGGTATGCTTTGAATTTTGGTTGCTTTTGCATCTTTCTGATACGCAAGCTCCATATAATTCTTTTGATGATTTAATGTCGAAAAGTAACTTCACCAAATCCTTTTTGGCTGAAACAAAAAGGGATTACGCGAAGTCTGCCCAAGAAGTTTTCAGTTTATTAAAGAGTAAGGTTGGGGATGCTCGTGCTCGAGCGAAAATTTTGAATGAAAATATGAAGGCTTCGGCGGCACAAGGAAGGGATAAGCCTTATCAATTAAACCCTTACGCTGGTGTTCTAGATTTATTAGACGCACTAGATGCATTTGGGAAAAAATCCTAAAGGACTTCCCCCTCAAACACCTTCCCGCTATACGTCCCCTATGTCTGATCTCGATATTCGCCCCGCCGAACCCGCCAAATTCATCCAGGGCCGCACCGGTCCCTGGGAACTGATCATCGGTCTGGAAGTCCATGCCCAGGTCGCGTCCAACACCAAGCTGTTTTCCGGCGCCAAGGTCGGCTTCGGCGCCGGTCCCAATGAGCAGGTGTCGCTGGTCGACGCCGCCATGCCGGGCATGCTGCCGGTGCTGAACGGCTTCTGCGTCGAGCAGGCGGTCAAGACCGGTCTTGGTCTCAAGGCGCAGATCAATCGCCATTCGCGTTTCGACCGCAAGAACTACTTCTATCCCGACCTGCCGCAGGGCTATCAGATCTCGCAGCTCTTCTTCCCGATCGTCGGCGAGGGCGAGGTCCTGGTCGAGCGTCCCGAGGAAAAGGACGGCTCCACCTTCACCGTGCGTATCGAGCGCCTGCACCTGGAACAGGATGCCGGTAAGTCGATCCATGACCTCGACCCGGCCGCCACCTATGTCGACCTGAACCGTGCCGGCACGGCCCTGATGGAAATCGTCTCCAAGCCGGATATCCGCTCGTCGGACGAGGCTGTGGCCTATTTCAAGAAGCTGCGTACCATCCTGATCTATCTCGGCACCTGCGACGGCGACATGGAAAAGGGCAATATGCGCGCCGACTGTAACGTGTCGGTCCGCCGCCCGGGCGAAAAGCTCGGCACCCGTTGCGAGATCAAGAACGTTAATTCGTTCCGCTTCATGCAGCAGGCCATCGAGTTCGAAGCCCGCCGCCAGATCGAAATCCTCGAGGATGGCGGCAAGATCGACCAGGAGACGCGTCTGTTCGACGCCGTCAAGGTCGAGACGCGCTCGATGCGGTCCAAGGAAGAGGCGCACGATTATCGCTACTTCCCCGATCCCGACCTGCTGCCGCTGGAATTGGAAGAGGCATGGATCGAAGATATCCGGAAAAGTCTGGTCGAACTGCCCGACGACAAGAAGGGCCGCTTCATGGCCCAGTATGGCCTGTCGTCCTATGACGCCGGCGTGCTGATCTCGGAACAGGACCGCGCCGATTATTTCGAAGCAGCCGCAAAAGGCCGTGACGCCAAGCTGGTCGCCAACTGGGTCACCAACGAGTTGCTGGCGCGCCTGGCCAAGGACGGCCAGGAGATCGTCGATTCGCCGCTGCCGCCCGCCCAGATCGCCGGCCTGGTCGAACTGATCGAGACCAATGTCATCTCGTCGAAGATCGCCAAGACGGTGTTCGAGCATATGTGGGACGGCAAGGGTTCGATTACCCCGGCCGAGATCGTCGAAAAGCATGGCCTCAAGCAGGTGACCGATACCGGCGCCATCGAAAAGGCCATCGACGAGATCATCGCCGCCAATCCGGACAAGGCCGCCGAAGTGGCCACCAAGCCGCAGGCGCTGGGCTGGTTTGTCGGTCAGGTGATGAAGGCGACGCAGGGCAAGGCAAACCCGGCCACGGTCAATGAATTGCTCAAGGCGAAGCTCGGGGCGTAATTAAGGGACCCCTCTGTCGGCTGCGCCGACATCTCCCCATCTTCGATGGGGCGAAGGAGAGGAGACCCAAGGCCATGATAAAGTGACCGTTCGTATCAGACCGGACACCCTTCGCCCTGTCGCGTAGCGATGGGGAGATGTCGGCACAGCCGACAGAGGGGTACCTTTCTTGAAGAAAAGCCCGGAGCGTGCGCTCCGGGCTTTTTGCGTGTTCGCTATTGCGTAATCGAAGAAGACGACGACGAGGCCGTGCGCATGCCGGCGACCGAGTCGGTATTGGTGGCGTCGGGCGTGGCCGTGCCCGTGGTGCCGGACGGATCGCCCGTGGCGCCCGTATTTACCGGGTCAGTAGCCGGAGCGGTCGATTGTGCGGCCGTGGTGGCTGCATCGGTGCCGGTGCTGGTCTTCGCCGTGCAGTCGGTTTTTGCGCCGGGTGCCGGCGTGGTGATCTTTGACGAGCCGTTGCGCGACGAGGCATTGCCATTCGTCCATTCTGTGGTGTTGCACGACACGGCGGCGACGGTTTTCTTGTGGTGCGTGGTGCCGGCGTCCGACAGCAGAGGAACGGCGACGGCGGCGGCGATAAGGCCGGCGGCAAAGGTGATCTTGAGGGCAGAGGTCATGATGGATATCCAATCGATGAAAATATCACCCCGGATCCCGCGCATCGCGCGTCCCGGCATCGCCCCGTAACGCCATTACATCTTTGCTTCGTGGCGCAATAGTGACCATCCATGACACCTGCGACACTTCCGCATCAAGCCTTTACACAATAGCGAACCCCCGGCGCAGGGGTTCGCCGGGGGTTCTAGAATGCCTTGCAGCTGGGGGCATATCGCAGTCAGGGGAAGGGCTGCGACGGAAGACGCAAGGCATGTCTCTTAACAATAACGGACGCGTCGGGAACCGCGACCGGCAGGCATTTACATGGACGAAGCGCTGTCCGACCACGAGGCGCTGGCAGCGGCATCGGTCGCAACCGATTCAGCCGTTTGCGGCGCTTGCTTCTTGGCAGCGGCTTCGGACAGGACAGGCACGGCGGCGATCGCGGCAATGGCAGCGACGGTGGCCACAGTGGTGGCGATTTCAACGAAAGACTTCTTCATGACGGGTATCCCTTGGCTGGTATCGTCGGGGGTTCGTGGAAGTACGCGGAACTGAAGGTTGCGTTGCAACAGAGGGCGGTTTGCTTTGCGAGTGCGAAGCGGGCGTTGCGGCGCACATCTATTAACGCGGCGTAAAAAGGCCAAAAAGCGGCAAGAATTGCTGCGATGCAAAAACCACATCGCTTTTTTATAACGAAAAAAAGAGTAATGCGTTCGGCAGCTTACGTGCGCTCATGTCCAACCATGAAAGCAATGTGGCGAAAATTAGCCAAAAATGTCAGATTTGATACGCAGGCGGCGCTATTTTGCGCCGCCTTTTTCTTTACCAAAGCCGCTTTCTACATTTACCGGCCGCATGTATGATGAGGAATGAAAGACCACGGGGATGTGGGGGGAACATACATGCCGGGCGAATTGGCACTGAGCCTGCAAGGGGTGTCCAAGACATATGGCGACTTTGCCGCTGTCCGCGACCTGAGTTTCGACGTCAAAAAAGGATCGATCTGCGGTTTCCTGGGGCCCAACGGCGCCGGCAAGACCTCGACCGTGCGCATGATCCTGGGCCTGTCGGCGCCATCGACCGGGCATATTACCGTACTCGGCGGCGACGGCCTAAAGGTGCAGAACCGGATCGGCTTCCTGCCGGAGGAACGCGGCCTGTATCGCAAGATGACGGCGATCGACATTATCGTCTTCCTGGCAGGCCTGAAGGGCGTCAAGGCATCGGTGGCGCGCCGGCGCGGCCGCGAGATGCTTGAGCGCCACGGCCTGGGTGAGGCGGCCAACAAGCAGATTCGCAACCTGTCCAAGGGCATGTCGCAGAAGGTCCAGCTGATCTCCTGCCTGGTGCACGATCCCGAACTGGTGATCCTCGACGAACCGTTTTCCGGGCTCGATCCCGTCAACCAGCAGAGCCTGGAAGATGTCATCCGTGAGATCGCCGGTCGGGGTGGCACGGTCCTGTTCTCGACCCACGTCATGGCCCATGCCGAACGGCTGTGCCGCGACGTCGTCATGCTGTCGAAGGGCCGCAAGGTGTTCGACGGCACGCTCAAGCAGGCGCGTGCCGCCGCGCCGCGCACCTTGGAAATCGAGGGCACATTCAGCCAGGCCGATCTGCTCGCCCTGCCAGGCATTCGCACGGCCGTCGACATGGGGCCGGCCGAAGGCGCGGAGGGGCACTTGTGGGCCTGCGAACTCGTCACGGGCGCCAGTCCGCACACCGCCCTCAAGGCGGCCTTCGTCAAGGGGCTGGATGTCGGCCGCTTCGAAGCGCGCGAACCCAGCCTGCACGATGCCTTCATTGTTCTGACCGGGGGGGAGAACGCTCATGGGTAAGACATTCCTTATTGCCCGCCGCGAATACCTGGCCTTTGTACGCACGGTCGGATTCTGGTTGTCCCTGCTGACCGTCCCGGCCATCTTCGGCTTTGCCGTTGGCCTTCCGCTGTTGATGCACAGGTCCGAACCGGTGCAGACCGTGGCCGTACTCGACCTGACCGGAGAGCATGTCGGCGCATCGATCAGCGATATCCTGCGCAAGCACCAGCCGCATTCCGGCGCCTTTTCAGGGGGCGGTATCCGGGAAGTCGCGCTTCCGGGCGGACTGTCGCCGGCGCTGAGTCTGAAGGATGCCGAGGCGAAGATCCCGGCCCTTGTCGACGCCGGCGCGGTGACGGCGATCGTCGTTGCCTATGACGACGGCAGCAAACTGCATTTCCACCTGTGGTCCAACAGCAATCACCGCGGCGACCTGAAGGACGCCATCGGCGACGATCTCGACAGCCTGCAATACGACAAGCTGGCGCGCCTGCGCGGTATCGATCCCCAGGTTGCGCGCGAACTGCACGAGACGCGCGCCGATATCCGCAACCTGACGCCAGCCAGCGCCGGCAATGAAAAGCAGGGCTTTGCCCAGGCCTTGCGCGAAAACGGCGGCCGTTTCATGGGTATCGCCGTCTCTTATGTCACCTGGATTGCCATCTTCTCCTCGGCCATGATCCTGCTGGGCTCGGTCATCGAGGAAAAGTCGAGCAAGATGCTGGAAGTCCTTCTGGCCTCGGCCTCGACGGAATCGATCCTGCTCGGCAAGGTGCTGGGCGTGGCTGGTGTCATGCTGACGGTGGCCGCCATCTGGGCGACGGTTGTCGCCGGGCTGGGGCATTTTGGCTTTGCTGCCCTGCCGCCCGATGTCGCCGTGGCCCTCAAGGCGGCGCTGCTGGGCCTGTTTTCGCCGGTCCATATCGCCCTGCTGCTCGCCTATCTGATTGGTGGTTACCTGATGTTCGGCCTGTTCTTCGCGGCCGTCGGCGCCTTCTGCGAAACCCAGAAGGATGCCCAGGCGGTTATCGGACCGACGACCATCGTGCTGATGATCCCGATGATGACCTTCCAGATCGCCATCCGCTCGGCCGACGTGCCGATGATCCAGTACATGTCGTGGTTCCCGTTGTTCACGCCCTTCCTGATGCCGCTGCGTTTGGCCCAGGGCGTGGCGTGGTACGAGATTGCTGGAACCCTGGCTGGCATGGGTGCTGTGGCCCTGTTCATGATCAATCTCGGCCGCCGGGCGTTCCGCCAGGGCGCGCTTACCGGCGAGAAGCTGTCGTGGGGCGCTCTGTTCGGCACGGGGCGGAGAGACGTGTGATGAGATAAGGTCCATCTGTTTGACCGTTCCCGTCTTTATCCTTCCTCCCCAAGCGGGGCAGGATGAAGGGAGAGGGGCGCAACCAATATCGCCACAACGCAAAAACCCCCGCCGTCACCGGCGGGGGTTTTTAATTGCAGTCTAAAGCTTACTGCTGTGCAGGCGGAGCGTCGGTGGCATCGGTCGGATTGGCCGAGCTGCCGGTCTTGCCCTTGTCTTCACTGGGCGTAGCCATCGGGGCAGGCGTTGCCTGGTCAGGCGAGGCGGCCGGATTAGCGGGGGGTACCGTCGAATCGTCGGTCGGGTTGGCCGTGTCGCCGGTGGCGGTGGTATTGGTCGTCGACGCCATCGAATTGGCCGGGACCGAGCTGTTATCGGTGGTGGCTGCGGCCGAATTTATGTCCGGCGTCGAGTTGGTCATGCTGTTGCTGGCGACGTTGGAGCCATCAGCCATGGGCGTAGCACCCTGGGCCTTGGCCAGTTGCTGCTGGTTCAGCGAATCGCTGCTCGACGAATCGAACGGATCGTTGGCTGCGTCACCGGCCTTGATGGCGCGGTTATGCTCGCGCTGCAGCTGGGCCGGATTGGCGATCTGGCCCTTGTGGGTCTGCTTGGCCTGAGCCATGTCGGCGATACCGAACATACCAAGGGCCGCTGCGGTTGCCATGAGGATTTGCGTCTTTGTCTTTGTCATGAGAGATCTCCTGTCATGCCTGAGATGAGATGCCCCACCGGATGGTGGGGCGCTCGAGAGAATTTATTGATTGGCCGGCGGGGTCATGTCGTTGGTGCCCGAGCTGGCATTGGTCTGGCCGCCATCGGTCGCGGGAACGGTTGCGCCCGGCGCCGCGGCATTGGTCATGCTGTTGCTGTCGGTGGCATTGCCGTCGGTCGCGTCGGACTGGGCGCTGACATTACCGGTCGCGGTGGTGTTGGTCGTCGAGCCCATGGTGCTGGCCGGAGCCGAATTGGTGTCGGTCGTGGCAGCATTGGCATTGATATCGCTGGACGGCGTAGCGCCGGGTTGCATGACCGTCTGGGCCTGCTGCAATTGTTGCTGGTTGAGTTCAGCTGTCTTGGCATTGGCCGACTTGGTGCCGGCCGCCGTGCGGTGAACCACCTTGGCCTGGGCCATGTCGGCAGCGCCGCACAGGGCCAGGGTCGTTGCGGCAGCCGCCGCCATCATGATCATCTTGCGCATTGTCATCACCTTTCATTGTATTACCGAGAGTGGTCAGAAGACCCTTCACTCTGCGAGCCTTCAATCTACGCGTACTGAAATGCGGCCTGCCGCCGGACACGATCGTCGGCAGGCCCTGAGTATTAGTTCTTGTGCTTGGTCGTCTTGACGTGAGCGGTGGCCGAGCCGCTCTTGGCGACCGAGCCCGTCGTGCTGCCGGTAGCGCCTGGGACAGCGCCCATGGCGGCGCCGGTTACGCCGGCATTACCCGAGCCGGTCGCGGTGACGTCGGTCGAGCCATTGGTCACGGCGCTGGTCGTGCCGTTGACAGTGCTGCCGACCTGGCCACCGGCGACGGTGGCATCATTGGTTGCGGTGCCTGCCGCATTGCCCGCCATATTGGTGGCCGGGCTCGGGTTGAGGACGGCATTGCCGTTGGCGTCGAGCGCACCGTTGGCAGTGGCGCCGTTACCGGCCAGCGAGCCGTTGGCCGAGCCCGTGGTCTGGCCACTGACCTGGGCCGTCGATTTTGCGGCGTTGCGTGCCTGCCTGGCGGTATCGCGGGTTTGGCCCGCGACGGTGCCTGCGTCCGAACGGGCATTGCCCATGGTATCCTGGGCCTGCCCGGCGACATCCCCCGGAACCGTGCTGTTCGCCGCGCCCGTCAGGCTGCCTGCGCCTTGCGCCGAGCCCGTCAGGCTGCCGGTTGCACCACCCAGTGCGCCGCCAACGGCGCCACCGGCATTGCCACCGCCGCCGACCACGCCACCGACCAGCTGGGCCGAGGCGACGAGCGGGGTAGCGCCGAGGACGGCGGCCAGGGTGAAGGCGGCGGTAAGCTTCAGAGAATTCTTCATTGTCTTTCCTCTCAGATTTTGATGGGACGAATCCCGGAGACGAGCCCGGTGCCCGTCCGTCCCGTGGCGTCAGCCACCTTGATAAGGTTAGCCGGAACAGTCACGATCAGATGAGTGCATTCTAGGAGTGCAGGATAAATAATGAAGTCGCTTATGGGCAATGGTTTGGCAAATTAGTGATAAGTTAACGCGTAAATGCAGTATTTTTTGCCACATTTGGTCAATATTTATGCATATTTTATTTTAAGACGTCTTGGCTTTATTTGAATCAAAACATAAAAAATCCCCGACGCCAGGGGATATGGCGCCGGGGCTAAGACAGTTGCAGACTAAGGTCGGCGATTACCAGACATCATAATAGACGTCGAGGATCTCGCCTGTCTCGAGATCGATCAGCACCGCGTCCTCGCCGACGAAGAACCAGGCGCAGCCATAGGGCGGAGCTGGCAAGCCGTAGGCATCGAAGTCGCTCAGGCGATAATTGTAGAAGAAGCGAGGCAGATGTTCACCACGCGCCCAGCGGCGGCCATAATACTGGTCGGGGACATGATAATAGCCACTGCCCGGATAGAAGTAGAAGCCGTTGCGCACGCCGCTGTAGCTGTTCCAACGCCGGTCGCCGCGATAGTCGTAGTGGCCGCGATTGCCGCCGCGATCCCAACTGCCGTGGTTGTTGTTCCAGTCGCCACCGCGGTTATCGTGGTTATTCCAGTTGCCGCCGCCGCGATTGTCATTACCGCCCCAGTTGCCGCCGCCATGATTGTCACGTCCGGGGTTGCCGTCGCGGCCGCCACCCTGATAACCACCGCCCTGATAGCCACCACCGTGGTTGCCGTTGTCGTGACCCTGCCAGTTACCGCCGCCGTTACCGCCTCCATTGCCACGATGATCGTCGCGGGGCTGTGCGGGGGCCGGGGTTTGCGGCTGGGCCGGACTCTGGCCGCCGTAGCCGCCATTGCCACGGTCGCGCGGCTGGCGGTCGCCGCCTCCGCGATTATCGCCGCCACGCGTATCCGGGTCGCGATAGCCTCGGCCGCTATCGTCTCCGCGGTCGCGTCCCTGCCACGACGGGGTAGCCCGTGGCTGTGCCGGTTGAGCGGGCTGCGCTTCGGGGGCCTGGCGGGCAGGCGTGGCGGTTTGACCGCCCCAATTACGGGGGCCACCATTACTGCCGCCACCATCGCCGCCGCGGTGGCCGCCGCTCCCATTGCCGCCACTACGTTGTCCGCCGCCCCAGTTGCTGTGGCCGCCACTCGTGTCGCTGCTGTTGTCGCCGCCGCGACCGTGATGGTCCTCTGCCGCTGCCAGGTTCGGCACGGCGCCGAGGGCCAGGATAAGGCCCAGTGCCATTCCGGGCAGGGCCATCTTTGCCATTTTTGTCATAGTCGTCCTCATTGTCAGACCAGGTCGCCCGGTAGGCTGGGTTTTTTTATGCGGACCTGGGACGCTGGGCGATAACCATTATCGTCTTGGCTCTTTTATGCCAGTGGGCATCTGAACCGAAGCTGAACGGATTGGGGCCTCTCCGGGGCAAGCTTTCAGCGGTTAAGCACCTATTGATGTGGGGCGATGACTGAAGCCGGGCAGGGATGACGTACGGATTCACTGCCGGTGTTAATCAGGCGTGCCAGTGTATATCGGTGTGATGATTATGTAATTTACATTCTGTAAGTGAATTATACTTAAAAATTAGCGTGTCATTAATATGTATATCGCGAAACGTAAACACGAAAATTAATATTAAATTCGCGTTTACATAAAAAATTCAGTCTAAATATCGTCGTTAACTTTAATTTCACGGGCGGGTGTTGAAATCGTCTCAACAGCCTCTCACAGGAGACGCGCAAAAAGCGCGACAACACAATGATTACGACTGAAGTCAATTCGATCCCGCTTCCGACCGCCGACATGAATGGCGACGACCTGTTCCGCCTGGGTATGATGTATTCGACCGGCCAGGGCGGCGCCCCGCTGGACATGATCTCGGCACACATGATGTTCAACCTGGCTTCGATGCGCGGCTCGATGGAAGCCGGTATCTATCGCAAGGAACTGTCGCGCGAGATGGATCGTGAAGATATTGCCGAAGCCCAGAAGGCTGCCCGCCAGTGGCTCGACGCCGGCCGTATCGGCCTGGTCGCCTAAGGTGAACCGAAGACGTGAACAGGTGAGGGCCTGGTCAGGCCGCGCGGTTCGCGATTCGGTTCTTATCCTCCCGGGGGGCGCCCCCGGAAGCACGTGATCAGTTGAAGGTCCGGTAGGTGAAATAGTTCAGGATCCCGCCCGGGATCAGGTTATTGACCCACTGTTCGACGAACACACCTGCTTCTGCGACATTGGTCCGTGGCACATAGACGATGTCGAAGCGCTTGAGCGCCACCATCTGTCCGGCCCGGCCATTGAGCATATCCTGCAGGTCGATGACCCGGCGCATGGCTTCGCCGTTGCGCCCGCGCCTGATCAGGACCGCCTTGTGCGTCTTTGCCGTATGCAGGACGCCGCCCGCCGCGATGACGGCCTGAAGGGCGTCGAGATCGCCATTCATATCGACCCAGCCGGGATTCTTGACCTCGCCGCCGACCAGGACGCGCGTTGGCGCCATGTCGCCCGGAAATACCGTAACGGCGGGATTGCGTAATACCTCGGCATAACGCGCCGAAATCTCATCCTGTAGCTGCGGCACGCTCTTGTAGGCCGCCATGACCTGCCCGATGACGGGCAGGGTGATTCGTCCGTCGGGCCCGACCTGGGTCTGCCGCGTCAACTCGGGCGCCGAGGCGAAGTTCACCTCCAGCTTATCTCCCGGATAAAACAGATAATAGGGCTCGTCGTCCTGCCAGTCGGCAAAGTCGATCAGCGGCGCTTCGGGCTGTTGCGCCTGCGGCTTGTCGAAGGGCAGGCCGGGAACAGGAAAGGCCAGAGCGGGTAGGGCCGTGGCCGCGCCGGCGCCGGACAGGAAGGCTGCAATGAAGGATCTGCGGGTGAACATATGCGGAGCCTAAACCCTGAGGACTGAGTCTGGAATTGCCGGCGAGAAAATTTGCCGCATCTGCACCCTAAACACCTAAGCGGTAAACGTTGGTTAACGGATTGCAACCTAGGTTAACAAAAGATGCGCGTATGCTGACTCCTTTGTCGGAGTTGGCGCTGGCAAGGATTTGAGACTCAATGCACTCTGGCGGCGCGTGGCCCGGATATGACAGTGGGGATGAGGAGGCGGATGGCACAGTCGTGCCGTTGCGCCGCGCTTCACAGGGCCGTCAAGGGATAGGTATGGCCGGCACTACGGCAAGAGCAAAGGGCGTGGGTTTCAACCACCTGGCGCCGGCGGACGCCGTGTCGCTGCTGCGGCGCGAGTGGTTGCTGATGCTCGTCGTCTTCTGCATCCTGTTCGGCCTTGGACTGGCCGTTGCCATGCGTATGCCGTCGACCTACACCGCCAATGCCAGCCTGCTGATGTCGGTCAGCAAGGACTATGTCTATGACCCGCTGGCGGGCGATGCGGCGCGCGGCGCCATTGCCACCATCGACCAGGTTGTCCAGTCGGAGGTCGAAATCCTCAATTCGCAGGAACTCAAGAAACGCGTCGTCCATCGCCTGGGCTATCAGATCGTCCTGCCGAAGTCGCCGCTGATGTGGCATCCGGCGACGCCAGCCCAGACACAGGCAGCCGACGCCGCCGCCATCAAGGTCCTGACCGCCGGTTTTGCTGCCGAGACGGCGCCGCAGAACAATGTCGTGCGCCTCAGCTTCAAGCACGACAACGCCATGTCGGCCGCCCTGATCCTCAACGCCATGATCGACGAGTATCAAGCCTACCGCCAGCAGGTCTATACCGACACCATCGGGCCCGCCCTGCAAAAGCAGAAGGACAATTTCGACACCAAGTTGTCGGACGTCGACGGCCAGTACCGGAGCTTCCTGTCGAATAACGGGGTCGGCGATTTCGACGCCGCCAAGGCGACCTATTCCAAGGTGTTCGACCAGGTCACGGCCGACCTGTTCACCACGCGCTCGCAGATGGCCACCGACCGCGCCAAGCTGGCCGAGGTCAAGGCGGCGCTCAGCCACCTCAGCCCCGAAATGAGCACCGAGCGCGATCTCGACCTCAGCGTGCCGATGCGCATCACCACCCTGCAGCAGCAGCGCCAGGAACTGCTGGTGCGCTACCTGCCGAATTCGCAGCCGGTCAAGGATCTCGACGGCCAGATCGCCGCCCTGCAGGAACTGATGAAATCCGGTGCAGGCCTCGGCGAAAAAGACCACAAGCTGGGCACCAATCCGCTCTATCAGGACATGCTGACCCTGCGCCTGAATATCGAAGCCGAGATGGCGTCGCTGGCGGGTCGCGAATCGCAGCTCCAGGCCCAGGCCGACGAGGTGACACACAAGCTGCAGTCCCTGCTCGGCATCGAGGCACAGTACAACAACCTGTCCTCGGAGCGTGACGCCCTGCAGACCAATATCAAGACCTTCACCCAGCGTATCCAGGAGAACGAAGCGCAGCAGGACATGACGCGCCGCGCCGACGATGCCGTCCGCGTCGTCGAAAAGGCCTCGATGCCCGACAAGCCCAAGAGCATGAAGAGGGTCGTCATGATCATGGGCTTCCTGTTCGCCGCCTTTACCGCCCTGGCCGCCGGCCTGCTGCGCGTCTATACCCGCAAGGGTTTCGCCAGCGCCGACATGGCCGGCAAGGCGCTCGACCTGCCGGTCCTGGCGCAAGCTCCGGTAAAGGCCGCCTAGATGGTCGACCTGACGCGGGAAATGGCTGACCTGATGTCGGCCCTGGGACGGCCGCAGGGCCGCAAGGGCCGCACCCTGATGTTCGTCAGCGCTCTGGGCGGTGAGGGCGTCTCGACCGTGGCGCGCGAATATGCCCGCTGCGAGGCTGCTTTTGCCGCAAAGCCCGTGTGGCTGATCGATGCCGACCTGCGCACACAGGGGCAGATGATAGCCGTCGGCCAGGATGCGGCGCGCTTCGGCCCGCCGGGTCCGCTCAGCCAGGCCTCGCCCGACGGTTCCGTCTTCTTTACCCTGTCGCCACCGGCGCGCGACGGCAATGGCGTGCCTGTGGGCGACGACAAATATCTGGTGGCGCGGCCTTTCCTCGATAAACGCCTGTGGGTCACCCGTTTCCGCGAACAGAACCTGGCTCCGGGCCAGCGCGTCAAGCTGTTCGACCAGACGACCTATTGGCGCGCCCTGCGCGACCATGCCGACACCATCATCGTCGATGTGCCTGCCATGGACAGGTCCACTGCCGCCCTGCAACTGGCGGCGCAGATGGATGGCATCATCCTGGTGGTCAGCGAAGCCGAGGGCGATGTCCAGAGCCGGGTCAATCTCAAGAACGACCTCGAACAGGTTGGCGGCCGGGTGTTGGGCCTGGTCTATAACCGGGCCAGCCAGAAGTCGAAATCGGCCCTGCGCCGTCCGGCCGGCGGGAAGGGCCTCGGCCAGGTCGCGGCTTTGTAATGAAGTCCTTTGTCGATGACTGGCGCGGGGCCTGGGTTTCGCTCCTGTGCGGTTTCGCCGTCATCTTTGCTTTTTCGCAGGCCTGGCAGGCGCCCCTGTTCGGCTACAATACCGAGCAGAGCGCGACATCAGGCGTTCTGATGCGCAACTTCTATTATCCCTTTTATCTGTGCGGCGGCTTCCTGGCGTGGAAGGCCGGGGCGCGTCTCGCCGACGCCGCCTGGCGCACGGTAATCCTCCTGACCCTGTTCGGGCTATGCTGCGCCTCCGTCCTGTGGTCGATCGATCCATCGGGCACCGAGCGGCGGCTGGTAGCCCTGTTCATGACCATATTATGCGCCTATGCCCTGGCGGCGCGCTTTGGCTGGCGGCGGCTGTCGGAAGTGCTGGCCGTGTCATTCGGCTCCATGGCCCTTGTCTCGTTGATCCTGGCCGTCCTGGTGCCCAAGATGGGCCAGATGCACGAGTTGTTTCCCGGCGCGTGGCGCGGGGTGTGGGGCGACAAGAATGCGCTCGGCACCTATATGGCCATCGGCTTCACAGCCTGTGCCGCCGCGGCGATCGAGAATCCAAAACGGCGCTGGCTCTGGTCGGGCATGGCCGTGATGACCGTCTTCGTCATGATCGAATCGACGTCGAAAACCGCCCTGGTCTGTACCCTGATCGGCGTCGCCGGCGTCGCCTTTGTCGTGCTGACGCGGCGGGGACCGATTCTGGGCATCGTCCTGACCTGGCTGGCCGTGTGCATCCTGATGGGGCTGGCGGGGTTTGCCGTGTTTGCGCCGGAAAAGCTGTTCCTGTTGCTGGGCAAGGACCCGACCCTGACCGGCCGGACCTTCATCTGGGACGGTATCCGCCGGGTGATGGAGGCGCGGCCTCTGCTGGGCTACGGTTACGGTGTCGTCTGGACCGATGAAAGCGCCTATGCGCCGCTGGCCAAGATCGTCCAGGTGGCGGGCTTTCGGCCGTATCACGCCCACTCGGCGTGGTACGAGGTGTGGCTGGGCATGGGGATTGTAGGCTTCTGTGTCTGGGTGGCCCTGGTCTGCGAGCTGTGGCTCAAGGGCTTCTGGCGCACCTGGCGCGGCGACAGCGGTTATTTTGCCCTGCCTTTGATCGGCATCTATACCCTGTCGAGCATCACCGAAAGCCTGGCGCTTGGTTATAACGACCTGCACTGGTTTTTGGCAGTCATGGTGCTGGTCAAGCTGTCCCTGCCGGACGATCGCGATTCGGACGAGATCGCCTGAAGGCGTGGCGGCCCAAGAGTGAGTCTCAGGCCGCCTTCGCCAGGCTCATGCCCTGGGCTATCCGGGCTCCGGTCTCGAAGGTGACGATCTCGAAGCCCATCGCCTTTGCCTGCGTAACCAGGCGGTCGAGCACCTCGGGCGTACAGCCCCAGTCCGACGGCTCGTCACGGACATCATGCGTGTAGAGTATCAGCCAGCTGTCGGACGTCCGCAGGGCAGTGTCCATCCATGACAGGGCAGTCTGCTCGCCATGGGCGCCTTCGATACCGACGGCCGGCGCCTGGTTGAGGTCGCTGCCATGGGTAATCAGGCCATGGTGAAGGGCACGGGCCGCCAGATAGCGGTCGTTGATCAGGGGCTTGGCCCCGGGAGATACATCGCCGTACGGATAGGCAAAGGTTTGCGACCCGGGCAGCCCCAGGCGTTTCAGGGCGTCCTGGTTCCAGTCGAGATCGTCGGTAATGTCGCGCAGGCTGGCGCGCCCGCAGTCGATATGCGACCAGGTGTGGCAGGCAATCTCATGCCCGGCCCCATTCAGGGCACGGACCTCGTCGGCACTGGCATAGCGGCCGAGATGGCTGTCGCGGCCCATGAGGCCCGCTGAAATGAAATAGGTGCCGTGGATGCCGTGTCGCGCCAGGACCTGGGCGCCGGTGGTCGCTGCCGAGGTCGGCGCGTCGTCGAAACTGATGGTCAGCAGGGGCCGACGCAGGCCCATCAGGCGGGCGGGCTTCGTCGTTACCATGCGCGCCATGCGGCGGCGCAACTTGCCGTAAAGCGAACGATCGGCCGAGTAGGGGGTATCATCCATTCAAACCACCTGTGCGTAGAGTGCGGAGCGATAAACACGGAGGGAAAGCGCCCGCAGTTTAGCAGGC
>CBDFFG010000012.1:0-74858 GCA_965246725.1 Asticcacaulis sp.
TGCTGGAAGTCGTCGCTGCCGCGCAGCATGAAGGCACAGTAGGAGACAAAGCGGTCGAACGGATTGCGCACGAAGGCGAATTTGAAATAGCTGTCGAAGGCGTCGTCGCCCAGATAGGGCCGCACCTGGCGCAGGGACAGATGACCGTGCTGGATCGCCGCCAGGTCCTGCCACGGGAAGCGTTTATTGACGAACAGGCCGACCTGTTCGACATCCTCGTCGCCCATCTGCTCGCGCAGGGCCTGCCGCACGGAATGGGTTCCGGTCTTGGGCACGGCGGCGAAGATGAAACGGTGGTGATGGGATACGATCATGGACTTGGTATTATAAAGTAAGAGAGACCCCTCCGTCTGCTGCGGCCTGAAGGCCTTGCAGCCACCTCCCCATTTTCAATGGGGCGGAGGGAGATCAGCGTGCTCCCTCCGCCCCATCGTTAGATGGGGAGGGGGACCACGAAGTGGTGGAGGGGTCCTTCTTCAGGCGATTACCAAAAGCTTATCAGAACTTGTAACCGAGGCCCAGCATGTAGGTCGTGCCGCTCTGGGTCTGGTTATAGAGGTATTCGTTCTGGCCCCAGAACTGGGTGTCCTTCTGGTTGGTCAGGTTGATGGCGTCGAAGGTCAGCTGCAGCCGCTTGCTGATGTTCCAGAAGGCGGCGGCGTCGATATAGGTCGATGCATCGAAGCCCTGCGTACCGGCGCTCATGACGTCGCTGCTGTAGCCGCTGTGCCACTTGCTGCGGTGGCTGAGCGATACGCGACCACCCCAGCCTTGCGTTTCATAATACAGGGTCGCGTTATAGCTGGTCTTCGAGATACCGGTGATCGACGGGGCGTCGACATAGGAGTAATTGGCCAGGACACCGAAATTGTCGAACGGCGCCGGCAGGAAGGACAACTGGGTCTGCGCCGCCAGTTCGACGCCGCTCAGCGTGATCGAGCCGGAATGGTTCACCGGCATGGAGAACTGGTGGACGATGGTATCCGCCGTCGCACCGGGGATGGTGGCGAACGGGACACCGGTCTGGCTGAACGGAATGTCGACCAGGTCGTTCGACGTGATGAAGTTGGTGATCTTCTTCTGGTAGACGCCGGCCGACAGCAGGCCGACCTTGCCGAAATAGTATTCGATCGCCAAGTCGAGCGTGTCGTCCTTGTACGGCTTCAGGTCGGGATTGCCGCGCGACACGGAGATATTACAATCGTTCGGGCCCTTCTTCGTGATGTCGCAGTTCTCGTTGCCGAGGAAGGCGGTGCCCTGGGCCGCCATCGAGCCGAGGCCCGGACGGTTCAGGTTTTCGGTGGCAGAGAATCGCACCAGCACGTCCGGCGTCAGTTCCAGCGTCGTGTTCAGGGCCGGCAGCACGCCCGAATAGTGACCCTTGACGTCGGTGGTGCCGAGATAGGCATAGCTGTCGCCCTGGATCCAGCCCGAGCTGTGGGTGTCGGTCTGGTAGCCGCGCAGGCCGACATTGCCGCGGAAGCGCTTGCCGAACAGTTCGCTGTTCCAGTCGGCCTCGACATATTCCGACGTCGTGGCTTCCGAGACCTGGTAGACGTTCTCGATGTCCTGGATGGTGCCGCCGGTGCCGTCGGGCTTGGGCGCCAGGCGGTGATATTCCTTGTACTTGGCAAAGCCCTTGGCGTAGTCGCCGATCAGCCACGAACCGAACTGGTTGGTGAAGACGTCGGTGATGTCGGCGACCGAGGTGCCGCGCGCTTCGCCATTGGTGCCGTTGTCGCCGCCGTCATAGAAGAAGTTGGCGCCGTCCTGGCTGAACTTGTGGTAGGCCGCGCCGGCGCGCAGGGTCCAGGTGTCGTTCAGCTTGTAATGGCCGTTGAACACGCCTTCCTTCAGTTCCGAGCCATTGTGGAAGGCGCGGTAATAGAAGTCGTCCATGGCGTAGATGGACGGATCGGTCAGGTTGGTGTTGGGGTAGCTGAAGGTGGCCGACTGGCCGTTCGTGCCGTAGTCGGCGATCATATTACCCTTGGCGCGCATGTAGAACTTGTCGTCATAGGGCGTGTCATAGGTCGACTTTTCGTAGCCGATATGGCCGTCGAACGAAAGCCTGTCGGAGACGTCCCACTTGCCGGTCAGGGCGACCTGGTTGAACTTGTTCTTGTTCAGCTCGCGGCGGTGTTCGCTACCGAAGGTGACGTTGGTTGCATCGGTACGGGTGACATAGCCGCTGCTGTCGACGGTGAAGTCGTTGAGGACGGTCGCCTTCTGGAAGATGGCCGGGTAAGGCGAGCCGGCGGCGGTGTCCAGCACGGTCGAGCCGAAGCCCTTGATCGGACGGGTGGCGAAGTGCAGTTCGTCACGGTGCGTGGTGAACTCGCTGTGCAGGACGTCGAGGGTCAGCAGCACGTTTTCCACCGGGCGCCACTGCAGGGCGCCGGTCAGGCCCAGGCGTTCCATATCGGCGTCCCAGGACGAGACGCGGTTGCCGTCGGCGAAATAGAGGTCGCCGGCCAGGAAGCGGGCCTGCTTGTCGGCGCTGAGGTGCGAGATATCCAGGCCCTTGGCGACGAGGTCATAGGCGTCGCCCGTCGGCTTGCCGTCGACGATCGTCGTCTTGCCAAGGTGCGAATAGTTGTAGGTGTTGTGGCCCTGCTCGGTGGTATGGCGCTTCGAATAGGCGACCGAGACGGCGACGCCGAACTTGTCGTCCCAGTTATAGGAATAGAGGGCGGCGATGCGCGGCTGCGTGTCCTTGGTGTACTGGTTGGTGCCCAGCTTGACCGTCATGGCGCCCTTGGCGCCCGGCTTGTAGTCGAAGGGCTTGCCGGTGAACAGGCCGACCGTGCCGGCCATGCCGCCTTCGTTCTGCGCCGCCTGGAAGGTCTTTTCGACTTCGATCTTCGAGAACAGTTCCGAGGCGAAGATGTTGAAGTCGAAGGCGCGATCGCGCGAGCGCTGGCCGCGGCTGTCCTGGGCCGAGTCGACATTGCCCAGCACTTCCATGCCGTTCAGTTGCACGCGGCTGAAATCGGGGCCGAGGCCGCGCAGGGAGACGCGGCGGCCTTCGCCGGCTTCGCGGGTGATCTGGACGCCCGGCAGGCGCTGCAGCGATTCCGCCAGGTTCAGTTCCGGGAACTTTGCCATGTCTTCGGCGACGATGACTTCCTTGATGCCATCGGCTTCCTTCTTCAGCTTGCGCGCCTTGGCCAGCGAGCCGCGGAAGCCGGTGACGACGACGGCGGTCTGGTCATCGGATGGATTGGCTTGCGGTGCGGCCTGGGTGTCGCTTTGCGCGAAAGAGGGCGCGGCGAGAAAGAAAAGCGCGCCTGCGGCGGCGCCCGTCATAAGCATTTTCATAAAATCTCTCCGTGAAATAACAGCGTGCTGGGCGATCGCGATGCACGGAAGATGCCCCCCGCGGCCGGCCACGGAGGGGACGGTTAACGCCTGTTTGTGACAGGTGTGTATTTATCGGCCACAAATGTGAGAATTTGTGGGATATTTTTGCATATGTGTTGTATTTTTGTGGATTGATGTGGAGATACCGGATGCGGGTCACATTCCCACCGGCGCGACCGGGCGCGGACTCATCTCTCGCCATTTGGTATATACCAATTACCAGCCAATTGTTGCAGTTTTTAGACGCGTCCTCCCGGTCATGGGCGAAGGCGTTTGCGTGACTTCTCCTCTCCCCGTTTACGGGCTAGGGGATGCGCACAACTCTAAAATCGTAATTTATTCAACGCCTTATCGGCTGAAAATATAATCTGTATACGGATTATATTTTTACCAAAAAGTCAATGAATTCAGGGGTGGGGTTTTCGAATTCTCAGCCCGATTTGAGATGTGTGAATCACCTAGCGTTTACGGGGAGAGGGTGGCCCGGAGGGCCGGGTGAGGGGCTGGCACGACGAGCCACAGACTGCTGAATTCTGCGTAGTACTGGAGTGTATTGCTTATAGCGAAATTATCGACGGCCGGGCTGTACATCTGACCTTGATGCCCCTCACCCGGCCCTGACGGGCCACCCTCTCCCCGCGCGCGGGGAGAGGAGAATTGAGACCGCGTCCGACGCCCGGTGCGGCGGATTCATTTTTGGGCAGTGCCGCGTCAATCCAGCGTGATGACGATCTTGCCGAAGGCGCCGCGGTCGAGATGGGCCAGGGCCGCCGGCAGGTCGTCGAGGCTGTAGCGGTGATCGATCACCGGCTTCAGGCCGGTGCGATCGACGGCGGCGACCAGATCCTCAAGCGCCCGGCGATGACCGACGGCGATACCGTGCAGGGTGACCAGTTTCAGCATCAGGGGCCCGACCGGCGCCGACACCTCGAAGCCCTCGAGCACGCCGATCTGGTAGACCTGGCCGCCGACGGCCGCCGCCTGGACCGCCTGGGCCAGATGGGCGCCGCCGACCAGTTCCAGCACGTGATCGGCGCCACGATCCCCGGTGATCCCCAGCACACCTTCGACCCAGCCCGCACGATCGAGGACATGGTCGGCGCCAAGGGCCCTCGCCCGCTCGCGCTTTTCCGCGCTGCCCGAGGTGACGATGGTCGTCGCCCCGTGCGCCCTGGCCAGTTGCAGGCCGAACAGGGCGACCCCGCCCGTGCCTTCGACCACCACGGTCTGGCCGGCATGCAGCCGCCCGCGTTCGACCAGCGAGAACCACGCCGTCAGCCCGGCGCACGGCAGGGTGCTGGCCTCGGCCGCATCGAGCGTCGCCGGCGCCTTGACGAACCAGTCGTGCGGGAAGGCGACATATTCGCTGAGGCCCCCGGGATAATAGCCGCCCAGCGTCCGGTAAGGCGGTGTGCGCGCCGTCCCCAGCGGCGCACCGTCGATCCACCCGGGCGAAAAGGTCGAGATCACCCGGTCGCCGACGGCAAGGCGTTCGACCCCAGCGCCAACCGCCACCACCGTGCCGGCAATGTCCGAACCCGGCGTAAAGGGAAAATCGCGGATGACCGGCATGGTGCCTTCGATCACCAGCTTGTCGCGATAGTTGAGCGATACCGCCGCGACCTTGACCACGACCTCTCCGGCCTTCGCCTCTGGTACCGGCACGGTGTTCAGTTTCAGACGGTCATATCCCGTCGCGTCCATCTCCCAGCGCTTCATCGTCGTCATGGCCTGCTCCTTGATTGCAATGCGAGAGCCAAGCGTAGCGTTGATCGTTCAGCGACAGTTGTGATAGTTATTCCGATCATTGGCGAGCATCAGGATACAATACTCATGGCGGAACAGCTCAGCGGCATCGATGTCTTCGTCGCCGCCGTCGAAACCGGCAGCTTTTCCTCGGCGGCCGAACGCATGCACCTGACGCGGTCCGCCGTCGCCAAGGCGGTGGCGCGCATCGAGACGCGGCTGGGGGTACGCCTGTTCCACCGCACGACGCGCAGCCAGTCCCTGACCCAGGACGGCCAGGTCTATTACGAACGCTGCGTGCGGGCGCTCGACGAACTGCGCGCCGGCCACGCCATGCTGGAATCGGGGCGGCACGATGCAACGGGGCGGCTGCGCGTCACCATGCCGGTCCTGTTCGGCCGCCGCTGCGTCGCGCCTGTGCTGACACGGCTGGCGGCGCAGCATCCGCGGCTGGAGCTCGACCTGGCCTTCAGCGACCGCAATGTCGACCTGGCAGAGGACGGTTTCGATATCGCCGTGCGCAGCGGAACGGTCGGTGACGGGGCCGGCCTGATGACCCGCACCATCGCCCTGCAGCGCATGACGGTGTGCGCCTCGCCCGCCTATCTCGAGACCCACGGCCGCCCCCGCACCCTGGAAGACCTGCTCGACCACCGGGCCATCACCTATGGCCGCAACGGCCGCGCCCGGGCCTGGCAGTTTCCGCTGGACGGCGAAATGCGCGAGGTCATGCCGGCCTCCCGGCTGCGGCTCGACGATCTCGACGCCATCGGCGAAGCCGCAGAGGCCGGTCACGGCCTGGCCTGGCTGCCATGCTGGCTGGTGCGCGACCGCGTCCGCGCCGGCGCCCTGGTACCCCTGCTGCCCGATATTCCGCGGCTGATCTTTCCCCTGCGCGCCCTGTGGCTACAGACCCCGCACCTGCCGATGCGCATCCGGCTGGCCATCGATGCCCTGGCCGGCGACCTGCCCGGCAGCGCGGAACTGTAGGGGTGGTTTTCATCCGGTAAGTCCCTACATAGGAGCCATGAAAAAAATCGGCTTCCTTTCCTTCGGTCACTGGACCCCTTCGCCCCAGTCGGCCACACGCTCGGCGCAAGACGTCCTGCTGCAATCCATCGACCTGGCCGTGGCCGCCGAGGCGCTCGGCGCCGACGGCGCCTATTTCCGGGTCCACCATTTTGCCCGGCAGCTGTCCTCGCCCTTCCCGCTCCTGGCGGCCGTCGGCGCGAAGACCAGCCGGATCGAGATCGGCACCGGCGTCATCGACATGCGCTACGAGAACCCCTTCTATATGATCGAGGACGCGGGCTCGGCCGACCTGATCGCCAATGGCCGCCTTCAGCTCGGCATCAGCCGCGGCTCGCCCGAGCAGGTCATCGAGGGCTGGCGCTATTTCGGTTACGCCCCCGCCGACGGCGAGACCGAAAGCGATATGGGCCGCCACCGCGCCGAGGTCTTCCTCAAGCTGCTCGAAGGCCAGGGTTTCGCCCGGCCCAATCCGCAGCCCATGTTCCAGAACCCGCCGGGCCTGCTGCGCCTCGAGCCGCATTCCGAGGGCTTGCGTGAGCGCATCTGGTGGGGCTCGGCCTCCAACGCCACCGCCGTCTGGGCGGCCCAGCAGGGCATGAACCTGCAGAGCTCGACCCTCAAGGCCGACGAGAGCGGCGAGCCCTTCCACGTTCAGCAGGCGAAACAGATCCGCCAGTATCGCGAAGCCTGGGCAGCAGCCGGCCACAGTCGCACCCCGCGGGTGTCGGTGTCGCGCTCGATCTTCGCCCTGGTCAACGATACCGACCGGACCTATTTCGGCCGCGACGGCAGCAGCGACCAGATCGGCGTCATCGACAATATGCGCGCCGTCTTCGGCCGCTCATATGCCGCAGAGCCCGACAGGCTGATCGACGAACTGCGCCAGGACGAGGCCATCGCCGAGGCCGACACCGTGCTGCTGACCGTCCCCAACCAGTTGGGCGTCGACTACAATGCCCACGTCATCGAGACCATCCTGACCCAGGTGGCCCCGGCGCTGGGCTGGCGATAGAGGTTATCAGGCCGAGTTTAAGCCGCCTGCGCCCACTTGCGGCACTTGTCGGCGGCCTCGCCCTGCTTGGCGCAGACGCCGGTCATCTGCTTGTCGATGCGGGCGAAGACGGCGGCGCCATTATGCGCCTTGCTCCAGGCATGCAGCAGCCCGCCCCAGGTCGCCGCCTTGACGCGGGTACGTTGGTAATAGTCGCCGGTATTCTTGCCGAGTTCGTCGACCACCGCCTGGGCGCTGGCCTCGACCTGGGTCGCGTCGCCCGGGGCCTGGCGCAGGACCGTCTTGGAATATTCGATCGCCCACTGGACGCGCGTCGCCTGGCCCTCCGAAGTCTCGTAGGCCTTGCGCGCCCAGGCGGTGGCGCCGGCGGCGTCCTTGTCGTCCTCGGCCAGGCTGGACAGGTCGAGCATGTAATAATAGGGCGAGGCCGAGCGCTTGAGCTCCGCTTCCAGCAGTTTGCGGGCGCCGGCATCGTCGCCGGCCTGGTGCAGAAGATCGGAGGCATCCGAGATGACCGACTGGCGCACCATGGCCTCCTTCGCCGTCGTATCGACCCAGGCGACCCGCTGCTGCACCTTGGCCAGCACCTGCGGCGAGATGGCGCCGATGCGCGCCTTGTCGAGCACCAGGTCGGCATTGACCGTGCCCAGCCGGTCGGCCAGCGGCAGGTTGGCGTCATTATAGACACCGTCGAGCGCCGTGATCAGCGAGGCGCCCAGGCTGGCCCGCTCGCTGGCGTCCGGCAGGGCCGCGATCAGGGACGGCACGAAATAGCTCAGGCTCTGGTGGTTGGCGATGACCTCGTCGGGCTTGGCCAGGACTGCAGGCACCACCTGTTCGACACGCGTCTTCTGGGCGCCCGTCAGGGCATATTCGCCGTCCGGTCCGCGCTCGGCGCCGACCGACAGGGCCAGCAGGGCAAATCGGCGCTGCAGGGCGCCGGCGGGGGCCGCGTCGGCCAGTGTGTCGAGCAGTTTCGCCGCCCGGTCCCCGCCGCCGAAATGCTTGGGATCGTTCTGCCAGTCGAAGGCCGCCAGCAACTGCCATTCGTCGGCCGTCAGGCTGGCCGGATCCTTGCCGGCCTTGTCGAACAGAGCATCGATCGAGGTGGTGCGTCCAGCGGCCAGGCGCAGGACGCTGGCCAGGTTCTGCGTCGCTCCCGACAGGCGCGCCACTTCCGAACCGTCGGCGCGCAGCACGATGACCGTCGGGTAACCGCTGATGCCGAAACGCTCGCCCCAATGCTGGGCGCCGGTCGTGTCGCCATCGAGATGGACCGGTATGAAGCTGCGCGTCTGGGCGATAAAGGTCGGGTTCTTGAACAGGGTCGACTTCAGCTGGTTGCACGGCGGGCACCACTTGGCGCCCCAATAGAGCAGGACCGGCTTGCCGCTCTCCTTTGCCTCGGCCAGGGCATCGTCGACATCGCCTTCGCGCCAGGCGATCTCCTCACCCGGCGCCGCCTTGGGCAGGTTGGCGTCGGACAAGGGCGCGGCGAACTGCGCGTCCTGGGCGGGCGCGGTTGGGGCCTTGTGGCACGCCGCCACGCTTGCGGCCATTGCCATTACCCACACGATCGATGTCCAGCGCATATGCGACCTTCCCTGACTACGCTATAAAACGGCGACTATAGGCAAGCTTGCCGATGATTGTCTACCAATTCAGTGGGGTATTGCCTGCAAAGCCGCCGCCGCCTGTCCCGCCCGTCCCGCCACTCGTCCCTCAGGCGACACCGCCCGTCCCCATTCGTCCCGCCGTCGTCGCCGGTAATGGCTTGGCGATGGCAGGTCCGGCCAGGCCGTGGCAAGCAGGCAACCGTTCAAGGAGACATGCAATGACGTCAATGCCATCAACGGCTTATCCGCCAAACACCGGCCTTTCGCAGACAGGGTGGCGCCTGCCGTCATGGGACTATGTGGCCGTCGGCATGGCCTTCCTGGCCTTTGTCCTGCACGCCCTGTGTGCAGGGCGATACGACATCTTCCGCGATGAGCTCTACTTCATCGTCTGCGGCCGGCACCCCGCCTTCGGGTATGCCGACCAGCCGCCGATCGTGCCCCTGCTGGCCGCCGGCTTCTACGGCATGGGCCACAATCTCTGGCTGCTGCGCCTGCCGGTAACCGCGGCGGCGGCGGCCGTGGTGTGGCTGACCGTGCGCCTTGTCCGCCTGCTGGGCGGCGACAGCTTTGCCGCGGTGCTGGGCGGTCTGGCTGTGACCATCGCCCCCATGCTGATGGGCATGGCCGCCATCTTCTCCACCACGGCCTTCGATCCCCTGGCCTGGACGCTGATCGGCTATCTGCTGGTCAAGGCGGGCAAGACAGATGACCGCACAGCGCGCGCCACGATGCTTATCTGGGCCGGCGTCGTCGCCGGCCTCGACTTCGAAGCCAAGTATTCCGTGGCCTTCTGGATCGTCAGCCTGACCATCGGGCTGGTGTTGACATCGCAACGCCGGCTGCTGGCCACGCCCGGCCTGTGGCTGGGCGCCGTGGCCGCGATCCTGATCGGCCTGCCCTCCGTCATCTGGCAGGCGACGCATCACTGGCCATTCCTCGAACTGGCTGCGGCGGCCCACGACAAGAACGTTCAGACCCCGCCGGTCGCTTTCGTGCTCAACCAGGTCCTGGTCATGAACCCCTTCCTGGCGCCCCTGTGGATAGCCGGCATAATCGCGCCGTTCACAAACAAGGCCCTGCAGCCGGTACGTTTCCTGGCCATCGCCTTTGTCGCCAGCCTGCTGCTGACCCTGCTGACCCACGGCAAGGACTACTATATCGCCGCCACCTACCCGACCGTGTTCGCCATCGGCGCCGTCGCGTGGTCGCAATGGGTGAAGGGGCCTAAAATACGGACGGTGCTCGGCGCCTGGCTGGCCGTGGCCGTGGCCGTTTCGGCCGCCCTCTCGCCCCTGGCCCTGCCCGTCCTGTCGGTCGCGGGCCTGCGCAGCTATATGCAGCATATGCCCGTAAAGCCCCAGGGCCAGGAAAAAAGCTTTGCCGGCACCCTGCTGCCGCAGGTCTTTGCCGATCAGGTCGGCTGGCGCGACTTCACCGTCCAGGTCGGAACGGCCTGGCAGCAGATCCCCGCCGCCGAGCGTGCCCGCACCGGCATAAAGGTCGATAATTACGGTGAAGCCGCCGCCCTCGATATCTACGGCGGCGCCTACGGCCTGCCCCCGGTGCTCAGCGGCCATAACCAGTATTATTTCTGGGGCCTGCGCGGCCAGCATCCCGTCAATCTGCTGGTGGTACAGAACCATCCGGAACGCCTGACACCCCATTGCCAGCACACGACCATCTACCGCACCACCTACTCACCCGACGCCATGGCCAGCGAAAACGGCAAGATCATCGCCTTTTGCCAGGGCCTCAAACTGGACCTGGTCACGGCCTGGCCCGACATCAAGCATATGGACTGAGCCTCAGGCACCGGGCGTTCGATCGCCATCGCGTGCTCGGATATCCTGTGTCCCGATCGCGCCGATCAGCTCCCGGGCGGCTGCGGCACCTGCACGGTTGGCCCCCACCGTCGAGGCGGAAGGACCATACCCCACAAGATGCACCCGCGGATTCCTGGCGACCTGGGTTGCCAGGCGGCCCGTCATCATGATGCCGCCGCCCGGTTCGCGAAGGTTCAGGGGCGCCAGATGGTCCAGGGCGCCGCGAAAGCCGGTGCACCACAGGATGACATCGGCCCGCTGGACAGATCCGTCCTCCCACTTCACGCCGCTTTCGTTGATCTCTGCGAACATGGGCCGGCGATACAGGACACCCCGTGCCTGGGCGGCGCGCAGGGCGGGTGTCCAGTGCTGGCCCGTGACCGACACCACCGACAGCGGCGTCAGGCCCTGGCGGACCCGGGCATCGACCATGGCCACCGCCGCCCGGCCGGTCTCTTCGGTGAAGGCTTCGTCCCGGAATTCGGGCGGACGCCGCGTCACCCAGGTCGTCGAGGTGACCTCGGAGATTTCGTCGAGCAGCTGGACGGCGGAGATGCCGCCGCCGACCACGACCACGTGTTTGCCGGCAAACGCCTGCGCCGTGCGGTAGTCGTGCGTATGGAGCTGCAGCCCCCGGAAAATCTCGTGGCCGGGATAGTCCGGGATATAGGGCGCATCCCACGTGCCGGTGCAGTTGATAATGCCACGGGGCGCAAAGGCGATACGGTCGGTCTGGACGCGGAAGCGATCTCCCCTGTCCGTGACGGTATCGACCTTTACCGGACGGTGGACGTGGAGATCGAAGGTCTCTTCGTAGGCGCCGAAATATCGCGGTACGGCGGTAGAAGCCTGGACCTCACGCCCGGCGCCGGCGATAGCGTCGGTGAATTTCAGGCCCGGCAGGTCATGAATGCCGTTGACCGTGCCGAGCGTCAGCGACGGCCAGCGATATTGCCACGCACCGCCGGGGCCGGGCGAACGGTCAAGAACGACGAAATCCTTGTCCGGGACCAGGCCGAGTTGGCGCAGATGGTAGGCCGACGACAATCCCGCCTGCCCGGCCCCGATCACGACGACCTCTACCTTGATGGCCAGCCGCGACGCATCGCGCACAGGTCCGGTGGACGGTGGCGGCTGAACATCTGCAGAGGGCATGGGTTCAGATGGCGATCACTGGGAACCCGCAGCCTTGACGCCCGCAGCCTTGACGCCCGCAGCCTTGACGATGGTGTCGAGGCCGGCCGCATCCTTGGGGTGTCCGTTCGACCGATCGATCAGCCCGCCGGTATCCCAGTAGATCGGCACGATGCCATGCGTGACGGCGGAATGGGTGACATACCGGTCCCAGGACAGGCGATATGTGTCCATGCCGGGATAGGCCGGCTTGGTATAGGCGCCGTATTCGCCGAGGATGACCGGCACGCCCTTGTCGACGAAGGTCGTTTTGAGCTTCCTGAATTGCCCGTCGACATAGGCCTCGTCTGCCCAGGGCGCCGTGGCCGCCTTGTCGGTCGCGCCTGCGCCCCACTGCCATATCTTGCCGGTGGCGTTGAGGGTGAAGTCGTACGGGTCGTAGAAGTGGAGCTCCATCATCACCCGGTCGGCGACGGTGTCTTTCGGTAGCTTGGCGCCGCACAGCAAGGTATTGTCGATATTGGTATTGTAGCCCTGCACGACCAGGAAACGGTTGGCGTTATTGCCGCCGGTGGCGCGCACCGCATCGACGAAGACCTGGTTGAAGCCGGTCTGGACGGCGCAGTTTTCCGGCGTCGGCGGTGAATAGACATTGGTCACCATGACCTCATTGGTGCCGGCGAACAGCAGGTGATCGTCGTAGTCCTTGAAGGCCGTGGCGATCTGGGTCCAGAAGCTGGCGAGCAGCAGATCGGCGTCATGTTCCGCCGCATGAGTCGGCTGAAGCCAACCGCCGTCCCAGTGGACATTGATGATGACGTAGAGGTCGTCCTTTCGGGCGTAGTCGACGACCTGTTTGACCCGGGCCATCCACGCCGCTTTGATCGTTCCGTCGGCATTGGTATATTGCATCCACGACACCGGGATACGCACGCTTTTGAAGCCCGCGGCCTTGTACCCGTCGAAGACCGCCTGCGTCGCTGCCGGATTTCCCCACGCCGTTTCCTGGGAGGACGCAAACGGCTTCTGGCCGCTGCCGATGGCCTCCAGTGTATTGCCCAGGTTCCAGCCCGGCGACATGTTCGCGACGGCATTCGCCGTGGTCAGGCCGCTACCCTGGTTGACCTCTGGCGCCGGCTGGGCGGATGCAGCGGTCGCGCCGCAGGCCAGGGTGAGCGCACCGGCGCAAGTAACGGCAAGGGTGCGGAGCGGGTTTGAAACATGTGACGACAGCGGATTACTCCCGGTTATGATTATATTATAAATAGCCTCAGGTGAGAGAAATCCCCGGATCATGGCGCCTTGTCAACAACCGCCTGATCTCGTTCATCGGGCTTCGGTTCAGAACCGGCACGGTTTCGGAATGTTTTTGTCATTGTCCCAGACGCTTACAGCTACGGGGCCGGGCGCAATACGTATCCGCTTCGTCGAAAAATCCGGGCCGGCCGTCCTGTCGATTCCCCCTGTCAGGAAGTTGATGTCGCATGCGCCACCCCCGTCCGGATTGGTCGTATCGTTGTCATGGAGGGTGAGGCCCGAAACGACAAACTGGTTGTCACGCCAGGCCAGGGTCAGGGTGTTGTCGAAGTGGCTGGTGCCCACGCCGGAATTTTCCGAATAGACCAGGAGTGCGCCGCTCTTCGCCAGTTGCAATGACGGCTGCGTGCCTGCCATCACGCCGGCATAGACCACATCGTGGGCCGACGTGGCCAGGATCAGGCCCTTTGACGTTCCGGTGTAGATAAGCAGGTCGGCCGCCGTATTGTCCGGATCGTCGACCAGCACCGCCCGGTCCGGTATGCCGTCCTTGTTCCAGTCGCCGCTCACCGCGCTCAATACCTTCGCCGGCGGCTGGGCATATGGGTTCTTCACCGGCGCAGCCTGAACGGACACAGCCGCCAAGACAACAACCGCACTTACAAGGGTCAAGCGTATCATTAAATAGCTCCCGACATGTTCGCCTGCCTCAAACGCAAACGCCTTCGGCGTCGGGCGCTGTGGCGACCGGAGCACTATACGATCGGGTTCGTTGTCTTGTCGCGCAATTTAAGCGAAACGCAGTGCGTTCAGATATTTGCGTCCTGCCGGTCGGCATAGGGGTTGCCTACGGCGGTTTCGACAGCCAGGTCTCGGCCTCCGTGAGGTCGGTGAACGACCGCATCTCGTGCCTTCGGGAACATCACCTGTATCGATGGCAGTCGCGCGACGGTCAGGCCATTCCGGCTGACGACGCTGGCCCTGACGATACGGTCCATCTGGAATTGCAGCGCTTCCCAAAACTTGGCAAAGCGGCTCAGGCTGTCATACGCACAGGTGCCGACACAGTCCGTGACATCCACCAGGCGATTATACGCCCAGGGCCTTGGCAGCTTCGAGAAGAGCTCCAGCTGCGGATCGACGAAGGCGTCGGAGTCCATCGGCCCGGTCCGCGACCACGCGGAAAATACCGGTGGCCTCGTTCAGATTCAGGCTTATCTCGAAACGCTCAGACATCGATACTCTCACAATCGCCGTTATGAAATACCACTTTGACGTTAAAGAATCCTGAGGGCCCTGTTAACGGGAACGCCGTCCGGGAACGACAAATACCGCAGAAGGAAAAACTGGCAGGAGATTTGGCAGGTGTTGTCTTTTGGCCACCTTTGCGGTTTGCGTTGGCAAGCGGCGGTGCATTGTCATACAAGCGATTTTCCGCACGTGCCTGCTCCGGTTCCGGTTTTGCATGGCGTGCACGCCCCTTTCACGACCGTTGGGATATCCATGGCAACCATTCAGGATGTAGCGAAAAAGGCCGGTGTCTCGACGGCGACCGTGTCGCGCGTGCTCAACGGCTATGAACACGTCACTCCGGCGGTCATGGAGAAGGTGCGGGAGGCCATAGCCGAGTTAGGCTACGAGCCCAATGTCATGGGCCAAGAACCTGCGCACCCTAAAGACGCAGCGCCTGATCGTCACCGTTCCGGACATCGCCAACACCTTCTTTTCCAACATTATCCGCGGCGTCGAGGAAACCGCCTCGGCGGCAGGCTATACGGTCCTGCTCGGCGATGTCGGCCTGGGCGGCGGCAGCGAAGAGGCCTATGCCAGCCTCCTGCGCCGGCGCGAGGCCGACGGCCTTATCTTTCTCGGCCACACCCTGCCGGCCTCGCTGGTCGACCTTATGGAAAAGAAGGGCGCCGCCGCCCCGATCGTCAATGGCTGCGAATTCAGCGAGGACCTGCTCGTCTCCAGCGTCCATATCGACAATGCCCGCGCCGCCCGCGACGTCATGGACATGCTGTACGGCCTGGGCCATCGCCGCATCGGCATCATCACCGGCGACATGCGCAGCCCGATCAGCCGCGACCGCCTGCAGGGCGTGCGCGAAAGTGCCGCCGCCCATAGTCGCGAAGGCGATCTGCAGGTCGTCACCGGCGACTATTCGATCGAATCGGGCGTGCACATGGCCGCCGGCCTGTTGCGCATGCAGCCCATGCCGACCGCCCTCTTCTGCTTCAGCGACGACATGGCCTTCGGCGCCATGTATTCCCTGCGCGAAGCCGGGCTGGACTGCCCCGCCGACGTCTCGATCGTCGGCTTCGACGATATCCGCCTGGCCAGGTTCAGCACTCCCTCCCTGACCACGATCCGCCAGCCCATGCGCGAGATCGGCCGCCGCACCGTACAACTGCTGCTCGACATCATCGACGGCCGGGTCAGCGAACGCGTCAACATCACCCTCGACCACGAACTGGTGGTGCGCGGCAGCACGGCGGAATCGCGCAAGACGCCGCGCCCTTAAACATTCCCGCCACCCTGTGGCGGTATCGTCGTCACGGCGCCGGCGCGCGTCGTGGTCCAGGACCGCCACGGCTTTCCCAGCTTCGTCATCCTTATCGAACCGATCGCGCGGTCAGGTGAAGCCTGAGGGCTTTCCGTTCGATTATTTCAAATCGATATGCCACGGGGTTGCCAGTCTGGTACCGAATCCGTTGCGGGATCCGGTATCAAACTGCCCAAAAACGGGGCTGGACCTACAGGGCGCCCTCGATGATCGCCGTATGGGCATTGCGGTTCTTCGCCCACGCGTCGTCGCCATCACCGGAATCCAGCGGCTGCTCCTTGCCGTAGGACATGGAGGTGATGCGGGAAGGCGCAACGCCACGGCTGACGAGATAGTCGACGGCGGCCTGGGCGCGGCGCGCCCCGAGGGCGAAATTGTATTCGCGCGTGCCGCGCTCATCGGTATTGCCTTCGATCCGCACCTTGACGGCGGGATAGCGCACCAGCCAGGCAGCCTGGGCGTCGAGAATGGGTGTAGCTTCGCCGCGCACCGCCGACTGATCGACGTCGAAATAGATACGGTCACCGACATTGACGACGAAGTCCTGCGCCGAGCCTGCCTTGATGCCGCCCAGGGGCGCGGTGGCGACCGGCGCCGATGTCGCGGGCGTGGTATCGTGGCTGGTGGCGACCGGGGCCGTGGCCACCGGTGCGGGCGAATATTTGGCCTTGGTCGCACATGCCGACAGGGAGGCAACGATCAGAAACGACGCTGTCAGCGGAAGGGCGAAACGAGAAATATTAGTCATGGGAGCCTCCATTTTTCTGTTACTCTATAATATATTAAAACATCCGATTTCCCGGATTCTGTTTTATATATATCCAGTTGGCACATATATTATCGGCAGCGGCACCCTGGAAATTATCCACATAGGGAACAGGGCATAGCCGAGAAATAACACTGTGAAAACCTGATAAGGTTCACCCGATGAACCTTAGATGAACAGCACCCGCCGGCACAGGTCATACCAACGGCTGATCTTGCTCTTCGGCCGTTGGGAGCGCACGACCGAGCCAGAGCATGATGAGGCTATGTTCGATCAACTGGCATCACTATTTCCGAGGCAGCTGGAGTTTCTTTCTCCTGCCCCGCGCCGCGGGGGGAGGTTTGGCGCCAGCGAGGGCGTGGCCTTCGCCAGCCATGGTCGAGGCCAAAGGCCGAAGACAACGGAGGGGGGCTTCGGTGTTCCAAGCAATTGAGTTTTCAGCCCCGGGCACCTACCATTCCCCCCTCCGTCTGCTTCGCTACGCTTCGCAGCCACCTCCCCCGGCCTCGCCGGCAGGCAAAGCGGGGCAGGACGAATAAACTTAATTCCAATTTGAGCGGGAAGTGACCTTACCCAGCGTCATCATGCTCTAATGCGGGGAGCCATGCGGCGCTTGGGCTGAAAAAAGTTTACAGAAAGCCATCCGGATCGCGCGGCCCGAAATGCCGGGTAATGCCCAGGCTGAAGACGAAGATATTGCGCGATTTGAGGATCGGACTGCGCCATTCCTCACCGAAAATACGGTCGGCGCCGAACTGGGCAAAGCCCGTCCAGCGGGCGTCGAGCTTATAGCCCAGGGTAAGGCCGGCGCCGGCGGTCAGGTAGTCGTTCTTCAGGACGCGCGGCAGGCCGAGCGCGTCGGCGCGGCGCGGGCGCAAACCGAAAAACTCGTCCGAGAAGTTGGCGTCGGCCCAGCCGCCCCTCAGTTCCAGCCCCACGGCGGCCCTCGGTCCCAGATGCACACCGGCATCGTAGGAGACATCACCGGACCAGCCGTCATAGCTGTTGACGGCATGCCGCAGGCGCAGCTCGATATCGCCCGCCTGCGTCTTCCAGGCCGAAAAGCCACCCAGCTCGAAGGCGCTCGGCATCCGGTGCGCCGCCGGCGGCAACTCATCACGAAACGATTCGCGGTATTCCAGGACGGGGCCGGCAGTCCAGCCGCCACGCCGCCAGGCGCTCCACTTGATGCCGTCGTCGAGGCTGATCTGCCAGCGGTCACCGACCTTCAGCTCGATGACCGGATAGAGGTCGATCGTCGGCTTGTCGGCGCCGATATGTTCGGGACGCCGGCGGACGATGACACCCAGGTCACCGCTCAGGCCGGGCGGGACAGCGGCGTCCATGCCCTTCAACGACAGGGACCGGTGCATCCACGCCCAGGCGCTGCCGGGCGTGGCGGCGCTTTCCGCCGGCAGGGGCGCCTGCACCTCCGGCACGGCGTCCTGGGCAATTATCATGCCGCACGCTCCTCGAAGGCCAGCAGGCCGGCGCCGGCCAGGATCAGGGCGGAGCCGACAAAGGTCGTCAGCCCGACCGTTTCGTGAAAGACGAAGACGCTTGTCGCGAACACCAGGCAGTAGCTGATGGCCGTCAGCGGAAAGGCGCGGGCGAGATCGACGCGTTCGAGGATGGCCAGCCATATCACCAGGCTTACGGCCTCGACCGCGACCAGGATCCAGAAACCCGGCAGGGTAACGAGGCGCAGGATTGCATCTGCAACTCCCCCTATGCCAGCCCCTGTGACAGCCCCTTGGCCGTCCTCCGTCCCGAGACTCTTGGCCAGGTACTGGTAGACGGTGGCGCACACCGGTTGCGCCAGCATCAACGGTACGAGCGGAATCCTGCGGCCCCGGCTCACGACGCCACACCTTCCACGACAGGATCGGCGGCAAACAAAGGCGAGGCCAGCTTCAGCACCTGGGCGACAAGCGGATTGCGATGCGAAAACGCCATGTCCGTGCGCACCAGTTCGCAGCCGAGGCACAGCTTGCCGGCATAGGCCGCCTGGCCGGCCTGGAACCACCGGATACCGTTGTCCAGGCACCAGGCGACATTGTCGAACCACGAGACGAAATACAGGTTATGCGCCCGGCCGGCCTCGCCCATGACGAAGAACTTGTCGATCAGGCAGGTCTCGTCGTGCAGCAGGAAGTTCGCCGCCAGCAGTTCGTCATCCTTCAGGTACAGGGCGCAGAAGGCCTTGCCGGGCTTTTCCCGCAGCAACCCTTGAAAATAGGCCAGGGTCAGGTCCTCCAGCACCATTTCGGCCCGGGCGCGCGTCGCCCGGTACAGGGCCATGATCGCGTCTTCGAAGCCGTCGAGGCTGCTCACCCGGCGCAGTTCCACGGCCGAGCGGCCACGCAGCTTGCGGCGCATGTCCTTGCGCGTCGCGTGCGACAGCTGCGCCAGATAGGCATCCAGGGTGGCAAATCCGATCGGCAGGCGGGCCACCGGCAGGCCGGCGATGATGCCGAAACCACGGCGCTCCAACTCAGGGCCCCAGTGTCCGCGATCCCACTCGACGAGATCCTTGACCGCCAGGAGGCTGCCGCCGCGTTTCCGGGCAGCGTCCGCAAAGGCATCGAGAAGCAGTCCCGCAACCCGGGCCGGGTCCGTGCCATCGGCTATGCCCAGCATCGCCATATCGGTGCAGGGCGACCCCAGCGCCGCCAGGGCGACGCGCAGGAAGCCCGGCACCACATGCTTCAGCCGCACGATGGCGTCGCGCAAAGCCCCGGGATCGAGCGTCGTCTCCAGGTCGTACCGGGTCAGGAAGGCCGGCGCCACGCAGACGATCCGCCCCCCTTCGCGCACCGTGACGTAAAAGAAGGCGAAGCCGGCAAGCCCTGCCCGCTCCACCGCCAGGTGATAGGCGTGGTCTTCGAGGGCGCCGGGAAAACAGGCGTCCCACGCCGCGGCGGGAATGTCTGCGAGGGAGTCGTGGACGACGGCCTCATACATCCTCTATCTCCGGCGCCATCTCCGGTCCCATCTCTTCTGGCCCCATGTCCTGTGGCATCACCTGGCGGATCGCCGCCAGGGTGGCGGCGACGACCTTCGAGCGCTCCTGGTCGACATGGATCATGTGGTAGCTGTCCTCGAGCACGACGACCTTGACCTGCCCGCCGGCGGCGGCCTGCAGGCGATAGGCATTGTCGAGGCTGCACACCTCGTCTTCACGGGCGTGGACGATGGTCAGGGGCACCCGGTTGCCCGGGGCCGCCTTCAGGACCGCCTGCCCCAGCCGGTAGGTGTCGGCAATGCTCTTGTACGGCATGCCGTCCAGCGCACCTGGAATCACCGCATCCTGCGACTGGGCGATCAGGGCGCGCAGGCGTTCGTCCTTGAGGCCGAAGGGGTGGGTTTCGGCAACGACATAGGATCGCGCGCCCGGCAGCAGCATCAGCGGCCAGGTATAGGGCACCAGCGCATAGTGGGGGCGCATCGACCAGCCGTCGAAGGCAAAGAGCGGGGCATAGACCGTACAGCTGGCGACGGGGCGATGCTGCGCCAGCATGAAACCCAGCAGGCCGCCGACGCAGATGCCGGCGACATGGATGCGGTCATAGCGGCCCAAATTGTCGTCGAAGACCCGGATCAGGCCGGCCCAGCCAGTCCTGCCAGCCGGTGGCGATGACCTCGGGATAGCCCTGGCCATGTCCCGCCAGCAGCGGCGTCTCGACATCGAGCCCCTGGGCCGCCAGCTTCTTTGCGACATAGCGCATCTCGTCAGGCGCGCCGGTCAGACCGTGCACCAGGATGACCAGGTCGCGGTGGACGGGCCGGGATTGCGGCTGGGCGCCTGAAAGGGTCATGCGGTTCTCGCGATAAGGACCACGCCGGCGGCCACCAGGGTGCAGGCGATCATCTGGCGCACCGTGATGCGCTCCTTCAGGACCAGCCAGCTGGCGAACGGCACGGTGACATAGGTCAGGCAGTTGATGGGATAGGCTACGGAAAGGGGCAGTTGCCGAAGGGTCAGGATCCAGGCGATGGCCTGGATGGCCCACAGCCCGATACCGGCCCAGGTCAGGGGATGGCGCAGCGTTGCCACGACCCCGTCGCCTGCCTGGGCGGCGCCCTTGTAACACAGCTCGAGAAGCGTCTCGGCGACGATACAGGTCGCCAGCAATATGACGGCGATCACGACATACCCCGCAGGTGCGGGCCGAGGCAGTCCTGCAGGTCGCGATTGCCCGTGGTGTTGACCCGCAGGGCTTCGCGGTCGAGGCCGATATGGCGAGGCTGGTCGAGACCGGCCTCCGCCCGCTTCAGGACGGCGGAAAAAAGTCCCGGCCCGTATTCCGGCTGACTGGCATCGCCGACGATATCGGCGCCGCGCAACCGGCGGCCGGCCAGCAGGGTGCCGAGCCAGCCGATCAGGCGATGCAGCCGCAGGTCGCCCTGGTCCCAGTTGGTCACGGCGTCGAGCGGCGACAGGGCGTCCTTGTCGATGGTGACATAGAGGTCGTCGCTGCCGATCAGGGCATCGACACGGTCAAGAAAGAGTGCATCACCCAGTGTCGCAATTGTGGGAATGTGACGGCCGGCGATGATGCACTCTTCCTTGGTGCCTGCGCGCAGGGGAAACGGATGAAGCAGCCCCTCCCGCACAACACTGAGGTCGGCGCCCTTGCGGGCGCCTCCTTCCATATCCGGACTGCACATGGCAGCCGAAATAACCTGTGTGACGCCCGAAAAGCGCGCCACCCTTGCCGCCCAGCTGCCGCAATGCATGCCGGGCGAGAACTTCACCCAGTCCGGGTGATTGTCGATGTGCAGCACCGTCAGGCCGCGCTCCGGCGCCATGTCGGCGGCGCGGCGGATCAGCAGGGCCGAGACGTGGTGGAAATCGCCGGAACCGGCGAAGACCAGGGCCGGACCGATACCGTCCATCTCCTGGCGGATGCGGGCCTCCAGGGCGTCGAGGGCCGGTGGCCGCGACCATAGCCGCAGGGCCGGACCGAGATCCCGGGCACGGATGCGCCGCCCGCCGGCCGTCAGGTCCGGCTGGGCGTCAAACGCATCATCGAGTTCCAGGAAGACGGTCGTCATCGGTCCTTACTTCGACGTGCACCGGCGCAGCAGGGCGTCGAGCAGGCGAATGGCCAGGTCGATTTCGTCCTCGGTGATCTCCAGCGACGGCGCCAGCGTAATGACATTCTTGTGGTAGCCGCCGACATCGAGGATCAGGCCGTAGCGTTCGGATCCCAGCTGGATGTCACCCTTCAGGCCCTCCGCCTCCATGTCGTCGAGCAGGGCCTTGTTGGGCGTGAAGCCGTCCTCGTGGCAGATCTCGCAGCGCAGGGCCAGGCCCAGGCCGTCGACATCGCCAATCTGTGGCCAGCGCGACTGCAGCTCCTTGAGGGCATTGAGGAAATAGGCCCCCTTGCGCATGACCTTGGCGCCATAGTCCTCCTCGGAGACCATGCGCAGGGTTTCCAGGGCCACCGCCGTCCCCATGGGATTAGCGTTGAAGGTCGAATGGGTCGAGCCCGGCGGGAAGATGCCCGGATTGATCAGGGCCTCCTTGGCCCACAGGCCCGACAGGGGGTTCAGGCCATTGGTGATCGCCTTGCCGAAGACCAGGACGTCGGGCGTGACGCCGAAATGCTCGATCGCCCACAGCTTGCCGGTGCGGTAAACGCCCATCTGGATCTCGTCGACCACCAGCAATATGCCGTGCTGGTCGAGAACCTCCTTCAGCTCGCTGAAGAAGTTCATCGGCGGCACGACATATCCGCCCGTGCCCTGGATCGGTTCGACATAGAAGGCGGCGTATTCGCACTGGCCGGTCTTGACGTCGAGGACGCCGTTATATTCGGTTTCGAACAGGCGCTTGAACTTCTGGACGCAGAGGTGGCCGTATTCTTCCTTGGTCATGCCCTTGGGGCCGCGGAAGTGATAGGGGAATTCGATGAACTGCGCCCGGTCGCCGAAATGGCCGAAACGGCGGCGGTAACGATAGGACGAGGTGATGGCCGAGGCGCCCAGGGTGCGGCCGTGATAGCCGCCCTCGAAGGCGAACATCAGGCTCTTGCCGCCGCAGGCATTACGCACGATCTTGAGGGAGTCCTCGACCGCCTGCGCCCCGCCGACATTGAAGTGCACGCGGCCCTTTTCGCCGAACTTGGCCTCCATGTCGCGTGAGATCAGCGCGGCCAGTTCGATCTTTTCCCGGTGCAGGTATTGCGAGGCGACCTGCGGCAGGACGTCGAGCTGGCGGTGCGCCGCGGCGTTCAGGCGGGGATTGCGGTAACCGAAATTGACCGCCGAATACCACATCTGCAGATCGAGATAGCGCTGGCCCGAGGCATCGAACATGTAGGAGCCTTCGCAGCCCGTGAAGACGCGCGGCGGTTCCATGTAGTGGACGGTGTCGCCGTACGAACAGTACTGCGCCTCGAGCGCAAGAAGTTCGGCTTCCGAAGGGTCGTGGGAATCGTACATGAATCGCTACTCCGTATCAGGCAATGCGGCTCTGGCCGCGGAAACCCGTCAGGGCCAGGCGGACATCGTCGAAGGTGTCAAAGGAAAGAAAGGCGCGGCCGCGCTCCTGGGCGTATTCGGCCAGCCGGTCGCGGGCGAAGAGGATATCGGCGCGGCCGCTGACGCAGAAATCGGAGCGGCCGTCGCCGATGAAGACGAGTTCGCCCTGCCCTGTGGTTTCCTCGACGATCGCGCACTTGCATACGCCGGAACCCGCCGCGCAGCCGGGGCGCGCGTAGGGATTGGCAAGGCGGAAACGCTCGCCCTCGAGCGCCAGCCGGTTCGATATGACGGGAAGCGACGCCAGGCCGTGGCGCGACAGGATGCGGTTGATAAATCGGTCGACCCCGTCGCTGACAATGGTCAGCGGCACGGCCTGATCCGCACACCAGGCGACGAAGGCGATGAAACCCGGGCGCAGGGCGCAGCTGTCGAGCACGGCATCCAGGGCCGCTTCGTCGGTATCGATCAGGGCGATCTGGGCGCGCATGCATTCTGCGGCGGAAATCTCGCCCGCCACCCAGGCGTCCTCGAGCGCCTGCCAGGCCGGATCGGCCCGCTGCGACAGGACCTGGTCGGTCGTATCGGCAAGGGTAATGGTCCCGTCGAAATCGCAATAGACGTGCATGCCACTCATTCTGTCGCTCCCGTGCCGGGATGCTAGAGACTGAGGCTGACGCGAAACTGATCAGAATACCGTTTTATGCCAACGGCCACTGACTTTCACACGTCGGCCGTTGGCCGCGTGCGACCGCACGCCCGAGCCCATGCGAGGAGCCATGCGGCGTGTGAGCTGAAAAATGCCGATACCGCACGGTCATTCTTCATGACCGTGCGGTATCGGCAAGATCAGTTGCGCCACCAGGCCGCTGTGTCCGTCGTCGCGGTCCAGCAGCAGGATACGCCCGCCCAGCATTTCGGCGGCATCCCTGGCAATCGCCAGGCCCAGGCCGGAACCGTTGCGGCTGTTGGCCGCCCCGCGCCAGAAGCGGTCGAAGGCCCGCGCCTTTTCAGCCGGGGTCATGCCGGGCCCATGGTCGGAAATAGCGATGACGCCGTCGCCGGTAGCCGCGTCCCTGGCCATATGGACGATAAGTTCCGAGCCCGAAGTCGCATGGCCGAGCGCGTTTTCGATAAGGTTGGCCAAGACCAGGCGCAGGGCCATCTCGGCGCCGGCCACCGGTATATCCTCGCCTTCCAGGGCGACATCGATCCGGCGTTCCGCGATGACGGGGGCGGCGTCGGCCAGGATCTGCGCCGTTATATCGCGCACGCTCAGGCCCTGCTCCTTGTCGCCGGCAGCAGCACCCAGGCGCGACAGCACCAGCAGCTGGTCTGCCAGGCGGGCGATACGCGCCGTGGCGCCGTTCAGCGCCAGGAGGCGGGTCTTGAGCTCGGCCGGATCGTCGATCCGCGCGCACAGCTGGGCTTCGAGGCTCAGGGCGGCCAGGGGCGTACGCAACTGGTGCGCCGCCATCTCGACAAAGACGCGCTCGTGCAGCATGCCGTCTTCGATGCGGCGGAACAGGCCATTTATCACGGCCGTCAGCTGGGCGAGCTCGGCCGGCCAGTCGGTGGCGCGCACGGGAATAAACGGCGGGCTGCCCTGCTGTTCCGCCAGGCGGCCGCTGAAGCCGTCCAGGTCGCGCAAGCCATTGCGCAGGCTGATCCAGATAATGACCAGCAGCAGGACGGCGACGGCGATGAACGGCGCCCCCAGCTGCAGGGCGATATTGTCGACCAGCTGCTTGCGCACGGCCATGCGCTCGCCGACCTGGACGACGGGATTGCCGCCGACCGCCGCCAGCGTATAGATGCGCCAGGTCTGTCCGTCGTGTTCGACGAAGCGGAAGGTGGAATTCTCGGCCGGTTGCGGCGCGGTCATCTGCGGGCCGGTGTCCGACTTCAGGCGCAGCTTGCCGTGGTACCAGATGCGGAACATGCGCCAGTTGGCATAGGCGTCGAAGGCTTCCCGATCCTCGGCCGACAGCAGGGGCATGTCGTCGACTTCCATGATGTCGCCGGGATCCTTGCGGATATCGCTCAGTTCGTCACGCATCAGGTTGACCAGCAGGTTGGCGCCGAGCACCAGCTGCTGGTCGAAGATCTGGTCGACCTTCGCCGTAACCGCCGTCGCCGCAATGCCGGCAATGGCGATGACGCCGAGGAAGGTGACCAGGGTCATGCGGGCGAACAGCCCGCGCGTCAGCGAGCGCGGCGTCAGGAGCAGATTCAGGATGTTGGGAAACTGCATCAGCGCACAACCATGTAGCCAAGGCCGCGGGCACTGACTATGGCCTCGACCCCCAGCTTCTTGCGCAGGCCGTAGACGGCGGATTCGACTGTGTTGCTCTCGACATCGGTGCCGTCGTCATAGATGCCGTTCTCGATATCCGGCTTGGACACCCAGCGGCCTGCCCGGGTCGCCAGGACCTGCAGGACCTTGAATTCCCGCGCTGTCAGCTTGATCGTCCCGCCGTCGCGGCGCACGATCCGGCCTTCGAGATCGAGCTCGTAGGCGCCGAAGCGGACGCCGCCATTGACCTCTCCGGTGCTGCGGCGAATAAGCGCCTTGACCCGCGCCAGCACCTCGTCGAGATCGTAGGGCTTGGTGACATAGTCGTCCGCCCCGTCGTTCAAGGCCTGCAGGCGGGCCTCGCGCTGGCTCCGGGCGGTGATGACCAGGATGGGCAGGCCATTGCCACGCTTGCGCAGGGTGCGCAGGAAATGCAGGCCCTCACCGTCCGGCAGGCCGAGATCAAGCAGTGCGGTGGCAAAGCTGCCGTAGTCGACGGCGCGAATGGCGTCTTCGAGTGTGACCACCCATTCAACGCCGTAGTCCTGCCGCTCCAGGGCCACCTTCAGGCCCGCCCCCAGCCCCATGTCGTCCTCGACCAGAAGTATCTGCATGGGGCGGGGTCTACTCCAGGCGCGAAACGACGAGCGAGGCGTTGCTGCCGCCGAAGCCGAAGGCGTTGCACAGGCTGTGGCGGATATCGCAGCCCTCGCGGACCAGGTTGGGAACGTAGTCGAGGCCCAGCTCCGGATCCGGCGTGCCGAAGTTGACGGTCGGCGCGACAAAGCCGTCGCGTACCGCCAGCAGGCTGGCCAGCAGGCTGACCCCGCCGGCCGCCCCCAGCAAGTGGCCATGGACGCTCTTGGTCGCCGACACCGCCAGGTTTGGTGCATGATCGGCGAAGACCGCGCGCAGGGCATTGGTCTCGGATATGTCGCCGGCGAGGGTCGCGGTGCCGTGGGCGCTGACATGGCCGAAGGCATCGGGCGCCACGCCAGCATGCTTCAGGGCCAGGCCTATCGTTTTCGCCTGCCCCTCGGTATTGGGGCCGGTCATGTGGCTGGCGTCGGACCAGGCGCCGTATCCGGACAACCGGACCAGCGGAACCGCGCCGCGCGCCTGCGCCGCCTCCAGGGTTTCCAGAATGAAGAAGACCGCACCCTCGCCCAGCAGCAAGCCGCCGCGCTCGAAACAGAAGGGTCGCACCACGGCGTCAGGCCCCTGCAGCAGCAACCGCATGGCCGACCACACCTTCAGCATGGTCTCGGTCAGCGGCGCCTCGGTGCCGCCGGCGATCACCCGCTGGCAGCGTCCCGACTGGATCAGGGTCATGGCTTCACCGACGGCATGCGCCGCCGAGGAGCACGCCATGGCATAGGTCAGGCTGGGGCCCTTGCAGCCCCAGGCGATGGAAATCTGGGCGCAGGGCGCATTGGCCATGGATCGCAAAAGCGTCGTGCTCTTGACGTCCTGGCGCAGATGCCAGTCGAGGACGCTGGCCTCGATGGTCTCGAGCCCGCCACCGCCACAGCCGGTATAGACGCCGGCCTCGTCCAGCAGCGGCCCTTTTTCGAGGCCCGCCATGGCGACCGCGTCCTTCACCGCCGCCAGGGCCAGGACCGAACAGGTGTCGAGCTGTTTGGTGCGCAGGGCCTCGATCGAGGCATCGTCGACCTTGCCCCCGGCAAAGCCCGTCATCCCGCCGTCGAGAGGCCGGGTGGCGGCCTTGCCCGACCGGTAGAGCGCCTTCAGGTCTTCGGGAGATGCGGCGCCGGGAATACGCAAGCCGTAGCCGGTGATAACGACGGCAGGCTTTTCCATGCCAGGCCTGTCCATGTCAGGCCTGCACCTTCTTGGGCGAACGTTCGATCAGGGCCAGAAGTTCCGGCATCGACGTCACTTCGCGCAGTTCGCGGTCGTTGATGGCGATGCCGAGACGATCCTCGACATTCATCACGATCTCGATCATCTCGAGCGAATCGACGCCCAGGTCCTGCAGGCTGGTGGCCTCCTCGACGGCGGAGACGGTGGTATTCATTTCCTTGGCGACGACCTCGTACAGGACGGTCGCAACGGGGGAAGAGGTGGACATAAGCCGTTTGCTCCCGGACATGGCACAGCAAGGCCGCGCGCGCAGTCCAACAAAGCCATCACAATCCCACGGGGTAGTGTGTGACCGAAAGGCATGGCGATATCAAGGCGGCCTGCCCTATTTTTTCCGGATTTGTACGCTTGAGCTACGCGTCAGGGCGAGCATGGGAGAGTCGGATGCTGGGTATTGTGATGATTTTGGCAACGGCACCAGCGGCGACGCCGGCCGGCGAATGGCTGACCCAGGATCGCGACGCCATAGTGCGTATCGCGCCCTGCCCCGGCCACCCGGCAACCTTCTGCGGCGTGGTCCAACGCATCCTCGATCCGTCCGAAGCCGGCGCCCGCGACGACCACAATCCGTCCCCGGCCCTGCGCGGCCAGGCCGTGCTGGGCCTACGAATCCTCAGCGGCTTTGCGTCTACGAGCGCCAGCACGGGCTGGTCGGGCGGCGCAATCTACGATCCCGATGACGGCCATACGCACACCGGGCTGGACATGCGGCTCGACGATGCCGGCCACCTGGTGATTTCCAAAGCGGCCGCCCTGCTCATGCTGAAGGCCGAGGTCGGCAAACAAACCTGGACGCGCGTCCAGCCATGACGGCCGGCGGGTCGTAACCGCCCTGCCACGCACCGCCGTCAGGAATGACAAAGTCCCCTGGGTTGCCAGTCATGGGTAAGGGTTGTCGGCGGCTGGGATCTGTCGTGCAGGATCAGGGCAAAGCCCCGGCGCAGATCCGGCCCCGTTGCCATAAGCAGCATCGGCGGCCCCTGGCGGATCATCAGGCCCGCTCCGCTGCCGGCCGTCTGAACGCCGTCGGGACTTTCCAGGCAGGTTCCACCGGTGACGGCAAAGAAGGCTTCCGGTCCGGAATGGACATGCACCGGCGCGGTCATGCCGGGTGAGAATGTCGATTCCAGAAACTCGGCAGCGAAGTCGCCATCGCGCCTGTTCAACGGCAGGGGGCCGATCTGTACGGCTTGCGGGTCGCCTTCCGTCTTCGGACCGATGGCAAAGACCCAGTATTTGCCGAAGGCCTGCCTGACAACCGCGCCCGCGCCTCGCGCGGCCTCGGCCGATGATGGATCGGAGAAGCCGGTGATGTGCCAGTAGAGGTCACCTTGCGGCAGCGGCCCGATGTCGAGATGCGCCAGAAGGCAGGCGGGAGCGGGCGTATCCGCGGCCGCCGCCGGGTCGCAGGGTCGCGACGTCGCCTGGGCGAAAGCCGACGGCGCCAGAAATACGAGTGCGCCACATAGTATCAGCCACTTGATCATGAGAGCGCCTTATGCAGAGAAGATGATGCGATTTCCGACATAGGGGCGGATAACCTTGTCCGGCATCAACCGGATGGCCTCCGCAATGAACACCTCGCCGGTACAATGCATGGGAATGATGTAGGTCGGATCGAGATCCTTCAGGGCAGCGGCGGTCGCCCTGGCCTCTTCCTCGGTCCGGGGCCTCACGAGATGAAATCCGCCCATGACGGCATGGACCTTGTCGACGCCGGAGACCTTCTGCGCCTGGCGGATGGTGTTGAGAATGCCCCTGTGCCCGCAGGAGGAAATCACCACGAGACCCAGACCCTTCACCACATAGGCGGTCGCTAGCTCGTGCTCGCCATCGTCCGGGACAATGGCCTTGTCGCGCTTGGCGGCGGACAACAGTGTCACGTCGCAGCCGACGCCCGGGCGCATCTGCGTCGGGATGGCGGCGCGCTCGGAGGTCGACATCGGAATGATGCCCGTCGTAAAGGCCTGGTCCGCCACGATCGCCGGCTCCGGCCGGATACGAACGTCGAACCCCGCCTCCGCCAGTCCGGTACGGTCAAGCGCTCCCATGATGATCGGCGGATTGCCGCCCACGCCCGTACGCTCGCAAAAGGCCTCCTCCTCGCCGACATAGAGGGGCAGCGGCAGCGCCGGTTTGCCGGCGGCGAAGAGCCCCTTGTAGCCGCCATAGTGATCGATATGGCCATGGCTGAGGATGGCAGCGTCGATCTGGCCGGGATCGATGCCCAGCTCGGCTATGTTGTTGGCAAGCACATCGGAGGTAAATCCGAAATCGATCAATATGCGGCGGGACACACCGGCCAGCCGGGACTCGTTCAGCAGCGACAGACCGAACTCGCCCTCCAGGGTTTTCCCGCTCATCCGGGCCCGGGGCGGCCCCTTGGCGCTGAGACGCTGGACCTCGAGGCCCGGGCGTTTGATATCGTCGAGAAACGGACCGAATTGCGAACTGTCGACAAGGACCTGGGTCGCCAGGCTGTCGACCACGGGAACCTTTAAGGACGGGCTGGCGAAACTGCCCGTCGACACGGTCGCGGCCAGTCCTGCGCCGCCTGCCAGGAAGGCACGCCGCGAAAGCAGGGACAAGGTCATCATCAACTCCGCATGCAGATGTTTCAAGCACGGTGCCTAAACCGGAGCGCTCAGCCAACACCCATTTTCCGGCCCTGTCCAGCACGCATCTCAAAGTTGAGGCAGGCGGAAAAATTTCTCCAAACCCTGGAATAAACCGGCGCCACCGGCGGTTTACGCAGGTTAGCCTCCGGCGGTTTCAGGAACGGGATCGGCAGGGTCAGGCCTCTACCGACACCAGTGCTCCGGGCAAGGATGGGGGGAGAGATGCAGAGACGGACTGCGAACCGAAGTCCTGCGCAATCTGGTCGAGCATCGCGCCCGTATCGTTCGCCGCCTCGCCATCGCCTGTCTTGTGCCCATGCATCAGGGCCTTCAGTCGATCGATCAGTGTCTTCAGATCGTTTTTGAAGGTGTCATCGGCCTTGCCGGACGCCGATGCGGTGGGATCCCCGCCGGCGTTGGCGGTCGGATCGGTCGCGGCAGGGGCAGACTGCGCCTCTGCGCCATCGGCTGCCTGCGGAGCAGCCGGGGCTCCCGTCGGGCCGCCACTGGCGTCATAGCCGGCGGAAAGACCCTGGTCGGCGTCGCCCTGCAGACCCTGCACCGCAGCCTTCAGTTCCCGCGCGATCTGCGCTGCCGCCTTTGCGAGTTGCTCGGGAGAACCGCGGAACATTTGCTCGAGCATCCGCAGGCGCTCCTTCAGCTCGGCGACCTTCTTTTCCGCCTGCGCCTTAGTCGTGTCCCTTTGCCGCTTTTCGGAAGTCACGAAGGTCTGCAGGGTCTGGCTGGCCAGTTGGGCACGCGCCAGCACCTTGTCGGGTTTCGAAGCATTTTGCGCGGCGTTTTTCGTGTCCTGAAAACCCGACGGCAAGGGGGAGATGCCGATGAAAACGTTATTTTCGACTGTCATGATAGTCCCCTTAAGCTCGCACCGAAGCGCTACCTTCAAGCCTGCACGCTATTTCAGAGATGCAATACCACGTGTCGCCGGAAATTCAGCTACCCCGGCCGCGCAAAAGGCGCCGAATGCAACCTATCCTGATATCTGATCATATGTCTCATCTGCACCCGGACGCCGGAGAAGGCACCTGACCTGTAATCTTCCTGAAGGGCGAACAGCCGAACGCCTGTTTCGCCTCATTGCCATAAGGTTCAGCGCGTATCGACGACAACGCCGATGTCGACAGGCCCGGTTGTGAGGTCCACGACTTCTCTTTGCGTTGGCGAACCTGAAAGCGTTCACGTCGAAAAAGACACCTTCGGCACATCACTCGGGCGGCGATTCTGCCTGATGACAAAGCGAAACGGCGATGGGTGCGCCTATGCCGCCTGAAGAACCTCATCATCTTCGACGACGAAACATACCATTCCGCCGCAATTCTCGAATACACACCGCGTCTGCCATTCCAGCAGGTCGAGGAACTGGGCCCCCATGCGGCGATTTTCAACCATGTCGCGAACAGACTCGCGCCAGAGCCGCTTGCAGGACTTGCAACTGACGCCAATGTGGCCGTCGCGTGGCAGGTCCTTGACCTGGGCCGGGGCGGTCCACGGATGCGGCCATTGTCTTGGATTGAACATGATAATCTCCATATTCCGGCGACGCTTGTAATCCCCTCGGCGCCCACATGTTCCCATTTTGTTCTTTATCCACAGCCAAGTCAAGGGCGATTCTGCACAGGGCTGGACGGACCCTGTGTGCACAAGTGAACATTTTGAAAAATATGGGGAATGCCGCCGCGGCCTGCGCAAACGTCTCGCCGCTACCCCCCAGGAAGCGGTACGTGACGATCATCATGCGTGCCTGAACCACCCCCCGGCGGCCGGTCACGCACAATGTGCGCAGGTCGCCACCGTTTTCGTTTCTGGCGAACGCGGCGGCTGCGCTGACGCTAGCTCAGCTTCACTCGCTTATCAACACTAAGCCACGCTTTAGTTGCATTATTTTTCACTGTCGCCACACGACGTGTTTTTTTCGCCACGCTGGACCGCATCCAGGATCGACTGCAGGTTGTCCAGATAAGCAAAAAAGGCCTGCCGCCCCCGCGATGTCAGCTGTGCCTCGGTCAATGTCCGGCTGGCCGTTACCGATTTGCGCAGTTCGATATAGCCGGCATCTCTGAGTTTTTTGAGATGTTGCGACAGGTTACCGTCGGAAATGGCTATCTCTTCGCGCAGGGAGACGAAATTGGCCCATCTGACCGTCGTCAGATAGGCCAGTATAGCCAGGCGCGCCCGGCCGTGGATGACCTCATGCAGGCTATCGGCCGCAAAGATGCTCATCACAAGATGCCCGCCCCGCCACGCTTCGCACTTGCCCCGCCGCAACAACGCTCGGCGGGCAAAACATGACAGCAAAACGCCGGCTTGGCCAGCGCTTTGCGAGCCCGGTTTCCCCGGGCAAAGGCGTCCTTATATACCCAGAGCCTTGGCGGCCTCGGCAGCCTTCTTGACATCCTGCGCCCGGTCGATCGGACAGACCAGGACGCCCGACGGGGTCGAGATGACCATGATATTGCTCAGGCCGATAATGGCGACGGCCGGACCGTTGTGGTTATGCACCAGGTTGTTCTCGGCATCGATCAGGATGGACGCGCCCTTGGCGTGATTGCCCGCCTCGTCCTTGTCGCCCAGGCGCCACAGCTCGGCAAACCCACCGACGTCGGCCCAGCCGATATCGCACGGCACCACCGCCGAACGCTTCGTCTTTTCCATGATGGCGTAGTCGACGCTGATCGACGGCACATTGGCAAAGGCGTCCTTGTCGAGTTGCAGGTTTACGCCGTCCCTGCCACCGGCCTCGAAGGCCTTGCGGCTGTGGGCCAGGACCTCGGGCGCATGGACCTCCAGCTCTTCCAGCATGACCTTGGGCGAGAACAGGAAGATGCCGGCATTCCAGTCGTGGCTACCGCCTTCGACATATTGCGTCGCGGTTTCCAGGTTCGGCTTTTCGAGGAAGCGGGCAATCTCGTAGATGCCGTCCGACAGTTCGGCGCCGTGCTCGATATAGCCGAAGCCGGTTTCCGGGTGCGTCGGCCGAATACCGAAGGTGACAATGCGATCCTTCGCGGTCTCGGCCGCCTGGTGGATCGCCGTGTGGAAGGCGCCGGGCTTGGTGATGACGTGGTCGGCGGGAACCAGCAGGACCAGGGCGTCAGGGTCCGTCTGCTGGCCGGCAAGGGCGGCGACGGCGGCAACCGCCGCCGTGTTGCGCGCGAAGGGTTCCAGTACGACCAGGGCGGGTGTGCGGTCGATCTCGGCCAGTTGCGTCGTGACCAGGTCGCAATGACTGGTGCCACAGATGGCGACCGGCGCCAGGAAGCCGTCGCCCGACAGGCGCATGGCGGTTTCCTGAATCATCGTATTCTGCGTCGCCAGGGCGTGGAACTGCTTGGGCGCCGTCGGCGTCGACAGGGGCCACAACCGCGTTCCCGAGCCACCGGACATGATGACCGGTAAAATCTTAATTGTCATATGGAAGTGCCTTTTCCCCTGCCTGATACGCTATATCCGGACATGGCGCACTGCACCATAAATTAGCGATTAGGCGAGATCACCCTACTTGTAAAGGCTGCGTTGCGCACCTCTTTTAAGCAACCCTTCGCCCTTGCGGCGGAGGTCGTGGCAATGCTACCGCTCTAATTCGCACTGCATTTTTACAGTCCGGCTTTTAAGCCCCATGTCGTCCCGTCATTTCGCGAGCTGCCCCATGCCCGATACCGCCGCAGGCCTTACCGCCGCCCTGAAAACCAATCTTTCCAACATCCAGACCTCCCTGAAGACCTGGCTGTTCGACAAGGCCCTGCCGATCTGGTGGAATACCGGCGGCGACAAGACCAAGGGCGGCTTCTACGAGAAGCTCAATCTCGACGGCACGCCCTACGATATCAACCGCCGCACCCGCGTCGCCGCCCGCCAGGTCTTCACCTACGCCCTGGCAGAGACCATGGGCTATACCGGCGAGACCGACCCGGCCGTCCAGCAGGGCCTGAAGTGGTTGTCGGGCCCCGCCCGCAACCCGGCCGACGGCATGCTCTATGCCGTGCTGGCGCCCGACGGCAGCGTCGTCAAGGCCGATTTCGACTTCTACGACCACGCCTTCGCCCTGCTGGCCTATGCCTCGGCCTATAAGGTTCGTCCCGACGACCAGAGCCTGGAGGCCGCCGCCGTCCATATCCGCGATACCATCGTCAAGACCTATTCGCACCCGGTACGTGGCTTCGAGGAATCCGTGCCGCGCACCCTACCGCTCAAGGCCAATCCGCACATGCACATGTTCGAAGCCTGCCTGGCGTGGATCGACGCCGGCGGCGACGACATCTGGGCGAAGATCGCCGGCGAGATCGCCGACCTGTGCATGGAAAAGTTCCTCCATCCGCAGAACGGCTCGCTGCGTGAATTCTTCGACGGCGACTGGAACCCCATGCCCGGCGAAGCCGGCCGCATCATCGAGCCTGGCCACCAGTTCGAATGGGCCTGGCTGTTCCTGCGCTGGGGCAAGCGCACCGGCAATGCCGCCTATATCACCGCCGCCAAGAAGCTGATCGACATCGCCGAGGTCGCCGGCACCGATCCGCAGCGCGACGTCACCTTCAACGAACTATGGGATGACTTCACCGCCAAGGACGCCAATGCCCGCCTGTGGCCGCAGACCGAGCGCACCAAGGCCTATGTCAAGCTGGCCGACGCCGCGACCAATGCCGAAGAGCGCGAAGCCGCCATCGCCAAGGCCATCCAAGGCGCCGCCGGTCTCAGGCTTTACCTGTCGACCGATATCGAAGGCCTCTATCGCGACCGAATGAAGGCGGACGGCACCTTCGAGGTCGAGCCCGCTCCGGCCAGCTCGCTGTACCACATCATCTGCGGTATCGACGAACTGCTGTCGCTCAGCGTTTAAAGCGCAATCCCATAAAGTGTGCGCACTTTTGGGATAAATTGCGCGAGAAAGCAAAAATCGGAGCATGGAGCTGAGCACAGCTCAGCTCCATGCTCCGATCGGTTGCGCCGGTAACATCCTGCTTGCGGGATAACGACGTTCGGATAAGGTGCCCCCCTTGATCGGATTCGTGGAGGTCATCATGTTTTTGCGTACAGTCCTTTTGGCGGCCATGGTTCTGATGCCGGTCACCACCGAGGCAAAAACCAGCGGCAAAACCGTTATCCGCTCCGAAAGCGACCTGCCGCCGACACGTTTTGCGCTGTCCGAACCGGCCAGCACCGCCTTCACCTCCGATGCCTTCCTGAACGCAACCGTCCCGGCCCTGCGCACGGAAGCAGAGCAGGTCCTGGCCACGGCGAAGATCGACGACCCGGCAATCATGCAAAAACTGCGCTCGGGCCTGGCGGCCATCGCCCTGCTGCAAAACCGTCCCGCCGACGCAGAGGCCCTGGTCCTGGCCCAGCGTGCCGTCGAAGCCAAGCCGCAGTTGCTGGCCATCGGACTGCTGTCGTTCGACAGTCTCGCCGCCGGCCAGCAGGCGACGCCACAGGGACGCTGCGCGGCCGAGGCCGCCCGCATCACCCAGCGCCTGGCAGGCGCCGACCCTGCCGTTATCCGCGACGAGGTCCTGCGCCGCTACAGTCGCGTCCAGACCGCCAGTGTGGGTTATTATGGCGGCACTCTGGCCGGCCTTGTCGATCCCGAGGTGAAGGCGCAGGGCTCGATCGACCTGACGGACGGGCTGCTGATGGCCGGCTGGCGCGTCGAAGCCACCCAGGTCGCGCCGTGCCGCGCCGAACTGGCCGCGGCCCTGAAGACCTGGATAGACACACCGGCCAACCAGCCGGAAAATATCTGGCCGGCGCGCGATCCCCTGCCGGCGCAGATAACGGCCGCCAAACCGGTCGTGGCCGCTATCTGGGAATCGGGCTTCGACATATCGCTCTTCCCCGGACAGATGGCGATCGATCCGGCCGAACCGCTCGACGGCATCGACAATGACGGCAATGGCGTCGTCGACGACGCCTTCGGTCCGACCTTCGATTCCCGCCTGCGGCCGACGCCCGATGCCATCCCGCCCCTGTCGGACCTTCTCGCCGGACGTCTCGGCCTGCAGATGGCCATCGAAAAAGGGCAGACCGACCTCAACTATGGCGACGACACCCCTGAGGCCCGCTTCTTCGCCGAACGCGGCCGCAATGCCTCGGTCGAAGACCAGATCGGCGACGTCGTCACCGAGGAGGAATTCTTCAGCCATACCCACGCCACCTGGGTAGCCTCGACCATCGCCGATGGCGCCCCATATATCCGCCTCTATGCCCTCAACATGGTGCCGTTCGATACCGGCCTGGAACCGCAGGCGCCGCACGAGGACGATATCGACCGCTGGGCGGCGGCCCTGCCCGCCGCTGGTGCCCGCCTGCGCGGTGCCCATGTCCGCATCGTCAATATGAGCTGGGCCCTGACCGCCGACGAGATCACGCAAAAGCTGCTTTTCACCGGCGACGAGAAGGATCCCGCCCGGGCCAAGGCGCGCGGCGAGGCTATGTATACCAAGGCCCGCGCAGCCATCGACGGCCTGATGCGCGCCTGCCCCGACATCCTGTTCGTCGCTTCGGCCGGCAACAGCGACCAGCCCGACGATGTCATGGCCGCGGTTCCCCAGGTCTTCGACCTGCCCAACCTGATCGTCGTCGGCGCTACCGGCGTCACCGGCCGCGCCACCAGCTTCACCACCTTCGGCAAGCATGTCCGCCTCTATGCCCTGGGTGAAGCGGTGACGGTGCGCGCGCCGGGCGGTATGGTCATGCGCGCCTCTGGCACCTCGTTTTCCGCTCCGCTGGTGGTGCGCGCGGCCGCGGATATGCTGGCGGTCAATCCGTCGCTGACGCCCCAGCAACTGATCGCCGGCCTGACCACCACCGCGACCAAAGGCCCCGGCGGCCTGCCTTTACTTTACCCGCAGAAAGCCATCGCCTGGGCGACCTCGCACAATTAGGCGTTGCACAGTTAAAGCTTTATCTGGAAGCGCTTTCCGACTACCTTCTGCCACAATTACAAAAACGGCGAGGGACTTTCCATGATCAAGGTGCTCAGCGTAGCCGCCCTGTTGGCGTGTGTTTCAACTTCGGCCATGGCGCAAAGCCAGCCCTGGCTCGACAAAAGCAAGACGGCCAGCGAGCGTGCCCATGCCGCCGTCGCCGCCATGACCGTCGACGAAAAGCTGCTGATGATCATGGGCTATACCGATCCCGACGACCTGATGAAGCAGCCGGACGACATCGTGTCACCGGCCATCAAGGCCGACGTCAAGGCCCACCATATCGCCGGTTCCGCCGGCTATGTTCCGGGTGTCGCCCGCCTCCACATCACGCCGCAATGGCAGACCGACGCCTCGATCGGCGTGCGCGTCACCGGCATGGCGCGCACCGCCCTGCCCTCGTCGCTGGCCACTGCCGCCAGCTTCGACCCGGCCGTCCCCCAGGCCGGGGGCGCCATGATCGCCCAGGAAGCCCGCCGGTCCGGCTTCAACACCTTCCTTGCCGGCGGCGCCAACCTGGCGCGCGAACCGCGCAACGGCCGCAATTTCGAATATGTCGGCGAAGATCCCCTGCTGGCCGGCCGCATGGCCGGCGGCCTGATCAACGGTATCCAGTCGCAGCACATGGTTTCGACCATGAAGCACTTCGCCGTCAACGACCAGGAAAGCCAGCGCACCACGGTCAATGCCACCATCTCGACCGAGGCCATGCACCAGTCCGACCTGCTGGCCTTCGAAATGGTCTATGAAAACAGCCACCCGGGCTCGGTCATGTGTTCCTATAACCTGATCAACGGCCGCTGGGCGTGCGAAAACGACTACCTGCTCAACAAGGTCCTCAAGCAGGACTGGGGCTTCAAGGGCTATGTCATGGCCGACTGGGGCGCCGTCCATTCGACAGCCGACGCCGCCAATAACGGCCTCGACCAGTTCACCGGCTTCCCGTGCTGCAACCATCACGGCGCCTTCTATTCGTCCAAGATGTTCAAGGCTTCCCTGGCCAGCGGCGACATCCCGGCCGCGCGTCTCGACGACATGGCCGAACGCATCCTGTGGCCCCTGTTCGCCACTGGCGCCTTCGACGACGCCCCCGTCGTCGGACCGATCGATTTCAACGCCGACGCCGCCGTATCGCAGAAGGCCGCAGAAGAATCGCTGGTCCTGCTGAAGAATGACGGCAACCTGTTGCCGCTCGGCGGCGCAAAGTCGATCACCGTCATCGGCGGCCATGCCGACAAGGGCGTCATGGCCGGTGGCGGATCGTCGGGCGTCACCCCCGTCGGCGGTAATCCCGTCACCGACCAGGAGCCAAAGCACTGGCCGGGCCCGGTCACCTTCATGCCGTCCTCGCCGGTCGACGGCCTCAAGGCCGAACTGCCGCAGGCGAAGATCAGCTACCTGTCGGGCGACGATATCGCCGCCGCTGCTGCCGCGGCCGCCAAGTCGGATGTGGCCATCGTCTTCGTCACCCAGTGGCTGGGCGAAGGCTTCGATGGCCGCCTCGAACTGGCCGGCAACCAGGACGCCCTGGTCGCCGCCGTCGCCGCCTCCAATCCGAAAACCATCGTCGTCGTCGAATCCGGCGGCGCCATCCTGATGCCGTGGATCGACAATGTTCCGGCCGTGCTGGAAGCCTTCTACCCCGGCATCCGCGGTGGCCAGGCCATTGCCCGCATCCTGACCGGCAAGGTCAATCCGTCGGGCCATCTGCCGATCAGTTTCCCGGCCTCCAACGACCAGTTGGCCCACGCCCATATTCCGGGCTTCGGCAAGCCCGACGGCGTGCCTGTGTCCATCACCTACGACGAAGGCGCCACCATCGGCTACAAGTGGTACGACGCCAATGGCTTTACGCCGCTCTTCGCCTTCGGCCATGGCCTCAGCTACACCCACTTCGACATCCCCAGCGCCGCAGTCGTCTATGGCGACGTCCTGACGGTCAAGGGCAGTGTCCGTAACTCGGGCAAGATCGCCGGCAAGGCCGTCGTCCAGGCCTATGCCGCCCCGGTCAATGCCGCGACCGCCGGCTGGGAGGCGCCCAAGCGCCTGGTCGGCTTCGTCAAGATCGATCTGACACCCGGCGCCACCGGCGATTTCAGCATGAGCATCGATCCGCGCCTGCTGGCCACCTATTCGACCGCCGACAACAGCTGGCATATCAAGGAAGGCACCTATCGCCTGATGCTGGGCCAGGCTTCCGATGACCTGCCGGGCTCGGTCGAGGTCACCCTGCCGGAAAAAACCTGGACCGCTGTCCATCCGGCGAATTGAAAAAGCGTTGAATCGTTTCAATTGAAAACAAGTATCAATTGAAACGAACTTGACGACAAGAGTGGGAAGTGAGACCCTGTTCAAGACCTGTTACAGTCGTCTCCTTCCCGCACAGCCTTCCCGCCCGGGCACGTGCGCGTTTTTAAAGAATTCGCATGAAACCTGCGCTCAGCGTCACCGACCTGTTCACCATCGGCATCGGGCCCTCCAGTTCGCATACGGTCGGCCCGATGCGGGCAGCGCAGCACTTCGCTGCCCGCGCCGTCGCCACCGGCGTGCCGCAACGCGTCGTCTGCCGCCTCTACGGGTCGCTGGCCCTGACCGGCAAGGGCCACGCCACCGACCGCGCCATATTGCTGGGCCTGTCCGGCTGGCTGCCTGATACGGTCGATCCCGAAGCGATCGCACCGATCGCTGCCGCTATCGAAGGCACGCACCGGCTCAACCTGGCCGGCGCCCACGACATCGCCTTCGATCCGGCCACCGACCTCGTCTTCAAAATGGGCGAATTCCTGCCGCAGCATTCCAACGGCATGCAGTTCGACGCCTTCTACGCCGACGGCAATATCCAGTCGGCGACCTATTTCTCGATCGGCGGCGGCGCCATTACCGGCGACGGCGTCACGGCGAAATCGGACAATATCTTACCGCCCCTGCCCTTTGCCACCGGTGACGAACTGCTTGAAATCTGCGAGCGCGAGGGATTGAGCGTCGACGAGGTCATGTGGCGCAACGAAGAGGCGTTCCGCGGCACATCCGAGACGCGCGATTTTATCGACGCCGTGCGCGCCGCCATGCTGGCCAGCCTCGATCGTGGCCTGCGCCAGGACGGCATCCTGCCGGGCGGCCTCAATGTCCGCCGCCGCGCCAAGGCGATGCAGGACAAGCTGATGGCGCGCGGTCCGCGCATCGACCCGTCGCAGATCTTCGAATGGGTCAGCCTCTACGCCCTGGCGGTCAACGAGGAAAACGCGGCCGGCGGCCGCGTCGTCACGGCGCCGACCAATGGCGCCGCCGGCGTCCTGCCCGCCGTGATCAAATATTACGAGACCTTCGTCCCCAATGCGACGCGCGAGGGCACGCGCGCCCTGCTGATGACCGCCACCGCCATCGGTTTCCTCTACAAGACCAATGCCTCGATCTCGGCAGCCGAGATGGGGTGCCAGGGCGAGGTTGGAGTCGCCTGCTCGATGGCGGCGGCCGGCCTGTGCGCAGCGTTGGGCGGCACCCCGGCGCAGATAGAAAATGCCGCCGAGATTGGTATGGAGCACAATCTCGGCCTGACCTGCGATCCCATCGGCGGCCTGGTCCAGGTGCCGTGCATAGAACGCAACACCATGGGCGCCATCAAGGCGATCAATGCCACCTACCTGGCCCTCAACGGCGACGGCCACCACATCGTCAGCCTCGACGCCGTCATCGAGACCATGCGCCAGACCGGCGAAGACATGAAGATGAAGTACAAGGAGACCAGCCTCGGCGGTCTCGCTGTCAATGTCGTGGAATGTTGAGGTAAGGTGTGCGAGAGCCCGCAGGCTGAAAATCTTGTGGCGCGAATATCTGACGAAAGTAAAGTCCAGCGTCATGAACATCGTTGAACGAATCAGCAAGGCATATCGTCGCCTGCAAGAACTGGGCGCCTCCGCCGGGGGCGCAACACCTTTGTCCATGGCGACGGCCGTGACAGGGCTGTTGGAAAAGGTCGGCGCCGGCTTTAAGGCGCCGGTAAGTATTTACAGCCGGTCAGGCTTCACCTTACTGCTCGATAAATCTTCGACCGTCGATAATGCGATGATCCGGTTAGGTCAGTGGGAGCCGGAGCAATTGAATTTTCCTGTGCGCCCTGGCCGAAAACTATCGTGGCAAGGATCCAACCCTCTTCCTCGACATCGGGTCTTACTGGGGCCTGTATTCGTTCGTCATGCTGCGGACGGACATATTCGATAAAATTTACGCCTTTGAAGCGGATGCCTATAATTTTTCCCAGTTGCAGGCGAATATTTTCCTCAACAAGGCGGCGCGAAAGGTGGCCGGTTTTCAAAACGCCGTCAGCGACAAAAATGCAGCGATGCACTTCATGGACAGCCTTTCCCATCCGACCGGTAACCGCGGCGGCGTCGGCCTCATGGGCGAGGCCGACAATAGTTCGACCTCCGAGGTCATGAGCCTGACCATAGACTCGAAACTTGCGCTGAAAGACGCAAACCTGGTTGTCAAGATAGACGTCGAGGGCCATGAGGCATTCGTTGTCTCCGGGATGGCGAATACGATCAGGGACAATCGTATAATCATGCAGATTGAAATCTTCGACAATCAGCTGGACTCTGTCCTGCCGGAGCTGGCAAGACTGGGCTTGCGAAAGATACATCGCATCGAGCACGACTTTTATTTTACCAATATCGACGATATCAACCCTATGCCTGCGCATACCCGACTGTGAGATCGGCGCATTCCAGGGGAATCGCAAGTTTACTCGATATCCGGCTGCTTGCGGGCACGGGTCGCCTGCTCGAAGGCATAGCCGGCCTTGAGCAGATCGGCCTCGCTCCACTTGGGGCCGATGAAGCTGATGCCGACCGGCAGGCCCTGGACGAAACCCATCGGCATGGTCAGGTGAGGATAACCGGAGGTCGCCGGCAGTTGCGTCGCCGACGGACCGTTATAGACGTCGCCATAGATCGGGTCCGATTTCCAGGCGGCCGCATAGGTCGGCGCCACCAGCACCGTGACATTATGGTCCTTCAGCAGGCCGTCGATCCGGGTCTGCGAGATCGCCTTCGCCTTTGCGGCTGCGGCGACGTATTCGGCATCATCGATACCTTTCTTGGTTTCCGAGGCCTCGAAATATTCCTGGCGGAAATACGGCATCTCCTCGGCGGCGTGGGCCGAATTGAAAGCAATGACGTCGGCCAGGGTGCGGGTTTTCACTGTTTCGGGCGTGGTCGCCAGATAAGCGTTGAGGTCGGCCTTTAGCTCATAATGCAGCACGACGTCCTCGGCATCGCCGAGACCCGAAACACTGGAATCCTTGATGTCGACCAGTTCCGCGCCGGCATCCGTCATGGCTTTCAGCGCCGCCTCGAACACAGCCGCCGTCTTGGGCTCGTCGCCTATGCCGTCGCGCAGGACTCCAATCCGCAGGCCCTTCAGGCTGGCCCCCTTCAGGGCCGCGACATAGTCGACCTTATGCGCGTCGGCGTCTTTCGTCGCCACGTCGGTCGGGTCGCTGCCGGCCATGACGGTCAGCAGGGTGGCGATATCGGTGACCGAATGGCCCATGGGCCCGGCCGTGTCCTGGCTGTGGCTGATCGGCACGATATGGGTGCGCGACACCAGGCCGACCGTCGGCTTGAGACCGGCCAGGCCGTTCATCGCCGACGGACAGGTGACCGGAACCGTCGGTTTCGGTGCCGATGCCGACCACCACCAGGTCGGCGGCGATGCCCGCCCCCGTCCCGCTCGATGATCCGCAGGCGGTGCGCGTCAGGTCATACGGATTGGCCACCAGGCCGCCGACACCCGACCAGCCGCTCATGGCGCGGGTCGAGCGGATATTGGCCCATTCCGACAGGTTGGTCTTGCCCAGGATGACGGCGCCGCCGGCACGCAGATGCGCCACGGCCGGCGAGTCGCGGTGGGTGATATTGTCCTTCAGCGCCAGCGATCCGGCCGTCGTCGCCATCGGATCATTGGTCTCGACATTGTCCTTGATCAGCACGGGAATACCCATCATCGGCCCGAGCGCCTTGCCGCCTTTACGCGCCGCATCGGCGGCGCGGGCCTGGGTCAGAGCATCGGGGTTGACGGCGATGACCGCGTGCAGCTTGCCGTCGACGGCGTGGATACGGTCGATGGCCGCCTGGGTCAGGCCCTCCGACGTCAGCTCGCCGCGCTGCATGGCAGCCTCGATGTCGGGTATCGACATCTCGCCGGTCAGGGCTTTCATCCCAGCTTCGGACGTTTTTGCCGGCTTGGCAACGACAGGGGTTGCCGCAACAACAAGCACGGCAACGGCAGCGGACACAAACAGACGCGACATGACGGCCCTCCCAAATGGTCACACGCGATACTTGACCGGATTAGACGAGAAGACAAGTTGCAATGCGGCATCATGCGTTTTAGAGGACACGGCCACTCAAGGAGACGACGATGGACCTCAACCCGATCATGCTGGCAGCCGGCGCCGAAATCCTGCGCATCTACGCCACCGATTTCGCCGTTATGGACAAGAGCGATGCATCGCCCGTCACCGAGGCCGACCAGCGCGCCGAAGCCATAATTCTTGAAAAATTGAAAGAACTGGCACCGGGTATTCCCATCGTCGCCGAAGAGGAAGCCGCCGCCGGAAGACTTCCTGAAACATCGAAACGTTTCTTCCTGGTCGATCCCCTCGACGGCACCAAGGAATTCATTTCGAAAAACGGCGAATTCACCGTCAACATCGCCCTGATCGAGGATGGCGAGCCCGTGCGCGGCGCCGTTTTCGCGCCGGCCCTGGGCAAGCTCTATTGGGGCGCGCGCGGCGAAGGCGCCTATGTCGCGCAGGTCGTCGACGGCGTCATGGGGGCATCCAAACCCATTCGCGTTCGCCTGACACCGTCCGAGGGCCTGACGGCGGTCGGCTCGCGCAGCCACGGCGGCGACGCCACCCAGGACTACCTCAAGGCCTTTACCGTCAATGAATTCGTCGCGGCCGGCTCATCGCTGAAGCTATGCCTGCTGGCCGAGGGCGCGGCCGACATCTATCCGCGCATGGGGCGCACCATGGAATGGGACATCGCGGCCGGCGATGCCGTCCTGCGCGCGGCCGGCGGCCGGGTCGAGACCCTCGATGGCCAGGCCCTCGGTTACGGCAAGCGCGAGCAGGCCGATGCCCCCTATGCCAATCCGCACTTCGTCGCCTTCGGTGACCCGGCGATTACGTCACCCCGGTAAATCATCCTTGCAGGCCTGATTCCAGCAGGCGGCGCAGATAACCGCCATAGCTGCTCTTGCCCAGGCCTTCGGCCAGGCGCGCCAGCTGCGCCTCGTCGATCATGCCCTTGCGCCAGGCGACTTCCTCGGGACAGGCGATCTTGACGCCCTGGCGCTTTTCAAGGACGCGGACGAATTCGGCGGCATCGAGCAGGCTGTCGGGCGTGCCGGTATCGAGCCAGGCATAACCGCGACCGATCGCCTGTACCGCCAGTTCGCCACGTTCGAGATAGATGCGGTTGACGTCGGTTATCTCCAGCTCGCCGCGCTTCGACGGCTTCAGGTTGGCGGCGATATCGACGACCTGGTGATCGTAGAAATAGAGGCCGGTTACCGCCCAGTTCGACCGGGGTTGTTCCGGCTTTTCCTCGATGGACACGGCGCGCATGCGGGCATCGAACTCGACGACGCCATAACGTTCGGGGTCGGACACCTGGTAAGCGAAGACGCAGGCCCCCGACTTCAGGCTGGCGCCGCCCTCGAGATAGGCCGGCAGGTTGGAGCCGTAATAGATATTGTCGCCCAGGATCAGGCACGACGGCTTGCCATCGACGAAATCGGCGCCGATGACGTAGGCCTGGGCCAGACCGTCGGGGCTTGGCTGTTCGGCGTAGGTCAACGAAATGCCCCACCTCTGGCCGTCGCCCAGCAACTGGCGGAACAGGGGCAGGTCCTGGGGTGTCGAGATGATCAGGATATCGCGAATGCCCGCCAGCATCAGGGTCGTCAGCGGATAATAGATCATCGGCTTGTCGTAGACCGGCATCATCTGCTTGGAGACGCCGATCGTCATCGGGTGCAGGCGCGTGCCGCTGCCGCCCGCCAGAATAATGCCCTTCATCGTCCTGCCGCCGCCTCCTGGTTTTTCGCGACCAATGCGTCGAGACACGGGCCTAGCCAATTGTGCCACGATGGCAGGCGAATGCCATAGGCTGTGGCGATTTTTTGACAGTCGAGGGCGGAATAGTGCGGGCGCTGCGCCGGCGTCGGAAAAGTCGATCCGGGAACCGGCATGATATCGGCGGCCGGATGACCGTTGGCGCGGGCCCAGTCCATGACGGCGCCGGCCAGGCTGGCGCGATCGACGGCATCGGCGCCGCTGAGATGGAAGACACCATACTGTTGTTTCACGGACATCTGTTCGGCCAGGCTGAGCAAGGCCTGCGCCAGTTCGATCGCCGGCGTCGGGCAGCTGACCTGGTCGTCGACCACGCTGATTTCCGAACGGCTCGCCGCCAGCCGCAGCATCAGGGCCAGGAAGTTGTCGGAAAACTGGGAATAGACCCATGACACGCGCACAATGGCATGGCGCGGCGTGGCTGCGGCGACAGCCACCTCTCCGGCCAGCTTCGAGCGGCCATAGAGGTTGATCGGCGCCACCGCGTCGCCCTCGCGATAGGGCCGGCGCAGTTGCCCATCCAAGACCTGGCCATCAAAGACATAGTCGGTCGACAGATGGATGATCGGAATATCGAGCTCGGCCGCCGCCTGCCCCAGGACGCCCGGCGCCACGCCGTTGACGGCAAAGGCGCGGTCGCCCTCGCTCTCGCAACGATCGACATGGGTATGGGCGGCGCAGCTGAGGATAATGTCCGGCCGGGCGGCCAGGACAGGGGCGCGGATCGCGGCCGGCTGTTCCAGGTCGATTTGCGGGCGCCCGAGAAAGACCAGGTCGTGGTCGCGATTGCCACCTTCCCGATTTACGTAGGCCAGCGCCTGCGCGACCTGGCCGCTTTTGCCGGTAACAAGGATGCGCATGCTCAGGCCTTTACGACGCCGAGGCGCTCGCCGCTGTAGACGCCGTCGCGCAGGGGCTGCCACCAGTCCGGGTTGTCGAGATACCAGCGCACGGTCTTTTCGATGCCGCTGTCGAAGGTTTCCTGCGCTCGCCAGCCAAGCTCGTCCTCGAGCCGGGTGGCGTCGATGGCATAGCGGTGATCGTGACCGGGACGGTCGGTGACGAAGGTGATCAGGCGGTCGTGCGGGGCGCCCGCCGGCCGCAGGGCATCCATGATGTCGCAGATCCGGCGCACCACCGCGATATTGCTGCGTTCGTTGCGTCCACCGACATTATAGGTTTCACCGGGCCGGCCGCGTGAACAGATCAGATGCAGGGCACGGGCATGATCCTCGACATGCAGCCAGTCGCGGACATTGGAGCCGTCGCCATAGACCGGCAGGGGCTTGCCCTCCAGCGCATTGAGGATGTTGAGCGGAATCAGCTTCTCGGGAAAATGATAGGGGCCGTAATTGTTCGAGCAGTTCGAGACGACCACCGGCAGGCCGTAGGTCCGGTGCCAGGCCTTGGCCAGGTGGTCGGACGCCGCCTTCGACGCCGAATAGGGCGAGGACGGATCATAGGGCGTCGTCTCGGTGAACAGGCCATCGGGGCCCAGAGAGCCATAGACCTCATCGGTCGAGACGTGCAGGAAGCGGAAAGCGTCCCGTGCCTCCGGATCCAGACCGGCCCAGTAATGGCGCGCCGCCTCCAGCAGGGTGAAGGAGCCTATGACATTGGTCTGGATGAAATCGCCGGCGCCGGTGATCGAGCGGTCGACATGGCTTTCGGCCGCCAGGTGCATGATATGGTCCGGCCGAAAGTCGTCGATGGCGGCGACAACCGCACTCCGGTCACAGATATCGGCCTGGACGAAGCTGTAGAGATTGGATCCGGCGACGGGCTGCAGCGAGGCCAGGTTGCCGGCATAGGTCAGCTTGTCGAGGTTCAGGACCTGATGCCCTTCCCCGACGAGATAGCGGACGAGAGCCGAGCCGATAAAGCCGGCGCCGCCGGTGACGAGGATACGCATGCGGCTCAGGCCTCGGCGACGGCGCGCAGGCGCGGCAGGACCCGGTCCTTGTCGGACAGGATGGCGTCGGCGCGTTTTACCGGCCAGTCGACGGCGATGTCGGGGTCGTCGAAGGCGACGCCGCGTTCGTGTTCGGGACTATAGGGAGCGGTGACCTTGTACAGGACCTCGGTGTCCGTGGTCAGGGTGCAGAAGCCGTGCAGGAAACCTTCCGGCACCCACAGCTGCTCGGCACGGTCCGGCACCAGGGTGACGCCGACCCATTGCGCATAGGTGGGTGAGCCCGGGCGGACATCGACGGCGACATCGAAGATCGCACCGCGAATGCACCGCACCAGCTTGCCCTGCCCGGCCGGCGCCAGTTGACAGTGCAGGCCGCGCACCGTTCCCAGCTGCGCCGAAAACGACTGGTTATCCTGGACGAAGCCGACATCGGCGACGGTTTCGCGAAACCAGGCGTCCTTGAAAGTCTCGATAAAAATGCCCCGAGCGTCTCCGTGCACCTTCGGCTTGATCAGTACGGGACCCGCTATGGAAAACGTCGAAATCTGCATGGCCATCCCCGCACCTGTAAGCTGTGCCAGCAATACCGGCCCCCACCCTTTGCTGCAACTGGAATTACTTGTACGGTGGTGCGGTGCACTCCATCTTATGCCAGAGTTTAGACTTTGTGGTTTGCGAGCCGCGGACCCCGTCAGTACAAGCACCATGACTTCGCTTCCGGCGCCGCCCTGCGCCATGGAGGCATCTGTATAAGGCGAACATCTGTGTCTGCGGAACAATTGACCCATCTGAAAAGGCTCGAGGCCGAGTCGATCTTCATCATGCGCGAGGTCGCCGCCGAGTTCAAAAACCCGGTCATGCTCTATTCGATCGGCAAGGATTCGTCGGTCATGCTGCACCTGGCGATGAAGGCGTTTTATCCGTCCAAGCCACCCTTCCCGTTCATGCATGTCAATACGACATGGAAGTTCGGCGAGATGATCCGTTTCCGCGACGACACGGCGGCGCGCCTGGGCCTGAACCTCATCAGCCATACCAACCAGCAGGGCGTGCGCGACAACATCAATCCGTTCGATCATGGCTCGAGCGTCTTCACCAATATCATGAAGACCGATGCCCTGAAGCAGGCCCTGACGGAACATGGCTTCGACGCGGCCTTCGGCGGCGCCCGCCGCGACGAGGAAAAGAGCCGTGCCAAGGAGCGCATCTACTCCTTCCGCACGCAGAACCACGGCTGGGATCCGAAGAACCAGCGCCCGGAGCTGTGGAACCTGTACAATGCCCGCGTGAAACCTGGCGAGTCGATCCGCGTCTTCCCGATCTCGAACTGGACCGAGCTCGACATCTGGCAATATATCCTGATGGAGAACATCCCCATCGTCCCCCTGTACTTCGCCAAGAAGCGTCCGGTCGTCGAACGCGGCGGGCAGTGGATCATGGTCGATGACGACCGCCTGCCCCTGCTGCCCGGCGAAACGCCGCAGATGAAATCGGTCCGTTTCCGCACCCTGGGTGACTATCCCCTGACGGCGGCGGTCGAGTCCGAAGCTGATACGCTCGAGGACATCGTCGCCGAAATGCTGGTCGCCCGCACGTCGGAACGCTCGGGCCGGCTGATCGACCACGACGAACAGGGGTCGATGGAAAAGAAGAAGCGCGAAGGATACTTCTGATATGAATGCGATTGTAAATCAGAAGCTCGATACCCGCGCCCTGGTCGAATATCTGGCGACGCACGAGAAGAAAAGCCTGCTGCGCTTCCTGACCTGCGGCAGCGTCGACGACGGCAAGTCGACCCTGATCGGCCGCCTGCTGTACGACACCAAGCTGATCTTCGAAGACCAGCTGGCCGGCATCGAAAAGGATTCGAAGAAGTTCGGCACGGTCGGTGAAGACATCGACCTGGCCCTGCTGGTCGACGGCCTGCAGGCCGAGCGGGAGCAAGGCATCACCATCGACGTCGCTTATCGCTTCTTCACGACGGAAAAGCGCAAGTTCATCGTCGCCGACACGCCGGGGCACGAGCAATATACCCGCAACATGGCGACCGGCGCTTCGAACTCCGACCTCGCCGTCATCCTGATCGACGCCCGCAAGGGTATCCTGACGCAGACGCGCCGCCACAGCTTCATCGTCTCGCTGCTGGGCATCAAGCACGTCGTCCTGGCGGTCAACAAGATCGACCTGATGGACTACAGCCAGGAGGTCTTCGACCGCATCGTCGCCGATTATCGCGAATTTGCCGGGCGTTTCGGTTTCGAGACCCTGCAGGCGATCCCGTTGTCGGCGCGGTACGGCGACAATGTCCTTGAACGCAGCGACAAGATTACCTGGTATGACGGCCCGACCCTGGTCGAGCATCTGGAGACCGTCGACATTTCACGCGACCTGTCGCAAAAGCCCTTGCGCTTCCCGGTCCAGTGGGTCAACCGCCCCGACCTGAACTTCCGCGGCTTCTCCGGCACGATCGCATCCGGCACGGTGCGCCCCGGCGACGCCATCGCGGTCGCCAAGTCGGGCAAGACCTCGACGGTCAGGACCATCAGTACCTATGACGGCGACCTGCCTGAGGCCATTGCCGGCCAGGCCGTGACCCTGACCCTGGAAGACGAGATCGATATTTCGCGCGGAGACGTCCTGTCGCCGCCCGAGGCACGCCCCGAGGTTTCCGACCAGTTCCAGGCTCATCTGATCTGGATGAGCGAAGAGCCCCTGCTGCCCGGCCGCCCCTACCTGATCAAGATCGGCGCCCGCACCCTGTCGGCGACCGCCACCGAGATCCGGCACAAGATCGATGTCAACAGCTTCGCCGAACTGGCCGCCAAGACCCTGGCGCTCAACGAGGTCGCTGTCGTCAATCTGGTCACCCAGGAACCCGTCGCCTTCGACGCTTATAACGACATTCACGACACCGGCGCCTTTATCGTCATCGACCGGGTGTCGAACCTGACGCTCGGCGCCGGCATGATCGACCATTCCTTGCGCCGCGCCAGCAATATCCACTGGCAGGCGCTGGACGTCTCCAAGGCGACGCGCGCCGCCGCCAAGAACCAGAAGCCGGCCGTCCTGTGGTTCACCGGCCTGTCCGGCGCCGGCAAGTCGACCATCGCCAACCTGGTGGAAAAGCGCCTGCTCAGCCTCGGGCATCATACCTACCTGCTCGACGGCGACAATGTCCGCCATGGGCTGAACAAGGATCTCGGCTTTACGGCAGCGGATCGCGTCGAAAACATCCGTCGCGTCGCCGAGGTGGCGAAGCTGATGGCGGATGCCGGCCTGATCACCCTGGCCTCGTTCATCTCGCCGTTCCGTGCCGAACGGCAGCTGGCCCGCGACCTGCTGGACACCGGCGAATTCATCGAGATCCACGTAGCAACCTCCCTCGAAGTTGCAGAAAAGCGCGACGTCAAAGGATTGTACGCCAAGGCTCGATCGGGTGAGATCAAGAATTTTACCGGCATCGACAGTCCTTACGAGGCGCCGGAACAGGCCGACCTGACGCTCGACTCGAACGAATATGACGCCGAGGCCCTCGCCGCGCAGGTCGTGGATTACATGTTCAAGAATGGATATCTGCAGCGCGAGATCGATTACTTTATCTAGACTGTGCCTGGCGATATCGCCGCGATGTATTCAGCCACAGCGAGGCACGAAAACTCGCCTTTAGCGCGAACAAATTCGCGTCTGTGTCGGCTAAAAAGGGTTAAAACCGGTGTCGGCACACCCTGGCACGGCAAATTACATTACAATAAAAGCCGGAGCGCCGCCCGGTTCTACATGACTATGTTATGCGTGGAATTTTTATCCACAAAGGACAAATTGCTTGAACTCGCTCTAAGCGTGATGCTAAGAGAGCCGGCACAACCGCATTAGGTAATAGACGTTATGCAATATTCGGCACGGTCCTGGCGTGAGTTATGGGCTGGAATCAGCGCAATAGACATATGGTTAAACCTTGCCATTGTTGATATTAAATCGCGCTATAAGCGCACATTACTTGGACCCTTTTGGCATGTTTTATCGCATGCCGCGACTATAATCGGGATAAGTATCCTTTATTCTCGGGTCCTTCACCAAGACACCCATACGTATGTCCTGTATGTAGCCGCGGGACTTACTGTGTGGTCGCTTATAGTTCTACCATTCGTAGATGCACCCACAGTATTGACACGGGCCAAAAGCCTGATCCACGCCTATGACATGCCGATATCCTTGCATATCATGCGCGCGGTTGCAGGATATTTCCTGGTTTTCCTGCACAATATGGTCGTGTACGTTGTGGTTATAGCAACGGTTAATATGCCGCTGGATGCCTACTCTCTTCTGTTTATTCCCGCCCTGGTGGTCATAATGATCGCCTCTACCGGCGCGGCGATGATCCTTAGCGTATACGGCGCCCGCTTCCGCGACCTTGGGCCCGCGACCGCCATGGTCACCTCCATCCTGTTCCTCCTGACGCCGGTTTTCTGGAACCGGACGGCGACCATGGGCGTGCAGTGGGTCACCAATATCAATCCGTTTTATCACTTTCTCGAAATCGCCCGGGCGCCCCTTCTCGGCAAGGCCCCCGACCCCACGAACTGGACGGTAGCCGTCGTGCTGGCGATCATACTGTTCGTCCTCGGTATCCTGGCGGTTTCAAGCAACCGATCGAAACTTCCTTACTGGGTGTAGTCTTGGCCAAATTACAATTGAGCTCCGTCGAGGTGAACTACCCCGTATTCACCTCGGGTACGCAGCAGTCCCTTCTTGCCAATGTCGCACACCGCGCCTCCTTCGGGACACTGGCGCGCGCGGCGAACGAAGGCCTTTGGGTCCGAGCGCTTCGCGGCGTCAGCCTGTCCCTCAAGGACGGCGATCGCCTCGGCGTCGTCGGGAGAAACGGCTCCGGCAAGAGCACGCTGCTGAAGGTCGCCGCCAACCTCGTCTGGCCGGAACGCGGCCATGTCGAAGCGTCGGGCGTCATCCGCAACGTGATCGAACTGGGTGCGGGCCTGGATCCCGACATGACCGGTTTCGAGAATATCCGCTATGTCTGCCGCCTCTACGGCCTGAGCGCGGCGACGGCGAAAACCATCGCCGCCGATATCGAGATTTTTTCGGAACTGGGGGAATTCCTCAACATTCCGATCCGCGCCTACTCTTCGGGTATGATGCTGCGCCTGAGCTTCGGCCTTGCCACCGCCCTGCCGGCGGATATCCTGGTCGTCGACGAGGTGCTGGCCGCCGGGGACGCCCACTTTATCGCCCGCGCCAAGGAACGAATCGTCGAGCTTCTCGGCCGCGCCAAGATCACCATATTCGCCACCCACTCGGCGGAAATCCTTACGGCATTCTGCAACTCGGCCATCTGGGTCGACCAGGGTGTTATCAAATTTGCCGGTTCGCCTGAAGAGACCTGGGACCGGTATATGGCGGACAGCCACTGACCCGAGCAGTACCCTGACACCCGACCGGCCCGTCTACTATATCTATGCCCCGCGTTATGTCGGCACGTCTGCCGGCATACGCGGGCTTTATAGTCTTGCGCGTTCCCTGCGCGAAGCCGGCCAGGAAGCCTGGATCGTCACCTATGCCGGCCATACGCAGGACCAGTTGCCGGAGTCGGAGAGCGATCTCGTCCTCGACTACGATACCTCCCTCGCCTATGCCGCCGACGCGATCGCCCCGATCGCCGTCTATTCCGAAGTCGTCGACGGCAATCCGCTGAAGGCTTCGGCCGTGGTCCGGTACGTCATGAACGCCCCCGGCCTGCTGGGTGGCTCCGAGACCTATGACGCCAACGAGTGCGTCTACGCCTTTTCCGAAGTGCTGGCACAAGCCATAGGCAAGCCGGACTGGTCGCTGTTCATGCCGCTGGTGGACGAAGACCAGTTCCCCGCCGGGACCGGCCCGCGCACCATTACCTGCACCTATGCCTCCAAGTACCGCGCCGTCCATGGTCGCGAACCCCGTGGCGTACCGCAAGACACGATCGAGATTTCCCGTGACCTGCAGAATTCACCGGATCCGAAGGAACTGGTCGCCCTGCTTCAGCGTGCGGACACCACCTATGTGTTCGAGAACACGGCGCTGGCGATCGAGGCCGTGCTTTGCGGCAGCATAGTCGTCTTCATGCCCAATGAATTCCTGCTGTATTCGATCGGCGCCAAGGATCACGGCAGTGATGGCATGGCCTGGGGGGACAGTCCCGAAGAACTGGCGCGCGCCCGGGCAACCCTGCCGCACTTCCGCACCGCCTATGCGGCCTGCCGGGCCGCCTATCCGCAACGCCTGCAGTTGTTCGTCGCGCGGACAACGGCCTATCGTGCCGGCGTCGAAGGCCGCGGCATAGACCTGTCCTTCCTCAAGCCGCCCACCTATGCGCAACTGGCAAGCGAGGCGACGGCCCGGCAGCTGCGCAGCCGCGGCATCGGCTATGTCGGGCTTAAGGCCGTCCAGGTGCTTATGCGCGAAGGTCCGGTGGCGACGATGGCCATCGTGGCGGATCTGTTGAAGAAACGGTTCAGCGCATGAACCCGCCAATCTAGTTTCCTGTTACCGCTGTATAGTGCACATCTAAACACAATAATTTCCCCCAACTGCATTATTTTTTACGGATAAATTCGCCCCACGGGCGATGGTCATCCGATCTCGAATAAACCCTGGCTAGAAATCGGCTATATATCCCTTCCGGCCGGTTCCATATATCCTGCAATAAACAGTTATATTGTTATCCGAAGCTCCGCGCTGAGTTGACGGTTAATGTAGACTGCATTAATCGGCATATAGGACTTCGCCCCGCCTGTACGGCACTTCCAGCGGAGCGTTTCGAATCGGGCCAGACCCGCAGATCCATAGCCTACGAAAGCTGCAACATGGAAAACGAGAAGACCGTCAAGAGAGCTGTAGTCGCACCGCGGGCGCCTCGACTGACGGTATGCATGCCTACCTACAATCGCTGCGATCTGCTCGTAACCCTGATCGGCACCGTCCTGCTGATGCTGAAGTCGACTTTCGGGACCGATTTTGAAATCGTGGTCTCCGATAACCACTCGAAGGACGACACCTATACCCGCGTCACCGAGCTGGGGAAAACCGAAAGCGCCATCCGCGTCATCCGGCCGCCCCAGCATTATCCGACGGCGGAGGAGAACCTCTGCTTCGCGCTGGGCGAATGCCGCGGCGAGTATGTCTGGATCCTCGGTGACGACGACGCCGTGGAGCCTTCGGTCGTCGAAGTGCTGAAGACCCATATCGATCGCGCCACGCACGACCTGATCATCTTCAATTCGCGGTCCCATTCCTTCGAGGGACAGGTCCTGAAAAATATCCGGATCGAATGCCTGGCGCCGGAGCTCGATATTCCGCTTCTGGATTTCGTCCGGCTCACCGGCTTCTGGTTTGTGATCTCGGGTTTCTCGACCACGGTCATGCGCCGGTCCGCGCTCAACCTCGATACGTTCCAGGAGATCATGGCGGTAGGCAAGATCTACGCGCAGGTGACCTGGCTCATCTCCCAGTTCCACGACAAGCCGTTCGTCTTCGTCAACAAGCCGCTCGTCGCCTACCGGCAGAACCTCAGCGACGTCAAGGCCACCGGCCACTGGGAACACGTCGCCAAACGCGAGAAGCTCTTTCCCCGCGCCATCTGGACCAACGGCTTCCTGCGCCAGCTCGATTTCCTCGTCGAGCGCAAGGTCTTCGACCGGTCCTTCGTTTCGACGGTCGTCGACCGTAACCTCGATCGGCGCTTCTACTTTGTCGACCAGGTCTTCCTGCACATGATCAACACCACGATCGAGTGGCTGGATCTCAAGGCGCAGCCCATTCCCCCGGCGGAGTGCTACTATTTCCTGGACTGGATGAAATATCTCTGGCCGAACAACATCTCCTTCATTGCGGCCATGGAGGCGCTTTTCACCTCGGTATTCGAGGATGCGCAGTTCGACCGCTCCCAGCTCGACGTCGCCGCCGCCATCATCAATGCGCGCATCGCCATGCCGTGGTACATGCACTTCCACCGCTACGACGCCTACGGCTTCTCCGTTTTCGAGCATTGCGGGCAGTGGTTCGCCATCCGTCAGGATCCCGGCGTGGACATCGCCACCTGGCTTGAATATGTCGACTTCGGTGACCTTGCCGGCGCGGTGTTCGTTCGCAACGACGAAGCCTCGCTGCTGACCGCCCTCGTCGAGAACCTGCCCCGTCTCAAGCTTGAAAAGCCCATCCCGGTCCAGACCTACCTGCAGGCCGGGCCCGCCGTCGCCCCCCCGGCCGACCCGCGGCTTGCCAGCGAGAATATCGATCTCAGGGCCCAGCTCGAAAGTTCGAAACGCGACCACAGCGTCGAGGCGACAGAACTCAAACGGCAGGTCGAGATGTGGCTGAGTCAGCTTGACCTGCACAAGACGCGCATGAAACAACTCGAATCCCAGATTACCGAGATCAAGACAAGCACGTCCTGGCGCGTGTCCTGGCCCGTACGGGCGCTCGGCGGGCTGTTCAAGGGGCGATAAGCCCTCACATCTTAGGCCGAACCATGCAAAACTCCGACAAACGCCTGCTGACGATCTGCATTCCAAGCTATAATCGTGCGCCATATGTGAAGGCGCAGGTCGCCTTCCTGTGCAACTTCGTCCATGATCGGGGCCTGGCGGGCGAGATCGAGATCATCGTCGCCAACAACCGGTCGACCGACGATACCATCCCCCTGATCAGGTCCCTGCCCTACAACAATTTCATCCTGGTCAACCATCCGGTTCACTACCTGACGGCCGAAGAAAACATAATGCGCTCGCTGGAATCATGCAGCGGCGAATATGTCTGGTTCCTGGGCGATGACGATCCGGTCAATGCCGCGGAACTGGAAAGCGCCATTGCCCTCCTGCGCACCGGGGCGCATGATTGCCTTATCTACAATTCGCGCACGATCCGCGGAGATGGCAGCGTAGCGATAAGCCAGCCGCTGAAGATGAACGCCCCCGCCGTCGAAATGGATGTCCGTTCGCTGGTCGAGGCCATCGGGGTGGTCTACACCTTTGCCGGCATCTCCAACCTGTTCATCCGGCGCGACCTGCTCGATTCCGAGCTTGGCCTGAAGTGGCTGAAAGCCGCGCCCATCTACAGTCACGTCGCCTGGTTTATCGATGCGCTCAAGGGCCGAACCGTCCGTTTCTGCAATTCGTCGATCGTCAACTACAGGCAGAACGACTATTCGAACGGGCACTGGGACAGGATGGCGGAAAAGCTCGACGTCCCGTCCTACTATTTCTGGACCATGGGACTGATCGTCCTGCTGGAGGGCCTTATCGTCAACAAGGCGCTGTCCTATACGAATATCGCCAATATTTTCGAGCCCTCGGCCGAAGGCAACAAGTACAGGCTTCTCAACGAAATCTATTTCAGCCTTTTCCGCCAGATGAATCGTTTCGCCGAAACCCTCTCGGTGCGCGAAACCTATGACGCAAAGGATCTGGAACGTATTTCCCGCTTCTTCCTGGCGGCGGACCCGGCCTATTTCAACCTGGTCGAGGTGATCACCGAAGGCTGCAAGGCGCTCTTCGCCAAGACGTCGATCGCCGACGCCCAGGCCTATATGCGAACATTCGAATCTCGCTTCCATACGACCTTCAACGCCTGGACCTCCGGCGGGCTGTACAGGTCGCGCTATGTCGGCCGCTACAACGACTTCGATATCTACGCCTTCCCCGATCGCTTTTTCGGCGTCCACAGCACGATCGAAAATCCGGACCACTATCTCGACAGCCTCGACCCGATCGAAGACGGCCTGACGATCGTGTCGGGCGAAACCCGGGAAAAGGTCGCCGAACGCGCCCTGGAAGCGTCTCTGTTGCGGGCACGTACCCACCAGAGCACGCCTTCGGCCGCCCCGGCCGTGGCGCCGGGCGGCACCGGCGAATCCGGCGCCGAACTGGCCGCCATCAAGGCCAGCACGTCGTGGCGCATCACCGCCCCCCTGCGCGCCCTCGTCACCGCCTTCAGACGATAAGACCACCGGAAACGGACGTCGCCTGTCATGCCAACGGTCATGAAGACCGTTGGCACCGCCTTTTCCGCGCGGACTCCGGGCATGACATGGCTCCCGCTACGCTTCATGAGCAGATGAAATACGCGCCGCATGCCCCCGCCGGCCATCGGCGATACACCGTTTCGTGATGGGCGCGCCGCTCCCTGCCAGTAACGGCTTTCACAGCCCGCTCTCCTTTTTGTGTATAATTTTACCAAAAAATATCCTTGTGATTCTCGCAAAACGCCCTACCGTACCTAATTTGAGCCGTAGCTAGGCCGCTCTACTCCGGTTTTTCGGGTAGATCGACGTGTTACTCCGGGAGGTTCAGTCGCATTGCTTTTAAAGGACGAGGGCGAAAGCGTGACTGTCGAGCAAATTTCCAAAAACAACTCGGACTACTCTGACTATATCTCAAGTTTCGACTTTGGTTACATGGCGTTAGGGCGTGTCGGCTTCCGCGCTTTCCCGGTAGAATTCGACACAACGACCGGCGTCCAGGGTCTGTATTCGTGGCGCGTCGGCGTCTTTCAACCGGACCCCAATATCATCATCAACCGGACGGGCGATGAACTGGACCTGGGCCATGCCAGGTGGCGCAAGGACGAATTGACCCTTCACCCCGGCGCCCATGGCGAAAGCGCCGCGCTGAGTGTCAGCGTCAAGCGACCGGGGTATCTGCTTGCCGTAGCCCTGTCCGAGCACAAGAGTACCGAATTTCCGCCGGCCGAAGTTAACCTGATCGTCAACGACGAGGTAGTGGCGACGCTTGAAGTCGGAAAGCCCCTGTCGCTCAAGGGCTTTTTTGCCCCGGACGACCGCCTGCAGATCGGTGTCGCCACCCCCGAGGGCCTTATCTACTATGGCAAGTCCACGGCAGTGCGCGCCGCCTTCTTCGCCCTGCGCGACGGCTGCAATCCCGAAACCACCCAGGCGGAAGACTTTGTGCGCCTGGATACCGACGGTTCGGCCCTGACCCTGGACGAGATCGAAACCGCCGTTGCGGACGCCCTTACCTATGTTGCCCCTCCCGCCACCCGCTACAGCCCGCGCCCATTAAAGGACTGGAAGCAGGCCCTTCTGTCCTACCTCGACCCTGCCCTGACCCAGCATCTCGAGGCGTGCTTCGGCGAAAATATCAACGCCTTCATCGAACGCTGCCTCGAACGCGACCTGCTCCCGCCGCGCAAGCGCGCCGTCACCTATTTTACACCACGGTCCGGATCGACGGCATTCGCCGAACTGCAATCCCGGGCCGGAGGCCAGGGCCGCCCCGTGGAATATTGCGTCGAGCCCATATTCAGCTTCTTCTCGGCCATCCTGCGTCTGCGCGGAGAAGACCTCGACGTCTTCAGTTTCATCGAGCGGGTGACCGCCGATGCGGCCGGCGTCTTTGCCATCCAGATCGATATCGACCGTCTCAGCGCCAATCCTGTGCTGGCGAATCGGTTGCTGCATTATGATGCGCACCTGTATCACACCCGTAAGGATTTGATAAAACAGGGCATTTCGCACTACAAAGCGGTCTTCGGCGGAGCTTGGTCAAGTGTCGACGCCGGACAGGATACGCTGGAATTCTCCCGGCAGGACATCGTGGCAAGCATCAGGGGCATCAGCGAACAACTGATCGCATGGGAAGATTATTTCTCGGCCAACACCCTGGCGCCGCAGCGTGTCTATTATGAAGACATGATCGCCGACCCCAATGCGGAACTGCGCAGGGTGGCCGAGTTGCTGGGTACATCCATGCAGGTCGGCCCGGCGCCACGCCTGTGCGATCTTGTCTGGCAACCCCTGAACAACCGCTCCAGCCTGGATTTCCGCAAGCAACTGCTTGGCTCCGGCGGCGAATTTCGCGGCTTTGACCTGCACCCTACCCACGGCGCCTATGAGGCGGTTCTTGCCGGGCTTCAGCCCGCAGACCTGCCGCCGGCCGTCTATTGCGATGGATTGCGCTTCCACGCCACGGATCTGCAGGCGATCAGGGCTGTCATCGACGCCTATATTCACGGGTAACGGAGATGCGCGGCGATGCGCCGGAGAGCGTCCGACAATTTAGCTAATCCTGATACCCCGCTCATTCTTATGAGCGGGGTATCAGGCAGTCAGCGATAAAGATTGCCTTCTAGCAGTCTGCTGAAAAAGGGTCTGGCCTATGGCCTACGGGTATGATTCTCTATTTCAGGGCATGGAGGATGTTATGCGTGGCAGCTTTCAAGATCAGAGCGGCTTGTTTTCGTACATTGCGCTTGAAGAGCGGGTTCCAGAGGGTCATCCGCTTCGCAAGATACGCAACTATGTTCGTGCCGTTCTGGTCGATCTGGACCAAGACTTTTCCAAGCTTTATTCGGATGATGGCCGTCCTTCGATCCCTCCGGAACGCCTTCTGAGTGCTTTGCTTTTGCAGGCGTTCTACGGCATCCGCTCGGAGCGGCAACTGATGGAGCAACTGGATTATAACCTGTTGTTTCGCTGGTTTGTCGGCTTGTCGCCTGACGATGCGGTTTGGGTGCCGACCACCTTCACCAAGAACCGCGAACGCTTGCAGGCGGGCGAGGTCTTCGGCAAGTTCATGTCAGCCCTGCTTAAGCACCCTAAGGTTATGCCCCTGTTTTCCGACGAGCACTTCTCGGTAGATGGCACGTTGATCGAGGCATGGGCTAGCCACAAGAGTTTCCGTCCCAAGGACGCTTCCGGTGACGGCGACGACGGCGCCAACTGGCATAAGGAAAAGCGTTCGAACGAGACGCATGTCAGCACCAGCGACAAGGACAGCCGCCTTTATCGCAAGGCAGTCGGCCGGGAAGCCAAGCTTTGCTATATGGGCCACGCCCTGATGGAAAATCGAAACGGCCTGGCGGTCGGCGGTCAGGTTACCCTGGCCACCGGCAAGGCCGAGCGCCAGGCTTCCGAAGCCATGCTGTCGGCCAAGGTCAAGGAGACGGGTAAGCCCGCAACGGCTGGCGAAGACAAAGCCTATGACGTTGCCGAACATGGCGAGGCCTTGCGAAAGATCGGCGTGACACCGCATGTGGCGCGCAACAACGGCCCAACCAAAACAGGCAAGACCCGCACGACGATCATCGATGAGGCTACGGCCGCTAGCGACGGTTACGGCATGTCCCAGACACGACGAAAGATGATCGAGTGCATCTTCGGTTGGGGCAAACAGCACGGGACAATGCGAAAGACCAAACATCGAGGTGTTACGAGGGTAGCAGGCGACTTCTTACTCAACCTGATCGCCTACAATCTCATCCGAATTACCAAACTGGAGACAGTCTAGGCCCGAAATCCAAAAAGCAAAGAAGACCGAACCCTCGCAAACCGCCCTGAACGAAGCGAAATCCCCACCAAGAACGGATGAGAACCCGGTATCTTTGCTTTTTCAGCAGACTGCTAGAGCACTTCCGACAAGGTGGACGCCACTTTTGGCTACGCCGAGCTTCGTTTCGGAAAATGCTCTAGCAGGCTGCTGAAAAAGTCTCTTCCGGATTTGTCTTGATCGTGATTCTGTAAGGTCTTGCTTGGCCTTAGAGAATTCGGTGTTTCGATGCGCGGTGATGATGAACGAACTGGCTCATTGTTCAGCTATGTGAACATCGAGAAGCGTGTAGCGAAAGGGCATCCGATCCGTAAGATACGCGATCTTGTAAACTTGGCATTGGCGGAGTTGGACAAAGACTTTTCGGAGTTATACGCGCCCTTGGGTCGTCCTTCGATAGCGCCTGAGAAGCTGATCCGGGCGATGATGTTGCAGATGCTGTATTCGGTCCGTTCCGAGCGTGCCTTAATGGAGCGCCTGGATTTCGATCTTCTGTTTCGCTGGTTCGTGGGCTTTGGTGTCGATGACAAGGTCTGGGACGCTTCGACGTTCTCGAAGAACCGTGAGCGCCTGCTGACGACGGATACGGCCCAAGCCTTTTTGTCGGCTTTGCTGGGCCAGGCTGATGTCAAGCGACTGTTGAGCAACGACCATTTCAGCGTCGATGGCACGATGCTGAAGGCATGGGCGTCGATGAAGAGTTTCGTGCCGAAGAATCCGCCTCCGCATGATCCGCCAAAGGGCGGTACGTCTTCACAAGCCGAAGGACGCAATGCCGAGAAGGACTTCCATGGGCAGAAGCGTTCGAACGACAGCCATAGCTCGACGACAGATGACGACGCCCGCCTCTATCGCAAGGGCAATGGCAAGGAGAGCCATCTGGCCTATCTTGGCCACGCACTCATGGAGAACCGCAATGGCCTTGCCGTCGGCGGTGTTGTGACCCAGGCCACTGGCAAGGCCGAGCGCGAAGCGGCATTGGAACTGTGCAAGGACCTCAAACCGCAGGCCACCCTCGGGGCGGACAAAGGCTATGATGCGGAAGGTTTTGTCGAGGCTTTGAAGGCAAGGAAAATCGTGCCGCACGTCGCCATCCAGGGCCATGTCAGCAAACACGGCAAGGCGCGCAAAACGGCCGTGCCTCACACCGTGGCCGCAAGCGATGGCTATACTATCAGCCAGCGCAAGCGCAAACGTATCGAGGAAATCTTCGGCTGGATGAAGACCACGGCTGGCCTTCATCAGCTTAAGGTTCGAGGTCTTATACCAACGGCATTAGATCTTGACCCTTGCATAGTCTCTGGTTCCGATCGAGCGAATGACCTCTGGTAGATCCATGAGCGCATTCCAGGCTTTGCATGAAGCCTCAACGATAGCGTCGTAATTTTCGTAAATCCGGTTTGCGAGAAAATTCTGTCGGAGGTACTGCCATACGTTTTCTTGTGGGTTTAGCTCGGGGGAATAGGGTGGCAGATGCAGCAATGATATGTTCTCTGGGACAACCAGCCTGCCTCCTGTCTGGTGCCACCCAGCTCCGTCCAGGACCACGATGGCATGGGCTGCCGGATCGACCTGTTTGCTGATCTCCTTCAGGTGCAGCGTCATGGACCATGCGTCAGCCTTGGGCACCACCCATGCTGCGCCGACGCCGCGTGCGGGACAGATTGCACCAAAAATATAGGCCCAGGTGTAGCGCTGATCGCGAGGTTGGCGGGGGCGACTGCCACGCTCAGCCCAGATACGTGTCAGCGTTCCTTGTTGACCGATGCGTGCTTCATCCTGCCACCAGATTTCGATGGGCTTGTCACGCACGGACTGAGGGAGGCTGGCAGCGACCAGGTCGGCGAAGTTTTTTTATGCGCCTCCTGGGCAGAAGCATCTTGCCCCGGGTGTTGAGGGCGCACGGAAAGCCGGCGAAAACCCAGACGGCGCAGCATCTCGCCTACCGATCGTTCAGCCATGACGACACCAAACTCGCGCTCGATCCGACGCGACAGGTCACTGCGTCTCCAACGTACGATCCCGTCCACTGATATGTCCGGACCGTCCTTGACCCACTGTGCGACAGTTTGTTGCTGCTCAGCCGTCAAAAAGGGAACAGCGCCAGGAGCTTGACGGTCAATCAATCCGCCTAAGCCTTCCGCATTATAACGGTGTACCCAATCCCGAAGCGTTTGGCGGTCCATACCGCAAACCTTAGCCGCATCGGTACGACTTACGCCTTCCAATATCAAAGCCAAAGCAAGCATGCGTCGAGTAGCAGGGCCGTCATGACTTCGGCTTGCAGCCTGACGCAAACCCGAGGCATCCAGATCAAGTCGCGTGATCGAAATCGAAACAGACAAACCAAAACCCTCCTGCCAAATCGAGCGCAAAGGGAATCACAATTCGTCCGAAAACGGAATCCACATTCGAGAGTTAAGATCAGTGGCCGTTGGTATTAAACGGGTCAAGGCAACATTCGGATTCGCCATCGTCGCTTATAACCTCATCCGCTTGCCAAAATTGCTGAAACCCATACCCAAAGTGTGTCTTCTGACAGGAGCGTAGGCCCAAACAACAGCTAAAAAGGTCGCCAAACGCCTTAGCTTGATCAGAATACCGAAAACGTCCCCAAGCGCAGGAAGGGTAAAACCTTTTTCAGCAGCCTGCTAGAAACGCAGGCGGCGGGGCCTCAAAAGCGCCAGGGCCAGTCCTACGCCGGCGGCGAACGACAGCACGACAGTCTGGATAGGTGCCTTTATGCCGGCGCTGGTGATGGTGTGAAGAACGCCATCGATCGCCTGGTCCGCCAGGACCTCGATCCTGGGCTTCACGACGGTATTTTCCATAGTCTCTGCTCCTGTTTGGGCACGCCTCCCCTGAGGTGAACGCCACCAGTTGGATTGGACGTGCGAAAAGAACCGGGCATGTATCCGGGAGATGCCCGGACCATCATGCCCCGAAGAACAGCCAAGCCTAGCGCGCGCAAAAACCTGAAACCATGTTCAAGGTTTTCGACTCCGGTAAGATTTTCATTAAATGCCGTCAGCGGGACGGCAGGCAGCAGTCGCTCAGGCTCCGACCGGGTGGCCCATGAATTGCGCCGTATCGCGGATGATGTCTTCGATATCCACGGCTGGACGTCCGCAGGACGCAAGCAGGGCCTGGTAGTCTTTTCCGTCCCCGACATACCAGTCCGGCGGACTAGCCGGGGTCAGCGCCGGGCGGTCGATCGCGATGTCGCCGGCGCCCAGGACACGGCCGATCGTCCGCGCCAGGTCGGCGATCTCCAGCACCTCGCGGCCGAGGGTGTCGAAACAGCGGAACTGCAGGGCCGGATCGATCAGGCTGCTAAAAAGAACCTGGCACAGTTCCTCGACATGGACGAACGAGCGGAAGACGGGCTTCGTGGCGCCTATGGAAATGCGGCCGTTCCGGCTCACCTGTTCGATGAAGTCGGACAGGGCATAACGGCTCTGCTTGTTGATAAACGGACCGCCGATGTTGAATATCCGGCAGGTCGCCAGGGGCGTTCCCCGTGCCGCGGCCCAATCCCTGACCCGCGCCTCGTGCCGCACCTTCATGTAGCCATAGGCGTTGCCCGACGCATCGACCAGGTTGCGGTCGGGTCCATATACGGCCCCCGACGACGAAAACAGCAGGCGGGCCTTCTCCGCCGTCTCGACCAGGGCCAGGGTCCTGGCCAGGATGGCGTCGTTCGTCGTCTCGAATGCCTCGGGGCTGAGGTCTTCTGTTTGCTCCTTGCCGAGAAAGGCAAGATGAAACACCAGCCACTCGCCGGAACCGAGCGGCGCGGCGTCGAACAGGTCTTCGATGGCGAACCGGCGCTCGCCGCTGACCAGTTGCCTGGCGCCGGAACCGAAGAGCCTGAGCCTTCCGGTGTCCTGCGTCAGGCCTAGCGCCTCGCAGATATGCGCCAGCGTCATGCCGATCCAGCCCGAGGCGCCAGTAATGGCTACCCGGGTGTCCGGCTGGCCGGCCCACGTCCCTATGTCTGCGGCGGCGAAGTCAAAGCGAGCATCCATTGGCCGGTCGATCAGCCCGGATTGCTGTCGAGGAATGCCTTGATCATGGCGCAACTGTAATCAAGGTGCGACTCGGTCAGGCCAGGATAGAGGCCGATCCAGAAGGTCGAATTCATGACCTTGTCGCTGTTGGTCAGTTCGCCGTGCACACGCCAGTTGCGGCCCTTCATGTAGGGCTGGCGGATCAGGTTGCCGCCGAAGAGAAGCCGTGTCGCCACGCCCTTTTCGTTCAGGTACTGGACCAGGTCGTCGCGATAACCTTCCTTGTCGCTGAGCAGGGTGATCGGATAACCGAACCACGACGGCTCGGAGTTCGGCGTCGCCTGCGGCAGGATGAGACGGTCCTGCAACCCGGCCAGGCTTTCGCTCAGATAGGCGAAATTACGGTTACGATCGCTGATGAAGCCCTCGAGACGATCGAACTGGGCCAGCCCGACGGCAGCCTGCATATCGGAGATCTTCAGGTTATAACCGATGTTGGAATAGGTATATTTGTGGTCGTAGCCGCGGGGCAGATCGCCAAGCTTCCACTTGAAGCGCTTGTTGCAGGTATTGTCCTGGCCAGGGGCGCAGTAGCAGTCGCGGCCCCAGTCGCGGACGGATTCCAGCAGGCGCTTCAACGTCCCCTGGTTGGTCCATACGGCCCCGCCCTCACCCATGGTGATATGGTGCGCCGGGTAGAAGCTGACCGTGCCGACATCGCCGAACGTCCCGACATTCTGGCCGTTGTACTTCGCACCCAGGGCGTCGCAGCAGTCTTCGACGACGTAGAGGTTATGCTTCTCGGCAACGCGCATCACCTCGCCGAGGTCGAACGGATTGCCGAGCGTGTGGGCGACGATAATCGCCTTGGTCTTGTCGGTGACCGCGGCTTCGATAAGGTCGGAGCGGATATTGTAGGTCGGCAGGTCGACGTCGACGAAGACGGGGATCAGGCCATTCTGGATCGACGGATTGACCGTTGTCGGGAAGCCGGTGGCGCAGGTGATGACCTCGTCGCCCGGCTTCAGGGCCCTGTCGCCCAGCATGGGCGAACACAGGGCCGACGTCGCCGTCAGGTTGGCGGACGAACCGGAATTGACCGTCAGGGCAAAGCGCGTACCGATGAATTCCGCCAGGCGCTTTTCGAACTGGTCGTTGAAACGGCCGGTCGTCAGCCACAGGTCGAGCGAGGAATCGATGAGATTCTTGAGTTCGGGCGCGCCGACGACCTTGCCGGAGACGGGAACGGACGGCTTCTCGCTGGAAAATTGCAACGGCGGATAGGCGATCTCGGAATACTCATCCGCCAGCGCCATAATTTGCGCCCTAAGCGCCTCAAGCCGTTCTGTTTTAGATTCAGACATACGATTTCCGTGATTATTTAAAGAGTGTAGGATTCGATTTGCGACAGGCTAAGGGCGCGGACGTCCCCGCCTTCATAGAAGGTTCGGTACCAGTCGGCCGTCATCTGCAGGGCCGTCGGCAAGGGGAAACGCGGCGCCCAGTCCAGTTCCTTCGTGGCCTTGGTCGAGTCGAGGGCCAGCAGGGTCGCCTCGTGCGGGGCGTCGGGATCAGGCGTGATACGGACCTCCGCCGCCGGGCTCCAGGCTTTCGAGAACAGGGTGACCACTTCGCCGACCGTGACATTACCATCGGCGTTCGGGCCGAAGTTCCACGACTGCGGCGTCTCCTGGCGATGACCGAAAATCCGCTCGGCAGCCAGCAGGTAACCGGCAATGGGCTCCAGCACATGCTGCCAGGGACGGACACTGTGCGGGCGACGGATGACGCCGGGCGTACCGGCGGCGAAGGCCTGCGCCATATCCGGCACCAGGCGGTCCTTGGACCAGTCGCCACCGCCGATGACATTGCCGGCGCGAACGGTCGCGGTGCCAAGGCCCTCGGCCTTGCTGAAATAGGACCAGTGATAGGAGGCCGAAACCAGTTCCGCGCACGCCTTGCTGGCAGAATAGGGATCCTTTCCGCCGAGACGGTCTATCTCGCGGTAAGGCCAGATCTGTTCCTTGTTGTCATAGCACTTATCGGTCGTAATCGCGACAATGGCGCCCAGGGAGGGCGTCCGCCGGGCCGCTTCGAGCACATTGGCGGTGCCGACCACGTTGGTATGGAAGGTCTCGATCGGCTCGTCGTACGACAGGCGCACCAGGGGCTGCGCCGCCATGTGGATCAGAACCGTCGGTTCGAACGCCTTCATGGACGCCGTCACGGCCGGACCGTCACAGATGGTATCGATATCTCCCGCCATCCCGGCGCCCAGATCGAGCGCGCCGAAAAGCGACGGTTGCGTCGACGGCGCCAGGGCGTAACCCTTTACGGTCGCGCCGAGATGCTGCAGCCACAAGGACGCCCAGGCACCCTTGAAGCCCGTGTGTCCCGTCAGGAAAACGCGCTGCTTCGACCAGAAGGCCGGATCCGGAGCCCGCATTACCAGCGCTTCCAGGGGGCGCCGGACTCCCAGAGCTCTTCCAGGTGCAGCTTGTCACGCATGGTGTCCATGGGCTGCCAGAAACCGAAGTGCTTGAATGCCCGCAGATTATTGGTATCCGCCAGCGCCTCGAGCGGACGCTTTTCGAAAACCGTGTCGTCGCCTTCGATCAGCGCCAGCACCTTCGGCGACAGGACGAAATAACCGCCATTGATCAGGCCGCCTTCGTTGTGCGGCTTTTCGATGAATTCGGTCACGGTATCGTTGACGATCTCCAGGGCGCCGAAACGGGCCAGGGGCGTCACGGCGGTGACCGTGGCGTCGGCGCCATGGGCCGCATGGAACGCCAGCAGCGCGCCGATATCGACGTCGGAGACGCCATCGCCATAGGTCATGCAGAAATAGGGATCATCCTTGACGAAGGCGCCGACGCGCTTGACGCGGCCGCCGGTCATCGTGTCCGGGCCGGTATCGACCAGGGTCACGGTCCAGCTTTCGGCATTGCTCTGGTGGACTTCGATCTCGCCGTTGGGACGGATGGTGATATCGGCGTTCTGATAGGCGTAGCTGAGGAAATATTCCTTGATCTTCTGCCCGAGGTAGCCGCAGCAGATCACGAAATGGTTCAGGCCATAATGGCTGTACGACTTCATGATGTGCCACAGGATCGGCCGGCCGCCGATCTCCACGAGAGGCTTCGGACGCACCGCGGTTTCTTCGGCGATCCGCGTCCCCTTGCCCCCGGCGAGAATGACTACCTTGGGTACAAACGACGTCATCAATTATTCTCCGAGAGTCAATTCAAGTGTCGGCGCCTGGCCGATGGATTCGAGGGGCGCCACCGGCACCAGGACGGTACCGAAGACGGAGTGTACGGCGCTGGTGATCTCGGCCGCTTCGTCGCATTTCGCGGCGGCTTCGATCGTATGGACCGGCCCGATAGGGTAGCCGTAGGTCACCAGGATGAACTGTGCACCACTGGCCAGGGCGGTGTCGCGATCGACCTCGCTGTCCCCGACCAGGATGGTGTCTTCCGGCCTCACACCCAGTTCGGCGCAGCACGCCAGGTAGGCGGAAGGGTCCGGCTTGGACGGCAGGCCTTCGCCGGCGGTGAACACGGTCTGGAAGTGCGCGCCCAGGCCCGTCTCGAGCAGGGCCTGTCCGCAGAGATGGCTGGGCTTGTTGGTGCAGATGCCAAGGCCGAAACCGGCGGCGCGCAGCTCTTCCAGCAAGGTGAAGGCGCCCTCGAAGACGATCTCCTCGCCCTGCGTGGCCACCGAATAATACTCCCGGAACAGACGCAGGTCGTCGACCGGATCGACAGCCGCTTCCGCCAGGGATTCCGCAACGAGCTTGAGCCCCCCCTTGCTCAGATGCGGCCTGACCTCCGTCATCGACAGCCCGGCAAATCCGCGCTCGGCGCGAATCTTGTTCAGGATGCTCAGGATCACGATGGCGCTGTCGATCAGGGTGCCGTCGAGATCAAATATCACTGCCTTCTTCATCAAGTCCCCCTACTTAAAATTCCATCAGCGGTATCTTCATATTCTCCTTCAGTTCCTCACGCGGGAGGAACGGAGCGAGATCCTCGAGCGGGGCGGACACCATGCGTCCGTCCTCGAGCTTGCGCGAGGACAGCTTGGGCGCAAACTGCTGCGCCTTGTCGATAAAGACCTCGCACACATAAGGACCGTCCGAATCGAGCGCCGTCCGGATGACGGCCGGCAGGTCCGCCAAGCTGTCGCAGCGCGCCCCGTCGATGCCAAAGCCGCGGGCAACGTCGAGGAAGTTGGGGAAGTGCAGGCCCGATTCCGGTCCGCAACCGACCACATTGTCGGGGAAGTGGTTCTGCTGCGACTGACGGATCGAGTGGTATCCGTCATTATTGACGATGAACAGCTTGATCGGAAGCTTCCGGCCGGCGACCGTCGCCAGCTCCTGGATGTTCATCATCAGGCTGCCGTCACCGGCCAGGCATATCAGGCGACCGTTCGCATCGGCACCGCCGGCGAAATAGGCGCCGATCGCCGCGGGCAGGTCATAACCCATGGACGCACAACCGGAGTTTGTATACAGCCGCTGGCCGGACTTCAGGATCGCACCCTGGAAGGTCACGACGCAGGCCGTACCGTCGCCGCTCACCACGGTCTCGTTTTCGGCCAGTTCGGCGAACAGGCGGTCAACGAAGCAATAGGGATTGATTGGGGAATCCTGTTGCTCGTATTCGGGCAGCAGAACCGGATAGGTTTCGACCCGCTGGCGCGTCCAGGTCAGATAGTCCCGATGCGCCGAAGGCGTCTCATAACCGTCCAGCCTCGCTTCCAGCACCGAGAAGAAATCCGTCAGGTCGGCGCAGATCGGCAGGTCGATGGACAGGGTCGGCTTGGCCAGCTCGGCAGGATCGATGTCGACCATCACCTTGTAGGCATTGCGGGCAAACGACTGCCAGTTGTAACTGATCTGGCGGATGTTCAGGCGCGAACCGAGCACCAGCAGGAAGTCGGAATTCTGGACGGTGAAGTTCCCCGGACGATCGCCGACCGAGCCCGGCTTGCCAGCATAGAGGGGGTGATGGTTGGGCAGCAGGTCGTGCGCATTCCAGCCCGTGACCGTCGGCACGCCGAGTTTCTCGATGACTCGCAGGAAGGCGTCGTACTGCCCCGAGGCGCGAATGCCGCCACCGCCGAAGACGACCGGGCGCTTGGCGGCGCGCAGGGCGTCGAACACACGGTCCGCCAGGGCGCCGAGGTCCTGCGTCGCGATCCGGCCGCTCTGGTCGGCCAGGACGAAGGGATCGGTGGCCGGATCGAAGGCCTCGAGCGTGTCGGGGTCGATCGGAGCCGCCTGGACATCGATGGGCACATCGACCCATACCGGGCCGGGACGGCCGCGGGTCGCCAGGTAAAAGGCGCGGTCGACAACCTTGCGAACATCTTTCGGGTCGCGCAGCACGGTTGCGTATTTGGTCACCCGGTCGACCATGGCCACGATATCGACCTCCTGGTCGCCGAGCTGGCGCAGGGGCAGGTCATAGGACGAAACCATGGTCTCGCGCTTCACCTGCCCGGAAACCACCACCATGGGCACCGAGTCGGTATAGGCGCCGAACACGCCGTTGATGGCATTGATCCCGCCGGGTCCGGTCGTCACATTCAACAGGGCCGGCTCACCGCAGAAACGGCCGTAGGCCTCTGCCGCAATGGCCGCCGCCTGTTCGTGGTGAGTGGGCACGATCGTGAAACGATGTTCACGACCGATGGCGTCATTGAGAAACATCGCCCCGCCGCCCGTAACGATAAAGACGTGCTTGACGCCCAGGTCTGCCAGACGCGTGGCAATGTAGTCAGAAACGCGCATTATCCCACTCACTTAGAAAACAACAAATTTTAAGCACGCGCCTCGAGCATGGAGATGCGCTTTGCATCTTCAGACCCGGCCGATTGATAATAGTCGCGCTTGTTCTTCAGCCAGCACAGCTCGAAATCGACCGCGTTGAGGATACCGTCGCGGATATTGGCGGCATTGGCCGCTTCGCCGTCGAAAATGACCTTGCGCGTTTCAAAGCGATCGAGACGGATAGCGCGGAATTCCTTCAGCATGTCGATGGCGTCGATCGACACCGAACCGCCGACGACCAGTTGCAGGTCGTTGTCGCGGCACTTTTCGGCAACGTTCAGGACAGCATCGGTGATCGAGCGCTCGTTGATCGCCGTACGCGCCATGCCGCGCGACAGGGTGAAGTCGACGCGTCCGAACACGACGCCGTCGACGCCGGCCTTGGCGATCGGCAGCATCTCATCGAAGTTGCGCAGGGTGGTTTCGGTTTCCAGGTTGAACAGGAAGTCCGTATCCGCCGCTTCATCGGCATTATAGACCTTGTCCTTGGCTTCGATGAACTTGCTCAGGGCGTAGGGCGTCTCAACCATAGGGGCAATAATATAGTTAACACCATAAAGCTTGCTGGACAGCAGATCGCTCACGGCTTCACAGCCACCGATCTTGAGAGCGACGTCGAGACCCGCCCGACGCGTCATTTCCAGAAGGCGCAGATACTCGTCCGGACGCGTACCTTCAGCTTCAAATTCCGCCTTCACTGCCACGACGCCAAACTCTTCGCGACCGCGCTTCAAAATGTCCACCATCCGGCGTTCAAGGCTATTCATTGTTCGTCCTTTGTACCTTTTTCAATTGTTTGGGGATTTTTCATCACCCCCCGCCACCCGTTTAAGGCACCACGTTGCGGCGCGTCAAGTTTGAAACGTTAAAAATCGTCCGCGTATCAATCACGTCTGAATGGCCTGGCCACCGGTGTCGGTAACTATCGCAGAGCTCCACCTTCGGTGGCACGCGAAATCGCCGCGGACAACCACGGATCCGCATCTATATAATGTCGCCAGCGCGTGGCGAAGGCCCGCAGCTCCCCGAGTCGGCGCTGCCGCCTGGCCGTGTCGACATCCTCGCCGCGGCTTTCTCCCTCGAGGTGGTAAGCCTCTGCCTCACGGCAATAGACGCTGTACCAACCCTTTGCGGTGAGTTTGAGACACAGGTCGACATCGTTGAGGGTAACAGGAAACGCTGCATCGTCGAACCCGCCCACGGCATCGAACTTCTCCCGCGACACGCACAGGCAGGCCGCCGTCACCGCCGCGCGCATCGAGGATCGGGCAAGACGTTCATGGCTGTCGATCTGCCCATAGGGCAGGCCGCGATAGACGTGCCCGCACGCTTCCGTCAGCCCGATGCCGACGCCGCCGTGCTGCAAACGGCCGTCGCCATACAGCAATCGCGCCCCGACGGCGCCGACATTATCCCGCACTGCAAAATCCATCAGGGCGCCCAGCCACCGGTCATCCTTCAGTTCGATGTCGTTGTTCAGGAACAGCAGATAGGGCGAAACCGCCGCCTTGACCCCGAGATTGCACAGGGCCGAGAAGTTGAAAGGGGCGTCGCTGCGCACCACGCGCAGCCCCCTGCCCGAATATCGTTCCAGGAGGGCGAAGGTCGCCGGTTCGCGCGACCCGTTGTCGACCACGATCACCTCGTGCGGCCATTCGGTATTTTCGAAAAGCCCCTTCAGGCAGTTTTCGAGCAGGTCGGCCCGATCGCGCGTCGGAATGATCACGCTGCACGCCGGCCGCTCGCCGGAAGCTTCCCGGGAGGGGAGCACGCCGGACGGAGCAGCCGCCGGCGACGCGACCCTGGCGGCGACCGGCACAGCTATGACAAAGGCCTGGCGCAGCGAAACGTCACGGCCGCCGCCAGCCCCGGCGGCGGCGTCGCGGCGGAGGGCATGCGGCGTCGGCAGGCCCGACGTATAAAATATCGGATCCCAGGCGACGCGTGTCGTCGCGATCCCGCCTTCCCACACGTCCGCAATGATCGACAGGGCTTCCGGGGATTCGGCAGCCGCCTCGGCAAACAGCAGCAGGGCATCGGGTGTCAGGCTATCCTGCGCGTCCAGGGTCAGGCAGAATTGCCAGTCATCCTGCGGGTTACAGGTCCACCGCCCGTAGATCTGCCCGGCCAGGCCATCGTCATCGACCGGCCGGCCGTCACCGTGGCGCACCAGAAACACCGGCCCGTCATGCAGGCGCGCCGCCCGCGCCGCCCCGTTGGCAAGGGCTGTCGCGGCATGGCCGGCAAGATCGGACGCCGCGTGCCTGCCGCCCAGCAGTTGCCCCGCCGCGGACGCTTCACGTATGCCGAAGCTGGTCCCGCCGCGCAAGGTCCGCCGGAACAGGAGGCCGGCCATGGCGGCGATCCGGTCGATCGACAGCCCGCCGGCAAGCGCGGCCCAGGCGCGCCGGCCCAGGAGCACAGCCAGGTCTGCGGTACCCAGACGGGCGAAGCGCAGGCCCGACAGGACATAGAGGCCAGGGCGGCCGCCGGCGACGACGCGAAGCGAGAAACGCCCGCCGGCTACATATATGTATACCTTGCCGCCGGGATCGGCGGTCAGTTCTAGAAGCGAGGCAATGTCGCCATCGACAAGTTGCAGGGTAACCGGCGCCCCGGCAGCGGCCACCGAGAAGACATACCAGCCGGCGTCCAGGTCAAAGGTACCGGCGTCGGCATAACCCCAGGGGCGCTCGACAGCCATGCCTCCGCTGCAAACGGCCGCCCCGCGATTACCGAGAGCGGGCGCGTGCAAGAGGTCGAGGGCAAACATATGTGATTTTTCGATTCCGGTGCGTTCGGCCGCCCGAACACCTCCTCCTAATATAATGGCGTGAGAAGTTCGCAACTCTTTTGTCTGCGGTTTGTCTCTGCGACCGGCGACATTTACAAATTCGGGCTTTTTGTAAAGGCTCCGCGCAGGTGTCTTGAATCTGTAACTCGCGCCCGTTAATGCATGGAGTGAATTGACTGTTTTTCGGGCGTGCCGCGTATCGGCCTTTCCGTTTTTTTCGCCAGGGCAGCGCCGGAAAACCAAAAGCTCAGCGTTTGAGCCATGTACTTATATGAGGCTGCCTTCATGTCCAATCGCGTTTTCCTGGCTGCGCCGCTGATTTTTGCGTCGCTGTTATCCCTCTCCGCCTGCGGCAAGAAGGACGATGCGAACGGCGGCAAGGCCAAGGGCCCCGCCAATGTCACCTATATCGTCGTGCAGTCGCAGCCGCTCGATCTGACGACCGAACTGGCCGGCCGCACCTCGGCCTGGCTGGTGTCGGACGTGCGGCCGCAGGTCGGCGGCATCGTCAAGGCGCGCCAGTTCACCGAAGGCGGCGTCGTGACGGCGGGACAGGCCCTCTACCAGATCGACCCGGCCCAGTACCAAGCGGCCTACGACAGTGCGCTCGCCAACCAGCAGCAGGCCCAGGCGGCCTACGACATCTCCAAGACGGCTGCCGGTCGCGCCCAGCAACTGGTCACCATCCGCGCCATCAGCCAGGCCGATTTCGACACGGCGCAATCGGACGAAAAGCAGGCCGCCGCCAAGCTGGCGCAGGCGAAGGCCGCGACCGAGACGGCGCAGATCGATCTTAACTATACCCGCGTGACCGCGCCGATTTCCGGCCGCATCGGCAAGTCGGCCGTGACGCCGGGCGCCCTGGTCACGGCCAACCAGACCACGGCCCTGGCGACCGTCCAGGACATCTCCAAGATCTATGTCGATGTCACCCAGTCGGCGACCGACATGCTGAAGCTGAAGCGCGCCTTTGCGGCCGGCGACCTGTCCAAGTCCAACAGCGCCGCCGTCAAGCTGATCCTCGACGACGGCACCACCTACAGCCAGCCCGGCACATTGCAATTCGCCGACGTCTCGGTCAGCCCGACCGCCGGCACCGTCACCCTGCGCGCCGTCTTCCCGAACCCCGACGGCTTCCTGATGCCCGGCATGTTCGTGCGCGCCCGCGTCATCAAGGGCACGGTCGACGAAGCCATCCTGATCCCGCAAGGCGCGGTCACTATCGATCCGAAGGGCGGCGCCACCGTCCTGCTGGCCGGCGATGACGGCAAGGCCCACGCCCAGAAGGTCACGCCCGCCGAGATGATCGGCACGCAGTGGCGCCTCGCATCGGGCCTGAAACCCGGCGACAAGGTGATCACCGCCGGCGCCATGCGCCTGAAGAACAACGGACCCATCAAGGCCACCGCCGCCCAGCCGGACGAGACTGCCGGGGCTTCACACACCGGTGGCGGCGCTGGCGCCGGCCAGGCTACCAACCCGAACAGCGGGAACTGATCCGTCATGTTGTCGCGTTTCTTTATCGACCGCCCCATCTTCGCATGGGTCATCGCCATCGTCATCATGCTGGCCGGCATCCTGTCGATCCTCATCCTGCCGATCGAGCAGTATCCGCGCATCGCCCTGCCCCAGGTGACGATCAACGCCACCTATCCCGGCGCCTCGGCCAAGATCGTTGAGGACTCGGTGACCCAGGTCATCGAACAGAACATGACCGGGCTCGACAAGCTGAAATACATGACCTCGACCTCGTCGTCGGGCTCGGGTTCCGTCACCCTGGTGTTCGAAGCCGGCACCGATCCCGACTTCGCCCAGGTCCAGGTGCAGAACCAGGCCCAGGCGGCGCTGCGCCGTCTGCCCCAGGACGTTCAGACCCAAGGCCTGCGCGTTACCAAGGCGTCGGGCTCGCAACTGCTGTCGATCGCCCTCTATACCGAGGACAACAGCCAGTCGAACGCCGACCTCGGCGACTGGATCGCCTCGCACATGAGCGACCAGATCAGCCGTATCGACGGCGTCGGCGACACGCGCATCTTCGGTTCACAATACGCCATGCGCATCTGGCTCAATGCCGATCAGCTGGCCTCGTACCAGTTGACGCCCAATGACGTCCTGACCGCCATCAAGGCGCAGAACGCCCAGGTCGCCGCCGGCCAGATCGGCGCCGATCCGACCGGCACCGACACGGCGCTCAACGCGACCATCACCGCCCAGTCGCAGTTGCAGACCCCGACCCAGTTCGAGAATATCGTCGTCAAGAACAGCGCCACCGGC
>CBDFFG010000013.1:0-76381 GCA_965246725.1 Asticcacaulis sp.
GGATGCCGTATCGCAGGCCGATCTTGACCACCTGTCGGCCCACATGCAGGCGAAGGCGCCGTTTCTCGATGCCGGGCTCAGCCTCAGGCAATTGGCGCGGCAAATGTCCATGCCCGCGCGCGACCTTTCCGTGTTGATCAATAGCGGCCTGGGGCAAAGCTTCTTCGAATTCGTCAACGCCTACCGGATCGACCGGGCCGCGGAAATCCTGAGGGACCCGGGGCGCAGCGATATGTCTGTGCTGGACGTGCTCTATGAGGTCGGCTTCAATTCCAAGTCCTCGTTCAATACCGCCTTCAAGCGCCGCATCGGGCAAACGCCGTCGGCCTATCGCCGCGCGCGGATAAAATAGGTTCGACTTCGCGTATCCGGTCGAAACGCATTGCGTCGAACGTTTATCGATTGGCCCTGATCCAGTGATTTCACACAAAACGGGGTACCTGATGTTCATTCGCGCTATCGCCGCCTGCGGCGCGCTTCTCCTCGCCGGTCATGCCGCTGCGCAGACTCCCATCGCTAATGTCTGCACGTCGCCGGACCAGCCTGTTCACGAAAAGGGCTTTGTCGAGATCGGCGGCATACCGCAATGGGTGACGATCAATGGTGCCAAATGCTCCAATCCCGTCGTGCTGATGGTGCACGGCGGGCCCGGCAATCCCATGAGCCTGTTTGCCGACAGGATGTATGGCGCCTGGGAGAAGGACTACACCATGGTCCAGTGGGACCAGCGCGGCGCCGGCATGACTTACGGCAAGAACCGGCCGTCCGAAGACACGCCGCTGACCTTCGAACAGATAACCGACGACGGCGTCGAACTGAGCGGCTACCTGACCCGGCGCTTAGGCAAGCGCAAGGTCATCGTCCTGGGCGGATCATGGAGTTCGATCATCGCCATTCGCATGATCAGGGCCAGGCCGGACCTGTTCACCGCCTATCTCGGCTGGTCGCAGATCGTCAACTATCGTGACAATTCGACGGGGACCTACGAGGTCCTGCTCGATAAGGCGCGCAAGGCCGGCGACGGCGACAGCGTGGCTAGGCTGGAAACGCTTGGGCCCCCGCCGTGGTCGGACCCGCGCAATTTCGGCATCATGCGCCGCATCGACCGCAAATATGAAAACCTGGCGACCGATCCCGCCCCGAAGGACTGGTGGCAGCCGGCGCCGGACTACGCCACGCCCCAGGCCGAGGCGGACTATACCGCCGGCGAAGACTATTCCTATCTGCAGTTTGTCGGTCTGAAGGGCGACGGCATGTATTCGGCGGTCGACCTGCCGGCACTGGGGACGCACTTCGATGTGCCGATCTTCCTGCTGCAGGGGGAGGCCGACTACCTGACCCTGCCCCGGATCTCCCGCCGCTATTTCGACAGCCTAGTGGCGCCACGGAAGGCCTTCATTCTTCTGCCGCGTACCGGCCACGACCCCAACGCCATCATGCTGGATGCGCAGCGCAAGGTCCTGGACGACCGTATCCGGCCCCTGGCGCAATAATGATCGACGCAAGGCCCGGCAGGAAATCCACCGATTTCTTGGCCGGGTCCGCATTCCCGTTAACCTTTGTTTACCGCTCGTGTTACGCTTGCCCGAGTCGCAGAGCAGGGGACCGGCCGCATGGCCTATACCAATCCAAATTCACACCTTCCGTACGCTGTCCGCTATATGGCGCGATTGCAGGAACAGGCGTCGCAGGCGTCAGTCTCGGGAGCCCGGTCGGCTGAACGTCTGCAACGAAGCGCCCGGCATCTGCGCACCGTCGCCGGGGCGTTCAAGCCCGAAGTCGAATCCGACATCGATGCCGATGCAGCCAATGTGCCGCAGAAGCTCAAGCTGCTGAACTATCTGCGCCACCCGAAATAGGCTGGCGGTCGACGACCGCTTTTTGGCGGTATGCCCTTGCGCTCGCATGTTGCGCGCATTGGCTGGCATGGTGAAATCCGCGGTGTTATGCTGATATCGGATTACCGCTAACGCCGGCCGGACACCTGAAGGTGTTCCTTTAACGAGGGCAGAATGCAGCACAACGACCCGTTCAGCGACATCATACCGACGCCGACGCCGGAAGACTTCCTGTTCATGGACCACCAGCTGGCCGAGATGCAGCAGCTGGCGCGCCGCGGTGACGATATTACCCTCGCCGGGGCGCCGATCATCGCCTGGTGGGGGTTTTGCGATGCGCTGGCCGGCCTGTGGAACGGGCTGGAACAGGTTGCCCATTTCCCGCCGGTGTGGGTGGCGCCGTTCAATATCCTCGCCGGCTACCTGGGCAGTTTCCTCATTACCTTCTTCCTCAAGAGCAGCCGGGTGCTGGGCCAATGGCGCAGCGACGCCATTTCGGTCACCTGGATCATGATGGGGTTCTGCATTCCGGTCTCCATGATCGGCTGCTATGCCCGTCATGTCGACGACGTCTTCGTCATGTCCGGTTTTGAATGTTTGCTATTTTCAGTTGCAATGGGTATTACCGCCATGTGCAGCCAGCGGCGCTGGCTGCTCGCCGCGACCGGGGGCTGGATGCTGACTTCGCTTGCCATCCTGTTCTGGGCCAACGACGTGTCGCGGCCATTCATATTTTCATTCGCATGTCTCGCCTTCATGGTGGGGCCGGGTGTATACCTGATGGCGATTCACAGGCGTGAGCAGAAATGAGTTTGCACAATCCCGGCAGTCTGGACGAGACGATTCACGGCGCGACGCGCCTGAAGCTGCTCTCGATTCTGACGTCGCGGAATTCCCTCGACTATGTGCAACTGCGCGACCTGCTGGCCATTACCGACGGGGCCATGTCGACCGCGACGAAGAAGCTTGAGGACGCCGGCTATATCAAGGCCAGCAAGAAGCTGATCTTCGGCAAGAGCAATACTACCTATTCCATGACGACCAAGGGCCGGCGCGCCTGGGAAAACTACCTTATCGAACTGCGCGCCCTTATCCCGACGCTTAGCGACCAGGACCTGTCCGAGAGCATCGTAAAATAATTTTTCTCTGAAATAAGTCATTGTATTATATTTCCAAATAATTTTTGAGACGGTATTTTTGCACCTCATTACTCTCAAATGAAAAGTGCTCTCTATTGAATAGCTAAGTCTTGTCCGGTATCGTTAACAGTCTGCATACGGCAGGCTCATAACGGAAAGGACAGTGCAATGTCGTTCTACACTATCAAGGAAGGCCCGAAGTCCGCCCAATCGATCTACCGCGAATACGCGAAGGTCGGCCCCGAAGGCTGCTGCTGCTGCTGGTGGGTCGTCGCGTAACCGATAACCAAAGCACTTCCCGACAAAGTGGATGCCACTTTTCGGATAAGAAGTGCGTTAAAACAATAGCTTAGAGCGGTTTTCGATCTATTGGACCGGAAAACGCTCTAAGACCGCGGCCCCGGTCGCGGTCTGTATGGAAGGCGGTTCCGTGGCCGGACAGTCGATTATAGATCGCGCCGTAGACGTTGTTCGCGGCGACAATGGCGACCTGCAGTTCCTGGCGCCGGGCGCCGAATTCTCCATTTCCGATCCGTTCGGCCTGGTCGAGCGCGTGGCGGTGCAGTGCGAAGCGGGGACCAGCCGCGAAGCGATCGTCGAGACCTTTTCCCCCGAGCCGTTGCGCCAGGCTGCCGACAGCCTGCTGCAGGACCTGGCCCGGCGCCGGATTCTTGCCGACAAAAATACAATTTCAGGTGGTGATGTCCTGGCCGACTGGCTGCGCCACTACGCCGGGGCTAGCGACAAGACCTTGCCGCCGGTATCCGTTCGCGGCTTCGGCCATGTGGCTGCTGCGTTGACGCGCACCCTGGCCGACTTCGGATTCGATGTCGCGGCCCCCGCCGCCTCCGCAGACGGTGTCATCGCCTGTTGCGACACCCCCGACATGGGTTGGCTGCGCGAGATGAACATGGAAGCCTTTGCGCAGAAGCGTCCCTTCCTGCCCGTGTGGCTCGACCGTGCCGCGGTCAACTGGGGCCCGTTCGTGGTGCCGGGCGCCACGGCGTGCCTGGAGTGCCTGTGGCACCGTCGCCAGGCCGCCCAACGCCTGAGCGAGCCGCCTCCGGTGTGGAATGTGCGCGCCATGTCGGTCAGTCCGGCCCTGGCCGAGCTCGCGGCGGTGCTGGCCGGCGGCGAGGTCTTGCGCTGGGGCCTGGCCGCCCACGTCGAATTCGATCCGGGCATGTCGTGGCGGTTCGACATGCTGAGCCTCGACCTCAACGGCGCCGTCGTCATGAAGCTGCCGCGCTGCCCGGTATGTGGGTATCACGCATGAATCTGGGCCGCTCGATCCGCGATTTTTCCAAGGCGCTGCAGGGCGTGATCCGCAAGGCGGTCAATGACCGCTGCGGCATCATCAATGGCCTGGTCGAAGAGCCGCCGTCGCCGGACTCGTCCGGCCTGTGGCTGGTCCATGCCATCCTGTCGCCGGCGACCTATTACCGCAACAATGCGCCCGGCGTGCATACGACCGACCGCGGCACGGGGGCCGCCTTTACGCGGCAAAAGGCGTGCTGGGCGGCCATAGGCGAGGCGATCGAGCGTTATGCCGCCTCGATCTACTGGCCGGACCAGCTGCTGACCGCAAGTGCTGCGGCGCTGGGCGACAAGGCCCTCGACCTGGTCGCTCTGGTTCGCGGCGGCCATCCGAATATCCGCGCCTTCGACCCGAACCTGTCCCGCGCCTGGGCGACGGGAGGCGACCTCGTTTCCGGACAGGTGCGCCTGGTGCCGGCGGCCATGGCCTATCTCGGCTATCAGCCCGCCCGCGGCGGCGAAATCATCTGCCAGAACGATTCCACCGGTCTGGCCTGCGGCAACTCGATCGACGGCGCCTTGCTCAGCGCCATTTGCGAGGTGGTCGAGCGCGACGTGTTCGCTTCGAACTGGCTGTTGCGGCGTCGGGCCCCGCGCCTGGTGCCCGGGGCGGCCCTGGCGCGCCTCGATGTCGCCGTCCAGAAGGCGCTGTGCGACGATCGCACGCGGATCCGCCTCTTCCATCTCGGGTTTTCGTTCGGCGTCCATGTGGTGATGAGCGTCGTGACCTGTCCGGGCGGCATCGGCGTCGTCGCCGCCGGCGCATCGCCGTCGATCGTGCGCGCCATCGAAAAGGCGGTTTGCGAGGGCCTCTATTCCTGGGCGTCCGGGCAGAAATTCATCGGCAAGGTGCGCGTCCGCAGCGCCGCCGCCATCAAGAGCACGTCCGACCATCTGCTCTATTATCTCGAGCCATCGCGCTTCGCCATCGTCGAGGACATGTGCGTATCTTCCGAGGCGGTGTCGGTCGAAACGCTGTTGCAGACAGAAACGGCGTCGGCAACCGCACAGGATATCGGCCGGCTGATGCAGTCGGAAGGTTTTACGCCGGCCTTTGTCGACCTGACCACGACCGATGTCGGCCTGCTCAACATGGCCGTCGTCCGCGTCGTCGTGCCTGGCCTGCAGCCCCTGATCTTCGGTGGCGCCTGCACCCGTGTGCCGGATTCCCGACGGCTGGACCAGTGGCGCCAGACCTGGGGCATACCCGGCGCTGTTCTTAATCCCCATCCGCATCCCTTCCCCTGAGGTCGCATGTCTTCGGTCCGACAGATCCATCTCCAGGCGGCTACCTTCGATCCCGACGAAGAGGTGCGCGACCAGCTGGAAATCGCCCATGAACTGACGCGCTTCCATCGGGCGACCATGGCGCGACGTACCCGGCAAATCCGCCGTTTCCTGTGCGATCCGGAAACGATCGCTGAGGCGGCGGCACTGCGCCCGGCGGCGCCGGCCGATGTGGCCGCCGCCCTGCCGGTCGCCGGACCTGCCGACATGCCGCTGGCAACCGCCCTGACAAGCCGGCGTTCCGTCCAGCGGCAGGCGGTTACAGGCCAATTGGCGAATGACGCGCTTGGTGCCCTGCTGGCCCTGGCCGCGAAATCCAACCGGTCGATGCCGGCGCCGGGCGTCGATGGTGCCGCCTTCCACCTGCGGCCTTACCCCTCGGCCGGCGGGCTGTACCCCTGCGAGATCTATGTCCTTCGTGCCGATCAGCCGCCGTGCCGCTACGATGCCAGAACCCATGCCTTGCTCGATTACGGCCAGGTGTCACAGCCTTTCTCGTCCGTTGAGCTAGGTGAAGCCGGGGAGGCGCCGGCTTGCGTCATCGTCATCACCGGCGTCCTGTCCCGTTCCATGGCGAAATATGGTGGCCGCGGCTACCGCTTCGCCGTCCTCGAGGCCGGTCATCTCAGCCAGAACCTGCTGTTGGCGGCCGTGGCGCTCGGCCTGCCGGCCCTGGCCTACGGTTCCTATGACGATGCCGCCCTTGAACACCTGCTCGGTGTCGATGGCCTCGACGAGGTCGTCCTTGCCGCTGTCCTGATCGGCGGCGGCGAAACCCATTGCCTTTTTCCTCTTCATCACCAGGAGTAGACCGTGATTTCTCCCAACATGTCCGAAACCACCACCTCCGAGAACGCCGCCAGGACCATCCTGGAACTGCTCGAACACGTCTACCAGATCGCCCTGGAAGAGGGCCGCGACGACCTGGCCGGCCATGTCATGGAAGCCTACGGCAAATGCCGCGACAGCCAGGACCGCAGACGCACCCATTAGGCGGGCCGACAGGTTCGAAGCTTATGATTTGACAAATCCGTCGGATTCGCACTTATTGTCCGACAAATATAATCAAATCAGAACGCCGAACCATGACCCTCTCCGATCCTGCAGCGTCCCGCCGTCATGTCCTTGCCGCGGCGGGCGCATCCCTTGTGCTGTCGGCGGCCGGTCCGGTTCTGGCGAAACGCACAGGGAGCCGCATCGTGAATCCGCTGGTACAACAACGCGCCGATCCGCAGATCCTGAAAGAGGATGGCTGGTATTATCTCAGCGCCACCGTGCCGGAATACGACCGGCTGGTCCTGCGCCGGGCGCGCACCATTGCCGGCCTGGCCGCCGCCGAGGAGGTGCTGATCTGGAAACGCCCGGCGTCGGGTGTCATGGGTGGCTATATCTGGGCACCGGAACTGCACCGCTTCGACGGCAAGTGGCATATCTATTTCGGCGCCGGCAATAGCGACGACGTCTTCCATGTCCGCACCTATGTCATCACCTGCGACGGGGCCGACCCGATGACTGGAACCTGGCAGGTGACCGGCCAGGTCGAGACGCCGTGGGACAGTTTCAACCTCGATTCGACCCTGTTCGAGCACGGTGGCAAGCGCTACCTGTGCTGGGCGCAGCACGAGCCGGGCATCGACACCAACAGTAATCTCTATCTCGCCCCGCTGGCCTCGGCGACAACCCTGGCGGTAAAGCCGGTGCGTCTGACCGTGCCGACCCTGCCTTGGGAAATCATCGGCTACAAGGTCAATGAGGGCCCGGCCGAGCTGATCCGCAATGGCCGGATCTTCATCACCTATTCGGCTAGCGCCACCGATGAGCACTATTGCCTGGGCATGCTGACGGCGCACGCCGATGCCGACCTGATGGATGCTGCCTCATGGGTCAAGTCGCCCGAACCGGTGTTTCGCAGTTCGCCTGCGCACACTGTCTGGGGCCCGGGCCACAACAGCTTCACCGTCGACGAGAAGGGCAGGGACGTCATCGTCTATCACGCCCGCGACTATCGCGAGATCCAGGGCGATCCGCTCAACGATCCCAACCGGCATACGCGGGTGCAGCCGATTCACTGGCGCGCCGACGGTACGCCGGACTTCGGCGAGCCGGTGGCCAACGGGCCGCTGGTCTGAGGTTAAGTCATTGTGCCGTCCTACTCCTCCCCATCGCAAGCGATAGGGAGGAGTAAGAAAGCGCCGGGCATGGCGAAAAGAACTGGGGCAATTCCAAACTTTCACATTCTCCGCTTTGCCGCTTGTGCTTCCCGCAGATCGATGTTACGCCTTATTTGTCTGAGTAAATGGTCCGCCAGAGGCCGTCCCAGACAATAAAAGACGGCAAAAGCCGCTTAGGGAAACGTACGAGGGGAAGTGTCGCGTGAGCGGAATCGTTATTCGTAACGTCAGCAAGACCTATGGCCAGACGCCTGTGCTGGACGATATTTCGCTGACCATCGGCGACGACGAATTCGTCGCCTTTCTCGGACCGTCGGGCTGCGGCAAGACCACCCTTTTGCGCATCATCGCCGGGCTTGAGACGCTCGACGCCGGCGAGATCCATATCGGTGACAGGCGCGTCGACGGACTGGCGCCGGGTGCCCGCGGCGTCGCGCTCGTCTTCCAGAACTATGCCCTTTATCCCCACATGACGGTCGCCGACAATATGGCGTTCGGCCTGCGCAATGCCGGCGTGGCCAAGGCGGAGATCGACACGCGCGTCGCCGATGCCGCCCGTATCCTGGAACTCGAACCCCTGCTGAAGCGCAAGCCCGGCGAACTGTCCGGCGGCCAGAAACAGCGCGTCGCCATCGGCCGCGCCATCGTCAAGAAGCCCGACCTGTTCCTGTTCGACGAGCCCCTGTCCAATCTCGACGCGGCGTTGCGCATGCGCACCCGGCTGGAGCTGGCGCAGCTGCGCCGGCGGCTGAAGACCTCGATGATTCTGGTTACCCACGACCAGGTCGAGGCCATGACCCTGGCCGACCGCATCGTCGTCATGAAGGACCGCAAGGTCCAGCAGGTCGGCACGCCGATGGAGATCTACAGCCGCCCCGCCAACCGTTTCGTGGCAAGTTTCGTCGGCTCGCCGCCGATGAATATCCTGCCGGTCACCGTCAGGGGCAGCCAGGCGACGCTCAGCGACGGCACGGTCCTGCCCGTCACGGTGCGCGATTTTCCCAATGACCGCGCCGACCTGGGCGTTCGCCCGGAACATGTCCGTGTCTCCCATACCGATGAAAAACAGGTCGGCGCGACCGTCGACCTGGTCGAGCGCCTGGGCGACCGCACCCTGGTCTACGGCCGCCTGGCCGACGGCACGGCCATTACCGCCGAGGACGACGGCCACAGCCCTGTCCGTATCGGCGACGCGGTAAACCTGGTCCTCGACACCCGCCGCGCCCATCTTTTCGACACCGCCGGCGTCGGTTATCACGGAGACGCGGCATGAGCACCGCCGGTGTCAAACCCCGCTGGAGCAATGCCCTGTTCGTGGCGCCCTTCGTCACCGTCTATCTGTGCCTGCTGATCTACCCGCTGCTGTCCGGCATGGTGCTGAGCCTGTTCAAGGCCGACCTGTTCGGCGGCCGCGAATTTGTCGGCCTGGAGAACTTCGCCCGGCTGATGCACGATGCGGTCTTCCTCAAGGCGGTGGCCAATACGTTCGGCTTCGTGTTGCTGACCGTGCCGCCCCTGACCGTATTGCCGCTGATCCTGGCTTTGCTGCTCAATCGCCAGGACCGCATCGCCGCCTTCTTCCGCGGCGTCTTCTTTTCGTCCTCGGTCCTGTCGGTGACCATCGTCACCCTGATCTGGCGCATGATCCTGATGCCCGATGGCGGCTTCATCGCCAATGTCCGCGCCCTGTTCGGCCTGGCGCCGATCCCCTTCCTCAGCGATCCGGACATCGTCATGGTCTCCATGGCCATCATCACCGTCTGGTGGTGCCTGGGCCTGCCGATGATGCTGTACCTGTCGGCCCTGCAACAGGTGCCGCAGGACATCTACGAAGCGGCGGCGCTCGACAATGCCTCGTGGCTGCGCACCCTGTGGTCGGTGACCCTGCCCAGCGTCAGCCGTACCATCATCCTGGTCGCCATCTTCGAAGTCGTGCTGCAGTTCCAGCTGTTCGGCCAGCCGCAGTTGATCACCCAGGGCGGGCCCAACGGGGCCTCGCGCCCGATCGTGCTGTTCATCTTCGAGGTCGGCTTCCGCCGCTGGGATATCGGCTATGCCGCCGCGGCGTCGCAGATCCTGTTCGCCATCATCCTGATCGCCACCGTCGTCCAGTACATGGTGACGCGCAAGGGCCGGGACACCGGGGGCAAGACCGCATGAGCCCCGAACTGGCAAAGACCCTGCGCAACGCCGGCGTGCTGGCGGCCCTGGTGGTGCTCGGCCTGATCATGGTGACGCCGCTGGTCTGGACGGTCGTGCTGTCGCTGAAGTCCAACCAGGACCTTCTGCGCTCGACCACCAATGCCTTCCATGGTCCCTATACGACGGAAAACTACCACGCCATCGTCCGCAATTCCGAAGTCTTCCGCTGGCTGATGAACTCGGTCATCGTGTCGGGCCTGACGACGCTGGGCGTCCTGATCCTGTCGTCGCTGGCGGGTTACGGTTTTGCCCGGCTCGATTTTCCCGGCCGCGATCGTCTCTTCCTGTTCGTCCTGTTCGGCCTGGCCATCCCCGAGCAGGCGGTGATCATCACCCGCCACCAGCTGTTCTCGGCCCTGCACCTGCACAATTCCTATCCTGGCCTGGTCCTGCCGGGCCTGGCGGCGCCGTTCGGCGTCTTCCTGATGACCCAGTATTTCCGCGCCATTCCGCGCGAGCTCGACGAGGCGGCGGCGCTCGACAATGCCTCGCGCCTGACCATCTTCTGGAAGGTGCTGTTGCCCCTGACCATTCCGGCCCAGGCGACGCTCGGCATCTTCACCTTCCTCAGTTCGTGGAACGACTACTGGTGGCCGCTGATCTCGGCGACACGATCGGAGATGTTCACCCTGACGGTCGGGCTGGCCTCGTCGCAGATCAACTTCGCCCAGACCTCCGGCCTCGGCTACCTGATGACCCAGGCAGTGTTCGCCTCGGTGCCCATCCTGGTCGTCTACATCATCTTCCAGAAGTATATCGTCAAGGCGGTGTCGGGAGCGGCGGTGAGATGAAACGCCTGCTGCTGTTTGTCCTGTCCCTGCTGGTCCTCCCCCTCCTTACCTTGAACGCCTGCGCGCCGAAGGATCCCTACACCCATATAACGGTGCAGCGCATCTTCGGCGAATGCCGCGCCAATGTGCCGAAAGGCCAGGCGCCCCTGCGCAATCCCGACGGTGAATGCGAGATCGTCACCGGCCTGCTCGATCAATTCGAAAAGGAAAATCCCGACATCCGGCTGAAGGTCAATATCGCTGCCTGGCCCGGTTACGACCAGCTGTCGGCCGAATACGCCGCCGGCGATCCGCCCGACATCACCACCATGCACATGTCGGCCATTCCCGACTACCAGAAGCGCAACCTGATCGAGCCCCTCGACGGCGATTTCCGCGGTGTCGGCATCGACCCAGCGGCCTTTACGCCGGCGGCGCGCAACGGCGTGACGGTCGATGGCCGGGTCTACGGCATGCCGTTCGACAACTGGACCCAGCTCTGGCACATCAATACCGCCCTGTTCGCCAAGGCCGGCCTTATGAAGGATGGCCAGCCGGTCCTGCCGCATTCGCCCGAGGAATTCATTACCCAGGCGCGCCAGTTCCGCGAGCGCACCGGACTGCCCTATGTCATCCAGGCGACCGCCAACGAGCAGGCCTCCTATACCCGCAACCTCTATACCTACCTGCTCGACCAGAAGGCGGTGTTCTTCGCCGATCCGAAGCATATCCGGCTGAATACGCCGCAGGCCCGGCGCATCGTCGACCTGTTCCGCCAGATCTATGCCGAGAACCTGATGACGCACGACCAGGACTATCCGGCGGCGATGGCGGCCTTTATCAACGGCAAGGGCGGCACCGTCCAGGTCGGCACCTGGATGATCGGCGCCTTCAACGGCGAGGCCGAAACGCCCGGCCGGCCACTCTATCACGGTTATACGGTCAAGCCCTATCCCATGCTGTTCGGGTCAAGCCAGACCGCCTATGTCGACGGCCACGCCTGGGTCATGCCGAAGCGCGAGCGCACGCCGCAGCAACGCGCGGCGGTCCTGCGCCTGATGAAATTCCTCCAGCAGCACGACTACGACTGGGCGCGGTCGGGGCACCTGCCGTCGCAGATGGCGGTGGCGCAAAGCCAGGCCTATCTCGACCTGCCGCATCGCCGCGACATCATCGCCCTGGCCAGCGACGGGCAGACCCTGCCGCCGGGCGTGCAGCGCCAGTTCGCCATTTCCGACATTATCGGCGACGAGATGGCTTCGGCCTATACCGGCCACAAGACCTCGGCCCAGGCGCTGCAGGATGCCGAGAACCGCATCAACGACCTATTGTTCCATCTTCTCTGAGACGCCACGCATGACCTTAAACGCCTCTATCGTCGCCGATCGCGACTTCGTCGTCGCACCGCTCGATCGCCGGGTGTTCGGTACCTTCGTCGAACATCTCGGCCGCTGCGTCTATGGCGGTATCTATGAGCCCGGTCATGCTACGGCCGACGCCGACGGCTTCCGCGGCGATGTGCTCAGCCTGACGCGCGAACTGGGCGTGACCATGGTGCGCTATCCCGGCGGCAACTTCCTCAGCGGCTATAACTGGGAGGACGGGGTAGGGCCCAAGGACCAGCGCCCCGTGCGGCTGGACCTCGCCTGGTTCTCGACCGAGACCAACCAGTTCGGCACCAACGAATTCATCACCTGGTGCCGCAAGGCCGAGGTCGAGCCAATGTTTGCCGTCAATCTCGGCACGCGCGGCCCCGACGAGGCGCGCCATTTCCTCGAATACTGCAACCATCCGGGCGGCACCCGTTATTCCGACCTGCGCAGGTCGCATGGCTTCGAGCAGCCGCACGACGTCAAGTTCTGGTGCCTGGGCAACGAGATGGACGGGCCGTGGCAGATCTGCGGCAAGACCGCCGGCGAATACGGCCGCATCGCCCACGAGACCGCCAAGGTCATGCGCTGGACCGACGACAGCGGCCTGCAACTGGCGGCCTGCGGGTCGTCGCAACGCGCCATGCCGACCTATGCCGCCTGGGAATACGAGGTGCTCGACGCCTGTTTCGAGCAGGTCGACTTCATCTCGCTGCACGCCTATTTCCGCAATGACGGCGACGACATCGCCGAATTCCTCGGCGAGATCGACAATCTCGACATCTATATCCGCGAGATCACGGCCGTTGCCGATGCGGTGGCGGCCAAGCGCCGCTCGAAGAAGCGCATCATGCTGTCCTTCGACGAATGGAATGTCTGGTACAAGGCGCACCGGCCCCAGGACCTGAAGAAGGCCGGCTGGCCCGAGGCGCCGGCGCTGCTGGAAGAGGTCTATAATTTCGAGGACGCCCTGGTCGTCGGCGGCGCCCTGATCGTGCTGATGAACAATGCCGACCGGGTCAAGGTCGCCTGCCTGGCGCAACTGGTCAATGTCATCGGTCCGATCATGACCCAGACCGGCGGTGACGCCTGGCGCCAGACCATCTTCTATCCGTTCGCCGATGCTTCACGCCTTGGCCATGGCGAGATCCTGCGCCTGAAGATCGATACAACGACTTTTGCCACAAAGGCGCATGGCGAGGTGCCGCACCTGCTGGCGACGGCGATCTACAATGCCGAATCGGGTGAGATCGGCTGTCTTGTCCTCAACCGCGGCCAAGCCGAGATGACTCTCGACGTCGATTTGCGCGGCCTCGGAGAAAGTCTGACAATAGTATCTGCGACGGAATTGCACGACGCCGACCTGAAAAAAGCCAATACGCAGGCAGAGCCGAATGCCATCGTGCCTACGCTAAACGCCACGGCCAAATTAGACGAATGTCGTTTGACGGCTTCTCTCAAGCCGTTGTCCTGGAACGTGTTTTCCCTTAAGTCCGCTTAAGGTAACGGTGATATTGCGGGCGCGAAAGATTGTTCGCGCCCGCAACAATTTGTCAGACATGAAAACCTGAAATAGTTGGATTGGTTCACCTAATTCCGATTGCTGCGCCACACACGCCGGAGGGGTTTCACCCTTGAAAACGCCTGTGCGCCAGTAGACAGGTATTGCGCGCGCAAAGGGCGACTCCGGATTTCACCCAAAAGTTCCGTAGGGTAAATTTTCTTTATAAAATAATACTTTAAGTGTCATTAGCGGGGATTGTACCTGCCCATTTTCGGGTCCATCCCGCTCGAAGTTTTTCGCCTTGTGGCTGATTTGCGACAATTCCACGAATAACGCAGACAAAATATAACATTGGCATCTGTTGCCAGTTGACACCAATATTTTGTCGGACAATATAGCCCTCAGAGTTCGAACCTATAAACGGACCATGAAACTGGAGAGGGATACGATATGACGGGAACGTCACAGCTGCGCCGTGCGCGCATTGCCAAATTTTTCAAACTGAGCCTGACGGCTGCCGCGTCGGTGGTAGCGTTGGCGGCAACGACCAGCGTGGTCCACGCCCAGGACGCCAAAACGACCGCGGCCCCTGCCGCCGACAACACGGTCGTCGTGGTCACCGGCCAGCGTCGCGCCGCGCAGAGCGCGCAGCAGATCAAGAAGAAGAACGACCTGGTCGTGGATTCCATCGTGGCGTCCGACGTCGGCAAGCTGCCGGACAATACGGTGGCAGACGCCCTGGCCCGGGTGACGGGCGTGCAGATCCGTCGCGATTCGGGTGAAAGCAATTCGGTCCTGATCCGCGGCCTGCCCAATGTCGTGACGCTGCTGGACGGCCGGGAAGTCTTCACGACCTCCGGGCGCTATATCGCCCTGGCCGATGTCCCGGCCAACATGCTGCAACGCGTGGACGTCTACAAGTCGGCCTCCGCCGATCAGATCGAGGGCGGCATCGCCGGCACGATCGATATCCGCACCCGCCGGCCGTTCGATTTCGCCGGTTTTTCCGCCAGCGCCAATGCGCGTGCGACCTATAACGACAAGGCCAAGGCCACCGATCCCAATATCGGCGCCACGGTCTCGAACCGCTGGAGCACCGGCGCCGGAGAGGTCGGCGCTCTGATCGGCCTGTCCTATTCGCGCAGCCACTACCACGAGGAACGGGCCTTCAACGTCGATTCCGAGGATCAGACCGGTTCGTTCAACCTGGCGCATCCTGCGCCGGCGAACCCGACCCTGGGGCCCTTCGTCATGGGCTATATCCCGATCGAAGGCGACCGTCGCCGTGCCGCGATCAACTATGCCCTGCAGTGGCGTCCGGATGCCGATACCGAGCTCTATTCGGAAGGCTTCTACACCCAGTACAAGAACCAGTTCGAACTCGACTTCCTGGTCGGGCTGCCGTTCCTGGGTGACGGCAATATTTCCGGGACCGTCTATCCCGGCACCCATATCCTGAAGACCCTTACCGACCACAATGTCTTCACCATCATGTCGACCCAGGCCAACCGCCAGGTGTCGGACACCTATCAGGCGGCGTTCGGCGGCTCGCACACGGTCGGCCAGTTCAAGTTCTCGACCGACCTGAGCTACACCAAATCCACCTTCGACTACGAAAACCCCATCGTCGACTCGTCGACGGTCGTTCCCCTGGTCAAGGTCGATACCAATCATGACGGTACCGCCCAGCTCGACTACGGCGATCCGGCCTTCCTCAAGAATTCGGCCAATTACAGCCTGGCCAACTGGTTCGACAATTACGGCACCCAGAAGGGCGAGTCGCTGGACTGGCGGGCGGATGTCACCTGGACACCGGCCTCCGACGGCCTGATCAAGGAGCTGACCGCCGGTGTGCGTTTCGCCGATCGCAAGGCGGATTCGATCACCTCTTTCGTCGGCGGCTACGGCGGCCCCAACACGCCCACCACGATCGACTCGATCCCAGGCCTTGCCGGCCTGTCGGCACAGATGGCATCGGGCGGACCCGACTACATCACGACCCAATGGTTCACGCCCAGCGCCAGCTTCCTGCTGGACCACACCGACGTGATCCGCAAGGCCTTCACCGGTACGACGGCGCCCAAGGGCTATGACCCCGGCTCGTTGTTTACCGACGATGAAAAGACTTCGGCCATTTACGGCCAGGCCAAGCTGGGCGGGGACCTCGGCCCTGTGCCGTGGTCGGGCCTGTTCGGCCTGCGCGTCGTGCAGACCAAGGAAGACCTGAACGGCAATATCTCGCAGGATACCGATCCGTCGCATCCCGGCCTGGAATATACGCCGATCTCGATCCATACCTCGAACACCGACGTGTTGCCGAGCATGAACCTGCGGTTTGCGCTGCAGTCGGATCTCGTTGCCCGCTTCACCGCCGGCCGGACCATCACACGTCCGAACTTCAGCGATCTCAACCCGGGCGTCTCCCTGTCGACGGTCGTCTCCAACACGACGGGCCTGACGGGTGGCGGTGGCAATCCGAACCTCAAGCCAGTGAAGTCGGATAATTTCGATGCGTCGCTGGAATGGTATTTCGCCGCCGACGGCTTCATCACCGGCACCGCCTTCTATCGCAAGCTGAACGGCTATGTCGCTTCGTATCATGGCGACGAAGTCTATGGCGGCCTGACCTATCGGGTCACGCGTCCGACCAATAGCGGCGACGGTCACCTCAACGGTTTCGAGGCCGGGTACCAGCAGTTCTACGACTTCCTGCCGGGCATCTTCAGCGGCCTCGGCCTGCAGGCCAATGCGACCTATATGGACGGCCAGAACAACGACCTGGCTACCGGCAAGGACCTGTCCATCGTCGGCCTGTCGAAATATTCGTACAACATTATCGGCCTGTACGAAAAAGGCGGCTGGTCGGGACGTCTCGCCTACAACTGGCGTTCGGGCTTCCTGGATACGCGCCAGTTCAATCCGGGCTACGACCTGCGTGTCCGCGAAACCGCGCAGATGGATGGCTCGATCTCCTACAAGTACAACTCGCGCCTGATCTTTACGCTTGAAGGCACCAACCTGCTCGATACGCGCTTCAAGGACTATTTCGACGACGGCGTCAGCGCCGACAGCAAGAACATCTACCCGCGCGACACCCGCCGTTATGACCGGACCATCATGTTCGGCCTGCGGTTCTCCATGTAGTTCGAGATCGTAAAGCCTTAAGTACCGTCTGCTTCAATCTGGCGCTGTCGCTTCGCGTGACAGCGCCTTTTTTGGATGACCTGCGATGACAAACAGCGAAACACGGCGTGGGCTTATGGCCATGACGGGCGCGACGCTTGGCGCCTGGCTGCTGCCGTCCACGGGCCGCGCCGGCGACACGCCGCGGCCCGCACAAAGTTTTCCCGACGGTTTGGCCGGCGATATCTGGCCGGTCCACGACCCGTGCATTATACGGGCCGGCGACACCTACCATCTTTTTTGCACCAGCCAGGCGAATGCCGGCAAGGGCCTGATCCACTGGCGCACCTCGCTCGACCTGATCACCTGGACCTTCAAGGGCGCGGTCATGCCGGCCTTCCCCGACTGGGTGACGAAGGCCGTGCCGGGAACGAAGGGCGCCTGGGCGCCGGACATTGCTTGCGTCAACGGCAGGTATCTTCTCTATTATGCCGCCTCGACCTTCGGCGCCAACCTGTCCGTGATCGGACTGATGACAACGCCCACGCTGGACACGTCGGACGCCGCCTTTGGCTGGACAGACGAGGGGCTGGTCATCGCCTCATCGGTCCATGACGACTATAATGCGATCGATCCCAACCATGTCGTCGACGCCGACGGGCGCCACTGGCTGGCCCTGGGCAGTTTCTGGACGGGCCTGAAACTGGTCGAGCTCGATCCGCTGACGAACAAGCCGAAGGATGCCCGCGCCCTGGTCTCCCTGGCGCGTCGTCCGGCGCCGGACGCAGTCGAAGGGGCCTTTATCATCCGCAAGGCGGGCTTCTACTATCTCTTCGCCTCATATGATTTCTGCTGTCGCGGTGTGAACAGCTCCTATTATACGGTGGTTTGCCGCTCAAAGGATGTGCAGGGGCCCTATGTCGATCGGGACGGCCGGAAGATGACCAATAATGGTGGGTTTCTGGTCCTGCATGCCGATCTCGATCCAACCAAACGTTTCAAAGGACCGGGGCACTGCGCCATCCTGCAGGACGGGAATGCCGACTATATCGTCTATCATGCCTATGACAGCCTGAACGGCGGCCGGCCGCAATTGCGCATCCAGACACTGGCCTGGACCCCGGATGGCTGGCCGGTTGCTGTGTGAGGCGAGGAATCTCTTGAAGAACTCCCCCTTCAAAAGCGGGAGTTCTGAAAGGGCTTCTACGCAACCGCCACCACGGTCACCGATTCCGGCGCCGAGGTGTTCGGCGAACTGGCCGAAGACGTGGCGGTTCCTTTTTGAATTGCATTAATGTCCGACAAATAACGGGCGTGCTTGCGCTATCGGCGATTGTCAATTGTCTGACGAAATGGCATGCTGTCCGTATCAACCCGGCAGATCAGGACCGGGATACAGGGTGGGGGAGCCGGACATGGACGACCTGACGGATATCGATGCGGATACGGCTCTCGACACGGGACCGCTGGAGGCCTCGTTCAAGAACCAGGCCCTGCTCGGCGGCCGTTCGGGCGCCCTGGCGCATCGACTGGGCGTCGATATCCTGCGCGGCGTCTATGCCAGCGGCGAGACCCTGCCCAACGAAATCGAGTCGAGCACCTTGCTCGACATGTCGCGCTCCGCCTATCGCGAGGCCATTCGCATCCTGGCCGCCAAGGGCCTGGTCGAGAGCCGCCCCAAGGCCGGCACACGCGTGACGGCGCGCCACCGCTGGAACGTGCTCGACCCCGAAGTCCTGCGCTGGATGTTCGAGACGGAGCCGTCGGAACGCTTTATCCTCGGCCTCTATGAGCTGCGCCTGATCACCGAACCGGCCGCGGCGGCGCTTGCGGCGCGGCGGCGGACCGAGGCGCAACTGGAGGCCATGGACGCTGCCCTGATCATCATGGCGCAGGAGACCCTGGCCACGGAGGCCGGGCGCCAGGCCGACCTCGATTTCCACGATGCCCTGATGCGCGCCACCGACAACGAGGCCCTGGCGTCGCTGTCCTCGTCTATCAGCGCCGCCGTCGCCTGGTCGACCCGTTACAAGCAAAGACTGAAGGCGCTGGAGCGCGATCCCGTGCCCGAGCACCGGGCGGTATACGAGGCCATTGCCCGCGGCGACGTCTCCGATGCGCGCTGGCGCATGGAGTCGCTGGTGCGGCTGGCCCTGCACGATACGCAGCACAGTATGAGCAAAAAGTAGGGTAAATTGTCTGAGTATACTAACCGAAAAATCGGCAGCCGACATAATCAAGAGAGCAGGAAGATGAAATTCGATCGCAGGACGTTTCTCGCCGGCAGTGCAGCCGTCACCGGTATGGCCATTGCCGGTTCCGGCAGAGCCGCGGTAGCGCGGCCCCCCCTGGACCAGCTTGACTACGGCGACGTGGCCTTGAGCGACGGCCTGGCCAGGGCGCAGTTTTCCGATACGCTTGAGACCCTGCTGGCAATGGACGACGACAAGCTTCTGCGGCCGTTTCGCCAGGCGGCGGGCATGCCGGTGTCGCAAGCCGGTCTCGGCGGCTGGTACGATGCCTCGCCCGACTTCGTTCCCGGCAGAAACATGCACGGCTTTATTCCCGGGCATAGTTTCGGCCAGTATGTCTCGGCCCTGTCGCGCGGCTTTGCAGTTACCGGCGATGTCCGCGCCCAGGCCAAGGTCAGGCGCCTGCTCGACGGTTTTGCCCCGACCATCCGCCCGGATTTCTACAACGGCTATCCGCTGCCGGCCTATACCTACGACAAGACGACCATGGGGCTGATCGACGCCCACCGGTTCGCGGGCTATAGCCCGGCCATGGCCATGCTGGACAAGGCGACCGACAGCGTCCTTCCCTACCTGCCGGACCGGGCGCTCGACCGCCAGAGCGCCGCCGACCAGGCGACACGGCCGACGACCAACGAGGCCTTCAAATGGGACGAGACCTATACCCTGCCGGAGAATCTCTACCTGGCGGCGGCGCGCGGCGGCGGCGATCGTTATCGGACGCTGGCCCGGCGCTACCTGCTCGACAAGACCTATTTCGACAGGCTGGCGGCCGGCGAAAACGTCCTGCCGCACCGCCATGCCTACAGCCATCTCAATGCCCTCAACTCCGCCATGCAGGCATATCTGACCGACGGCAGCGACAAGCATCTGCAAGCGGCGAAGAACGGCATGGGTTTCGTGCTCGACCAGAGTTTCGCCACCGGTGGATGGGGGCCGGGGGAGGGCTTTGTCGAACCGGGCTCGGGCGGCCTGGGCGCCAGCCTGCGCGACAACCATGCCAGTTTTGAGGGACCATGCGGCACCTATGGCCACTTCAAGCTGGCACGCTACCTGATCCGCGTCACCGGGGACAGCCGCTACGGCGACAGCATGGAAAAGCTGATGTACAATGTCAGCCTGGGCGCCCTGCCGCTGAAGACCAGCGGCGCCGCCTTCTATTATGCCGACTACAACGATATCGGCACCAAGACCTACCATGAGAACAACTGTCCGTGCTGCTCGGGCTCTATCGGGCAGTTGACGGCGGACTACGGCATCAGCAGCTATTTCAAGGACGCGACCAGCCTGTTCGTCAATCTCTACCTGCCGTCGACCGCGCGCTGGACAGGCGGGCAGGGGCGCCAGGTCAGCGTCACCCAGGTCACAAACTATCCGCTCGACGGCGCCGTGGTCATGACCATCCGCACGACCGGCGTCACGCGTATGGCCCTGCGTCCGCGCATCCCGGCCTGGGCCGGGCCGGGGACGTCGGTGTTGGTCAATGGCAAGCCGTGGAGCGGCGCGCTGACGTCGGGGCAGTTCGCCGCGATCGATCGCGAATGGCGCGACGGCGACACGGTCACCCTGTCGCTCGATCGGCCGTTGCGCTACGAGGCGGTCGATGAAAAGCACCCGGACCGGCTGGCGGCGATGACCGGGCCGCTCGCCCTCTTCGCCATCGGCGATCGCTTTACGCCGTTTACAATGGCGGAGCTGATGTCGCTGAAACAGGATGGCGCCGGCGCGGCACAATGGTCGATCACGACGGACGCCGGCACCCAGGCGTTCAAGCCGTACTTCGCCATTCAGTCGGAAGCGACTCGGCTGTATCAGTTCTTGTCGTAGGCTGGGTTCGGAGATTTTGAGGGTGTCGTTTAACATTTTTTCGCCCACCCTACGAATTCGGCTATCGTTTTCAGGTGTCTTGACCGAAAATTTCTTTTTAATTGCAGTTGCTTGTATTTTTTCAAAAAAACGCCCCTCCGTCTTTTGACCGCTTGACGCGGTCAAAAGCCACCCCCCATCGCTTCGCGACAGGAAGGAGGGCGTCGAATAAATCTTGTCAGGTTCAGCTTGCTCCCTCCTTCCTGTCGCGAAGCGATGGGCGAGGTTTGGCGCCAGCGAAGGCATGACCTTCGCAAGCCAAGGCAAGGCCTTTAGGCCGCAGCAGACGGAGGGGATGCTGCTCAGATAAGTTCAGGCGTGTAGCAGATCGATCCGGCCAAAATCCTTTTCGACACGCGGAGACCACGGTGGTTCACTGCACCTCGTCAGGTTCATCAAGATCTCTGATCAACTCTGCCATGAAAGTCTCGCCGTCACTATGATGGCCAGCGCGCAGGGAGGCCATGCCTGCCGTAATCTTGTCTCGTACATTATCCATACCAGGTTCGCAGGCGTCACCCATAGTTGCGGAAGTCAGGAGCGGATTCATGGCGCCAGCCTAACGCAAATACGCAAAATCGCAAATGCCCCGATGCAAGCGCCCCGGCACCCTCCGCCTATTGTGAAGCTTTTACGATGTAATTTTGCAACAAATCAAAACGGCTTTTGTTGCACGCCTGAAATCGCGCAATCGGCATTTGACAGCCTGTAATTTATGTATTTGTTTGTGTGTAGCTTAGCTACATTGGCTTGTGCTCACGCAGAGGGATTGTGCAATGAAGAGTGTGTTGCTTACAGGAGCCGCGATCGCGGCATTGATGCCTTTCGGTGCGATGGCACAGGTCGCGGCCGCGCCGGCTGCGGCTGCGCAGGATGCCGATACCGTTGTCGTTACAGGGATTCGCGCCAGCCTGCGCAGCGCCCTGGCGGCGAAGCGCAACGCCTCGGCCGTCGTCGATTCGATCACCGCCGAAGAGGCCGGCAAGTTCCCCGACACCAATGTCTCGGAATCGCTGCAGCGCGTCCCGGGCGTCGCCATCCAGCGCAATGCCGGCGAGGGCCAGTTCATCACCGTCCGCGGCCTGGGGCCGGAATTCAACAATGTGCTGATCAATGGCCGTACGGTTCCGACCGACAACCAGGGCCGGGAATTCTCGTTCGACGTCCTGTCGGCCGACCTGATCTCGCGCGCCGATGTCTACAAGACCTCGCTGCCGGAACTGACCGAAGGCGGCATCGGCGCCACGGTCAATATCCAGACGGCCCGTCCGCTCGACACCAAGGGTACCCACGCCAGCGTCAATGTCTACGGCGCCTACGACTCGATGACCAAGAGCTACACGCCGAACATCAGCGGCGTCTATTCCTACGCCAATCCGGACCGCACCTTCGGTGTCGCCGCCTCCTTGTCCTACACCGACCGCGCCTCGAAGCAGGATTCGGTCCAGACCGACGTCTGGGTGTCGCGCCCGGCCACCGTCGTCGCCGGTTCGGAATCCTCGGTCGGCCTGCCGGCCAGTGCCGCCTCGACCAAGACCTTCCTGATGCCGAGCAATCTCGGCTTCCACCAGCAGGACGCCTCGCGCAAGCGCGTCGTCGGCAGCCTGACCTTCCAGTTCCGCCCGTCCGAGGACTGGTTGATCACCGTCGACAGCCTCTATTCACGCCTCGACCAGAAGATGACGGACTCGATCTACAGCGCCTATTTCAATCCGGCCTTTATCAACCCGGTCATCGGTTCGGACGGCACGGTGCAAAGCTTTACCCGCCCAGGCACGGCCTTCGTCGCCAACAATCCGGCCCTGGCGTCGCAGGTCGGCGCCTCGCAGAACGACAATATCGTCACCACCAATAACCGCCTGGCCAATACCTATGTCTTCGGCGTCAATTCGAAGTGGTCGGTGTCGGACAGCCTGAAGCTGGAAGGCGACCTGTCCTATTCGCGGGCGACCGGTTCCGGCGTCAACCCCTACATCGTCATCGGCGAGCAGTCGATCAACGGCCAGACCTATGCCCTGAATGCCGGCGGCAAGACGCCGATCCTGACCATTCCCGACACCGTGACCGATCCGTCGCAGATGCGCTCGCACTATTCCGGCGTCAGCGGCGACAGCATCGGCGACAATATCCTCGACGGCCGCTTCGAAGCCAAGTGGCTGCACGAGGCCGGCCCGTTCAAGGGGGCGACGCTCGGCGTGGAATATTCCGACCGCCAGAAGATCGATTCCTACACGGCCTCGCCCGACGGCTGCGCCTATTGCGGCTATCACTATCCGGCCAATCCGGCCCTGCTGCAGCTCCAGTCCTTCTCGGGCTTTATCGGCGGCGTCCAGGTGCCGGTGGCCGCCCACTTCACGTACGATCCGAACGCCGTCATCGCCTGGCTGCAGGATCCTGCCAACCTGGCGAAGTCCAATGATCCGGCGACGGCCCTGTCGTTCGCGGGCGGCCCGCTCAACCCGGTGCCGCAGCCCTCGGGCACGATCAATGTCACGGAAAAGGTGGCGGCCCTCTATGCCGACACCAACTGGGGCGGCGATCGCTGGTCGGGCAATGCCGGCGTCCGCGTCGTCAGCGTCAAGTCGCAGTCGATCGGCTACGGCACGCCGCTGCTGACCGCCATCACCGACTATCCGGCCGATTCCAACTACCAGTTCACCTATGGCACGCCGACCCAGCTGAGCAGCAAGAACGACTATACCGACGTCCTGCCCTCGGCCAATTTCAAGTACAGCCTGAGCGACAGCATGCTGCTGCGCCTGGCGGCGTCGCGGACCCTGACGCGTCCGACCCTGACCGATCTCGGCATCAGCAATACCTATGGCGGTTATTACGGCGCGCCCAGCTCGAGCGGTGGCAATCCGGACCTGCGCGCCATGCATTCCAACAATTACGACATCTCGTGGGAATGGTACCTGTCGAAGATCAACTACATCGCCATTGCCGGCTTCCGCAAGGACGTGACCGACTTCATCGAGACGGCGACCGTGCTGCAAAATGAGCCGGTAATCCCCGAGCCGGTCTACGACACCCGTCCGCGTAACGGCGCCAAGGGCAAGATCAACGGCTACGAAGTCTCGGCGCAATATGCCCTGGGCGAAGCCGCCGGCTGGGCCAACGGCCTCGGCGTCTCGGCCAACTACACCCATATCGACGCCACGGCGCAGCGCTCCGGCGACGCCAACCAGTGCGGCTATGACGGCCTGTCGCCCGACTCCTATAACCTGGTCGGCTTCTACGACAATGGCACCATCCAGACCCGCCTGGCCTATAACTGGCGCTCGTCCTTCCTGGTCAGCTGCTTCGGTTCGGGTCTCCTGCCGCGCAACCGCGCTGCCTACGGCCAGCTCGACTTCGGCCTGCGTTACAACATCAACCCGCGCATCGAAATCTATCTCGACGGCATCAATCTGGGTGACAGCGAGGTCCACGAATACGAGGCCGACCGCGCGCGCTTCCTGCTGCTCGAGGAAGACGGCCGCCGTATCGATTTCGGCGTGCGTTATAAATTCCAGTAACTCCTCCCTAAACTCCGGAACCTGTATCCCCCGGCACGTCGGTATATCCGGCGTGCCGTTTTTTCTCCGCAAATACAGTCACAACAGGGGCGGGGAGACGCAAAAGCCGTTTGACTTTGGGCAGTTCATGTAGTTTAAATAATGTAGCATAACTACTTTTGTAAAAGGCCGGTGCGGCGAGTCGCCTCCGGTCACCGATTAACTGGAGGCACTATGACTATCACGCGTATCGGCGGTCCCAAGGCAGGCAGCGGCGGGCAGATCCTGCCCTTTTCCCGCGCCACGGTCGCCGGCGGATTCGTCTTCGTCTCCGGCCAGGTCGGCATGGACGCGACGGGCGAGATCGTCCAGGGCGGCATCGTCGCCGAGACGCACAAGACGATGGAAAACGTCATCGCCATCCTGGCCGAGGCCGGCTGCACCCTGAAGGACGTCGTCAAGGCCAGCGTGTGGCTGGACGATACGCGCGACTTCCAGGCCTTCAACCGCGTCTATGCCGGCTATTTCGATGGCGAGCTGCCGGCACGCAGCTGTGTGCGGTCGCAGATCATGATCTGCGCCAAGGTCGAGATCGACGTCATCGCCTACAAGCCGGAAGCCTGAGGACCGAAATGGGCACCTCCGTCTACGCCTATCCCTGGAATGTGCATGACACGGAGGCCTTTGTCGGCCGTGTAAAGGCGCTGGGCGCGGACAGTGTCACCCTGGCGGTCAGCTACCATGCCGGCAAGTTCATCCACCCCGGCGACGCCGCGGCCCGCGTCTATTTCCCGGAGGACGGCACCGTCTATTTCCGGCCGCAACGCGCCTATGGCGACGTGGCGCCGCAGGTCTCGGCCCTGACGCAACGCCACGACGTCCTGGCCGAACTGTGCGGCCGCGACGATATCGGCGTCCATGCCTGGACCGTGCTCAACCACAATACCCGCCTGGGCTCGGCCCGGCCCGACCTGGCGGTATGCAATGCCTTCGGCGATATCTATCCCTACAGCCTGTGCCCGGCCAATCCGGCGGTGCGGGCCTATGCCACGACCCTGTGTGCCGATATCGCCGAAACCTATGCCGTCCGGAGCCTGCTGCTGGAGACGCCGGGCTACCTGACCTATGGCCATGGTTTCCACCACGAATTTGCCCAGGTTCCGGCCAATCCGTGGCTCGATGCCCTGCTGGGCCTGTGCGTCTGCCGGCACTGCCGGGCAGGCGCGAAAGCCCGCGGTATCGATGCCGACGGCCTGGCTGCCCGTATCCGCGCGGCGGTCGATGATTTCCTGGACGAAGAGGGGGACGAAGAGGGGCTGGACGGGGAGGGCGCTGCCCCCTCTCTCGATGCCTGGACCGCGGCCGATCCCGATCTCGGCGCCTTCCATCGTTTCCGCTGCGAGGTGGTGACATCGCTGGTCGCCGATATCCGCGCTGCCGTCGATCCGAAGGTGGCGGTCAAGATCATCTCGACCTGCCAGCGCCCGCACGCCACCGCTTACCTCGAAGGTCACGACCTGGCGGCGCTCGATGCCGTCAGCGACGGCCTGGAACTGCCCCTCTACCAGCCGACGGCGGCCGATGTCCTGGCCGATGCCCACTATGTGCTCGACCGGGTGCCAGCCGACAGAACCACTGTTATCCTCCGTCCCGGCCATCCCGACATGACCACGGAGGCGGAGCTGACGGCTGCCCTGTCCGGCCTGAAGGCGCTCGGGATTCGCGACTTCGCTTTTTACAATCTGGGCATGTTGCGTCCGGCCGATCTGCGCCGCCTGCAACGGGTCCTTACAGACGAGACACAAGATGCCTGACACTTCCGGGTCTGAAACTTCCCGCTTCGACTTTTCCGGCAAGGTCGTCCTGATCACCGGCGCTGCCGGCGGTATCGGCCAGGGCCTGTGCCAGGCCTTCCTGGAATGGAACGCCACCGTCCTGGCCTTCGATCGCGACGCCGACGCCCTGGCGGCGATGGATAGCCGCCTGCATATGGCATCGCCCGACCTGACCGATCTTGCCGCCGTCAAGGCCGCGGTGGCCGCCGTTACCGCTGTCACGGGGCCGGTCGACATCCTGGTCAACAATGCCGGCGCCGCTGCCGCCACGGCCCTGTCCACCCTGACGCCCGAGACCTGGGCCCACGACCTGGCCATCAATCTCAGCGCCGCCTATCACTGCGTCGAAGCCACCAAGGACGCCATGTTCGCCCGCGGCGCCGGCGTCATTATCAATATCGGCACGGTCAATGCCATGCTGGCGATCGGCCACCCGGCCTACAGCGCCGCCAAGGCCGGCCTGGTCAGCTATACCAAGGCAGTGGCCGTCGAATACGGACCGCGCGGCATCCGTTCCAACCTGGTCGCGCCGGGCACGGTCAAGACCCAGGCCTGGGCGGCGCGCGCGGCGCAGAAGCCCGAGGTCTTCGAGGACCTGAAGAAGTGGTACCCGTTGCGCGACTTCGCCAATCCGCGTGACATCGCCAACGCCGTCGCCTTCCTCAGCTGCGACCTTGGCCGCATGATCACCGGCGTGGTCCTGCCGGTCGATGCCGGCCTGACCGCGGGTAATCCGGTCCTGGCGTCCGAACTGACCCTAGAACAGTTTTAAGGGAACCAGTTCCGATGTTGAACCTCGACTCGCTCCTCGATTCCCCATTGATCGCCGGCACCAAGGGCGTGCCCGTCGCCGGCGAAGGCCTGGCCATCCGCGACGTCGCCGCGCAGGGCTGGAACCTGCTCGACGGCACGATCCCGCTGCCGGCCGCCGTCCTGCGCGCCGACGCCCTGGCCGACAATCTCACCGCCTTCCAGGCCTATATCGACAAGGCCGGCGTCAGATTGGCGCCGCACGGCAAGACCAGCATGTGCCCGCAGCTGTTCGACCGGCAATTGCGCGCCGGCGCCTGGGGCATGACGGTCGCCACCTATGCCCAGGCCCGCACCGCCCTGCGCTTCGGCGTCAAAAAACTGCTGATCGCCAATGAACTGGTCGGCGAGGCCGAGATCCGTACCCTGGCGGGCGTCGACGACGCCCTGGTCCTGTCCCTGGTCGACAGCCTCGACGGCGTGGAGCGGATCGAGGCGATTCTCCAGGCCGCCGGTATCCAAAAACCGTTCGGCGTCCTGGTCGAGCTGGGCATAGACGGCGGCCGCACCGGCGCGCGGGGCGCCGACGCCGCCCTGGCCGTGGCCCGCCGCGTGGCGCAGTCGCCGGTCCTGTCCCTGGCCGGGGTCGAAGGTTATGAAGGCCTGATCGTCACCGGTGATGCCGCGGCAGATGCCTTGCGCGTCAACGGCTTCCTTGACGACCTGATGCGGGTTTTCACCACCTGCCGCGACGAAGGGCTGTTCGACGGCGAGCCCATCCTCAGCGCTGGCGGGTCGGCCTACTTCGACCTGGTGGCGCGCGGCCTGAAGACCGACGGCGTCACCACCCTCCTGCGCAGCGGCTGTTATCTGACGCACGACACCGGCTTCTACAAGCGCCTGCTCGACCATGTCGGCGACCGCGCCGTCCTGGGGCCTGCGCCAGCCCTGCGCCCGGCGCTCGAGGTCTGGGCCCAGGTCGTGTCGCGGCCCGAGCCGGGCCTGGTCCTGGTCAATGCCGGCCGGCGCGACCTGTCCGACGATGCCGGCCTGCCGAAGGTCGAGACCTGGACCCGCCCCGGCAAGGGGGCCACACCGACGCCGGTCTCCGGCTGGCAGTTCGTTCGCATGAACGACCAGCACGGCTATGTCCGTATCCCCGACGACGCCGTGGTCGCCGTCGGCGACTACCTGTCGCTCAGCATTTCCCATCCCTGCACCACCTTCGACCGGTGGCCGCTGCTTCTGGAAGTCGACGACGCCTGGCGCGTCGTCGCGGCCCTCAAGACCTTTTTCTGACGAGTTTACGATCATGTCGCCTGTACCTGTTGACCTTCTGCTGCGCCGCGGTCTTGTCTTTGACGGCAGTGGCACCGAGCCCCGCATCGCCGATGTCGCCGTGCGCGACGGCCGTATCGTCGCGGTCGGTGATCTCGGTGATCTGGCCGCGACGCAAACCCTCGACGTCACGGGCAAGGCGATCGCGCCGGGCTTTATCGATTCCCATTCGCACGACGACTATGCCTGCATCCGCACGCCGGACATGACGGCCAAGATCAGCCAGGGCGTGACCACGGTCGTCGTCGGCAATTGCGGCCTGTCGGTCGCCCCCCTGCGCTTCAAGGGCGAGGTCGAGGAACCGTTCAACCTGCTGGGCGACACCAGGGCTTTCGCTTATGACAGCTTTGCCGCCTATGCCGGCGCCATCGACGCAGCCCGTCCGGCAGTCAATGTCGCTGCCCTGGTCGGCCACACCACCCTGCGCAAGATCTGCATGCGCGACCTCGACCTGCCGGCCTCGGCGGAGGAACGCAAGGCCATGCAAAACCTGCTGGCTGACGCCCTGCAGGCGGGCGCCACGGGCCTGAGCTCGGGCGTCTATTACCCGCCGGCCCAGGCGGCCGACCTGGCCGAGATGACCGCCCTGGCGCAGACCGTCAGCGCCCACGGCGGCGTCTATGCCACCCATATCCGCAGCGAATATGACGGCGTCGCCGACGCCCTGACCGAGGCCTTCGCCACGACGCGCACCGCCCAGACACCGCTGATCATCTCGCACCATAAATGCGCCGGCGTGCGCAACTGGGGCCGTTCGGCCGAGACCCTGGGCCTGATCGAAGGGGCGGCGAAACGCCAGCCGGTCTGCCTCGACTGCTATCCTTATACGGCCGGATCGAGCGTGCTCAATCCCGACCTGTGCGACGGCGAGATCCGTGTGCTGATCAATTCGTCGCAGCCGTATCCGGACACGGCCGGCCGCTACCTGAAGGAGGTCGCGTCCGAATGGGGCATTACGGAACGCGAGGCCGCGGTGCGGCTGCAGCCCGGCTATGCCTGCTATTTCCAGATCCACGAAGACGATATGCGCCGCATCCTGTCGCACCCCCTGTGCATGGTCGGGTCCGACGGCCTGCCCAACGATCTCAACCCGCATCCGCGCCTGTGGGGAACCTTCCCGCGCGTGCTGGGCCACTATGCCCGCGACCTCGACCTGTTCCCGATGGCGGAGGCGGTGCACAAGATGACCGGCCTGACGGCGCAACGTTTCGGCTTCCACGATCGCGGCCGTATCGCCGTCGGTATGGCCGCGGACATCACCGTCTTCGATCCCGTCACCGTCGCCGACCGCGCCACCTTCGAGACAGCCTGTCCAATTGTCCGCAGGTATCGAGGAGGTCTTCGTCAACGGCGTCCATTCGTGGTCGCACGGGGCGGCCACGGGCGATCGTGCCGGCGGCTTCCTGGCGGGCGCCGGTGTGGCTACGGATATCGCGACTGAGGTCCGGGCCACCATGCCCGGCGAATAAAATTATTCAGTTCAGGCGCCGCGTGGCTCGCCGCAACAGCGGCGGCGCGCCGTCGCATGCTCTCAATGGCATAAGCCATTGGTAATAAAAACAAACAGGGGATTCCAATGACCGGCGCCGAACACCCAGCCACGAAGTCGCCACTCATGCCCATGGCCATTATCGGCGGCATGTTCTTCATCTTCGGCTTCGTCACCTGGCTGAACGGGCCCCTGATCACCTTCGTCAAGCTGGCCTTCACCCTCGACGACGTGTCGGCCTTCCTGGTGCCGATGGCCTTCTACATGTCCTACTTCTTCCTGTCCCTGCCGGCGGCGGCCATCCTGCGTCGCACCGGCATGAAGAAGGGCATGGCCCTGGCCCTGCTGGTCATGGCCGGCGGTGCCGCCCTGTTCGGCCAGTTCGTCGACATGCGCATCTTCCCGGGCGCCCTGGCAGCGCTGTTCGTCATCGGCGCCGGCCTGTCGATCCTGCAGACCGCCTCCAACCCCTATATCTCGATCCTCGGCCCGATCGACAGCGCCGCCCAGCGCATCGCCTTCATGGGCATCTGCAACAAGCTGGCCGGGGCGCTGGCGCCCCTGGTCTTCGCCGCCGTGGTCATGAGCGGGGTCAGCGGCCTGGCCGACCAGGTCGCCGCCGCCAGCCCGTCGGCGCGCGAAGTCCTGCTCAACGCCTTCGCTCATAAAGTTTATCTGCCCTATATGGCGATGGCGGGCCTGCTGGCCGTGCTGGCCCTCGGCGTCCTGGTATCGCCCCTGCCGGAGGTCAGCGACCGCTCCAATGCCGACGACAGCTCGGCCGGTCGCAGCCTGTTTTCCCACGCCAATCTGTGGCTCGGCTTTGTCTGCATCTTCGTCTATGTCGGCGTCGAGGTCATGGCCGGCGACGCCATCGGCACCTATGGCCACGCCTTCGGCCTGCCGCTCGACCAGACCAAGTATTTCACCTCGGGCACCCTGGTCGCCATGCTGGCCGGTTATGTCGTTGGCCTGGTCGTCATTCCGCGCTTCGTCAGCCAGGCGCGCTACCTGGTCTTTTCGGCCGCCCTTGGCGTTGTCTTTACCCTGGCCGCCTATCTGACAAAGGGTTATGCCAGCGTTGCCTGCGTCGCGGCGCTCGGTTTCGCCAATGCCATGATGTGGCCGGCCATCTTCCCGCTCGGCATCAAGGGGCTGGGCCGCCACACCGAAACCGGCTCGGCGATCCTGGTCATGGGCATTGCCGGCGGCGCGGTCATCCCGCAGCTCTTCGCCGTGCTCAAGGCGACGCACGACTTCCAGTTGGTCTTCGCCGGCCTGATGGCGCCGTGTTATCTCTATATCCTGTTCTTCGGGATGTTTGCGGCCCGGCGGAAATGAAAGCTCGCAGCACTACGTAGCGATTGTGACTGAGGAGGTTCAGCTTGCTCCCGCCCGCCCTGCGAAGCGGGGAGGGGGGACCGCCGAAGGTGGTGGGAGGGGCAATACCGTCGCGTCCGCGATCTGACCTGTCTGGAGATTGGATCATTTATCGCCCCCCTTCCGTCATCTTCGGCCTGAAGGCCTCGATGCCACCTTCCCCGTAAACGGGGCAGGCGGGAGGTGGCCGTACTGCCTCAGGCGAAGCGGCGACTGACCGGTAATTGGAACCTACTTCAGCTTTTCATCGACATAGATGGCGGTGCGGGTCTGCGGTTGTGTCGACGAGACGGCGCCACGATACATGCCCAGGTCGTTGATGGCGAAGCTCGGCTTGCCCTGGGCGTCCATGGCGATCAGGCCGCCGTCGCCGCCGATCGAGCCGACCGACATGATGGTGTCGTAGGCGGCCGCATCGATGTCCTGGTGGTTCCAGCGCACCCGGTCGCAGACCTGGCGGGCCGCGGTGTCGCGGATGAAGAATTCGCCGGTGCCGGTGGCCGAAACGGCGCAGTCGCCGTCACGGGCGAAGGTGCCGGCGCCGATCAGGGGAGAATCGCCGATACGGCCCCATTCCTTGCCCGTCAGGCCGCCGGTCGATGTGGCGGCCGCCAGGTGGCCGTCGGCGTCGAGCGCCACGGCGCCGACCGTGCCGTACATGTGGGTCGGGTTGATCATGGCCAGGTGATCCTTCTTCCAGTCCTGGAGCATCTGTTCGCGCTCGGGCGTGTGGAAATAGGAGGGATCGACCTGGGTCAGGCCTTGCGCTTTCGCAAAGGCGTCGGCGCCGTCGCCGGCCAGGAAGACGTGGCGCGAATGATCCATGACCGCCCGGGCCGCCAGGATCGGGTTCTTGGTCGTGGTCAGGGCGGCGACGGCGCCGGCCTTCTGCGTGCCGCCGTCCATGATGGCGGCGTCGAGATAGACCTTGTCGTCGGCGGCGATGGCGGCGCCCTTGCCGGCATTGAACAGGGGATTATCCTCCAGCACCTCGATGGCGGCCTCGTCGGCGTCGAGCGCGCTGCCGCCCTTTTCCAGGACGGTGCGGCCGGCATTGAGGGCCTGGGTGAGGGCGCCGCGATAGGCCGCGTCCTTTTCGGGCGTCAGGTCGCCGCGATCGATAATGCCGGCGCCGCCATGGATGGCCAGCGACCAGGTCATGCGCTGGCTGAGCACGCCGGCCCTGACATCGTAGGTGCGGGTGAAGGCGGGGAAATCGACGGCCTGCGTCGTGACGTTGAGCCGTGTATCCGGACCGATACCGACGACCTTGACGCCGGTCTCGTCGAGCGGCTTGCCGGCGGCCAGGCCTGAGGTCTTGCCGGAGGTCACCAGCCAGGCGTGCTTCTTCGGGTCGGTGGCGTGGAAACGCGCCGTGCCGTCGCGCTCGACCGTGATGGCCGAGGCCTCGTCTATGCCGAGCCCGTATTGCGGCGTCCCCGTCTTGTCGAGCGTTGCTGTCTTGTCGAGGAAGACGATCAGGCGGCCCAGGCGCTCGCGCACATCGAAATGGCTGTCGGTGAAGATGTGGGCCAGTTGCGGCGAATGCAGGAAGCCGCCCTCGATGGTGACGGCCTTGCCGAGCGGATCCTTCAGGGCCTCGTCGGAGGTGATGCTGCCGCCGTCCATGGCGCCGTACAGCCAGGCGCCCTGGACGGCCAGGCCGGCACTGGTGCCGCCGATCGGCTTGCCGGCCGCGACCGCTGCATCGATGGCGTCGTTGAGGGGCGTGCCACGCCACATGCGGACATAGTTGGACTGGTCGCCACCGGCGATGAAGATGCCGTCGGCCTGTTTGACGGCGGCGATCAGGCGGGGATCGGAGGCGGCGGCGCGATTGGTGAACAGAAAGGTGCGGACCGACTTGAGGCCTTTGACATTGTTATAGAATTCATCCTGGGATTCGGTCGTGCCCGAGGCGCGCAGGACGACGATATGGCCGTGGCCAGCATGGGCGGTAAACCAGCGGAAGGCGTCGTAATTCCAGTCGCCACCGCCCGACAGCAGGAAGCCACCGGTGACCGGATCCGGCGTTTTGGCGGCTTCGTCGCCGATGACGAAGGTCTTGTATCCCTTGCCGCCGGTCCAGACGTCGGCTGCGGCGGCGGGCGTGCTCATAAGGCCAGACATGAGCGAAGAAGACATCAGGGCGACGGCGAGGCAAAGACGGCTGGGGGAAACGCGCAAGACGAACTCCTGAGGACTGGACCAGCGGTAATCTGTTGCGTGCGCAAAAGACACAGGCGGCGGTGATTGTGACGAAATTCTGACGAAACGGTTTCAGGGCGATTGAACCCGGCCGGACATTGTGATCACAATTCACCTGAAACGAGTCCTCTTGGCAAGGACCCAATCGCAGGTTTTTCGACCTGCCGCCCACCAGCCCGTCTAGCCCAGCCCCGCCTATCCAGGAGATCCCCATGAAAGTTGCAGCGTTAGGTCGCCTTTGCAAGCTGACCCTCTTGACCGGATGCAGTGTCATCGGCCTTGGAGGGACTGCCTATGCCCAGACGGCATCGACATCGGCCACGCCCGACGCCGATACGCCCGTCGTGACAGTCCTGGGATCGCGCATTCCGCGGGCGCGCAAGGAAGGCCCGGCGCCGGTGACCACCATCACCTCCGACCAGATTCGCGCCGGCGGCTATGCCAGCGTGCCCGACGTGCTGAAGACGGTCAGCCAGAATTCCGGCGACACCCAGTCGCAGCAGTCGGGCGACGCCGCCGACTTCTCGCCGGGCGGCCAGGCGGTCGACCTGCGCGGCCTGGGCCCCAACCATACCCTGGTCATGGTCAATGGCCGCCGCATCGCCGACTACCCCATGCCCTATAACGGCTCGGCCAACTTCACCGACATCTCGAACATCCCCCTGGGCATGATCGACAATATCCAGATCCTGTCGGGATCGGCCTCGGCCATCTACGGCTCCGACGCCCTGGCCGGCGTTGTCAATTTCAAGCTGAAGGACCGCGCCGACGTCACGACCTTCGACTATCGTTACGGCTGGACCGAGCACGGCGGGGGCATGTCGCATCGCCTGTCGGGCTCGACCGGCTTCGATCTCGGCAAGTTCCATGGCGTTGTCGGCGGGGAAATCCTCAAGCAGGACCCGATCTACGGTTCGCAGCGCGCCCGCCAGGATTCGACGCTCGATGCCCCGACCGCCAGCGACCAGTTGCCGGTCACCAACTGGCAGCGTCTCGACCAGGACCTCTATTACGCCAATGACGCCACGCAGGCGCAGTGTGCCCTGACCAAGTCCACCAATGGCGGCACGACCCACCTTGCCGTCGACGACTATTATGGTGACGGCGACAGCATTCTGGGCGCCTATTGCGGCAGCGAGAGCGCGGTCGGGTATCGCACCATCCAGTCGCGGCACGATGCCGCCAACCTGGTCGGATCCTTCACCTACGACGTCAGCGACAGCCTGCACCTGTTCACCGACGTGCAACTGGGTTTCTCCAAGGTTTCGCTGCTGAAGCGCCCGACCTCGTGGAGCTACGAATCCGAGGACGGCGACGATACCGGCAGCTTCTACAACAGCCACGACAATATCGGCGACAACTGGTACCGCATCTTCACGCCCGAGGAGATGGGCGGTCTCGACAAGGCGACGCGCCATGTCGATTCGACCACGCTGACGGTGACGCCGGGCGTGCGCGGCACCTTCGGCACCGACGATAAATGGAAGTACGAGGCGTCGCTGAACTACAGCCTGTACGACTCGAAAGTCACCTTCCCGCTGATCAACTTCCGCAAGGCCAATGCCCTGTTCCTCGGCGCCCAGCAGGGTGTCGACGACGACAGCGGCCTGCCGATCTATAACGCCGATCCGACGCGCTTCTATACGCCGCTGACCCCGACCGAATATGCCTCGATCGCCGAGAACAGCATCTATAAGCCCAAGAGCTCGGTCGGCACCCTGTCGGCCCAGGTCGAAACCGCCGACCTGTTCACCCTGCCGGCCGGCCCCGTCGGCTTTGCCGCCGTGGTCGAAATGGGGCGCCAGGACTACGACCTGGGGACGGACCCGAAGGCGACCCAGCCCTATTATTTCAGCTGGATCGACTCGCCGGGCAAGGGCCATCGCACCCACTGGGCCAGTGGCGTGGAATTCAGCATCCCGGTCCTGTCGAAGGTCGAGGCCAGCCTGGCCGGCCGCTACGACCACTTCAACTATGCCGGCCACGATGTCGGCGCCGGCACCTATAATCTCGGCCTCGAATACCGGCCGCTCAGCACCCTGCTGCTGCGCGCCGCCTATGGCACCGGCTTCCGCGCCCCCGACCTCAACTACGTCTACAAGGGCGTCGGCTACGAGGAAGGCCGCGCGCCCGACTACTACCAGTGCCTGAGCAACGATCCGTCGACCGCGCCCAGCGATTGCGACAGCAGCCGTTTCCAGGTGCAGACCAGCGGTTCCAAAGACCTGCACCCCGAGACCAGCCGGTCGTTCAATACCGGCGCCGTCTGGTCGCCGTCGCGCGCCTTCGACGTCTCGCTCGACTATTTCCATATCGACATGGCGGGCGAGGTCGAGGATCTCGAGGTCGATCCGATCCTGCGCGACGAAGCCGAGTGCCGCCTGGGCACGCAGACCTCCTCAAGCCCGACCTGCCAGGACGCCATACGTCGCGTCGTGCGCAGCTCCGGTGGCGACATCCGGTATGTCATCATCAACCCGATCAATGTCTCGAAGGAATCGACCTCGGGCGTCGACGTCTCGGCCCATCTGCGCTTTGCAACCCCGATCGGCCAGCTCGGCCTGTCGGGCAGCTATACTCACGTCCTCGACCACACCTATGTCCGGTATACCGGTGATGCCGAGCTCAGCAAGCTGGCCTACGATTCGGACTATTACATCCCGCGCAACAAGGCGTCGTTCAGCGTCAACCTGGCCCACGGCGCCTGGAAGATCAACGTCGACGGCAACTATGTCGGCCGCCTGCCCAATTACGACGAGACGGCCTTCGTCAAGAGCTACACCACCTACAATGCCTCGGTCGCCTACGACATCAACGAGAAACTGACCCTGTCCCTGGCCATCGACAATGTGCTGGATACGTCGCCTGTCCACGACAGCACCTGGGCCAGCTATCCGTACTACAATGCCAACTGGTATGACGGCGTCGGCCGTTCCGGCTTCCTGCAACTGACCTACAAGTTCAAGTAGGACAGGTTCGAAAGACAAGAGGAGGGCCGGGGCGAAACCCCGGCCTTTCTTTATGGGGCGGTATAGACCGTCTTGCCGCCGACGACTGTCATCAGGACCCGGGTGGCCGCGATATGGTCCGGCGCGATGGCGAACAGGTCCTGGTCGAGCACGATCAGGTCGGCATATTTGCCGGTTTCGATCGAGCCGGTGACCTGGTCCTGGTGCAGGCTGTAGGCGGCGTCGGTCGTCATGGCCCGGATAGCCGAGGCCAGGTCGAGGCCCGGGTCAATGCCCAGGCGGCCGGGATATTTCACCGCATCGTCGCCGACGGCTGACCGGGTCACGGCCACCTGCATCGCCAACCATTCGTTGAGCGGGTCAACGGGCCAGTCGCTGCCGAAGACGATACGCGCGCCATACAGTTTCAGGAAACCCGCCGGTTCCATCAGGGCCCAGCGCACCGGGCCGAGATAGCCGGAATTGCCGGCATTGAGATCTACCGCCGGCTTTTCCCACTGGAAGGACAGGACGGGCAGGGCGCCGACCTCGGCGAAGCGGTGATAGTCCTCTGGCGCGACGATCTCGTCATGGGCGATGGCCGGGCGGATGTCGTCAGCCGGATGGGTTTTGCGCATGGCGGCGACGGCATCAAGGGCCTGGCGCACGGCGCCGTCGCTATCGGCGTGCATGTGCGGATCCAGCCCCGCCGCCGCCAGCTTGACCAGGGTGTCGTCGAGTTGTGCCTGCGTGAAGAAGGGCGCGGCGCCGTGGCTTGTGCCCGGCCGCCAGTCGGGATGGTCGGCCGTTCCCCGGTTCTCGAAATAGGGATCGATCATCACGCCGGTGAAGGACGGGGCGGAATAGACGCCGTCGAGGAACAGCTTGGCCGTATCGACCTTCATCGAGGGCGCAGGGCGCAGGGGCCCCTGGTCGAACTGCGCCTGCTGGCGCAGGACCTCGGCAATGGCCGTATCGGCATCGTAGCCGGCGACGGAATCGATCAGTACGGCGAAATGCGCCCGCGCCGTCAGGCCGCCGGCCCTCTGAAGGTCGCGATAGGCCGTCATCGTCTCTATATCGGTATAGGCGTCGAGGAATGTGGTAATGCCCTGGGCGCGCATGACCGCCAGCGCCTTGCGGGTCGCCTCGGCGTTCTTTTCCGGCGACGGTGGCGGCATCAGATTGGTGACCAGGTCCTTGGCGGCGTCTTCCAGCAGGCCGGTCGGATTGCCGTCGCTATCGCGGACGATGATGCCGTCCTTGGGGTTAGGCGTGTCACGAGTGATATGGGCCAGGGCCAGGGCACGGGCATTGACCAGGTCGGTGTGGCCATAGGACGAATGCACCCGGATCGGCCGGGTCGTGCGCACGCCGTCGAGCGCTGCGTGCGTCAGCACGATGCCCGCCGGCTGCATGTTCTGTTCGAACCAGTTGATGACGTTCAGCCAGTCGTCGGGGCCAGCCTTAGTGTCGGCATCGGCGCAGGCCTGGATGCGCGCCTGGAACTGCGCCACGGTCAGGGCCTGATAGTCGAGATTGCAATCGAGCATGCGCAGTCCGCCCGATTGCGGATGCATATGGCCGTCGATCAGGCCGGGCATCATCATCCGGCCCTTGAGGTCGATAACCTGCGTCCGTCGTCCGGTGAAGGCCTTTGCGCCGTTGTCGTCGCCCGTATAGACGATGACGCCGTCGCGCACCGCCACGGCCTGGGCGACGCTGTCGTGTGCATCGACCGTATAGACCTTGCCATGGAGGAATACGGTATCGGCGGGCCGCGGGGCAGCGTGCACCTCGCTCTGTAGTCCCCATAGGGCAATGACGATCAGGAAGGAAAAGCGTTTCATGGCAGTCCGTGCAGGTGGCGGTGATGTCGGACTAGCCTACCTTGCGCGCAACCTATTGTCAGGTCATGTAATTTTGCTACAATCGCCGCCATGACAGCCCTGAATGATATCCTCACCACCATCCGTGACCGTGCGCCGCATGAAGACGGCGTCAATCTCAAGATCGGCGAGGAAATCCTGCGCGACCCGGGATCGGTGGTCGACGTCAGCATCAAGAGCTTCGCCAACCGTATCGGCGTCAGCGAGCCCTCGGTCATTCGCTATTGCCGCTCGATCGGCTGCGAGGGCTTCAAGGAGTTCAAGAAGTATCTCGCCCAGTCGCTGGTGCTGGAGCAGAAGTTCGCCCGCGAGACACCGTCGGTCGGCGAGGGCGGGCAGGTCGAGGACGAACGCTTCGACCGTGTCGGCACCAGTGTCGCCCTTGCCCTGCGCTCGGTCAGCGGCACCGAACATTTCGAACGCATCGATGCGGCCGCCAAGGTGCTGATGGCGTCGCAGATGATCGCCGTCTTCGGTCTTGGCGGCAGCTCGGCCGTCCTGGCCATGGAAGGCCAGAACCGCTTCTTCCGTCTTGGCCTGCGCGCCGTCGCCCATGTCGACAGCTATATGCAGCGCATGACGGCGGCAACGTTGAAAAAGGGCGATACGGTGCTGTTCGTCTCGTCGACGGGCCAGCCGGAAACCCTGGCGGAAGCCGCACGCATCGCCCGCAACTACGGCGCCACCTGCATTGCCCTGGCGCCGGAAAAGAGCCGGCTGGGTGAACTGGTCGATATCCTGATCCCCATCGAGCTGGCGACCGACATTCCGTATCACCAGCCCAACCCGGTGCGCTTTGCCCAGCTGTTCGTGCTCGACTGCATCGCCGACCGCGTCGCCCTGATGATCGGTAAGCCGGCGATGGAGACCCTGCGCCGCGTCTCGTCCGCCGTCTCGCCGCAACAGCACTACCTGCCGACGGGGGACTGAAGCGGTGTACGCCAAGACAATAATTCTGTAGAGCCGCCAACGTTCTTTCGCCCGCCCTGCGAAGCGGGGAGGGGGGACCATCCGAAGGATGGTGGGAGGGGCAATGCTGTCGCTTCCGCGAACTGACGGGACCCTAATTTGGCACACCTACCGCCCCCCCTTCCGTCATCTTCGGCCTGCGGCCTCGATGCCACCTTCCCCGTAAACGGGGCAGGCGGGAGCTGGCAAAACTGCCTCAGGCAAGGCCGCCGCGCGCCGCCAGACAATCACTTCCCCGCCGGCGTCAGTTCCAGCGTCACCACCTCGAACGGCTTCAGGTGCAGGGTCGTCGCCTGGCCCGCGACCAGGGTCAGTTGCGCCGGCTCCGCGCCATGCCAGGGGCTGCGTGCCGTGTAGGTGCCAGGGCTGCCTTGCGGCAGCTCCAGGGCATGGCCGATATCGAGGGCGAAGGCCTGCGGCTGGTCGGACGGATTGCGCAGGGTGATGATGCCCTTGCGCGGCGCCCAGGCGGCCCAGCCATAGATGTCGAGGCGGGCCGGATCGCCGCCGATCCAGTGCGAGTCCTTCAGGACATCGGCATTGCCGCGCGACCATTTCGCTGCCTCGGCCAGGGTGTCCCAGTCCGCCGTCGTCAGCAGGGACGGGGTGATATACATCTCCTGCAGGGCCGTGCCGCTGCCGAAATAGGAATGGATCTCGTCGGCGAATTCGTGCTTCGGATCGGTGTCGAGGCCCGGCGCGTGCTGGGCGTAGATCAGGCCATGCAGCATGACGGCATTGAGCGGGAACAAGGGCCCGCCGACGACGATATTCTGGTATTCCTCGCGGTCGCGATAGGTCATCCAGCGCTGGCGGGGCGAGCCAGCGCCAGTAAAGGCGTGGTCCTGGCCGCCGCGCCAGATCGAGTCGGCGTATGACAGCCATGCCGGCGACGGATAGGTGCCGGTGGTGACATTGATGAACAGGTCGGGCTTGGCGGCGCGCAGGTCGTCGATCAGATGGATGGCCGCGTCGAAATCGCTGTTGAAGCGGCTGCCCGGGAAGACCTTGTCGGCATTGCCGGTGCCGTCGAGCTTGAACTGGTTGACGCCCTGCCGGGTGACGAGGTCGAGCGTCGCCTTGTGGAAGGCGTCGTAATATTTCGGGCCGGACAGGGCGAACCCGCCATCGATGATCTCGAAGCCCGCGGCCGTGCCGTTCTTGATGCGCTCGACCTTGGGCGTATTGTAGCCGCCCCAGGGCGACAGCCAGACGCCGGGCGCGGCGCCATACTTCGCCGCGGCATCGCGCAGGGGCACGAAGCCGTGAGGGAAGTCCTTGCTGAAGCCCCAGTAACCGGTGCGGTCGTCCCAGCCGTCGTCGAACAGGAAGGAATCGATGGTGACGCCGCGCTTGTGTGTCAGTTCCTCGCCGAAGGTCTGGATACGGCCCAGCGCGTCGGCTTCGTTATACGGGTTGGAATAGCCGATATCGTACCACGAATTATAGTGCAGGAAGGTGCGGTAGGGGTGGGCGCGCTCGGCCTCGAGATAGTCGAGGAAGTCGCGGCGCAGCTGGCCCGGCGCCGACACGCCGATGACAGCGGAATAGGTCACGCTCTGGCCCTTGCGCAGGGGCAGGGCATTGTCGATCCAGGTGAAGACCTGGTCGTCCTCCATCTCGGCATGGCTGTTGGCCAGCGGATTTTCGAACATCATATAGTCGTTGCCGGCGATGACCGGTGACCCGGTTACCTTGCCCGCGACCTCGCCATCATGGACCATGGCGTCGAGCAGGCGCACCTGGGGCAGGGTCTCGTCCTGCTTCAGCGCCGTAATGGTGACGATCTCGCGCAGGTATTTGGCGTTTTCCGGCTGGACCAGACGCCATTCGACGCGCAGGCGGCCCTCGGAATCGCTGAATGTGCCCTGCACCTCCTGGTGCGGCTTCGTTTCGGCCAGGCGCGATGCCTTCGGGTTGCCGGCGACACTGACATTGCGCAAGGCGCCCGTCAGTTCGAGATCGCCCGTGGTCAGGGTCGGGCCCTTGTCGAGCGCGATGGTGAAGGGAGAGGTGATCGCGATCGCCCGGCCGGTCAGTTTGTCTGTAAAGCGCACGTCCGACACACGTTTGCCTTTGGCCGTCCAGCTCAGGGCCCCGTAGCTGTTGCCGAAAGACTGCAGCGGATCGGCCAGGGCGGCGGACGCACCGAGGACGGTCAGTATGGCTAAGGACGAGGCGCAGAATTTCACGAACGGCATCGGGGGATTCCTCTTTGTAGTATAGCTACATAATATGCGCTACAAATTGGGGGAGATGTCAACGGCTAAATACGAGGTCCGTCATTCACGATTGCAAACCCATGGAAGTCGCGCAGGACCCCGGCCGCGCCGGCCTGGCGCAGGGCGTCCGGCGACAGGCTGGTAGCAAGCCCGATACAGTATAGCCCGGCCTGGGTCGCCGAACGCACACCCGGCAGGGAATCTTCGAAGGCGACAGCATCTTCGGCGGCAATGCCCAGATTGGCAAGGGCGGTCAGGTAGGGCAGGGGATCGGGCTTGGCGCGCGGCAGGTCGGAGGCGGAAACCACCGTGTCGAAGCGGTCGGTCAGTCCCAGCGCATCGAGCAGGAAGACGATATTGTCGGGCGGCGAATTGGTCACCAGGCCGGTTTTCAATCCGGCGGCCGCAGCCGCATCGAGCAGGGCGACAAGGCCGGGCATGGGCGTGATGCCAGCCGCCAGCTCCCGAAACAGGCGCTCCTTGATGTCGACGCGCGCACGCACCCCCTCGGCATCGACATCGGGGAACAGGTCGGCGGTGACGGCACGGGTTGTGCGTCCGGCCATGCGGCTGTGAAAGTCGGAGACGTCGAGCGCGACGCCGTGCTGCTGCAACATAAGCCGCAGGGCCTCGAGATGCACAGGCTCGGTATCGGCCAGGGTGCCGTCCATGTCGAACAGAAGCGCCTTCATGCGTCTAGATTACGCAATCGGTCGAGTGCTTCGGGGGACAGGGGCTCGCGGGCGCTGCGGGCGGCATAGACCGCGGCGCCGATGCCGGGCGGCAGGATCGGCTCTGCCAGCCGGTACTGCGCCGGCAGGGTCGCCAGGGCCCGGCGCAGGGGGCTGAGGATCAGGCCCTCGCTGTTGAAGACGCCGCCGGAATAGGAGACGGTCACGGTCTCGTCTGTTGTGAAGGCCAGCGCCTTGCGGATGGCGTCGATCATGCCGGCCAGCTCGGCCGCGCCCTGAATGAAGATGCGCTGGGCCTCGGCGTCGCCCGATTGCGCGGCGAAGGCGACATGGCGCGACAGGGCAGCGACCGTATCGCGCGACGGCGTGCCGGTACCCAGGATCCGGCCGCACAGATCGAGATCGGCATCGATGGCAAAATGCGCTTTCAGGATGGCGTGCAGTGGGCCCTTTGCCAGGCGGCCGTCGCTCATCCGGGCAAAGGCGTTGAGGCCCTGGATGGCGATCCAGTAGGCCGAGCCCTCGTCGCTGAACAGCTCCCCCCAGCCGCCGGCGCGCGCGGTGCGGCCCTGGCGTTCGCCGTAGCCGATCGAGCCGGTGCCGGCGACGATATTGATGCCGTCCGCCCCGGCCAGCGATCCGGCCCAACCGCAGATCATGTCGTTGCCGCACTGATAGCGCCGGTGGCCGAGCACGGCCTCGGGCATGAGGTCGAGCACGGGCTGCACTTCGGAATCCTCGCCATAGGCCGGCAGGCCGAAGAAGGCGTATGTGATGTCGCCGGCTGTCCGTCCCGCCGCCGCCAGCACCGCTCGGACGCCTTCGCTCAGGACGTGGTTGAGGCCGCCGAAGCCGGTCTGCAGGTAGTAGGATGTCGGGCCATGATGGCGCGCCAGGACATGGCCGTCGCGGTCGGCCAGCACGAATTCCGTCTTGGTGCCGCCGCCATCGACGCCCAGATAAAGTCCTCCATCTTGGCCCCCAACCTGACTCATTTCAGGCGCGCTCGTGGATGCGAACGCCCTGGACGACGCGGTTGACCGTGCCCTGGGTATTGGGCTGGTCGGGCGTCAGGCCGCGCTGCAGGGACTGTTGAAAGGCAAAGATCTGGGCCACCGCAATAAAAGGAAAGATCAGGTCGATATCGGGCGCCCTATCCATACCGCGGATACGGATATGATCATAGGCCTCCAGACCGTCCTGCGCGGTGACGGCGATGACGCGGCCGGCCTGGGCGTCGCGGCGCAGCTCGTCGAGCAGGTCGACATCGTAGCGCCGCGTATGGCTGTCGTTCGAGACAAAGACGACGACCAGGGTTGTATCGGTGACAAAGGTCTTGGGGCCATGGCGGAAACCGAGCGGCGAGTCGAACAGGGTGGCGATGCCGCCATTGGTCAGTTCCAGCAGCTTCAGCCCGGCCTCGCGCGCCATGCCCTTGAAGACGTGGCTGCCGAGATAGACGACACGGTCATAGCCTTGCGATACCGCCTGTTGCAGGACCGGCAGGTCGTTGGCGATGACGCCCGCCACGGCGTCGGCCAGGGCCGGGGTGCGGGCGGCAAGCGTGTCGATGCCGCCGAGGATGGCGAGTGCCGCATAGGCCATGCAGCTATAGCTCGACGTCATGGCGAAGCTGCGGTCATGGGTCTCTTCCGGCAGCAGCAGGCCGTAGCCGTGCGCCGCCGTTTCGGCGTAGCGGGCCAGGGCGCCGTCGGCATTGCAGGTGATGACCAGGTGATGGATTTCGCTGACGCACTGGTCGGCCAGTTCCACCGCGGCAATGCTTTCCGGGCTGTTGCCCGAGCGGCCGAACGACACCAGAAGGGTGGGGGTGTCCGCCTGGAAATAGAGGCCGGGCGCGCACACCAGGTCGGTGGTGGCGAGGGACTCGACGGGATGCTTCAGCTGCGCCGACAGCCACGGCGCCAGGCTGTCGCCGATAAAGGCCGAGGTGCCCGCGCCGGTCAGGATAATGCGCAAGCTTGCGCGCGCCAGCAGGGGCGCAACGAAGGCGTCGATCTCCGCCGTCTTCGCAGCCAGCAGGCCCTGCGTTTTGCGCAGCATATCGGGTTGCTGGGCGATCTCGCGCGCCGTCCAGAAGCCGCCGCGGTCCTTGAGCCATGCCTCGTCGTAACCGGGCAAGGTGGGGCCGGATTGGGCGGGCTCAGGTTCAGACTGCACAGGTTCGGGGGAAAAAGCGTCAGGCATAGAGTAACTCCGATGCGGGCAACTCAGGAGAAGGCTGGGTTGCCGCGTAATAGCCGGCGAGGACAGCGCCGATATGGGCCATGACCAGGTTGGCCGGGGTCGGGGCCAGGCCCTGCGTGCGGATGGCGGCATAGGCGTCCGGCAGGAACTGGCTGATCAGGGACAGGGGCGGCGGGGTGTCGGTCAGATTGTCGAACAGCTTGCCCTGAGCGGCGATGATGTCGGCGTCCGGCCAGTAATAGCGGATGCGGTCGCTTAAGGAGTATTGCAGGTCGAAGGCCAGTTCGCGGCCGGCGCCGTGATAATATTTCGCCCAGTTGCCGGGGGCGGCGCGCATGCGGTCCAGCACCACGGTGCGGAAGTCGGAGCGATCGGACTCGATCCATTCGCGCTCGATGGCGTCAAGCGCCCACAGGGCCTCGCGCAGGGCAAAGGTGACGCCCGGCCCGACCTTGAGGATGGCGAAATGGTCCTCGACCAACTGGCGCAGGGCATCCGCGGTCTGGTAGTCGGTCGAATGGGCCTCGAACAATATGGTTGGAAGGCCCTCGATGGCGCGGCTGAGGCGCGTGGCTTTGCTGCGGTCGTAGTCGATGACCTTGTGATGGTCGAACTCGACGCCCGGCTGGACGACCTCGGCAATGACGCGCGGCCAGGCGTCGCCCAGGCCTTGCGCGTCGAAGATCTGTTTGTGCGTGGCGATGGTGTCGAGCGCGGCCTCCGGCGCGGTGACCTCCAGTTCCGGCAACTCTTCCGACGCCCCGCCCGGGACCGGCACTTCGGTGCCGATGACATAGACGGGCGCCTCGCCGCCGACCTCGTGCCAGGCGTTTTCAGATACGGCGATCAGGCGGGCGGCGCGTTCGGCGATGGTGCGCTCGGGCAGGGGCACGGGGTCGTCGGCGCACGACATCGAGCAGTCGGCGTGGATCTTGCGGAAACCGGCACGAACATAGGCGTCGACCATGACCTCCGCCTTGGCCATGGCCTCGGTGGCCGGCAGGTTCGTCCACGGATTGGGCCCGAGATGGTCGCCACCCAGCAGGACGCGCGAGCTTTGCAGCCCGACGCGCTCGGCGATGGCGAAGGCGAAGTCGCGGAAGTCGGCCGGCTGCATGCCGGTATAGCCGCCATCCTGGTTGACCTGGTTGCAGGTCGCCTCGATCAGCGCCAACGGCGAATTGGCTTGCCGGGCATGGCGCAGGGCGGCCTCGACGACCAGCGGATGGGCGGAACAAACCGAAACAATGCCGCAGGGGGCGCCGGCCTTATGGCGCGCGACCAGATCGAGCATGGCTTTCATGGCATAGCCTTTCGCGGAAGATGTTGCGGCTTTATTAACCCGGCAAAATGATCAACGCAACAAAAACAATGAAAACGAAACATATATATTGCGATTTTGCCTTTTATTCCTCCCTATTTGCTCTTGCAAATGGGGAGGGGGACCACACGAACGCGCTGCGCTCAGTCTGGTCGGCTATTGCGCAAAAACGTCCGGGCGCGTGAGATGTGGTGGTGGGGTTTCTTGCTTAGGCGACAAGCTTTGAAGCCTCCGCCGGCGGATGGCCTGGAAGTAAGAAGCCCCACCACCCCGAGCCCAAGAGGGCTCGCGGTCCCCCTCCCCATCGCAAGCGATAGGGAGGAGTAAGAACTGCCTCACGGCGCCAGGGCGAGGAAGATCGACGCCAGCAGCGCCAGACCCAGCCCGACCATTTTCAGCGCCCCGGGCACCACGCCCTCCAGCGCCAGGGACAGGATGGCGGTGACCAGCGGGCCGCCGGCATTGCTGAGTGGGGCGACGACGATCGCCTTGCCGTGGCGAAAGGCATAGACCAGCAGCAGGGCGCCGACGGCATTGAGCATCTGGATGGCGGCGGCCATCCACGGCCCGTCCCAGCCCCAGTTCACCGGGTGCGAAAAATTGGTCATCAGCAGGGCGAAGGGTACCAGCATCAGGCCGGAAATCATCATGTAGAAGAAGATGCTTTCGGCGCTCATGACCGTATTGGCCGTCTTCATGAAATAGGCCTGCAGGCCCCAGCACAGCATGATGACCAGGGCCAGGATAAACCAGCTGACGCCGTGGGCGGCGGCGCCATTGGGGTCGTAGTCGAACATCGGCAGGGCGACCAGGGCCAGCAGGACACCCAGCGCTCCCAGCCAGTTGGTGCGTTCGCGCAGGATAACGAAAGACATCAGAATGGTGACCAGCGGCGACAGCGAGACCACCGGAAAGATCAGGTAGGCCGGGCCGGTCGAGACGGCGTAGAAGAGCACCATCTGGCCGCCGGCCCCGAGCAGGCCGATGGCGAGGCCATAGCCGATGGCCTTGGCGCTGATATCGAGCTTCCAGCGCTCGCGCTGCATGACGATGACGGCCGGGACGATCATGGTGATGGCCCAGACGCAATAGGTCAGGGTCTCGGGGAAGCCGTGCTGCGCCGACAGGCCGGCCAGCGCCCCCCAGACGCCCCACAGGACGACGGTGGCGAGTGCGAACCACAGCCAGCGGCGGCCGCTCACGGGCACCGCGTCGGCCGGCGGGACAGTGGTGATGACGGGATCGCTCATGCGGCACCTGTGTGGGGTTGGGCTTCGATCAGCAGGAAGCGCTCGAAGGCGACATCGAGCCGCGGCGAGGCCGCCGACACCTCGCCCAGGTCGCGGTCGTTGAAATAGTCGCGCACCCGGTAGACGCCGGTCAGGCCGCGCAACTCGACGGGGCCGCGCCAGCTTTCGGCGTAAAAGGCGTAATAGAGGTGGCCGTCCTTCTCGACGGCATGGGCCTCGGGCTTATCAAAGCCGATATCGTAGAGCTCGCCGCGATAGGTCCCCAGCGGCAGCATCTTGGCATTATAAAGCCCGATCCACTTGCGCCACAGGGCTTCCTTTTCGGCCGTCAGCTGGAAGTTCGATCCCGGCGCCGGGCCTTCGTTCGGCCAGGTGAACTTGGTCGAGACCACGGCGCCGATGCCGACCGTCGAGGCGAAGTCGTCGCCGTGGTCGGACAGCTCGACATGATCGCCGGCGAATGGCGCCGACGGTCCCATCAGGGCCTTCAGCGACTTGCCCTTGAGGCGGACCTGCCAGCTTGAGGTCGGATCGGAGGCGGGCGCCTGGTTCATATAGGGGAAGTTGAAATAGGCGTAGGAATCGCCACACGGGCAGATCTCGACCACGGCCTGCGGATCGGCGGCCAGGGCGGTGTCATAGACGCATTTCCAGAAGGTCTGCAGGCCTTCGACCGACTCTTCCGGGCGGGCATGGTGGTGGGCCGGGTTGTAGCAGGGCGCGACGCCGTTGAGGTGCTGGCCGTCGATCTTGATGCCGGCGAAGCCCCAGTCGCGAAAGATCTTGTCAACCAGCTTTTCGGTGTAGGCGATGGTCGGTTGATAGGCGGGGCAGAGATAAAACGAATTCCACCACGAGATCAGCTGCGGCGCCCCGTCCTTGTCGAGCAGCAGCATGTCCGAATGATCGTGCAACAGGTCGGTGCCGGGATCGACGGCCAGTGGCGTGACCCACAGGCGCGGCTTCAGCCCGGCCTTGCGGATGGAGGCGGTCAGCGCGCGCATGTCGGCGTCGCCGCGCGGGAACTTGGTTTTGTCGAGATACCAGTCGCCTTCGGAACTTTGCCAGCCGTCGTCGAGCACGACCCATTTCAGGCCGAGATCGGCGGCCTTGGCCAATGTGCCCTCGACCTCCTCGGCCGTGCAGGTGCGATCATACCCCCAGGCGCACCAGATGCCTTCGTATGATGCCGCCGGTGGCTGGGGCGAGGCCAGGCCGCGTTCCGACATCAGGCGGCGATAGGTGTCGAGCGTCGCGAAATAGTCGCGGCGGTGCACGGTGACGAAGGTCTCGAGCGTGGTGAAGCTGTCGCCGGGTTTCAGGGTAACGGGCTGGTCCATGGTGACGGCGATGGCCGCACCGGTGCGGGTGGCGACCAGGGGCAGGGAGACCAGCTTGGGGACAGGTTCGACATGGCCGACGGCTATGCCGGCATCGGGCCGCCAGACATCGACGACCGGCGTGCCGCTGCCGTAATCGGACGCATTCATGCCCATGAAGTTGGGCTGGGTAAAGCCGGCCTTGACCGGTTGCACCCAGTCGCGGCGATCGGGATGCGAGGCCCCCGACCACGACCAGAAGCCGTGTCCATTGGCGCTCAGCACATGGGCGCCATTGCTCCAGCCGGCGAGCTCGAGCGTCGCCGCGCTGCTGTTGCGATAGCTGACCTGTTGCAGGGCGAAGCCGGGATAGCGGCTGTAGAAGGTGAGGGCGACGGCCTTTTCCAGCCCCTGCGGCGTGCGGCCGGTAAGGGTAATGCGTTGCCCAACGCCATGGATATCCGAGACGCTGTCCTGGTGGCGGCCGGTGAAGTGGAAATCGGCGACCGTGGTGCCGTCCTTCAGGCGCACGGTGTCGCTGGCGGCGAAATCGCTGAGGACCCGGGTCGTGGCGCCGGTGATCATAGACACCCGGCTGTGCAGGCGCAGGTCGAAATCGATGGTCAGGGTGCCGTCACCGGCCGTGGCCACCGGCAGGGAGGATTTCGTGCCGGCCAGGGCCAGTTCGGGCACCAGGGCCGCCCCCGTCAGCAGCGACAGGAGGGTGCGACGGGTAAGATTCGGTCGGGCTGTCATGGTCGAAGGCTCCGGCACGGCGTGACATCATTTCGGTCGATGAAGCACGGTTCTTTGCCAAAGCGCAACTAAAAGATAACAAAACGAAAGAAAATTTACTCCTCCCTATTTGCTCTCGCAAATGGGGTTTGGCGCCAGCGAAGGTATAGCCTTCGCCAGCCATGGGACCGCGAGCCCGCTTGGGCTCGGGGTGGTGGGGTTTCTTGCTTGAGTCGCGCGCATGGCTAAGAGACCCCTCCGTCTGGTCTCGGCTTGACGCCGATCCCATCCACCTCCCCATCTAACGATGGGGCGGAGGGAGATCGTCCATGCTCCCTCCGCCCTATTCTGAAGGAATGGGGAGGTTTGGCGCCAGCGAAGGCATGACCTTCGCAAGCCATGGCAAGGCCTTCAGGCCGCAGCAGACGGAGGGGTCTTCTTCTCTTTACCGCCCTAGGCCAGATGCACCCTGAACCCCAACGCGCCCTCCGGCCCGCGGATATAGTCCGGCGCATCCGAATCGGTGATCAGGTCGTCGATCTCGCTGATATCGATGATCCGGTGCAAACACACCTTGCCGAATTTCGACGAGTCGGTCACGGCAATCACCCGGCGGGCCGCCTCGACCATCTTGCGGTTCAGCTGGGCTTCGGGCTCGAAATGGGTGGTGATGCCGCGCGTCACATCAAAGCCGTCGACGCCCAGAAACAGCTTGTCGAGATGCAGGTCGTCAAGCGCCGCCAGGGTTTGCGCGCCGTAGAAGGCCATGTTCTTGCGGCGCAATTCCCCGCCCAGCATGACGATCTTCAGATTGCGCTTCTGGCTGAGCGCGCCCAGCACGCCGAAATCGTTGGTGACGACGGTAATGTCTTCGTCGTCGGGCAGGAAGCGCGCGATCTGCATGGCCGTGGTGCCGGAATCGAGCATGATGGAATCACCCGGTTCGACCAGGCCGGCAGCCAGGCGGCCGATGCGTTCCTTCTCTTCCGTATGGGCGACGCGCTTGGTCTCGATCGGGGCCTCGGCGACATTGACGGCCTCGGCGGCGATGGCGCCGCCATAGGCGCGGGCGGCGACGCCGTGCGTTTCCAGGTAGTTGAGGTCCTTGCGGATAGTCTGCATCGACACGCCGAACATGTCGGACAGGGAGGTCACCTGGACGCTGCCGCGCGACTTGATCATGTCGGTAATCTGGCGGCGGCGCTTGCTGGTGTCGCGCGTTACCTTGTCGGCAGTAGTCATATGTCTCTTCCGGCGGCTCTGTTTGTGTCTTCTTATCCTAAAATGATTGTCAAATATCAACGTCGCGAGCGATTTTGACGAATATGTTGGCCGATAGGCGGGACAAAACGTGACATATATGTTTCATTTCGTTTCGGTTGCCAAAATTGCACGGCATGGCCACGCTGATTTCGGTTGACAGCTACAATAAGATGCATAACGAAATATAACGAAACTTAAATGCGCTGTTTTGGCGGATCATAGATGGAGGCGAAGGTATGCGTACGAAGACCCCGATCGTAAGAGCCCTGATGGGCAGTGTCGCACCGGTTGCCATCATCCTGGCGCTTGCCGCAACCTCCGCCCTGGCCGCCGATCCGCAAGATACGGCGAAACAGGACGCTGCCAAACCCGCGGCTTCGGACAGCACCGAAGTCGTCGTTGTCGGCATGCGCGGCAGCCTGGCCAAGTCCCTGCGCGTCAAGCGCTCGGCCGGCGTCATCGTCGATTCGATCAATGCCACGGAGCTGGGCCGTTTCCCCGACAACGATGTCGCCGACTCGCTCAGCCACATTACCGGCATCACCATCAACCGCACGACCGGCGGGGAGGGGCAGTATGTCAGCGTGCGTGGCCTGGGCTCGCAATACAATATCGTCACCCTGAACGACCGTATCCTGGCGACCGACGACGACGGCCGCGACTTCGCCTTCGATATCCTGCCGTCGGATATCATCTCCGGCGCCGATGTCCTCAAGTCGCCCGAGGCCTCGGCCATCGAGGGCAGTATCGGCGGCACGGTCAACCTGCGCTCGGCCCGGCCGTTCGACCGCAAGGGCTTCCATTCCGCCCTGCGCACCGAGGGCAGCTATAACGACATGTCGGAATTCCACGGCTACAAGACGTCCGGCTTTATCAGCGACACGACAAAGGACGGCCGTTTCGGCTTCCTGATCGGCGCCGTCTATTCCGATACCAAGACGCGCAGCGATTCGATGAACTACAATACCTACGATCCGGCCAGCCCCGGCGTCTGGCCGCTCGATTCGTCCAACCCCGTCGTCGCCGAATGCTGCATCTCGTACGGCTCGATCGTCGACCGCAAGGTGCGCACCGCCCTGACCGGCACGGTCGAATGGCGCCCGTCCGAGACCGTCCGCATCGTCGCCGACCTGATGTTCACCCGCCTCAAGGATCCCCAGGTCGCCTACAACCACGCCTTCTATCCCGACTTCACCTACGATGCCGACGGCAATCCGGAATGGAGCAATGTCACGGTCAAGGACGGCCTGGTGACGTCGTTCACCGGCAACAACTTCACCCCGGAAGTCATCAACCAGACGGTCAATCGCGTGGTCAACACCTCCCTGTTCGGCCTCAACGGCAGCTGGGAGGTCAATAACCACCTGACCCTGACCGGCGATGTCTATTATTCCGGCGCCGACCGTCCCGAAGGCGGCACCGACACCTTCGTCACCGCCGGCCTGGTGTCGCCGACCCCCTACAACCAGAACACCATCACCATGACGGCCAATGCCGGCGGCCTGCCCGACATGACCATCACCCTGCCGGGCGGGGTCGACTACGCCACCGCCCTGGCGTCCGGCAAGATGAACGACCAGAGCCTGTGGAGCACCCACTATGTGGGCCTGAGCGGTTATTCGATCCGCGACCGCGTCACGGGTGTGAAGCTCAATGGCGACTGGCACAAGGATGGCGGCATCCTGCACAGCATCACCTTCGGGGTCAGCTATACCGATCGCTCGAAATCGCGCCGCGATGTCAGCAATGACTGGACCAATGGTTCGAACCAGTATGGCTCGCTCTATAATACGCTCGACGGCCAGCCGGGCCCGATCAGCTTCGCCACCATGAAGGCCAATGTCATCTCGACCTTCGCCTTCCCCAACTTCATGCAGGGCGCCGGCGGCAAGTTCCCCATGATCATGGCCCTGCTCGACGTCAATGCCCTGCTGGGCGGGCTCAAGACGCTGGACGGCACGCCCAACTATACCAGCGGCGAGGGCACGTACGATTTCAGCCTGACCGTGCCGCAGTACAATCCGACCAACTCCTACCAGGTCAATGAGAAGACCTTCACCAGCTTTGTCGAGGGCAGTTTCGGCACCGATACCTGGAACGGCAATGTCGGCGTGCGCGTCGTCTCGACCCAGACCCGGGCCTCGACCGCGGTCAACAATATCCTGTCGGTGACGGTGGACGATACCGCCAACCCGACCAATCCGGGCGTGGTGCACTATTCCGATATCACGCCGGTGACGGCCAAGGGGCATTACACCCTGGTCCTGCCGTCGCTGAACCTGACATACCATATCCGCCAGGACCTGCAGCTGCGCCTGGGCGCCGCCGACGTCATGGCGCGGCCGAACCTCAACCAGCTGGTGCCGACGGCGACCAACAACGCCATCAACCAGCAATATATCCTCTATTACGGCGGCAATGCCGACCTGCTGCCGGTCAAGGCGCATCAACTCGATGCCTCGCTCGAATGGTATTACCGCCAGAAGGACATGCTGTCAGTCGCCCTGTTCGACAAGAAGCTGCGCGACGACATCACCACGGCCCAGACCAACAACGTCGATATCGGCGCCGTCGGCTGCTTCAATGGCGAGCCGTGCGCGCCCCTGCCGTTCAGCGTCGTCAAGCCGATCAATGGCGATACGGCAGACATCTACGGCGTCGAGATCGGCTGGCAGCATATCCTCGACAACGGCTTCGGCGTCCGGGCGCAATATACCCATACCTGGTCGAAGACGATGATCGATGGCGTTTCGGCCGGGCAAGAGCAGGGCGTGTCGCCGACAACCTATTCGGCCAATATCTTCTATGAGCACGGCCCCATCCTGGCCAGCCTGTCGTGGGACCATACCAGCGCCTTTACCCAGGCGACCTTTACCGAGGTCACCGGCTGGCCGGCCATTACCCGCGCCGCCGACTGGCTCAATGCCACGGCCTCCTATCAGGTGACGCCGAATATCAAGCTCTATGTCGAAGGCCGCAACCTGAGCAACACCATCGTGCGCACCTTCCTGAACGGCAATCCGTATGCCGTCTGGTCGAATGGCGCCACGGGGACCGGCAGTGGCGTCGATGCGGGCTATAGCGCCTTTGGCCGCACCATCACCGCGGGCGTCAGCCTGGCGTTTTGATGCTCTTCAGAACTTCCCCTCTTGAAGGCTGGAGTATGCAAACTTCGTGAGCGCTGGGGTCGCCTTTCTTAAACCTCCACGACTTGATCGGGGAGGGGGACCGCACGAGACGGCGCTTGCGCTGGTGAGATGTGGTGGTGGGGTTTCTTGCTTCGATAAAAGCTAAAATAATCAATTGCTTCCTTAAGTGTCTGGCGGGCAGCCGTGCTTGTGATTCAAGCAAGAAACCCCACCGCCACATCTCGCGCGGCGAATACATGAGAGCTAAAAGACACTGTCAGGAGCGGCGCGCTTCGTGCGGTCCCCCTCCCCACCAAAGGTGGGGAGATTTAAAAGAGCTTGAATTTCAACGCTCTGCGACTTTGCTACGAGATGTGTGAATCACCTAGCTTTTGAAGGGGGAGTTCTGATTAGGGATCGTGGCCGGGGTCGGCTGCGATCCTTTTTTATTACGATTCAACGCCTTGCTTCACACCGCCCTCTTAACCCTATTGCAGATTTGCAACAGCGCGTTCTTTAAATTGTAATATAAATTTCACCGCTTCGTAACAGTGTTGACCGACTGTAGCAAATGTAGCATCCTCAATGTAGCCCAACTTAATTGGGGATTGATAAAAGGGTGTTAGGACGATGACGACGATCAAGAGGAAGAGTAGCGGGGTTTCACGCACGGCTTTGGCGGCGACCCTGTTTTTCGGTCTGGTGGGGACGACGCATGCCATGGCTGCGCCCCAGGCCAAGGATGGCGATACGGGTGCGACGAAGGCAGATGACGCCGTCATCGTCGTCGGATCGCGCAAGGCGCTGAAAACGGCGCAGCAGATCAAGAAGACGGCGGATACGGTCGTCGATTCGATCACGGCGACCGATATCGGCGCCTTCCCCGACAAGAGCGTGGCCGAGGCGCTGCAACGTGTCCCCGGCGTCACCGTGATGCGTTCCGTCGCCGGCGGCGACGTAATGCACTTCCCCGCCGAACCCACCGGCGTCATCATCCGCGGCCTGCAGCAGGTCAAGTCGGAGTTCAACGGCCGCGACATCTTCAGCGCCGGCTCGGCCTCGGGCCTGAGCTGGGAAGACGTCTCGCCGGAAATGCTGTCGGGCGTCGACACCTATAAGAACGCCACCGCCGCCATGCTGGAGGGCGGCATTGCCGGCACGGTCAACCTGCGTACCCGCCTGCCGTTCGACCAGCCGGGCCAACTGATTTCCGGCACGCTGGAGGGCGACTATGGCGACCTGAGCAAGAAGTGGACGCCGTCCGGCTCGGTGCTCTATTCCAATCGCTGGCATACCGAGCTCGGCGACTTCGGCTTCCTGGCCGACCTTGCCTATTCCAAGATCGAGACCACCAGCCAGGGCGCCATCCTGCCGCGCATGATGCCGTTCGCCGCCGGCGCCTGCACCTCGCAGATGAACTACATCCCGTCGGGCGTCAGCTACAACAACACCGTCTACGACCGCACCCGCAAGGGCATTTCGCTGGCCGGCCAGTGGACCAGCCTCGACAAGCATTTCAAGGCGACCCTGCAATATAACAAGTCGACCTACGACAATACCTGGAACGAAGACCAGCTGCTCAGCTACTGGGCCTGGGTCGATCCGGCGACGACGAACCAGTCGACCGTGTGGACCGATCCCTCGCTGATCGCGCCGCCCGACGCGCCGGGCCTGGGCATCAACCAGGCCGGCGGCGGCACGCCGTTCACCTTCGCCAGCAACGGCATGTTCCAGACCGGCGTCATCACGGCGTCGGCCGGCGGCTGGGGCTACGGCACCATCGCCGACTGGGCGACCGGCGCCTATGCGGTCGGGTCGACCGACCAGTACGGCACCTACAGCCAGTACGGTATCAACAAGCCGATCTACCAGCCGTGCCTGGATTCGAACGTCACCCACGCCAACCAGCCGTGCCGCCTGGCACCGACGGTCAACCTGGCGACCCGCTACTCGACCGAAAGCCGTAATGTCGAAGACGTGGCGCTGAACTTCCAGTGGCTGGCGACCGATCGTCTCAAGTTCGTCTTCGACGTCCAGCACGTCCTGTCGACCAATACCCATTACGATATCACCTATCGCAACGGCACCTACGCCAATCTCGGTCTCGACCTGACCGGCGACCTGCCCAAGGTGAGCTTCTCCGCGCCGTCGGGCTACAATGTCGTCGGCACCGACCCGCTGGCCGACTACCGCAACTACTTCAACGAATCCATCATGGACCACCTTGAAGACAGCAAGGCCAGCATGAACGCGGTCCAGATCGACGCCTCATACGCCCTTGATAATCCGTGGCTGGCGGAACTGGATGTCGGCGTGCGCCTGTCGGAACGCGACCAGCTCAACAAATGGTCGGCCTATGACTGGCAACCGATCTCGAGCAACTGGGGCGCCAACCCGGCCGATAGCTTCCACCTCGACGCCCCGACCACCTACAATACCGACGGCTCGGTCAAGTTCCAGGGCTATCCCGGCACCTACTGGGAGACGCGGACCTTCGGCGACAGCGGCCTGCTCGATGGCCTGCTGTCACAGAAGCAGTTCGTCACCATCAATCCGGACTACCTGAAGAACATCAACCTGATGGAGGCGACCTTCGGCATGGCGGCCCAGTCGGCCAAGGGCGGCACCCCGTCCTCGACCTGGGATCCCATCTGCATGCGCTCGGCCAATATCGCCGGTACCTGCTTCCAGCCGGGCGAAATCCTCAATGTCAACCTGAAGCAGGATTCGGCCTACGCCATGCTGAAGTTCGGCGGCCGCGACGCCGTCCTGTTCAACGGCATCACTGTGTCGGGCAATATCGGCCTGCGCGTCGTCAAGACCGACATGACCAGCGTCGGCGCCACCAATTTCGCCATTCCGTTCACCTCGGCCGACCTGAACTGCATGCCGCTGTCGGCCGGCGAAATTGCCTCGCTCGGACCCAACCAATACGCCATCTCGCCGCAGTGCCTGGCCGTCAACTCGACCGACGACCAGAAGTTCTCGAACGGCGCCGCCGCGACATCGACGGTCAAGACGTCGCATACCTACAGCCTGCCCAGCCTGAACCTGGCGTTTGCGCTGCCGGACGACTGGATCGTGCGCTTTGCCGCGTCGCGCGCCATGTCCATGCCCGATATCGGCCTGCTGAAGAACTACATTACCCTGCAGCGCAGCTACGTGCCGCAATCGGCGATCGCCGTCGGCAATCCCAGCCTTGTGCTCAACGGTTCGGGCCAGCCGGTCAGCTATATCTACGGCTATTCCGGCAGCGCTGGTAACCCGCGCCTGAAGGCCATCCAGGCCGACCAGTTCGACCTGTCGATCGAGCGCTACTTCGCCGATGTCGGTTCGTTCAGCTTCGATATCTTCACCAAGAAGTTCTACGACTACATCCAGAACGGTACCTTCAACGTGCCGATGACCAATAACGGGGTCACCCGCAATGTCGTCGTCAACGGTCCGGTCAATGGCGACGGTGCCAGCGTCAAGGGCTTCGAAGTCGCCTTCCAGCGCTACTTCACCTTCCTGCCCAAGCCCTTCGACGGCCTTGGCATCCAGGCCAACTACACGCACCTGCATAATGAAGGCGTGAAGAACGAGAACCTGATGCTCGACTCGTCGGACGGCACCACGGTCACCCGTTCGGCCCAGGACGGCATGATCAATCCCGGCCGCCTGGAACAGCTGTCGGATAATTCCTACAACCTGATCCTGCTCTACGACAAGGGACCGTTCGGGGCGCGCCTGGCCTATAACTGGCGCTCCAAGTACGTCAATTCGGTCAATGACTGCTGCATCGGCTTCCCGGTGTGGAATGCGGCCGAAGGCTTCCTCGACGGCTCGCTGCGCTATGCCATCAACGGCCATACCGAAATCGACCTGCAGGGCAGCAACCTGTTGCAGACCCGTCCGAAGATCTTCCAGGAGGTCCAGGGACCGACGGCGGCCAATCCCGACCAGACGCCGCTGTTCCTGCCGGCCGGGACGTTCGACTTCGATCGCCGCGTCCAGGTCAGCGTGCGGTTCAAGTACTAGATATTTGTACCTCCCCGACTTGATCGGGGAGGGGGACCGCACGAAGCGCGCCGCTCCGGAAAGGGTCGTTTGAACTCTGACCTGTTCGTCGCGCGAGATGTGGTGGTGGGGTTTCTTACTTGAGTTGCACGCACATCGGCTCAACGTCGGCTTACGCAAGTATTTGAATATTTGAGTGCTTGTTAAAACAAGAAACCCCACCACCCCGAGCCCAAGAGGGCTCGCGGTCCCCCTCCCCACCAAAGGTGGGGAGATGCAAGATTGAGCCTTCCCCGACTACCGCCCATGCCTTTCCCGGTGCCTTCCTGGCGTATGGGCGTACTCTTGGCGCGCAGCAGATTCGCTGCGCGCCACCTTTTCCTTCGAGGCCGGATAGACCATGACCCACCCGGAGACCCAGAGAGTCGTTATCCTCGGCGGCGGCACAGCCGGCTGGATGGCCGCGGCGTGCCTGTCGAAAATCTATGGCCGCGACAGGCTTTCGGTCACGCTCGTTGAGTCCGCCGATATCGGCACGGTCGGGGTCGGCGAAGCGACCATCCCGATGATCAACCTCTTCAATACGCATCCTCGGCGTCGAGCGAAGACGGACCTCGTTCGTGAGACCGCAGGCGACATTCAAGCTGGGCATTGAATTCGTCAATTGGAAGCAGTATCGGCGAACAGCTACCTGTCCACCCCTTCGGCGACTACGGCGTCAACGATGGAGGGCATTAATTTCTATCATTTCTGGTTGCGGCTGGCGGCGCAGGAAAACGCCAAGGATTACGGTCCAGTTCAATCATGGAGACCATGGCCATCCGCGGTCAGGTCGCTGCGGCCCGTCGCGCCACCGACAATGCCGCAAATTCAAGCTCAATAAGGCCTATCCATTTCGACGCCCGTCTCTATGCTGGCATTTCTGCGCCGCTACGCTGAGGCGCGCGGTGTCGAGCGTCTCGAAGGCAAGCGTCACCAACGGTCGAGCGCAAGATGCCGGACAGCGGAGACGTTCTGACGCCTCTGACGCTCGGCGATGGCCGCGTCGTCGCCAGGCGATCTCTTACTATCGACTGTTCAGGTTTTTCGGGTCTTTGCTGATGGGGCAAGACCCTGGGTGTCGGACTATGTCGATTGGAGCCACTGGTTGCCGTGCAATCGCGCCGTCGCCGTACCGTGCGAAGTCACGCCGGTCCGCCCATCGCCCTATACCCGCGCCACCGCGCGAGAGGCCGGCTGGCAATGGCGGATCCCACTGCAACACCGGATCGGCAACGGTTATGTCTTCTGCGACGGGTTTGTTTCGGTCGATGAGGCAAAGGAAAAGCTGCTGAGCCGGCTGGACGGCAAGGCCCTGGCCGAGCCGCGCACGCTCAGCTTCACCACGGGGCACCGCGCCCGCATGTGGGAAAAGAACGTCGTCTCGCTGGGCTTAGCTTCCGGTTTTCTGGAACCGTTGGAATCGACCTCGATCTACCTGGTGCAAAGCGGGCTGGCCCGCCTGATGGCCATGTTCCCGCGGAAAGACATCAACCCGATCGTCCGCGCCAAGTTCAATGAAGAGATGAATGCCGAGTACGAACGTATCCGCGACTTCCTGGTGGCGCACTACAAACTGACCGAACGTGACGACACGCCGTTCTGGACCATGTGCCGCAACATAGAGATCCCCGACAGCCTGAAGGCCCGGCTCGACGTCTTCGAAAATGACGGCCTGCTGCTCGAATATCCGGCCGATTTGTTCAAGGAGACGAGCTGGTTCTCCGTCCTGATGGGGCAGGGGCTTGTGCCCAGATCCTACCACCCCCTGGCCGACGCCCTGCCGCGCGAGGAATTCCTCGACCGCATGGCGCAGCTGCGCCGCATGATCGGACAGCGCGCGCAAGCCCTGCCCAGCCACAGCCAATATATCGCTCACGTGAAAGGCGCCCGATGAAACGCGTGCTGTTACTTCTTGCCGGCTTGGCCTGTCTCGCCGTCTGTATCGCCCCCTGCATTGCCGGCCCCGCCCTGGCGAAACCGAACCTGGCCGTGGTCAGTTACTGGGGCCAGAGGCTCGACAACTTCTACCGCATCCCCGACCACAGCATCGCCCTGATCAACCCCAGCAGCGGCATCCTGGCCAAGGGCAAGACGGACGTCGTCGCCGATGGCGCCGACATCTATGCGCCGGTTCTGCGCCGGGCGAAGAAACACGATATCGCCCTCTACGGCTATGTGCCGACCGGCTACTTTACCCACACCTGCAATGTCGACGGCAAGTGCCAGACCTGGGAGCGCATCGACGCCCAGGTGCGCACCTATTTCCAGACAATGCCCGACCTGACAGGCATCTTCTTCGACGAGACGGCGCCGGCCGATTACGACTGCGCCCTGTTTGCCGCCGAGTATGACAAGCTGCGGGCCATCGTCGCCAAGTATCGCCCGGACGGCAAGGTCATCTTCAACGTCGGCATGCCGGACACGTGCGCGGTCCAGGCGACATCGCCGGGCGAAATGATCGTCCTGTTCGAAAATGACGGCCAGCACTATGTCAACGACTATGCCAAGATCCGCGAGGCCACGGCGCTTGCGGCCGGCAAGGGCGTCAAGGTCTGGCATATCGTCAACAATATTCCGGACGTCGGCCAGTTCAACGCCGTGGCCAAGGCGGCCAGCGTCTATGCGCCCGACTATCTCTACGTGATCGACGTCAGCGGCGACTGGCAGGCCGGTTTCGACACCTATGGCAACCTGCCGTCCTACTGGAAGGCCGAGGTTCAGGCCTTGGCGGGATCCGAGAAACAATGAGGGAAGATTTTTCTTATACCTCCCCGCTACGCGGGGAGGGGGACCACACGAAACGCGCCGCGCCTGCGAAAGAGATCGGAACGCTGGCGTTTGGGTCGCGTGAGATGTGGTGGTGGGGGCCTTTTGAGGACAAGAACACCCGTGCTCCAAGTATTCGACTAAAGCGGACGTCAGCCTGTGATTGTGAAGGAAGAAAGACCCCCACCACCACATATCGCCAGCCCAAAGGCTGTCTCATGCGGTCCCCCGCCCCGCGTAGCGGGGCGGTATAAGAAAAGCGGTTCAGCCGTCGCCTAAACTAAACGCAAAAAAGGAAGCGCCCATGTCCCATCTGAAAACCCTGCTCTGCGCCGCGACCAGTTTTGCGGTGATCCTGGCCACGCCGGCGATGGCGCAGACGACCCCTAAAGGCGTCTGGCTCGGCCACACGGATGGCGCCGCCAAAACCCCGCCCATGGGCTGGAACAGCTGGAACGCCTTTCGCACCGAGGTCGACGAGGACAAGGTGATGGGCGCCGCCCAGGCACTGGTCGATGACGGCCTCGCCAAGCTCGGCTATGTCTATGTCAATCTCGACGACGGCTGGTGGCAGAAACGCCGGGCCACAGATGGCCGCATGATCATCCGCACCAAGATCTTCCTGTCGGCCGCCACCGCCGACGGCACCACCAGCTTCAAAACCTTCACCGGCCGCCTGCACGCCATGGGGCTGAAGGCCGGGCTCTACAGCGATGTCGGCCGCAATGCCTGCTCCCAGGCCTTCGACCTGCATTCGCCCAACCTGCCCGAAGGCACGGCCCAGGAACGCCAGGTCGGGCTCGACGGCCACGTCAGCCAGGACATCAACCTGTATTTCGCCGACTGGGGTTTCGACTATCTCAAGGTCGACGCCTGCGGCCTGGCCGACTTCGCGCCGGGCTCGAAGCTGGTCCGCGACAATGGCTATCTCGGCATGACGCCGGAGATCGATCGCGCGGCGCTGACCCGCACCGACAGCGCCGCCGTCGAAAAACGCTACGCCACGGTCGCCGCCGCCCTGAAGCAGGCCAATCCCGACAAGGACTATGTCTTTTCCATCTGCGACTGGGGCATGGCCAATGTTCGCGCCTGGGGCAAGGATGTCGGCAATTCCTGGCGCACCAGCAGCGACATCACGCCCAACTGGAGCAGCATGCTGCACAATTACGACAGCGCCGCCAAACGCGCCCTCTATGCCGGGCCGGGCCACTGGAATGATCCGGACATCCTGTTTATCGGCGAGGGTGATTTCGACACCGGTCACCTGACCGAGGCGCGCTCGCACTTCTCGCTATGGGCCATGATCGATGCGCCCTTGCTGATCAGCTATGACCTGCGCAAGGCGCCCAAAGCGCTGCTCGATATCTGGCGCAATGCCGATCTGATCGCCGTCGACCAGGATCCCGCCGGCAACCAGGCGACCATCGCCTACGATTCCGACGACGCCCAGATCCTGGTCAAGACCATGGCCGATGGTCACAAGGTGACGGCCCTGTTCAACCGCGGCAATGCGCCGCTGAAACTGACCCTGCTGGCCGGTCACCTCAAATTGCGCGACGACGCGCCGATCCACCTGACCGACCTGTGGTCTAAGGCGACCAGCGACTTTACCGGCGAGACTACGATCGAGCTGGCACCACACGAGACGCGGGTCTTTGCTGCCCAGGGCCCGCGCCAGCTGGCGGACGGCCTCTACCTGTCGGAAATGCCGGGCGCCATCAATGTCGCCGATGACGGGGTGCGCACGCTTGAGCGCGACCCGGGCATCCACCGCATGATCGATCCGTGGGGCGGCACCAAATCGGGCAGCGCCCGGCCGCAATATGCCGGCTGGGGGGGAGCCCAGGCAGACGCGACCCCGTACGGCCAGACCCTGCAGATCCATGGCCAGATCTTCGAATCCGGCATCGGGACCCTGAGCAATTCGCTGCTGCAGGTGAAGAACGATGCAGGCTTCGCCACCTTCCACGCCACGGTCGGCATCGACGACTCGACCGGCAATCGCGACCGCGCCGTCACCTTTGCCGTCTATGCCGACGGCAAGAAGATCGCCGCGACTCCGCCGCTCAAATTCGGCGACGCCCCGCGCGATCTTACGGCCAATGTCGCCGGCCACCATGTCATCGAGCTGGTGACGACCAGTGTGGCCGTGGCCAACGAAATCCCCGTCGTCGTCACCTGGGGATCGGCGCGGTTGCAGAAATAACGACGATGCAGGCCTGCGACAGCATCGAGGGCGTCACCGCGCAACGGTTCGCCGAGACCATAGTCCCGGCCAACCGGCCTGTGGTACTGCGCGGGCTGGCGGCCGACTGGCCGGCGGTGCGGGCGGGCCGGATATCCGACGCCGAATTGAACGCCTATTTGAAACGTTTCAGCACCTCCGCGCCGGTCGAATTCATGACGGCGCCGCCGGAGGTGAGGGGCGAATTCTTCTATGGTGAGACCTTGCGCACGCGCAATTTCCGCAAAGGGCAGGCGCCGCTTTCGGCCGTCCTCGACCAGCTGACGGCGCTCAAGGCCTCGGCCGATCCGGCCTCGCTCTATGTCCAGTCCCTGCCGGTCGATATCGCCCTGCCGGGCTTTGCCGCGCACAATGTCCTGCCGCTATTGCCGGCGCAGGTGCGGCCGCGGGTGTGGATCGGCAACGCCGTCCGCGTCCAGACCCATTACGACCTGTCCGACAACATCGCCGTCGTCGTCGTCGGCCGCCGGCGCTTTACCCTGTTCCCGCCTGAGCAACTGCCCAACCTCTATGTTGGTCCTTTCGATAACACCCTGGCCGGCTCTCCGGTCAGCCTGGCCGATATCGAAGCCCCCGATCTCGACCGCTTTCCGCGCCTCGCCGATGCCCTGGCCGCCGGGTTAACCGCAGAGTTAGAGCCGGGCGACGCCATCTATATCCCCTATGGCTGGTGGCACCATGTCCGCAGCCTGAGCGCCATCAATATGCTGGCCAACTACTGGTGGAGCGAAAGCCCGGCCCATCTGCCGGCGCCCTACGGCACCCTGCTTCTGGCCATGCTGACCGTGCGCGATATGCCTGAGCGCTATCGCGACGTATGGAAGACAATGTTCGACCACTTCGTCTTTGGCCAGAATGGTAATCCCGGTGCGCATCTGGGGCCGGAAGACCTGGGTGCGCTGGCGAAGCTGAGCCCGGAGGATCATGCAGGCGCCTTGGCGCAGGTTATCCGCGGGTTGGCTGCGCAGGGGGCGAAACGGTGAGCCGGCCTAAATAGCGGAGAGTAATCCTTGCCTTGGTCAATAACGACTCTGACCCCTTTTACCCCGACCCCTTTTGCCCCTTTTGCCAACAAAACTAAACTGGGCTAAGCTCAGACTGGTCTTTTTTCACAACGATGCCAATATGTTTGGCAGTAACGCCCTTTTCGGAACCACTATGGTCCGCACCCCCGCCTTCGCCGATCTCCTACTTATCACGGACAATGCCATTCTAGCCGCCTGCCTATCAGTGGCATGCAGACAGGCTAGCCGTTATTTTGCAATTATCGACGGGCCACGAATGGCTGGCCAAAATGCCGACGCGGAAGTTATTCGACGCACCAATGCTGTCGCGCGGGTCAATCCAAAAGCGGTTATCTTCGGAGCTCTTTCTGAACAACAGCGCCGAAAGCTTTCAAAAAAATTGCCGAACCGGATGATAAGGGATCTGCTGCCTGGTGATCCCTTGCCGAGAGTGGACAGTGATCCAATATTGTGCGGCGCGGATCGACTGGGCAAGGCCCTTCTCAAGGCATTGCGTGAAAATCGTATGATCAGATTTATCGTCGGCCCATCGGAACACTTGACCTTAGATTCGATTTCCGGCCATGTCGTGGTTTGCGAAGATGGTCATGACCTGTCCCAGGTCATAGCAGCTAACTATGCTTACGCACTGGGAGCGTCGCTGGTCGTTATCCCGAAGTTGCCAGGTACTCGACGAAATCTCCTTTTAGAACAATTTTATAGCCTAAACGAAGATCAGTCCCGCGATCCACGTCAGACACTAGAGGCCCTGGCGAGCGAAATGCGAAGCCACTGCGGCGATCTAGCGCTTCCATCAGACGCATCCATAACCTTTATAAGCGAAGGTGTACCGTATGGTTTTGCTTTTGCAGAAGCGCCCTCGACCCATCTTCCAATTTATCCCGACTTAGGCATAGCCGTTGTGAACGGCTTTGCGGCAGAACAAGTGCCGGCCCGGCTCGACGTGGTTGCTCTTATCGACCCAGGCACGACTACCGCGCCGGAGATCGATCAGGCCGCACAGATATTAGCGGAGCGCGGCGCTTATGTCCGTGCATATCGTGGCGGGGCTGCTAACGTTCGGGATGTATCGGATACCGTGGAATATTTTCCTTATGATTTAATGATCTTTGCAACCCACTGTGGGGATGCCGCGGGGTCGCGCCTGACCTATAACTATCCCGATAAGGAAGGAATTGCGCGTACATTCGTAGTAGACGAAGCCCTGAGCGTTGGTCACGAGAATCGTCAGGGTGAACTGAGGGTCGCCTTACACTACCGGTTTCACTCTTTAGACGGTAAAAAGTGGATGGATCCGGAGCATCCAGATACCTCTCATGTTGGCAGCGCGGTTACTGAATGGTTGGATCGAATCCAATCGAAAACTATCCAACCTGATGAGCGTGTAGGCATTCCGAGGGTGTTAGGATCGGCAGTGATGAGGATGGCTGACCACAACTATATGCCCCATCCACACAATCTGGCTGCGGGGCGGCTCCCTGTGTTGATCAACAACGCTTGCGTATCATGGCATGAGCTGGCTGGCCGATTTATGTTCGCCGGTGCGCGTGCTTACATTGGCACTCTAACCGAAGTCACGGATTTTGAAGCGCAGGCGGTAATCGTCGAACTGCTCGAAAACCATTTCGATGAGCCGCTTGCTATTGCGTTGTGGGCTGCACAGGCGACCGTCTATGGCACGGTCATCAGGCGGCCCTATGTGATGACTGGAGTGTTTACGCAGAAATTTCATAGTAGCCGAAGGGGCGTCCCCAATAGCATCAGGTCTGCGCTATCCGCAGGACTGGCAACATGGCGACAAAAATCCATCCCAGGTAATTCGTCCAGTTCGCCTGAAACCCTTCAAGAGATCGTCGCCTATTATGAGCGTGAATTATCTGCTTGGTCCAGGTACGAAGTCACGCTCAAAAGTACTGCCTATGACGAAAATCTTGGCCCGCACCAGACAGGCACAATAATCTGAAGTTGCGTATGTTTGAAGCGATTGCAGGTTAATCGGGTTGCAGTCAGTTTCAGGATTTCGGGGATGCGATATCAATTACGTAAATTGCTCAGCAGTTTTATGGCCAACGCAAAGCCCGCGACCCTGCGCGAAATATTAAGCCCGATCGGCTAGTCTCCCGGTATGGAGATGCCCCATGCCGATTGAGCAATGCCATAATATCATCCTGATGTACCGCCTGCGCGACAGGGCGCGAAAACTGGTGGCTGCCAACCAGACAGCCGGCAATCGCGCTGTGGCGCAGATATACACGCAGATCGACGACTGGCTGGAAGTCCAGATGACGCATCTGGTTGTCGGTATCCGGCGGTAAGATTACGGCTCCTTCGAACGCATGCCTGCAATCCCTCCAACACCAAAACCCAGGATACGAGTTCGACACTTTGCGGGCGATGTGACTGGTGAACACCGGGCGCGTATCGTGCGGGAGTTGGTCGAGGATCTGGGCGATACGGTCGAGGTCATTGGCATCGATGATGTGGTCTCATATCATTTTCACGACGAGAGCCAACAGCCGCACCCGGCCATGCCGCTGCACGACCAGACCCTGGACGGGCAGGTCGATACTTCCGGTGGCTTGACCCTGTTGTTTCACAGCCCGCCGGCAGAAACGCCGTGCCCGAATATTCTCCGTTTTGCTGCCACGGATCGCGATGCCGGTATGCGGGAGGCGATCTTTCTGAGGGCCTTCGAGGGCCTGCATGTGCACTACGGCAATGCGGAGCTGATGGGACGCTGGAAGGTCGTAAGCCAGAAACTGCCTGACCGTCTGTGGCCGTCGCGGTATGTGGAGGCAGGGCCGGATGTCCTGCTGTGCTGGCTGTTATACGGCAGCTGGAATGTAACACCTGAGGACCTGGCGATTGTCGAGACGGTGATGCCGCTGGTGCAAACGGCGTTTTCGGCCGAACGCGCGCCGCTGAAGTTCGCGCTTCTGCAGGCGAAGCGTATTCATATCCTGACGGCCTGCAAGCGGCTGGAAGAGGCGCTGGCGGCGAGCGAAATCCTGGCTGCCGTAAAGGCCGCGCATCCTGCGGAATTGGCGGGCATATATTGCGATCCCGGCCGGTTGAACTATGAGGTCGGGCTGAAATCCGGGAACTTCACCCAGGCCTTCGAGGGCGTGGTCGCCTTCGCCGAACTGGCCGAAAAGGGAAAAGGATTCCGGGAATTTATCTATCACGGCATAGCCGAAAAATACATGGAACTCGGCCGGCGCTATTCCGATCGGCTGTGCCTGCAACGGGCCGTGACCTATTATAAGCTGTCGCTGGAATATCTGTGTTCAGAGCCGCAGACCAACCGCATCCTCAGCGAATGCCGGGCGGGTTTGATCGAAGCCGAGGCCCTGCTGGTGGCTATGGCGACCCGGGGATAAACGCAAACTGTCCCGGTCCCGCTTCGGTCGGATCGGTTCGTCACCGGTTCGGTACCGGTGGGGAACCGGTTCCGAACTTGCCGCGCAGAGGAAGGAGGAAGGAGGTAGGAGGAGGGAAAACACCCTTAGGTGTTTTTCCCGTCTTATTTTGGTTATGGTTCCTAAACCCGCGCGAGACCTGCCGCGTTCAGATGGCCGGTGGCGTTTGCGTGTCCGCCCCCGGTTCGGCTGTAGCCTCCCGGGGCGCCGATGGAAAAAGTTCAGCGGGTTTATCCTCTCGGGTGGCTCATGCGGTACAGTTTAGCCTGTAAAACAGAACTCCTCCTTTTGAACGCAGGGGTATCGCATATGGAAAATAAACGTTTGAATTAATTCCACTTCTCCCCACTTGAGGGGTTTGGCGTCAGCGAAAGCATGCCTTTCGCAAGCCATGGGTGCCCCGAAGGGCCGGATGAGGGGTTTTACTGTACTTTCAGCGCGCGTAACTGCCGACAAATTACCCCTCACCTTGGCGCTACGCGCCTTTCCTCTCCCCTCAAGTGGGGAGAGGTGGGTTTAACTGAGATGAGCAAATTCCATATGCGATAGCCCTGCTTTTGAACGGGAGGGGGTAGGGGCAGTCGTGCTTGTGATTCAAGCAAGAAACCCCACCACCACATCTCGTGCGGTCCCATGGCTGGCGAAGGCTATACCTTCGCTGGCGCCAAACCCCACAAAAGGTGGGGAGATTTAAAAGAGCTTGAATTTCAACGCTCTGCGACTTTGTTGCGAGATGTGTGAATCCCTTAGCCTTTTGAAGGGGGAGTTCTTTTAGAGGTATTCAGCCGATCATCGCCGCCTGGACGTTAGCGCGTGGCCGTGCGTCGCGCGTAGGCGTTCTGCCACAGGCACAGGCCCGGTGTCACCGCCAGTTCCATCACGAAGGCCGCCGTCATGACCGGTGACGGCAATCCATGAAGCAGGGCCCCCAGCAGGCGCGCCAGGCCGCCGCAGACGACGATGAAGGTCAGCAAGCGGAAGCGGCTGGTATGGGTTTCGATCCTTGGAATGGCTGCGGCAAAGGCGATGCCGATGGCCAGCAGAAGGCCGGACAGGTAGCGGAAATGGCTGTCGATATTGATATTGCCCGTGCCGAGGAAGCGGATACCGGCGAGCGCGCCTGCGAGGCCGGCGCTCAATGGCACCAGGCAGGCGATGGCGACGGCGATTTGCAGGGCGCGGCGTTCGGTTTGTGGGGCGGACTGGGGCATGGTTTGCGTAGTTCTTTTTAGGCGGGTGATCTTGCCGGCGATCCGAAACTGTGCATACTGTGTATATAAATATGCGCCAAAACTGCCGGAATTTCCATGAAAACCTGCCTGTCCATTTTCGTGATGGTGTCGCTGCTGTGGTCGCAGACGGTCGAAGCCTGCACCATCTTCACCGTCAAAAACAAGACCACCGTGCTGATCGCCGGCAACCAGGACCAGGCACCGGCGAAGGAATACCTGGTGGTCGATCACACAGGTAAGTACGGGGTCGTCTTTATCGCCACGCCGACGGACGCCTATCCCCTGATCAACCAGATGGGGGTCAATGACCAGGGTCTGAGCTATGCCATCAACGCCATTCCCCGGGAAAAGCTGGTGCCTGTGCCCAATGCCATTCGCCAGGACGAATGGGCGCTGGTCAAGATGATGCGCGAGACCGGTTCGGTCAAGGCGTTGCTCGATCGCTTCTTCACCTATGACTGGGGTACGTCGTTCGCCTATCAGATCCAGGTCGCCGACCGGTCGGGCGATGCGGCCGTCATCCATCCCGGCAAGGACGGCAGGCTGACCTTTACGCGCATCGACACGGCGAAGGACTATGTGGTCTCGACCAATTTCAATGTCCGCGACGCGGCTACGCAGGGTCTGATTTCGCCGCGCTACCAGACGGCGTCGGGTCGGCTGAAAGACCTTATAGCCGCGAACCGGGTGTCGCAGGCATCGGTCGCGCCGGTCCTGGAGGCGACGCGTCAGGACTGGGGGTTCGTCAGCCCGGTGCGCACCATCTATTCGACGGTCACCGACCTGAATACGCTCGATATCGACATCTATCTCGATGGCCGGTTCGACAAGGTCTATCGGCTGAATGTCCGCGCGGCGCTGGCCGGTGTAGCGGGCAAGACGACCGTGCCCCTGCGCGAGGCGATCATGTCGCAGGGTCGGCGTTCAAGCGTTGGGTTGGGAGCATCGGTAAAGAGAAACCCCTCCGTCTTTTGACCGCTTGGCGCGATCAAAATCCACCTCCCCATCGCTTCGCGACAGGAAGGAGGGAGTAGGATGAATCTTATGTGTTTGAGGTTGGGGGAGTTCTTTAGAGGGGGGCTCAGCTTTCCTCGATGCGGCGGTCGCGTTCGCAGGTCAGGGTGACCTCGGCGAAGTCGAGCTCCTCCTGCAGGATCAGGAAGGCGTCGCCGCCGACCCGCTCTTCGCGACGCAGGGTCTCCAGCCGCTTGCGCTGGCGGTGGACCGCCGCCAGGCCCATCTGGCGCTTTTCCTCCAGCATCGTATCGTCGCCCGGCGGGGTGGCGGCCTTGAGCGCGGTCTCGAACTCATAACGCCAGAACTGTCCCGACTTGCCGGTATGGCCCTTCAAGGTGCCGAGCGCCGTTTCGGCCAGGTCGGCCCGGGCCTCGGCCAGCTCCGTGTCGAGACCATTGTCGCCGTCGAGCTTGAGCAGGCGGACCAGCGGCGCCAGGGTCAGGCCCTGCAGAACCAGGGTCGCCAGCACGACCGAAAACGCCGTCAGCACGATCAGGTCGCGTTGCGGAAAACTGGCCGGCAGCGAGAAGGCCGTCGCCAGGGTCACCAGGCCGCGCATGCCGCACCAGCCGATCAGTATGCCTTGGCGCAGGGGCGCCGGCTCGACATCGCCACGCAGGCCCTTGAAGTATCTGGCCAGGCGATTGTACAGCACCAGCCACGCCATGCGCACTACGATCAGGCAGACGACGACGGCGGCGGCAAACCAGGCTGCCTCCTGCAACCGGGCCGGTGTCATGCTGCTGACGATGGCATGGGCCTGGAAGCCCAGCAGCACGAAGGCGAAGACATTCAGGCAGAAGGTCACCGCGTCCCAGACGGCGAAGCTGTGGATACGCATGCGCGGCGGCGTGCTCAATGTGGCGAAGTGCGCGATCGTCATGGCAAAGGCGACGACGCACAGGACGGCCGACAGGCCCAGCCGTTCGGCGATGATCCACATGGCGAAACAGGTGACGAATTCCGACAGGTTGCCGCCGCGTGTGCCCGTCAGGAAGGGCGTGATATGGCGGAAGATCCGCGCCAGCAGGATGCCGAGCAATATGCCGCCGGGCGCCGCAAAGCCTAAGTGCAGCACCAAGCCCGTATCGACCGCGCCGCGGTCCTGCAGGGCGATGGCCGTCGAAAACAGCAGCAGGGCCGTGGCGTCGTTGAGCAGGCTTTCGCCCTTGAGCACGGTTATGGTCCGGCGCGGCATGTTGACACTACTGAGCACCGCCGTCGCGGCCGCGGCGTCGGGCGGCGAGACGATGGCGCCGAGCGCCAGGGCGGCGTAGATGGGCAGGCCGGCCATGGTCACGCCCAGCCAGGCGACCGCGGCGGCGCTGACCAGGACGGCGACCACGGCCAGGGCGAATAGCGGCCGCCAGTAGCGCCGGGCGGCGACGATGGGAAAATCGAAGGCGGAATCGACCACGATCGGAGCGATAAACAGCGGCAGGGCCAGGCGCGGATCGAGCCCGATCGCCGGCGTGCCGGGAATAAGCGCCAACACGACACCCGCCGCCGCCAGCAGGGCCGGATAGGGTAGCGACAGCCGCCGCGAGACCTGCAGCAGCACGATGGCTATGGCCAGCAGGGCCAGCAGGCTCTCGAAAAAGCTCATGGCGTCGGCACCTTTGCCAGGAAGCTTTCGATATGATCGGCGGCGGCGATACCGCTTTCCCAGGCGCCGTGCGCTGTCGAGAAGTCGAGCTTCGAGCAGGCCTCGCCGGCGAAACAGAACCGTTCGCTGACGGGGTCTGCGAGAACCGCGCGGGCGCCGGCATGGCCGGGCAGGGCATGGCTGTAGGAACCGCCGATGGTCGGTTCATCGCCCCAGTGGGTGCGTACCAGTGGTGTCAGGGTGCGGGCGAAGTCTCCTCCCAGCAGGCCTTTCAGTTCGCCGATGGCGAAGTCGAAGGCGGCGTCCTTGCCGCGAGTTTCCAGGTCGCGGGCGCAGGCGCCGCCGAGGAAGCATTCGATGATCGGCCGCCCCAAGGGCCGGATATAGTAGCTGCCGGTGCCGGCGCGATCGATGCTGCCCAGCAGGTGCGATTCCGCCGGCACGGCGTCCGGATCGGCCAAAGACAGGAATATCTTGTCGGCGAGGCCCAGCGGCAATTGCGCCGCCGCATGCAGGTGGTCGCTGGCCTCCGGGCCGAAACGGATATCGCCCCGCGCCAGCACATTGGTCGAGGCGGTGACGATGACGGAAGCCGCGTGGATGGTGCCGCGGTCGGTCTCGATGACGATATCGTCCTGGGTTCCTATCGCGGCGACACGGGTGCCGAGCGCGGTGGGGATACCGGCGGCCAGGTCGGCTATAAAGGCGCCGTAGCCTTCGGGCAGGCGCCAGTTGTCGTCGGTCGAGGCGTCCTCATAGGCCATGAAGTCGATGGCCGACAGCTGATCGAGCTCGGTGCCGTTCATGAAGCTGCTCAGGCCGTCGGCAAAGGGCCGCCAGCGATCGGTGGCGGGCAGGGCGTCGGCGGCGCGGTCGCTGAGCGGCGGGTCGGCTGCGCAGGCGCTGTTGAAACGTTTCAAATGCCTGCCAGGCCTCGTACTGCTGTTCGGCGGTAAAGGCGATATTGTTGAGTTGCCGCGACCAGGCGCTTTCACTCTGGTCGATGGTCCGGCCCTGGGAGCGGGCAAGTTTCATCAGCGGATTGCGCTGCGCCGAATGCAGCCAGCCGCAGCCCATGTCGAGCGGCATAGTGTCGATCAGGCAGGTATGGGCCCGTCCGCCCAGCCGGGGCAGGGCGTCGATCAGCAGGACCGATCGCCCGTTCGCCATCAGGTGCCTGGCGGCGGATATCCCCGCCGAGCCGGCTCCCACGATTGCTACGTCTGGACGCTCGGCCACGGTTCATCTCCGGTTATGGAATGGACCGGATGTTGTCGTGTGTTGCGGCCAAGGTCAAATTGTTTGCGGGCGCTACCTGGGCGCATTTAACTCCTCCCTATTTCGCAGAAATGGGGAGGGGGACCGCGAGCCCTCTTGGGCTCGTGGTGGTGGGGTTTCTTACTTGGACACAAACTCGAATAATCAATCGCTGTTTTATATGGACGTGTGCGAGGCGTTCGTGCTTGTGGCTCAAGCAAGAAACCCCACCACCACATCTCGCGCGGCGAATGCGTGAGAGCTTGAACGACACTGTCAGGAGCGGCGCGCTTCGTGCGGTCCCCCTCCCCAAAATCAAGATTTTAGGGAGGAGTAAGAACCGGCGTTCCTACCCCTTCGGCCCCAACGCCATGGCGAACAGGCGCGACAGCCGGTCGGCAAAGGCGCGCGGATTGGCCGGACGGTCGCCGTCGAGGATACGGGCCTCGTCGAGCAGCAGCCAGGCGGCGTCCTCGCGGGCGCTGCCGTCGGCAATCGCCGACACGCTCTGCACCAGCGGGCTCTGGGCGTTGATCTCCAGCACCGGCTTGGCGGCCGACTTCAGGCGGCCGGCGCTTTGCAGGATCTTCTCCAGCTGGCGGTCGGGGCCCTGTTCGGACGCCATCAGGCAGACGGCGCTTTCGGTCAGGCGGGTCGATACCCGGACCTCGGAAACCTCGTCCTTCAGGGTCTCGCCGGCAAAGGCGATGAAGGCAGCCACCGTATCCGGTGTTTCCTTCGGAGCCTCGGCGGTGTCGTCGCCCTTGACGTCGTCGAGCTCGGCCGACCCTTGCGTGATCGACTTGAACGGCTTGCCGTCGAAATCGTCGACATTCGACGTCCAGAAGCTGTCGACCGCATCGGTCAGCAGCAGGACCTCGACGCCGCGGGCGCGGAAGCCTTCCAGCTGCGGCGAGGCGTTGAGCTGCTCGAGGCTGGGCCCGGAGATGTAATAGATGGCGGACTGGCCGTCTTTCATGTCGGCGACATAGTCGGCCAGGCTGCGCGTACCGTCGCCCGACGTGGTGGTGCGGAAGCGCGACAGCTTCAGCAACTGGGCGCGGCGCTCGGAATCCTCGTAGATGCCTTCCTTCAGGATGGCGCCGAACAGGTCCCACACCTGGGTATAGGTTTCGGGCTCGCTTTCCGGCAGCTTCTCCAGGGCCGTCAGGATGCGACTGGTCACGCCCTTGCGGATGGCGGTCAGGACCGGGCTTTCCTGGATCATCTCGCGCGAGATGTTGAGCGGCAGGTCGGAGGTATCGACGATGCCGCGGACAAAGCGAAGATAGCGCGGCAGCAGTTCGGCCTCGTCGGTGATGAAGACGCGCTTGACGTACAGCTTCATGCGGCCGGGGCGATCCGTGTCGAACAGGTCGAAGGGCTGCGAGCCCGGCACGAAGGCGAGGGTGGTATATTCGTAGCGGCCCTCGGCGCGGAAGTGGACGTTCAGCAGCGGGTCGTCATACTGGCCGGAGACGCTGCGATAGAAGTCGGCATAGTCTTCCTTCGAGATATCGCTCTTGGACTTCGTCCACAGGGCGGCGCCGTCGGTGACCTGGACCGGCTCGGCGCCGGCCTTCTCTACGATCTGGATCGGCACGGGGACATGGCCAGACTGTTCGCGTATGATCTTCTCGACCGACCATCTGTTGGTATAGGTCTTGGCGTCGTCCATCAGGTGCAGGGTGACGCGGGTACCGCGCACGGGCGCGTCCATCAGGTCGGCCGGGGTGACGGTATAGCTGCCCTTGCCGTCCGACGACCACATCCAGGCCTCGTCCGAACCGGCGCGGCGCGACACGACGTCTACCTTGTCGGCGACCATGAAGGACGAATAGAAGCCGACGCCGAACTGGCCGATCAGCTCGGCCTTTTCGCCCCCTTGAGCCGCCTCCAGGCGCTCCATAAAGGCGCGGGTGCCGGAGCGGGCAATGGTGCCGAGCGCATCGATCATCTCGTCGCGGCTCATGCCGATGCCGTTGTCCTCGACCACCAGGCCGGGGGCGTCCTCGTTCAGCGACACCAGGATGCGCGGGGCCGCGCCGTCGGTGGCCAGGGCCGGGTCGGAGATGGCTTCGTAGCGCAGCTTTTCGCAGGCGTCGGCGGCGTTCGAGATCAGCTCGCGCAGGAAGACGTCCTTATCGGAGTAGACCGAATGGACCATCATGTGCAGGAGCCGGCTGACATCGGCTTCGAAAACGTGCTGTTCTGGCTGGGTGTCTGCGGTCGTCATCATGGTTATCCCGATCGTTGAAATCGGCCGTGAGATGGGTCGTCCGCCGCCGCTTGTCAAGCGATGAAGATGCTCAGACGTCCTGCAGGGTCGGCATGCGGGCAAAGCCGCCGGTTAAGACCTTGTCGAGATGGGCGCGGCAGGCAGCGTAGGTGGCGTCGCCCGGCAGTATGCGACCGGACGGCGGCGTATCGGGGCTGCACGGGACCAAGGCGAACGGCACGGCCACCGGCAGCAGGTGCGCGCCGGGTCCGGCCTGCAGGGTCGACAACAGGCCGTACATCTCGCCACCGATCTGCGGCCGGCCGAGAATGGCCAGGCGGAACTGCCCGTCCTCATTGGTGTGCAGGTAGACGTGGCCGGACTTGTTGGGGACAGAGACTACGCCTTTCTGGGCGAACGGCGCGTCCTGGCGGTGCGACTCGCGAAAGACCAGGCAGCCGGCGGCATCGTCCCAGGCAATGGCGGTGCGATAGGCAAAGACGGCGTCGTTGACCTCGAAAGATGGCCTGAGCGTCAGGTAGTCGCCTTCCAGCCAGCGGACGGCGTCGGCCGTGTAGGCGCCGAGCGCCGGTGCGGCCGTGGCCGCGCTCCGGGCAGGGGCGGGCTCAGAGCGAAGCGTGACACCCAGGGCGGTTTCGAGGCGGATGACGCTGGCCAGGGTAAAGGGGCGGCTGCCGTTCAGGGCCTTTTCGAGGGTCGACAGGCCGATGCGCGCCAGGACGGCCAGTTGCTGGCGCGACATGCGGCGGCGGGCCAGTTCTTCGCGGATGCGCGTTGCCACGGCGGTATTGCCGGCCGTCGTAATCTCTGTCGCGCCGCTATCGGCCATTCCGTTCCCCCACCTGTATCCGCGTCACCATAGTGGGAACATATCTTCAAGTCGTCAACGGGGGCGATCCTAAGCCTCGACCAGGGTTTTGAGTTTGGCGAGGTCGCGCTTGACCCAGTCGGCATCCTCGGCGAACTTTTCGTCCGACATGCCGGGCTGGCGGAACAGGGTCAGGGTGACTTCGGCGCCGGACTGATTGGCGATGATGCGCAGGGGGATATAGACCAGGTCGCCTGCACCGGTATCAACCCAGTGGTCCATGATGCCGAACGGATTTTCCGGGGTGAAGCGGACCTTGATCGGGCCTTCCGGTCCATGGCCGATCCACAGGTCGCCCTCCGCGTGCAGGTCGGCGTGGCTAAGCCCCGACGCCCAGCGCGCGAAAGCTTCCGGTGCCCGGAAGGTCTGGTAGACGTCCTGCCACGGACGGTCGATCGAGATGCTGACGGTCTGGGAGGGTAACATGGGGTGGGTTCCGTGTTGGCGAAATAATAAGAAGACCCCTCCGTCTGCTTCTGCCTTAAGGCCTCGCATCCACCTCCCCATCGCTACGCGACAGGGCGGAGGGAGCATAATGCACGCCCTCCGCCCCATCGTTAGATGGGAGAGGTTTGGCGCCAGCGAAGGTATAGCCTTCGCCAGCCATGGGGATCGGCGTCAAGCAGGCCAGAGACGGAGGGGGCACTTCTGTCGAAGATCCGCGCCGCACCGTCCCGACGATTTCGCTCATGATCGACAGGGCGATTTCCGGCGGGGTGCGGGCGCCGATATCGAGGCCGACCGGGCCGCTGATGCGCTGCAGGTCATTGGAACTCCAGCCACGGCGGGCAAGCGTTTCCAGCCGTGCGGCGTGGGTGCGACGGCTGCCCAGGGCGCCGATGAAAAAGGCGTCCGACTGCAAGGCGGCATGCAGGATATCGGGCTCGTAATCATGGTCGTGGAACAGGCTGACGACGGCGCAATGGCTATCGATCAGCGACGTATCCCATCCCTGCAAGGGCGCGACCCTGGCAAACGGCGCGCACAGGTCGCGCGTCCAGTCGTCGGGGCAGAAGACCAGCGTGTCGTATTCGCTTAGGCGGCCCAGTTGCGCCATGGCCGGCACGACATTGCCGCGGCCGAAGATGACCAGCCGGCTTTGCGGCATATAGATACGGGTGAAAACGCCGTCCGGACCGGGGCATTCATAAGCTGCCATCCGGCGATCGCGATGCGCCGTCACCAGGGCGTCCAGGGCGTCATCCGACAGCGTCACATCGAAATGCAGCAGGACGCCGGACCCGCACGGCAGGACGATATCCTTGAAGCGCGAACCCTTGCCATAGAGCTCGCTGTGATTGCTGCCGCGATCGATGGCCGAGAGGGCGTCGAGCACCACGGCCTGTTCGGCGCAGCCGCCGGTAATGGCGCCAAGCGCCCGGCCAT
>CBDFFG010000014.1:0-14236 GCA_965246725.1 Asticcacaulis sp.
CGCTGCCAGCCAAGGTTACGAAGGTTGATCTTCGCACGGCCGTCGGAGTCGGAACCGTTGGTGAACTGGGTCGAGTCCGCGCGCACGGACGGCAGGCGGTTGACGGCTTCTTCCAGATTGAGGACGCCCTCATATTGCAGTTCCTGCTTGTCGAGGGAGGTGATCGGGGCCGCCGAGGTCGCATTGGGACGGCGGATGCGGGTGCCCGTCACGACGACGGTGTCGTCAGCCTTCTTGTCCTTCGCCACCGGCGCGGTCGTGTCCTGGGCCATAGCCGCGCCGGAAATCGCCGACAGGCACAGCGCCGCCGTCGTCAAGAGTTTCCATCTGAATGTCTGCGCCACACTGTTCCGCATCTGCGATCTCCTTCAAGCCCCGGCCAATCCGACCTTGCTGGACATCTCAACGAACGGCGCGCGCATCTCCTTGGGCGCATGTGACAGTTTTATGGTGCATTTGTGTTGCGTCTGCGAAGGCGTGGTATAAATGATACGATATTCGATCACACCCGGAAATTATTTGATCCCGGGGCCAAGGAAAACCCGCGGCCATTCGTTGAGGTAAGATGACTGTTATTTCCACGGGATACGGCGCCGCGTTTTGGGAAGCGGATGAGCATAGAGCGTAAACGCATAGTGGCCTGGGTCGGGAGCCAGATCCTGCCGCACGAAGGTGCGGTTCGCGCCTGGCTGCGCCGCTCGCAGCTGCCCGCCGACGAGATCGACGACCTGATCCAGGAAGCCTATTGCAATCTTTGCGACCTCGAAACCGTCGACCATATCCCGCAGCCGGCGGCCTACTTCTTCCGGACGGTGCGCAACCTGCTGACGGATCGCCTGCGCCGCGCGCGTATCGTTCGCTTCGAGACGGTGGCCGAGATCGACGCCTTTCCCGGCTATACCGAAGAATTGTCACCGGAGCGCATTATCAGTGCCCGCCACGAACTCGACCGGGTGCGTCGCCTTATCCGCGCCCTGCCCGGCCGGTGCCGCCAGGTGATCGAGTTGCGCAAGGTCCACGGACTGTCGCAGCGCGAAATCGGCAAGCGGCTCAATATCAGCGAAAGCGTTGTAGAAAACGAAGGAGTGAAAGGGATGCGTCTGCTTCTCAAGGCCTTGCAGGCCGAGGGAAGCGATGGCAATGGGGAACCCGTTCAGGTGAAAAATGGTAAAGCAAGACACCGCGACAGAAATTGACGCCGAGGCGGCGCGCTGGATCTTGCGTCTGGACCGCGACGGCCACACGCCCGAGCTGGACCGTGACCTCGATACCTGGCTGCACAGCGATCCACGCTGCAGGGGCGCCTTCCTGCGCGCCGAAGCCGCCTGGGGCGTGATGGATCGCCTGGGCTGGGACGGCGCCAGCGCCCCCTCGCCTGCGTCACACCCGATCATCACCCGCCGCCAGGCCCTGATTGGTGGCGGCATAGCCGCCGGCCTTGTCGCGGCCTGCGCCTGGGTCCTGCGGCCTTCGCACTATACGACCCAGGTCGGCGAGGTCCGCCGCCTGCCCCTGCACGATGGCTCGGTGGCCGAGATCAATACGGCCTCGAGCATCCAGGTCTCGCTCAATCCGGACAAGCGCATCGTCCGCATGAACCAGGGCGAGGCCTGGTTCCAGGTCGCCAGGGACAAGGCGCGCCCCTTCGTCGTCGAGGCCGGATCGGTGCGCGTGCGCGCGGTCGGAACCGCCTTCAGCGTCCGCCGCCGGCAGAACGGCGCCGACGTCATGGTGACCGAGGGCGTGGTCGAGACCTGGACCGAGGGCAGCGACGACAAGCCGGTGCGGCTGACGGCCGGAGAAAAGGCCTATGTCTCCGAAGCCGATCCGGTCAACCGGATCCTCTCGGCGCCGTCGGAGATCGATCGCGAACTGGCGTGGCGCAGCGGCAATATCGACCTGGCCGGCGAGAGCCTGGCCGACGCCGTCGCCGAGTTCAACCGCCACAATCGCCGCAAGCTCGTCATCGCCGATCCGGCCATCGCCCAGGAACCGCTGTACGGCGTCTTCCATGCCAACGACCCGCAAGGCTTCGCCCAGGCGGTGCAGGTCAGTCTCGATGTCCGGGTGACCATGGGCGACAACCAGATTCTGATCGGCGGAGCAGGCGGCGTATAGGCGCTACAGGAGGGGATTTTTTGGGGCAGCTAAGGGGCTCTCATCGAGGATTGCTGGCGGCGACAGCCCTGTGCCTGTCGCTTTTCGCCTTGCCTGCCCTTGCCCAGCCCCGCAAGTTCGACGTTGCTCCGCAGAATGTCGGCCCGGCCGTCGCCAGCTTCGCCCACCAGGCCAATGTCCAGATACTGGTGCCGCAATCCCTGGCCCGCGATCGCCGCAGCGTCGCCCTGCACGGCACCTATGAGGTCACGGACGGCCTTGCGCGGATGCTGGCCGGCACCGGTCTCGAAGCGCGCCAGGTCGGCGACGGCCTCTACGCCCTGGTTGCCGTCCCGCCCCCGCCCGCCCCGGTTCGGCCGCCTGTCCAGCCCACTGTCCAGGCGCCGCCGGTGGAGGAGGTCGTGGTGACCGGTACGCGCATCCGCCGCGCCAATGCCATGTCGGCCAGTCCCGTGACGTCGGTCGGCCGTGACGAACTCGATTACGAAGGGGTACTGAACCTCGAGGAAGCGATAAATCGCCTACCGCAGGTGAGAGGCGATTCCGGTCAGTTCCGCAATGGCTCGGATACCGACGGCCGTGCGAAGATCAATCTTCGTAACCTTGGCTGGCAGCGCAACCTTGTGCTTCTGGACGGCCAGCGCCTGCTGCCGGTCCAGGCCATCGACCTGAACATCATCCCCTCGGCCCTGGTCAAGCGCGTCGACGTGCTGACCGGCGGGGCGTCTTCGACCTATGGCTCGGACGCTGTCGCCGGTGTCGTCAACTTCGTCCTCGACAAGCGCTTCGACGGCATCCAGCTCAATGCCAACTACGGCTTCTACCAGCACACCAACGACGATACCGCCGTACGCCAGGCCCTGGCCCAGTATCCCAACATCAAGGTGCCGTCGAAGAACGTCCTCGATGGCGGCCGCACCGATATCAACTTCGCCGCCGGTAAAAACTTCGCCGACGGCCGCGGCAATATCAGCGTCTTCGCCGACTACCGCAAACAGGATCCCGTCCTGTGGTCGGACCGCGACTACTCCGCCTGCCGCGTCAGCGTGACCAGCGCCGGCTATTCCTGCGCCGCCAACACCCTCTATTCCGAGTACGGCAGCTTCATCCCCAATGCGGGCGCCAATGCCGGGACCACCTACCACCTGGCCAAGGACGGCAGCAAGACCCTGGTCACGGGCGATTCCGCCTATGCCTTCAACACCCGCGAGAAGTTCGCCTTCCTGCGTTCGGACGAACGCTTCACCGGCGGGGTGTTCGCCAACTACACGCTCAACGACCATGCCGAGCTCTATGGCAACTACCTCTATATGAAGGACGTCACCTCGAGCCTCTTCTATCCGGCGCTCGTCTACGACACGGTCAGCCTGCACTGCAACAACCCCTACATGTCGGCGGCCCAGGCCACGACCCTGTGCGGATCTGTGGCCGGCACGGCGGCGACGGTCTCGACCGATATCGGCTACGAGCTCAACGGCGACGGCAGCCGTCCGCTGACCAACAAGGCCATCAATGCCGACTATCGCTTCAGCGGCGGCGTGCGCGGCGACATCTTCGACACCTGGCATTACGACGTCAACTTCGTCACCTCGCAGGTCTACACCTCGCTGTCGGACAATAACGAGATCGACGACGCCAGCTTCATCAACGCGGTGGACGCCACCACGGTCAACGGCAAGACGGTCTGCGCCTCCGGCGCCGCGGGTTGCGTGCCGGCCAATGTCTTCAGCTATCACAGCATCGATCCGGCCTTCTACAGCTGGGCCTATCGCGACTACACCTGGCACTCGGTCACCTGGCAGCAGGACGTCACCGCCAACCTGACCGGCGACCTGACCCCGTATGGCGTCAAGAGCCCGTGGGCGGACAGCGGCATCGCCGTCGCCATCGGCGCCGAATACCGCCGTGATGCCCTGAAGAATGTCGCCGACCAGGCGACGCGCGACTATGAAGGCTGGCTGAGCACGATCGGCGGCCATTACGGCGTCATCGAGACCTATGGCGAAGCCCAGATCCCGCTGGTCTCTGGCAAGCCCTTCGTCGACAGCCTGGTCCTCAATGTCGGCTACCGGGTATCGAAGTACGACAATATCGACAAGGGCCTGCCGACGTCGAAGTACGAGTTGCTGTATCGTCCGGTCAAGGACCTGCTGCTGCGCGCCAGCTTCAACGAGGCGGCCCGGGCGCCCAATGTCTCGGAACTGTACGGGGCGCGCTATTTTAGCGTGAACGGCTCTCTCGCCGATTCCTGCGCCGGCAGCACGCCCAGCGCCACCGCGGCCCAGTGCGCCAGCACCGGCGTCACTGCGGCGCAATACGGCCATATCACCGACTGCGGCACCCAGTGCCGGACCTTTGCCGGCGGCGGCAATCCGATGCTGCGTCCGGAAGAGGCCGAGACCCTGACCTACGGCTTCGTCTATACGCCGCGGGCCGTGCCGTCCCTGCTGGTATCGGTGGACTATTACGACATCCTGATCCACGACTTCATCAACTATCTCGACCCGGTCGACAACCTCAACAAGTGCCTGAGCACGGGCCTGGACTTCTACTGCCAGTACATCCACCGCGACGCGGCGACCGGGGCCCTGAACGGCAACGGCTATGTCGAGGGCGGCACGCTCAACACCTACCGCCTGCATAACCGCGGCGTCGACCTGCAGGTGTCTTACGACCTCAATCTGGGCCGCTGGGGCCGGGTCAGTACCACCTTCATGGGGACGTCTTTGTCGATCACCGGCGGCCAGGGCACGCCCGACCAGGCGGTGACCAACTGCGCCGGCTACTTCGGCAATCCGAACTGCTATGCGCCGGAGCCGAAGTGGCGCCATAATATGCGCGCCACCTGGAAGACACCGTGGCACAATACCGACCTGTCGCTGAACTGGCGTCATATCGGCAGCACGATGTTCTCGGGCAACAGCAGCGATCCGGCCGTCAGCAGCAATGGCTGCTGCACCTCGACCGCCATCACGAAGCTGTCGGACTACGACTATATCGACCTGGCCGGCGCCATCCGCCTGCACGATCGCCTGACCCTGCGCCTGTCGATCAACAACCTGTTCGATCTCACCCCGCCGGTCCTGCCCTCGACCCATGTCGACGGCACGACCAACAACCCCAATACCTACACCGGGACATACGATCCCCTCGGACGCGCCGTACTCTTGTCCGTGTCCTACAAGATGTAAAAGCGGCAATGCCCCCCGTGACAATCCATACGAAAAGTTGATTTAATAACGCGCAGTCTGTGGTTACCGCAATTTCGTGGAGAGGGCTTCACATGCAGCCGCCACAAGTCGATGGCCTTGCCGTCCTGTCCGAGCTGACGGACGACGCCCTGCTCGTCTCCAATCTCCTGCGCCTGCCCGTTAGCGGCCGCGAAAGAATTGCGAAGGTCATGGAAGCGCTGGAAGCGCACTTTACCGGCATTTCGGATATAGAACGCATCAACACCGCCAGCCACCGCATCATAAAAAGCCGGGCGCGCTTGCCCTCCGGCAGCCTTATAAAAATGACCGTGGTGGGCACGCGCAACGATATGGGCTGGATTTCCGAAGTCGTCTTGACCGCTAAGGGTCACGGCGACGACCTCGATGCCCTTACCTGTCTGGCGACAATTGTCGAACGCGCCGCTGCAGATTAGTGGCTGCGGTCATTCCAGGCGTATTGCTGGGCGTTGCCGGTATTGCGATCGTCTTCGCGGCTCAGCTGTGGCTGGTTGATTTCACGGACGGCATCGCGGACGGCTTGAGCTTCGCACGTTGCGTCGGCGTCCTGGGTGCGGGGATCGACAGCGCCGTCGCTGGTGCAAACCGCGTGGGCGGCGGCCTTGATGCGACCGTACAGGCTGTGGACCTGGGCCGGCTGGCTGAAGTCTGTCGTGACGATCTGGACGCTTTGCTGGTCGTCCGTGCGCGAACCGAAGGTCTCGGCCTGGGCGCCGGCGGCGGAAACGAGGGTGGCCGAGCCGAGGATGGCGACGGACAGGAAGGTAGCGCGGGTAAACATGCGGGTCATGGGGAAATCCTCCGGGAATGTGTGTCTGGCTGTCATCAGCCGTGGGATCTGAATACACAAAGGCGGAGCGATTTTTAAGTTAATTACATGTTATTTTGTTAAACAAAATCAATATATTAACTTCATGTAATGTTTCAAGGGCAGCGCGCTACTTCGCCGTTCCGGCCACCGCCCTCAGGCGATAGGCGGCAAAGAATAGCCAGCTCATGAAGACCACGACGAATACGCGATTGGTGATCCCGTAGGGGGCGCCGCGGTGCAGCGACAGGAACTGAACCACGAAAGCGACGACGAGTGCCGCCGCGATAAGAAAGGAGGGAAGACGGGAGCTCTTCCACCTCGGGTCCGCACCGAAGCTCAGGCTCAGGGTGAATGCGATCAGCGCGATGCTGACGATATTGACGAAGAAGCTCAGCGTATGAATCATGCCGTGCTGGGTGTCCTTGGCCGTTTCCAGGTCGGTCGCGAAGGTTGCCGTGACCATGAGGCCGAAAAAAACGACGATGAGCAGGAGCCGGGCAATCAGCGCGGAGACGGTTTTCGGCCCGCTCCGCCACAGGCCAAGCGACAGGCTGAGGCAGCCGGCTCCGAGGGCGACAAACGCTGTGGTCATAAGCCAGCCTGCTCGCCCGACGGCGTAATCGCTGATCATGTGGTCGACAGGGGTATAGTCGGGGCGAACGAAATGCAGCGCTATCAGGATGATGCTGAAATAGCCGAACAGGCCCAGGGCAAGGGTGGCCAACATCACCGCATTCCGGTCGCGGCCGACGGCAGATGGTGTGTGCGTCGTCATAGTGATCCTCCATTTCCCTGTTGTAATTCACATGCTGGATTGTAGTGTCGAACACAATGCGGCGACACCATACGGATAACCGCCGGGCAGCGAAGACACGCTGACCTGCAACACGCAACGGCATCGCGACGCGGTGAGTCCGGCCCCCTCGAAACCGCACCTTCAGGTCTTAAATCCATTTCGCACGAGCCGGTATGAAAAGTTCTGAAATTATCGCCACGTCGGAACCCGGTAACCTCATCGCTTTCGGGTCCTTCCGGCTTGATCCGGATCGCCGGCGCGTGGTGCGCATGGCGACGGGCGAGGCCCTGGCGCTTACCGGAAAACCTTTCGAGGCGCTGCATTATCTCGTCTCCCGGCCCGGCGTCCTGGTGCCCAAGGCGGAACTCTTCCGTGCCGTGTGGAAAGGCATCAGCGTCGAGGAAAACAGCCTGGCGCGCTGCATTTCCACCCTGCGCAAGACCCTCGGCGATACACCGAAGGATCGGCGCTATATCGTGACCGAGGCGGGCCTTGGCTACCGTTTCATCGGACCGGTAACGGCACCTCATACGCGCCCGCCTTCACGGCCCGATCGCACAAGCGTAAATCCAGATGCCCAGCAGCTGTACGTGTCCGCCTGCGCCCTGCTGGCGCGCCCGGGCAGCAGTACGATTCCGAAGGCTGTCGAAAAGCTCGAGGCGGCTATTCAGCTCGATCCTGGCTTTGCCCTGGCGCATACGGCTGTCGCAAACGCATACCTGTTGCTGGGCGTGTTCGGACTGGCCGCTCCGCTCGACGTCTTCCCAAGGGCCCGGGCGGCAGCTTCGACGGCCATTCGCCTGGACGACACCCTGGCCGACGCGCATCTCCAGCTGGGACACATAGCGTCCATGTTCGAACTCAACCGGTCGAGCGCCGATGGTCATTTGCGCCGCGCCCTGGCGCTGGACGAACGCTCGGCCATGACCCATCACCATATGGCCCTGCTCGCCATGGCGGCGGGGCAATTCGACCAGGCCCTCGCCTGGATGCGCCGGGCCCTGGATCTGCAGCCGCTTGCCGCCAATATCCGCGCAAATATCGGCATGATCCTCTATTATGCCGGGCGCTACCCGGACGCCATCGACCAGCTTACCGCCACGCTGGAGATCACCGACTTTGCCCACGCCCGCTCGCTCCTCGGCCGCTGCTGGCTGAGGCTCGGGCAGGCTGAAAAAGCCCTGGAGCAATTCGGCCTGAGGACGGAAGCCTGTATCGGCAGCACGGGGGACGCGCCGGCCGCCCTGGCCCTGGCTGGCCGCCTTGAGGAATCCGAAGCGATGCTCGACGCCCTGCTGGCCGCCCGGCAGACCGGATATGTTTCCGCCTACGACCTGGCCACCGTATTTGCTGCCCAGAAGCGACATACCGCAGCCCTGGACTGGCTGGAGGTCGCACTGGAGGAACGCGCCCAGCCCATCATTGCGTTGGCCGTCGATCCGGCGTTTCAGGACCTTGGCCAGGAGCCACGATTTCGCGCCCTGCTGCGCCGGCTGCGGCGTTAAATCCGGCATTCAGATCGGCAATCAAAAACTCCGGGTCACGGCCGCGTCGAAGCGTACATCCTCGATCTGCCGGCTGCCGAATGTGCGAAATCCACTAACCCCGTCCAGCACGAAGCGGGGCCCGTCGGGCAGGCGCAACCGGAAGAAGTCGGCGCCGTCGACATCCCTGAGCCAGAAGGCCGGTCGCATATCCGGCGCCGCCACCGCGATCTCGACATTGCTCATCTCGACATTCCGGGCGTGACGAATGAAAAAGCCCGTCGCCGGCAGGGGGCCGAACATCGGCGGGTCGGGATATCCCATCTCGGCTTCCGGAGGCTGGCGCTGCGCCAGGGCGGCGTCGCCGCCTCCGCACTGATGAAAGAAGATGTCGCTGATCTTCACGTCCTCGACCGGGTGGCCTTCCAGGCCGGCGATAATCGACGGCAGCGCCACGGCGTCATGGCTGACGATGTTCTGGATAAGGATGCGCCGCAACGACCCGACCGGGACACCTGCCGGACCGCGCAGCCGTCGCCCCAGCCGCAGGAACAGCGGCGAATTCCTCAGGCCCCGCATGGTGATATTGCTGATGGTGATATCTTCGCAGAGGGCGCCGTCGACCGTTTCCAGGGCAAGGCCATAACAGCTGTCGAAGACGCAGTTGGTGATGGCTATATTCCTGAAGCCGCCATTGGACTCCGTACCGAGCTTTATGCGGCCATACCCCTTGAACGACGGTGGCATCGGCTTCCAGGTCCCGTCGATGACGGAGCCCATTTCATAATTTCCCGTCAGGTAGCAGTCGGAAATCGTCAGGAACTCGGTCGCCCGCGCATAGCTCAGGGCAAAGGAGCTCTTCGGGCAGATGCCGTCATCCCAAGGCGAGTTGATCGTACAGCGGGTGACGCGGACATTGCGGCAACAGTCGATATCGAAGCCATCCCGGTTTGTGTCGACGGTCAGGTTGTCGATCGTCATATTGTCGACGCCGGTGGCCAGGAGCGCAAACCAGCCGCCCTGCAGGATGCCAAAGTCCCGCAGCACCACGTTTCGGCAATTCCTGAGGGCGATCGCCTTGTTGCCCGCACCGGGCCCCGGCACGTCGGGGCCGTCGCTTTCGAAGCGATGCCCGCGGTTCAGGCCCTTGCCCCAGATCAGGCCCGTACCGGTGATGGCGATATTGCTGAGACCGTCGCCATGGATCAGGCTGTTGCTCCAGTGGCAGTGACCGAAGTCCTGGTAGGCATTGCCCGCCCCCTCGCCCGGGTCGTCATAGCCATTGGGGCCGGCGCCGGACGGCACCGCCGCCAGGATGATGGCGCCCGGGTCGAGGTGCAGGGTGATATGGCTTTTCAGGCGGATGGTGTAGCAGGCATAGGTGCCCGCCGGGAAATGGACCGTGCCCCCACCGCGCGCAGCGGCATGGTCGATGGCCCTGTTGATCGCCGGTGTGTCTATCGTCGCCCCGTCGCCGGTGGCGCCGAAGCGGCGGACATCGATATTCATCACTGCGTCGGATTTCGCGGGTTTCGCGTGTGCGGGCGCACCCGCCGCCATCGCGCCATAACCGGTCAGCCCGGCGAACATCAGGCCACGGCGATCCATATTCATGATTTTCGTCCTTACCCGTCTCGCGCCTGGCGCCGGTTGTGCCGAGGGCCCGGCGCGACCTGTACGCAGATGTCAGGCGAAATGCGCAGACGCCGAGTTCCGGACTCGGCGCCTGCAGTTGGCCCGGGGAAGAGAAGAAACCCGGAAACCCGCGTCTCACGGCTTGGAGTAGGTCGCCGCGAGATATTCCTGAATGCGCTTGGCTTCGACGTCGGTCATCTGCGCACCGTTGCCGCGCATCCGCTTGACGACTGCCGGCCACTCATCGGCCGCATGTTGCGACTGGGCGACCGTTCCCAGGTCGTGGCAAGACTGGCAGACGCGTTCGACCGTAGCCTTGGGCGTCTCGATCGCGACGGGGGCCACCGCCGCCGGCTTGTGTGACGACGCCTTTTTGGCCGGCGCCGCCCCCGCGGACAGGGCCAGGCCCAGGCTCAGGCCGGCGGCGATCGAAGCTGCCACGACGGACACCCGTCTGAAAGAATACTGGTACAATGGTCTGCCCTGCCTGGGACGCGGTCCCACGATTGATTTTTATACGGGAAGCCTAGAGCGAATCCGGCCGAGGTCCAGTGCAATTATCCTATCGAATCATACGGCTTGCGTATCGATCGGCCGGAAGCATTACGGCCTGGGGACAAGTTTCAGGATGCGGCCGTCGTCCTCGTCCGTGACGACATATAAGGCGCCGTCCGGCCCGACACGCACGTCACGAATGCGGTAGTTGAGGTCACCCAGCAGACGCTCCTCGCCGACCACCTTGTTGCCCTTCAGGGTAAGCCGGACAAGGTATTTCTTGAGCCCGCCGACGAACAGGCTGCCCCGCCACGCCGGGAACAGGGTGGCATCGTAGAAGACCATGCCGGAGGGCGCGATCACGGGATCCCAGTAATAGACCGGCTGCTCCATGCCCGCGTGCTGCGTGATACCGTCGCCGATCGGCTTGAGCGTATATTCGACACCGTAGCTGATGGTGGGCCAGCCATAGTCCTTGCCGGCCAGAGGTATATTGACCTCATCGCCGCCCTTGGCGCCATGATCGACGATCCACAACTGCCCGGTCCAGGGATTGATAGTCGCGCCCTCGACGCTGCGGTGACCGATCGACCAGATTTCCGGCTTCGCCTGCGGGTTACCGACAAAGGGGTTGTCGGGCGGAATAGACCCGTCCGGGCGGAGGCGGATCACCTTGCCCAGCGTATTGTCCAGCTTTTGCGCCTGCATGCGGCCTTCCATCACCGAACGCTCGCCGGTCGTGATAAAAAGCGTGCCGTCGGCGGCGAATGCCAGGCGGCTGCCATATTGCAGGATCGAATTGATGGTCGGCGTCTGGCGCCAGATGACCTGGACGTTCTCAAGTCGCGGCGTCTTACCCGCGATCAGGCTGCCACGGGCCGCAGCCGTGCCGCTGCCGCCCTCGCGCGGCTCGGAATAGGTCCAGTAGACCAGATGATTTTTCGCAAACGCCGGGTCGAGCGCGACGTCGAGCAGTCCGGCATTGCCGCCGACGGTCACAGGCGGCACGCCCGTTACGGCCGGCGACACCTGGCCATCGGCGCCGACTATCCGAAGCCGGCCGGACCGCTCGGTGACCAGCAGCGTCCCGTTGGGCAGGAAGGCCAGGCTCCACGGATGATCCAGTCCGCCGACGATGGTCTCGACGTCGAAGGCGACCCCCAGCTTTTCTTCCGGCGCCCGGGTCTGCTCCGGAAATGCCGGGACCTGTCCGACGCCGTTGGGCGGAGGCGTCGCGACCGGAGCCCCGGGCCCCGCCAGGGACGGACCGGCCAGGGCCGCCAGTGCGGCCAGGATTGAAAACACAGGAAGGCATGGCCGCTGCAAGCGGCTGAGGCGATGTTTCATGATGATGATCTCTGGCGCTCGGTTCGAGCTATCTGGATGGGATGAAGTAGAGGCCGCCCGGAGTGTCGATCGTGGCCCTGGCAGGTGTCAGGGTCAGGGCCCCGTCGGCCTTGTCGATCCTGAAGACGGTGATGCTGCCACCGACCTCGTTCGATGAGAAAAGATAGTTTCCGGTGGGATCAATGCGGAGGTTGCGCGGCGTTTTTCCGCCGGCAGGGGTATTGGCGTTCAGGGTCAGGCGGCCCGATGTCCGGTCGACCGCGTAGACGGCGATCGTGTCGTCGCCCCGGTTGGAGACATAGAGATGGTGCCCGTCGGCCGACAGGATGATCTCGGCCGTGGTGTTCGGCGTGGTATCCCCGGCTGGCAGGGTGGAAAGGGTCTGGATTTCCGTCAGGTGCGTGCCATCGACCGCGAAAACGCTGACCTCGCTGTCCGTCTCGTGGTTGACATAGAGAAACCGGCCATCCCGCGAAATCTGCATGCGCCGCGGCCCGGCGCCGGCATGGGTGCTGACATAGGGTGGATCCGCAGGCGTCACCGCGACGGCTTTTGCATCGAGCCGGTAGGCATAGACCCGATCCAGGCCGAGTTCGGCGATATAGAGGAAATACCCGTCGTGGCTGAAGATTATGCCATGGGCCTTCGGACCCGATTGTTTCGGCGACAGGGGCGTGCCGGCGTGGTGGTCGACATAGAAGGCCTGCGACAACCGGCCATCGGCCAGGACCCTGTAAGCGGCGACCGTGCCGGAATTATAGGTGACGCTGACGGCGATGCGGCCGGTCGGGTCGATCATCACCTCGTTGGGCTTCGATCCTTCCGCCGACACCCGGTTCAGGAAGGTCAGGTGGCCGGTCTTCGCATCGACGGCAAAGGCGCTGACACCGCCCTGCTCTTCCCAGTTGACGGCATAGAGCACCTTGCCGTCCCGCCCGGCCCAGATGTGGGCCGGTTGTGGCGCCTCGGCCATCAGACCCAGGGGCGTCAGCGCACCGGAATCGCTGTCGAAGCGCCAGGCATAGATGCCTTTGGAGGTGCCCGAGGTGTAGCTTCCGGCGTAGAGGATCGAACGCCCGGCCTTGGCCGGGGCACCGGCGACAACACTCAGGATGAGAAGACATATGGCCAGGAGCCACGCGCGTACGCGCCTCTCCGTCAAACGGAGGGTTCGGCATATCAGTTGACTGCATGTGCCCTGACGTCTCATTGAGCCTCCTGTACCTGCAATCCACACGCTTCTAACGAACGCTGGCCCCAGACTAGGCGATTACAAGCGCACCGGCCAATGAAATTGGCAGATGATTCGATGCACCGCGTGTATCAATCCTCGGGGAATAACGATCGGCACAGGTCCAGGAAGGCCGGCAGCGCCAGGTTATCGCTGTGCTTGCGCCACATCATATAGGTTTCTAGCGGTCGGGCAGGCTTGGTATCGACCGGGCGGAACACGACGTTTTCAAACCGCAGCCGCGTGACGCTTTCGGGAACCATGGCGGCGCCAAGCCCGGCATTCACCAGGGATAGGATCGAATGGTTCTGGTCGAGATGGTGCACCATGACAGGGGCAACCCCGGCTTTTTCGAACATCTCGCTGAGCATGGCATAGGAGTATCCCGCGCCTTCCACCGAATACATGATGTAGTTCTGGCCATCGAAATCCTTCAGGCTCAGCCTGGCATTGGCCGCTCGCGGATCGTCGACGTGCAGGGCCGCGAAAAACGGTTCCGTGCGCAGCCGGAAGACACCGAACTTGTTCTGGTCGATCGGCGGCCGCAGTATCGCCACATCGATCATGTCCGCCAGCAATTCGTCCTTCTGGACCTTGCTCGTGCCCTCTTTCAGCAGGATCTGGACGTCGGGCAGTTGCGCCTGCGCCTGGCGCAGGATGCCGGGCAGATCGACGAACGCGGCCGACGCCACATAGCCCAGCCGGATGACCCCGGCCTCGCCTTGCCAGGCGCGCCGCGTCCAGTTCGCTGCCTGGTCGGTCATGGCCAGGATACGCTTGGCCTCGGGCAGGAAGATACGGCCCGCGGAGGTCAGCTTGACGGTGCGGTTGGCGCGTTCGAACAGTTCGACCCGCAGGGCATGTTCGAGCGCCTGGATCTGCCGGCTCAGGGTCGGCTGCGTCATGTTCAGCCGGCCGGCAGCCCGTCCGAAATGCATCTCCTCGGCTGCGGCCACAAAACTCGTCAGTTGGCTGAATTCAAGCACGGCGCGCCTTCCCCAATGAAACCGTCATCCGCAAACAGATGCACACGATTGCATTTTCGCGCAAGTCCCATACGCCGACCGTATCATATCCGCCACCTTCCTT
>CBDFFG010000015.1:0-8991 GCA_965246725.1 Asticcacaulis sp.
GAGCCCGCGCTCGTCTTCTTCGCCTATTCCAATCCGGAGGCGAAGAAGGAGTGGTTTTCCGGACCGGCCGACTGGGTATCCGGCCCCTCCCGTTTCGACTTTTCCGTGGGCGGCTGGGAAACCAGCTCCGGTGGCCCGAAAGGCGGGCCGATGCATATCTATAACGGCACCTTCCTCGAGATCGTGCCCAATGAGCGCATCATCAATGCTTTTTCCATGTTCTCCGACGAGACCATCCTGACTAGCTCGCTGGGGACGACGGAGTTCGAGGTCGGGGATTTCGGCACGAAACTGAAATACACCGAACAGATCGTTTTCCTCGACGGTGCGGATCACCTGTCGGATCGCATTCACGGCACTGAGGCCATGTTCGATATGCTGACCGGCTATATGGACGCAAAATACGGAAACCATCCGCATGTCTGAGACACACGTGACATCCCAGGGCCTGTCCATGGTCCTGACGCGAAGCTTTTCCGCCTCCCTGGACGCTATCTGGTCGGCATGGACCGACCCCACGGCCCTGGCGAAATGGTGGGGGCCGCACGGCATGGGCGCCTCGGCCACGGCGGATGTCCGGGCGGGTGGCGTTTTCAGCCTGACCATGCATGCGACCGACGGCATCGACTATCCGTTGACCGGCGAGTATGTCGAGGTCGTGCCGGGCAAGCGCCTGGTGATGGAGATGCATCTCGATGATCATCCGGCCAGCTGGCACGACTATCTCGCCCAGGAGGTACGCAAGGCCGGAGGGGCAGAGGACGTTCCGCCGTCGATGACGGTGGTAACGGCGGTGGATTTTGCCGAGGGCAGTGGCGGTACCGTTGTGACCGTGACACAGACCTATGCGACGCTGGCGGAGCGCGACGCCTTTGCCAGCCTGGGCAATGCCGGCGGCTGGTCGCAGAGCTTCGAAAAGCTGGATAAGGTATTGGGAGTTTCGTGATGCGTGTCGAAGGCCCTTTCGAAGTCAAGCGTACCGCCGAGGCCGTCCATGGCGCCGCCGAAGGTCTGCTGGGGCGCCATGCGCTCGACAAGACCTATCATGGCGAGTTGAACGCGGTCGGTGTCGGCGAGATGCTGAGCGCCGGCACCGCGGTGCCCGGGTCTGCCGGCTATGTCGCCATCGAAAAGGTGATCGGGACCCTGGGCGGCAGGAGCGGCAGCTTCTATCTGCAGCACAGCGGTACGATGACACGTGGCGACGGCGCGTTGAGCATCCACGTTATTCCGGATTCCGGTACCGGCGAACTGGAAGGCTTGCACGGGACGATGCAGATCGTCATGGCCGATGGCAAGCATGGTTATGTGTTCGCGTATGATCTGTAGCCTTTCCTATCGATTTCGGGCGTGAAGATGCCCCCTCACATCCCTTCACGGTTTGCGGGCAGCGTCATGCCGGGCTTGTGACGATGTGTTTATTTGTGAAAACGCGTTTCGGGTGAGACTATGCTGGCTCCAGTCCACGCTTTCCCCCAGTCCTTGTTTTCCCCGGAGGCACGCCATGTCTATCAACGTTCTCAATGCTGAAGCCCGGCACGACTACCTCTCGCATCAGGTCGCCCGTCTGAAAGAGGCGACGGCCGAAAAGGATGTGCGTCTCAACCTGCAGGCCATGATCGAGGATGTCACGTCCTTGCGTCTCGGTGACGACGACCGAGCGGCACTGGGCCGGTATGTCGGCAAGGTCACGGCCCTTTTCCGCGCCGGCGAAATCGACGAGCGCACGGCCAAGATGGACCTGAACAAAGTGCTTATGGCGGCGGCCGCCAATAATCCCGACGTCCTCAACTACATCCATATGGACGCGGAAGTTTAATACCAGCCGGCGTCTTTGAGGCTTTTGCCATATGATCGGCTGACGGGCGCGGTGACGTCGACGGTCAGCACCAGGCCGACCTTGCCGTCGCTGCGGTTTATGTCGCGCACGGCGTCCTTGGCCACCCACCACGACCTGTGTGTCTGACTGCCCTCTATGCCGTCCAACTCGCGGATGGCGTCATAGAGGCGCATCAGCACCAGGGTCTCGCCGGCTGCTGTATAGACCCGCAGGTAATGGTCTTCGGCTGCCAGGGCCAGGATGCCGGCCTGGCGATATTTGAATGGCAGGCGATCGCGAAACGCGGCGCCTGGAACGGGTGAGGGCGCATCGGCCACCGGCGCTTTTTCAAAGACATGGCTCTGCTTCGGCGCACGGTTGAGCGCATAGTGCAGGGCCGACATCACCCCCGTGATCACCAAGACCGGCGGGATATTCCTGGGCAGACGCGCGAGGTCGAAGCCGTCGCCGGTGAACTGGCCGCCGACCGCCCAGACGAGGATGGTGATCGCCGGCGTCGCCAGCGCGAACATGGCGATGGCCTCGGGCAGGGGATCGAGCGGGAAAAACCGGTCGATCAGACCGTTGACGACCTGCATGATCATCGAGCCGCCCAGCATCAGGACCAGCCAGAAAGCGATACGCGCGCCCGATTCAAAAGCTGTGGTGCCGAGCGCCCCGGTAAAGCTGAGGAACAGGGCCATGGCGACGGCGACGCTGTAGACGCGCAGGAAGGTGGCTTCGCCCCAGGGGTAGGTGACGGTCGCGATAAGGCGTGCAACTGGCGAAGCGCCAGTTGCAGACGGTGTCATTTCACGCATTTCGTCGGGAGTTTCACGCATACGGCCGTACAGGGTGTGAGGTTTGCGGAATCTATGGGTCAAATCCCGCCGCAAGGAAAGGCCTGCCGCCATGTCGCTCACCGAATATTTCGCCCATCCTCACCTGCCGAAACTGTTCCTGATCTGGCAGCAGCCCCTGGTCATCCAGATCCACCTGCTGACGGCGGTCGCCGCCTTCGTCATCGCTACCGTGCAGATCTTCGGCCCCAAGGGCACCGGCCTGCACCGGATCCTGGGTTGGAGCTGGGTCATCCTGATGATGACGGTGGCGGTCTCGAGCCTGTTCATCCATATCATCAATCCGCATGGTCCGGGCGGCTTCAGCTTCATCCATATCCTGTCGGGCCTTGTCGTCGTCATGGTGCCGCTGATGGTTTATGCGGCGCGCAAACACAATGTGAACCTGCACAAGCGCATCGCCACCAATCTGTATATTGGCGCCCTGATCGTCGCCGGCCTGTTCACCTTCTTCCCCGGGCGGCTGATGTGGCAGATGTTCTTTGGTTAATCCCACTTAGGAGAAGAGAGTCCCGGCTTGTCTCGCATAAGCGGTTGTAACTTCAACGGAAGGGGGCGCAAACCTGACAGCGCTTACCTTCCGTTAGCGGTAACACTCTTTACGTATCAAGGACCTTTTGCGTCCGGAGGCGGCCAAAAAATCTCAAATCGTCGTGATTGCGCAGTTGCGTAAAGAACGCGTGCTCTTTATAAAGCAGCCCGTTCGAAGGGCGGACGCGATGATCCGCTCTGCATACCCTTGCCCTCTGCGGCAGTTATTCAAGACCGAATTTCATGAACATTCACGAGCATCAAGCCAAGGCCGTCCTGAAAGAGTTCGGCGTGGCCGTTCCGCGCGGCTTCCCAGCCTTTTCGCCGGATGAGGCCTACAAGGCGGCCAGGGATCTGGCCAAGGACGCCGGCAGCAAAGTCTTTGTCGTCAAGTCGCAAATCCACGCCGGTGGCCGTGGCAAGGGCCGCTTCGAAGGCCTGGGCCCGGACAGCAAGGGCGGCGTCCGCGTCGTCAAGTCGCCGGAAGACGTCAAGGCCAATGCCGACGAAATGCTCGGCCGCGTCCTGGTGACGCACCAGACCGGTCCGCACGGCAAGCAGGTCAACCGCCTCTATATCGAGGAAGGCGCCGACATCGCCCGCGAAAACTACCTGTCCCTGCTGGTCGATCGCCAGACCTCGCGCATCAGCGTCGTCGTCTCGACCGAAGGCGGCATGGATATCGAAGACGTGGCGCACAACACGCCCGAAAAGATCCATACCTTCACCATCGACCCGGCCACGGGCGTCTTCCCGACGCACGGCCGTGCCCTGGCCAAGGCGCTCAACCTGACCGGCGACCTTGCCAAGCAGGGCGCAAAGCTTCTCGGCCAGTTGTACGCGGCGTTCAACGCCAAGGACATGGACATGCTGGAAATCAACCCGCTGATCATTACGGGTGACGACAAGCTAATCGTGCTGGATGCCAAGATTTCGTTCGACTCCAACGCCTTGTTCCGCCATCCGGACATCTTCGCGCTCCGCGACGAGAGCGAAGAAGACCAGAAGGAAATCGAAGCGTCGAAATACGACCTCAGCTATATCGCCCTCGATGGCGAAATCGGCTGCATGGTCAACGGCGCCGGCCTGGCCATGGCCACGCTCGACATCATCAAGCTCTATGGCTCCGAGCCTGCCAACTTCCTCGACGTCGGCGGCGGTGCCACGACGGAAAAGGTAACGGCGGCGTTCAAGATCATCACCTCGGACCCCAAGGTAAAGGGCATCCTGGTCAACATCTTCGGCGGCATCATGAAGTGCGACATCATTGCGCAAGGCGTGATCACGGCCGTCAAGGAAGTCGGCCTGAAGGTTCCGCTGGTCGTGCGTCTCGAAGGCACCAATGTCGAACTCGGCAAGAAAATTCTCAACGAAAGCGGGCTGAACGTTATCGCCGCTAACGATCTGGCCGATGCGGCCGCGAAGATCGTCAAGGCTGTGAAGGGTTAAGCGTATGTCCGTACTTATTAATTCCGAAACCAAGGTCATCTGCCAGGGCTTCACTGGCGCCCAGGGCACCTTCCACTCGCAACAGGCTATTGCCTACGGCACCAAGATGGTCGGTGGCGTCACGCCGGGCAAGGGCGGTCAGACGCACCTCGACCTGCCGGTCTACGACACGGTTGCCGAGGCGCGCGAAGTCACCGGCGCCACGGCGACCGCAATCTACGTCCCGCCTCCCTTCGCGGCCGACTCGATCCTGGAGGCGATCGAAGCCGAGATGGAACTGATCGTCTGCATCACCGAAGGTATCCCGGTGCTTGACATGGTCAAGATCAAGCGCGCCCTTTCGGGTTCGAAGTCGCGCCTGATCGGTCCGAACTGCCCCGGCGTCCTGACGCCGAACCAGTGCAAGATCGGCATCATGCCAGGCAACATCTTCTCGGTCGGTTCGGTGGGCGTGGTTTCGCGCTCCGGCACGCTGACCTACGAAGCCGTGTTCCAGACGACCAATGCCGGCCTCGGCCAGACGACGGCCGTCGGCATCGGCGGCGACCCGGTCAAGGGCACCGAGTTCATCGACATCCTGGAAATGTTCCTGGCGGACGAAGCGACGAAGTCGATCATCATGATCGGCGAAATCGGCGGTTCGGCCGAAGAAGAGGCCGCACAGTTCATTCGCGACGAAGCCAAGCGCGGCCGTAAGAAGCCGATGGCTGGTTTCATCGCCGGCCGTACGGCGCCTCCGGGCCGCCGCATGGGCCATGCCGGTGCCATCATCTCCGGCGGCAAGGGTGGCGCGGAAGACAAGATCGCAGCGATGGAAGAGGCGGGCATCAAGGTTGCCCCGTCGCCTGCAGCGCTCGGCGAGACCCTGCTCAGCGTCCTCAAGGGCCTGTAAGAAAGACCAGGGTGGTGCCTTTCGGCGCCACCCTGTTTCGTTCAGGCCTTCAGGGCGCCACAAACCGGCAAAGTTAACCACTTTCCGGCTAAACAGTGCGGTAAAAAGAGAGTATGCGTACCATGTGGGGTGCGTGGATCGGGAGAAACCGCCCGGTCTGCAAAGACTTCACAGGGCAACCATCGGGTGGTGTCGTTATTGGCCGCTCAGCGTTGAAAATCTAGTTGAAAGGCAGACGGTGTCGTGATTGGCCGTCTGGACGGGAAACAATATGGCGGATGATTCCAGCCGGTTAAATCAGGTCTTTGCCGAGACCTCTTTCCTCTATGGCACCAATGCGGTGTACATCGAGATGATGCAGGAGAAGTGGGCGGCTGATCCCAACTCCGTGCCGCCCGAGTGGCGGGCATTCTTCGATCAGCTCCTCGATCGTCCCGATACCGTCCGCGCCAATGCCGGCACCGCCCAGTGGGCGAACCCCGGCCCTGGCCCGCGCGACGACCTGATCTCCGCCATGGACGGCATGTGGCCGGCCGTGCAGGCCAAGATCGAAAAGACCCTGGCCGCCAAGGCGCCGCAGGCAACAGTCGCCGACACGCAGTCGGCCGCGCGCGATTCCATCCGCGCCCTGATGCTGATCCGCGCCTATCGTATCCGCGGCCACCTGCAATCGAACCTCGACCCGCTGGGTATCGAGCCGCCGATCCAGAATCCCGAGCTGGAGCCCAGCTACTGGGGCTTCACAGACGCCGACCTCGACCGTCCGATCTTCATTGACGGGGTTCTCGGCCTTGAGACCGCCACCCTGCGCGACGTCATCGCCCTCGTGCGTCGAACCTATTGCGGCAATATCGGCGTGCAGTACATGCACATATCCGATCCGCAGGAAAAGGCGTGGGTGCAGGAACGCATCGAAGGCCGCGACAAGGAAATCACCTTTACCAAGGAAGGCAAGATCGCCATCCTCAAGAAGCTGATCGAAACCGAAGGCTTCGAACGCTTCTGTCACCGCCGCTTCCCGGGCACCAAGCGTTTCGGCCTCGATGGCGCCGAAGCCATGATCCCGGCGCTGGAGCAGATCATCAAGCGCGGTGGTCATCTCGGCGTCAAGGATATCATCTTCGGCATGGCCCATCGCGGCCGCCTCAACGTCCTGTCAGGCGTGATGGGCAAGCCGTACCGCGCCATCTTCCACGAGTTCCAGGGTGGATCTTCGCTCCCCAGCGACATCGAAGGCTCCTCGGACGTCAAGTATCACATGGGTGCGTCTTCGGACCGGGCTTTTGACGGCAACAATGTCCACCTCTCGCTGACCGCCAACCCTTCGCACCTGGAAATCGTCAATCCGGTCGTGCTTGGCAAGACGCGCGCCAAGCAGGCCTTCCAGAACAAGAACCGCGCCGATGGCACGCCCGACCGCACGGGCGCTGTCGGCCTGCTGATCCACGGCGACGCCGCCTTTGCCGGCCAGGGCGTCGGTATGGAATGCCTGGCACTGATGGGCCTGAAGGGCTACAAGACGGGTGGTACTATCCACTTCGTCATCAACAACCAGATCGGCTTTACGACGGCGCCGCGCTTCTCGCGCTCGTCGCCCTATCCGTCGGACGTGGCGCTGATGGCGCAGGCGCCGATCCTGCACGCCAATGGTGACGACCCCGAAGCCGTGGTGTTCGCCGCCAAGCTGGCGACCGAGTTCCGTCAGAAGTTCGCCAAGGACGTCGTCGTCGACATGTTCTGCTATCGCCGTTTCGGTCACAACGAAGGCGACGATCCGACATTCACCCAGCCGATCATGTACGCCAAGATCAAGAACCACCCGTCGACGCGCGAACTGTACGCGCAGCGCCTGGTGGCCGAAGGTGTCGTGACCCAGGCCGAGGTCGACGGTTTCGTCGCCGACTTCGACAAGTATCTCGACGGCGAGTTCGAAGCCGGCAAGGTCTACAAGGCCACCAAGGCCGACTGGCTGGACGGCAAGTGGTCGGGCCTCGGCCTGCCCGAGGAAGACGAACGCCGTGGCACCACCTCGGTTCCGCGCGCCAGGTTGACCGAACTCGGCAAGAAAATCACCACCATCCCGAACGACATCGACGTCCATAAGACGTTGAAGCGCGTCATCGAGGCGCGTCAGCAGATGATCGCCACCGGTGAGAACCTCGACTGGGCTACCGCCGAGTCGCTGGCCTTTACGTCGCTCCTCGACGAAGGCTTCCCGGTCCGCCTGTCGGGCCAGGATTCGATCCGCGGCACCTTCTCGCAACGTCACTCGGCCTTTGTCGACCAGACGACGGAAGAACGCTACTTCCCGTTCAACCATATCCGCGACGGCCAGGCCTTCTACGAAGGCATCGACTCGGCCCTGTCGGAAGAAGCCGTGCTCGGTTACGAATACGGCTACTCGCTGGCCGATCCGAACACCCTGACCCTGTGGGAAGGCCAGTTCGGCGACTTCGTCAACGGCGCCCAGGTCATTATCGACCAGTTCATCACGTCCGGTGAACGCAAGTGGCTGCGCATGTCGGGTCTTGTCATGCTGCTGCCGCACGGCTACGAAGGCCAGGGGCCGGAACACTCGTCGGCGCGTCTCGAACGCTTCCTGCAGATGTGCGCCGAGGATAACATCCAGGTCGCCAACTGCTCGACGCCGTCGAACTACTTCCACATCCTGCGTCGCCAGATACACCGGCCGTTCCGCAAGCCGCTGATCCTGATGACACCGAAGTCGCTGCTGCGTCACAAGAAGGCCGTTTCTAGCCTGTCGGAAATCGCCGACGGGTCGTCCTTCCACCGTGTGCTGCACGACGATGCCGAACGCCGTCCCGACGTCGCGGGCCTGCAACTGGTCTCGGACGACAAGATCCGTCGTGTGGTCCTATGTTCGGGCAAGGTCTATTACGACCTGCTGGAAGACCGCGAAAAGAAGGGCATCAAGGACGTTTACCTGATGCGCCTGGAGCAGTTCTACCCGTGGCCGATGAAGTCGCTGATGACGGAACTGGGCCGCTTCAAGAACGCCGAACTGGTCTGGTGCCAGGAAGAGCCGAAGAACATGGGCGGTTGGACCTTCGTCGAACCGTGGCTTGAACTGACGCTCGACAAGCTGAAGATCAAGGCCAAGCGCGCCCGCTATGTCGGTCGCCCGGCCTCGGCTTCGACGGCTGCCGGTCAGATGAGCCGCCACCTGAAGGAACTCGAAACCTTCCTCAACGACGCGTTCGCCTAAATCCATTCCTGTGCCGTGCCGCGATGACGCGGCACGGCATCTCCGTGACACTCTGACAGACATACTGACTGGAGCCTATTACCCATGGCTGACATCCTCACTCCCGTTCTTGGCGAATCCGTAACCGAAGCGACCATCGCCAAGTGGACTAAAAAGTCCGGCGAAACCGTCAAGAAGGACGAAGTGCTCGTCGAGCTTGAGACCGACAAGGTTT
>CBDFFG010000016.1:0-375592 GCA_965246725.1 Asticcacaulis sp.
ACGGCCGGCGTCGACCCGCAGGCGCGCCGCGACTTCTGGGATCAGATCCATCGCCTGTCGGCGCAGGGGCTGACGGTGCTTGTATCCACCCATTATATGGACGAAGCCGAACGCTGCGACCAGATCGTCTATATCGCCTACGGCAAGCTGATGGCCCAAGGCCGCGTCGATGACATTATCGAACACAGCGGCCTCTATACCTTTGTTGCCGAAGGGCAGGGCGTGCGCGACCTGATGGAGCGCATCCGGGGCAAGGACGGTGCCGACCACGTCGCCTATTTCGGCAATGCGCTGCATGTCAGTGGCTCGGACCTCGCCAGGCTGAAAAAGCTGATCGCCGACGATGGCGAGCAGGCCGGCGTTGCCTGGCGCCAGGAGCGGCCCAATCTCGAAGACGTCTTTATCCATCTGATGGGCCAGTCGACCGACAACACCAGGGTGCAGAGATGAGCGAAGCCCTGCGCCGGATATGGGCGATCCTGCTCAAGGAATTCATCCAGATGCGCCGCGACCGCATCACCTTCGGCATGCTGCTGATGATCCCGGTCGTGCAGCTTCTGCTGTTCGGTTTCGCCATCAATTCCGATCCGCGCCACCTGCCGACCCTGCTCTATGTCGAGGACGACTCGACCCTGGTGCGTTCGGTTGTCGCCGGCCTCGAACATTCGAGCTATTTCGATATCCGCGGAAGCGTCACCAGCGCGGAGGCGGCGACCCAAGCCTTGCAGAGCGGCGATGTCGCCTTTGTGGTCACCGTGCCGTCAGGCTTTACCCGCGGCCTGCTGCGTGGCGATCATCCACAACTGCTGATCGAGGCCGATGCCTCGGACCCATCTGCGGCGTCCAATGCCGTCGGCCAGATTTCCCAGATCGTCCAGTCGGCTTTGCAGCATGATCTGAAAGGGGAGTGGGCCGGGCTTGCCGCGACCCCGCCGCCGATCGATATCGTCGTCCATCGCCTCTATAATCCGGAAGGGCTGACCCAGTACAATATCGTACCGGGCCTGCTGGGCGTGATCCCTGACCATGACCATGGTGATGATCACCTCGATCGCCATGACGCGCGAAACCGAACGCGGCACCATGGAAAACCTGCTGGCCATGCCGGCGCGGCCGTGGGAGGTCATGGTCGGCAAGATCGTGCCCTATGTCGGGGTCGGTCTCATACAGACGGTCTTCGTCCTGGCCTGCGCGGTCTGGCTGTTTGCCGTGCCGTTCCTCGGTTCGCCCTGGCTGCTGGGGACGGGCGTGGCCCTGTTTATCCTGGCCAATCTCGCCGTCGGTTTTACCTTCTCGACCATTGCACGCTCGCAGATGCAGGCCATGCAGATGACGTTTTTCTTCTTCCTGCCGTCGATCCTGCTGTCAGGCTTCATGTTCCCGTTCCGCGGCATGCCGGGTTGGGCCCAGGTCATTGGCGAGATATTCCCGTTGACTCATTTCCTGCGTATCGTGCGCGGCGTGATGCTGAAGGGCGCCGACTGGGGCGCCATGTGGCCGAACATCTGGCCGCTGCTGGTCTTTATCGCCGTGGCGACGACGGTGGCCATGCTGCGTTACCGGTCGACCCTGGATTAGTTATCTCCCATATGCCCTTCGATAACATCGAGCAGGGGGTGCGGGGTGCGCTTCAACGTATCGGCCTTCCCCTGTTCGTGGGCATAATAGAATTGGCCGCTGGTGACCTCGGGCGCCAGTTCGTAATCCATGGCATCCCAACCGTCCTCGCGGAAACCGTAGAAGGCCCAGTGGGCGTGGTGGGTCTTCAGCGTATCGAGCACGTCGCCGAGATAGGTCTTGCAGTCGACCCATTGCCGCACGCAGCCATATTCGGCGGCGACCATGCGATTGTCCGGCACGCCATGCGCCGCCGCCCATTGATAGGGCTGCGCCAGGAAGGTCGCCACCATGGTCTTGTCCCAGGTCACCTGCTTCGGGCCGAACCAGGACTGTGTGCCGGGGTATCGGAGTTGCGGCACGCGTTTGACATTGGGGCCGCTGGTCGCCTCGTAGGGCTCGTACATATGGAAACTATAGAGGACGCGGTCGTCGCTTAGTTTTTGCGGCCAGTAGGCAAAGCTGCCGGCATTGGCGTACCAGCCGCCATCGACCATGACCGGCGTGGCCGGATCGACGCTGCGGATCGCGGCGATGACCTGGGTATAGAAGGCCGGCAGGTCGTGGGTCGTGTCCTTGTATTTGGCATACCAGGCCTGGCGCACGGCGGGCTCGGCCTGTTCGTCGAGGCCGAGGCCTTTTTCCGGGGTCGGTTCATTGACGATATTGTAGCCGGCGACGGCCGGATGATCCTTCAGCGCCGTGGCCAGGTCATGCCAGAAGGCGGCGGATTGATCCCAATAGGCGCGATCGGTCCATAGGCGGGTATCATCCTTGTTGCCGTTCTGCTGGCTCCAGCGGTCGCCGGGCAGGGACAGGGGCGCGATGACGACCTTCAGGCCAGCGGCATCGGCTGCGTCGAGAACGGTCTTCAGCGTCCTGAGGTCGGAGGCCGGGATGCCGTCGTAATGGTCGGCATTGCCGATCAGAAAGTCGCGGCCTTCGCCCTTCCACTTGGAGAAGGCCAGCCGTACCCAGGTGGCGCCGGTCGCGCGCAGGGCTTTGAAATAGGCGAGGTCGGGCGGCGCCTGGTTGAAGCTGTTGGCGCCGTGCTGGGCTGTGTCCCAGAAGCCGATCAGGTCCGAGGCCTGCGTCGGGCCGGCGGTCAGGGCAAGGCACGCGGCAAGTACCGCCAGGCTGGTCCGGATCATCGCAAATCTCCCTGTATTTTTGCCATCATGGGATATTTCGACAGTCGTGGAAAGCCGACAATTTAACGGGCGTTAACCCTGTTCGGCGTAACAGTTAATTCCCCAGTATCTTCAAGGTTATTCCCCATGGCCCAGCCAGCGCCCATTCGCCCGCAGCGCGACGCAATCTTTACGGCGGCTCTTGTTTTCGCGGTGGCGGCCCTGGCCAGCATCGCCGTCTATGTCGCCGCCGAAGGCGCCATGAAGCAGGAGATCCGCGGCAATCTGGCCGGGCTGGCGGCGGCGGCTGCCAAGATGGCCGATCCGGCCGCCGAAACGCAGCTGACATCGCCCGGGCAGAAGGACAGCGACGCCTTCAAGACGATTATTACTCCGTTCAGGGCGCTGACAGCCGGTGACGCCAATATCTCCGATATCTATACCCTGACGCGTGACGATGCCGGCAAGGCCCACTTTATCGTCGATACCCAGGCGGCCGGAAGCGAAGCGCCGGCGGCGATCATGGATGTCTATGACGGCGCCTCGAAAACCCTGCTCAAAGCCTTCGATGACAAGGCCGCCGTGGTCGAGGCCGCGCCCTATACCGACAAGTGGGGCACGGTCCTGTCGGCCTATGCGCCGATCGTCGACGCCAGCCATAATTTCGTCGGCATGGCCGGGGTCGATATGCGCGTCGACCAGTACAATACCCGCCTCAACCACATCCGCGAAGCCCTGGCCATCGGGCTTGTCATCGCGCTGCTGTGCGCCGGTGGATGCGGGTTCGGCGTCTACGGCATGCGCCGCGCCATGCAGAAGGCGCAGGCACAAGGTCAGGCGCAGGAGGCAGCCCTGGCCGAAATGGAGCGCCGCCGTATCGAGGCCGAGACCATCGCCGCCGCCGATGCCCGGGCGGCGCGCAAGGCAGCCATGAACGAACTGGCGCACAGCTTCGAAGCCTCGGTCCAGGGCGTTGTCCGCCAGGTGGTCGAGGCAGCGCAGATGCTGCAATCGGAATCGGAACAGGTGACGGTGATAGCCGAGGACACCCGCGATCGTTCACAGTCGGTGTCGCGCATTTCGTCGGATGCGGCCCAGACATCGTCGCAGGTGGCGGCAGCCTCTGAAGAGCTGACGGCGTCGATCCGCGAAATCCGCGCCCAGACGGAAAAGTCGAGCGAGATGGTGCGCGGCGTCGCCGACAAGGGCCAGGACGCCAAGGCGGTTATCGAACGCCTGTCGCAGTCGTCGAACAAGATCGGCGAGGTCGTCACCGTCATCAACGACATTGCCGGCCAGATCAATCTGCTGGCGCTCAACGCCACCATCGAGTCGGCGCGGGCAGGGGATGCCGGCAAGGGTTTCGCCGTCGTCGCCAACGAGGTCAAGAGCCTCTCAGGCCAGGTGTCGCGCGCCCTGGACGAGATCGCCAATCAGGTCCACGACATCCAGTCGGAAACGAAGCTGTCGGTCGAGGCGATGAACGATATCCTGGGCTCGATCCACGAGATTTCCGAAAGCACGGTGGTGGTGGCGTCTGCGATTACCCAACAATCGGATGTGACGCGCGAGATCGCGCACAATATCCATGCGACGGCGCAGGGCGCGCGCGCCATTGCCGACAATATGGTCACGGTGCTGGAAAGCGCCGGTCGTACCGGCACTACGGCCGATCGGGTGCGCGCGACGACCTCGGAGCTACAGTCCCAGTCGCAGACCCTGAACCGCGAAGTCGAGGCGTTTTTGCAGCGGGTGAGGGCTTAATTACGGCAATTCTCTTCATCCTGCCCCGCTTGCGGGGGAGGTGACATCAAGGCCGAAAGGCCGAAGATGACGGAGGGGGGAGTTGTCAGAGTAACGTGGAAGATTTGTCAGTTTGTTGAACGGATGGCCCCCCTCCGTCTGCTTCGCTACGCTTCGCAGCCACCTCCCTCGCAAGCGGGGGCAGGATAAAGAAGAGTAGCCTGTTGTAACTTTACCCTTCCGTCGCCAGGCCCGCGGTCTTCCAGGCGCGCAGGCCGCCACTGAGATGCTCATGCAGGTCGAGGCCCGCGGCTTCGCAGGCATTCAATGCGGTCACCGAACGCACGCCCCCGGCGCAACTGAGGATCACGCGTTGCCCCGGTTCGATCGGCAGATCGGCAGGATCGAAGCTGGACAGGGGATAGTTCAAGGCGCCGGCGATACGCTCGGCTTCGAACTCGTAGGGCTCGCGGACGTCGATCAGCACAGCGCCGGCTTCCAGGGCTTCGTGGACGGCTTGCGGTGTAAGATTGATAACGTTCATGGCGGGCCTTTCGCGGTGGTGTTCACCGGTCATGTAGTCGTCGCCCGCCACTTGTCAACGTTTCAACATCAATAGGTCCGCGTCATATTGAGCACGAAGGCCGGCCCGAGGTCGACAGTCTGCTTGGCGCTGTTGACATGGAGGACGAAGACCAGCTTGCCCTTGTCGTAATCCTGGTCGGCATCGGTCTCGAGTGTATACATCTGCCAGGTATCGGTGACAGCGAAGTCTGTCTCGCCGACGGCCGTATAGGGGGCCGTGTTGATCTGCAGGCGGCCGTGCAGTTTTGCCTGTGATCCGTCGGCGGCCTTGCCCTTGATCCAGACGGCGCAGACGATGTGGTCGCCCTTGGTCAGTTTCTGACTGATCTCGACCTGGGCGGCAGCCTCATAGGACTGGCCAACGCCGGTTGCGCTGATTTCGACGGCATTGCCGCCCTGGACGGCAGCGTCCTTGATCTTCTTATTGGTCTCGTTGCCGTAGATCTGGTAGGCGCCGACATTGGGGTTGCTGACCATGTGCTTGGTGATGTCGTCATCGGCCCGCGCCGGGGATGACATCGCAAACAGCGCGCAGGCCATGGCCGTCGCGGAAACCAAACCGTTGAAAATTCTCATGTTTACTCTCCCGTACTTATTGATTTTTTGTCGTTGAACGGAAAGATTAAACCGAAATTTTATTTTTGGCCATAGGCGTAAATGCCGACAATCGTGCCGACGAAACCACCGGCCTTTTCGGTCGACAGATTGGTGACGTCGATATTGTCCATCAACACCCGCGCCTTGCGTCCCTTGCCGAAGCTGACCTTGCCGACACCGCCGTCGATATCGAGTGTCAGGGTGAGGGGACCGACCGGCGCCGTCATCACGGTCAGCAGGACGCCGTCGCGCGGATCGTTCGGGCCTGCCTTGCGGGCAATGGTCAGCAAGGTCTTGCCGTTCAGCTTCGCCAGGCCGTAGAAGATATAGAAGTCGTCATTCTGCAGGGCCAGGATGCCGGCGCGGTCGCCGTCCTTTGCCGGCACGTAGTTGATGGTGGTGGTGAAGCTCATGCCGACATGCTTCTGGCGCAGGCCGATAAAGGCCGGGTGCGAGGCGACGTCGCCGACCGCTTCGGGCAGGGCCTTCAGGTGCAGGGTTTCGCTTTTGCCGGAACCGCTGACCGTAAGGAAGGGCTGGGCCGGGGTGCGAATCTGCAGCCAGTCGTAAGTGGGCCCACCCGTATAGGTGCGCCGGGCGTCTCCGGTCAGGTGCGGCTTGGTCGAGCGCCCCGGCACATTGGGCAGGTCGGCCAGCAGGGGCACGGGATCGCCCTTGGCCAGGATCGTCGGCCACAGCGTGCCTTGTGTGTCCTTTTGCCATTTCACCGGCAGCATGAAGGTCTGGCGGCCAGTATTGAACAAGTTGCCGTCATAGGGTTGGGTGGCCAGGAAGACGGCGAACCAGTCGCCGGCCGCTGTCTGCACAAGGTCGGCGTGGCCGGCCGAATGGATGGGCATGGCGCGCGCGGGATCGAGGTCGCGCTGGGTCAGGATCGGATTGCCGGCATAGGACGTATACGGGCCGTCGATCGTGCTTGAACGGAAGGCGACTTCGGAATGATTGATCTCGGTGCCGCCCTCGGCGCACAACAGGTAGTAGGCGCCATTGACCTTGTAGAGGTGCGGACCTTCGACCCAGACCGGCTTTTTGGCGATATCGCTGCCGCCGGTGACGATGACCTTGCGCGGCCCGACCAGGGTCTTTGTCGCCGGATCGAACTGCTGCAGCCAGATGGCGCGGTGGCCGTCATAGAGGGGCGTGCCCTCCGGCGGGCCGTTATTGACGACCCACGCCTTGCCGTCGTCATCCCAGAAGATGGACGGATCGATGCCGTCGAAATCGAGCCAGGCCGGCGCCGACCACGGCCCGGCCGGGTCCTTCGCCGTAATGACGAAATTGCCCTTGCAGTCGACGCAGGTATTGATGATCCAGAACAGGCCGTTGTGATACGAGATCTGCGGGGCGAAGACGCCGCGCGACGTCGCCAGGCCGGAAAAGTCGAGCATTCCCGGCCGGTCGATGGCATTACCGATCTGTTGCCAGTTGACCAGGTCCTTCGAATGGAAAACCGGAATGCCGGGATAATAGGCGAAGCTGGAATTGATCAGGTAGTAATCGGCGCCGACGCGCACGATTGACGGATCGGGATAGAAGCCCGGCAGGACGGGGTTCTCGTAGACCGGCTTGCCGAACGGATGTTCGAGGATGTCGGTGGTCGAGGTGTAGAAGGTGTCGGTAAAGGTCGCCTGGTCCGTCGCCATAGGAACGGGCATGGCCTTTACCGCCTTGTGTCCCTTTAGCTGCAGATAGGGAACCGGCTCAGCCTGAGCGGCGGGGGCGATGGCGAGCGTTGCGAAAACGGCCGTGCCGCTCAGGAGGAGCTGTCTGATCATCGTGCGGGGGCAGCCTTGAAAGCGTTGGCAATGGCCGTGCGCAGGGGCTTCGGTTTGAAGTCCATGTCGTACGGCGTAGGGCGCAACGGCGACTTGTCGTCGCGCGGTGTAAAGCCTTGCAGCCAGTTGAACTTGTCGTCAATGCCCCAGACCAGCACGTCCTTCAGTTGCGTGTAGGACAGGCACAGGCTGAGATATTCGCCGCCGACCTGGGCGACGGTGGCGTCGCGCGCGGCGATATCGCCGGTCAGGTGGCGGTCATTGACGTCGAATTCGGTGATCAGAAGGTCGTAGCCGAGGCCGGTGACCTCGTCGAGGAAGGCCGACCAGGCCTTTGTGTTGCCGGTCGTCAAGGCGTGATCGGTGCCGATATGGCTTTGCAGGCCAAGGGCGTCGACCGGCACCTTGTTGTCGTGGAACCAGTGCATCAGCTCCAGCACGCCCTTGCGGTGCAACTCGTCACCGTCCTCCCAGCCCATGTAGTCGTTATAGACCAGTTGCATGTGCGGCAGGTGTTCGCGCGTCGCTTCGAAGGCAATGCGCAGGGCGTCCATGCCGAGGGCGCGGGTAAAGACATTGTCACGAATCTTGCCGGTTTCGGGATCGACGGTTTCGTTGACGACGTCCCATGAGGTGAGGGCATCGCCATAGTGGGTGGCCACCTTGGCGATATAGTCGCGCAGCAGCTTTTCGGCATCGGCCTTGCCGGCGAACTTCGTGTTCTTCAGCCAGGCCGGGGTGAATTCGTCGCGGGCCCAGAACAGGTTGTGGCCGCGCATGGCCATGTTGTTGGCCTTGGCGAACGACAGGATGCGATCGCCTGGGACGAAGTTATAGTCGGTCGCATTATTATTGTGCGTCACATACATCTTCAGCTCGTTCTCGGGGACGAGCAGGTTGCACTCTTGCTTAAGCAAAGCGGCCACGCGCGGATCGTCGATGCCGCCTGCGCCGGCGCCGACCGCCGCGCCGAATCGCAGCCCCCTGGCCTTGGCCAGCGTTCCAAGGGACGGCCCGCCATCCTTGACGGCAGGGACATCGGCTAGGGACGGGGCGGCAGCCATTGCGGCACCGGCGCCAAGCCAGCCAAGGGTTTGACGGCGGCTGAGACCACTGGCGGTGTTTTTCGATGAAGACATGTATCGTTCCCTGTTTGCGTTTTTTGCTGTTACCGCTAACAATGTCACCCTTGAGATAAGGCGTCAATGCCGAGGCGTAGCCCGCTTCTGTCTCGCCGAACGATACGCTAAGGTCCCGTCCGAGGATCGTAATCTTATAATATACAGACAGGGAGCCCAAGTCATGGCCGATTCCACCTCACCGTCCCGCCGTGCCGTAACCACCGGCGCCGGCGTCAGCGCGCTGGCCCTCGTTGTCGGCGCTGCCGGCCAGGCGGTCGCCAAGCCTGCGAAGAAGGCCGCCGCCAAGCCGGCAGCCGTTTACAAGGACGCGACCGGCCACGATCGATGCCCGCGTCGCCGACCTGCTGGGGCGTATGACCCTGGCCGAGAAGGTCGTGCAGATGCAGTGCCTGTGGCAGAAGAAGGGCGACATCCAGACCGCCAAGGGCGATTTCGACGCGGCCAAGGCCAGCGCCGCCCTGCCGGACGGCCTGGGCAGTATCGCCCGTCCGTCGGATCGCCTGGGCGTCAATTCGGCGACCGGCGCCGGCGATAACGGCGCCACGCCGAACCGCAACGCCTTTGAGACCGCTACCTATATCAACGCCGTGCAGAAGTGGGCCGTCGAGCAGACGCGCCTGGGTATCCCCGTCCTGATGCCCGAGGAAAGCCTGCACGGCTACGTCGCGCGCGACGCCCACCTCCTTCCCGCAGGCCATCGGCCTGGCATCCTCGTTCGATCCGGACATGGCGATGCGCATCTTCTCGGTCGCGGCCCGCGAAATGCGCGCCCGCGGCGCCTACCAGGCCCTGGCTCCCGTCGTCGACGTGGCGCGCGAGCCGCGCTGGGGCCGCATCGAGGAAACCTACGGTGAAGATCCGTACCTGTGCGGCGAGATGGGCAAGGCGGCCGTGCTCGGCTTCCAGGGCGAGGCCCTGCCGCTGGCCAGGGACAAGGTGTTCGCCACGCTGAAGCACATGACCGGCCACGGCCAGCCGGAAAACGGCACCAATGTCGGTCCGGCCGAGGTGTCCGAACGCACCCTGCGCGAAGACTTCTTCCCGCCATTCGAAAAGATCATCAAGACGACCAATGTCCGTTTCGTCATGCCGTCCTACAATGAAATCGACGGCGTCCCGTCGCACGCCAACAAGTGGCTGCTGACCACCATCCTGCGCGGCGAGTGGGGCTTCAAGGGCGCGACGGTCTCCGACTATTTCGCCATCAATGAAATGATCACCCGCCACCACCTGGTGCCGGACGCCACCGAGGCGGCCTTCCGCGCCCTGAAGGCCGGGGTCGATATCGAGACGCCGGACCAGCAGTGCTATCCGAAGCTGCTCGATCTGGTGAAGGCCGGCCGCGTTTCCGAAGACGAGATCAATGCCGCGGTGACGCGCATCCTCGAGGTCAAGTTCAATACCGGCCTGTTCGAAAATCCCTATGTCGACGCCGCCAAGGCCGATGCCCTGACGGCTACCCCCGACGCCGTCGCCCTGGCGCACGAAGCCGCGACCAAGTCGGTCGTCCTGCTCAAGAACACCAAGAATACCCTGCCGCTCGACGCCAAAAAGGTCGGCAAGCTGCTGGTTCTGGGCCATCACGCCAAGGATTGCCCGATCGGCGGCTATTCCGACGTGCCGCGCCATGTCGTCTCGATCCTCGACGGTGTCACCGCCGAAGGCAAGACGGCGGGCTTCGAGGTCTCCTATTCCGAAGGCGTGCGCCTGACCGAAGAACGCATCTGGGGCCAGGACGAGATCCACTTCACCGACCCGGCCGTCAATGCCAAGCTGATCGCCGCGGCCGTCGAGGCCGCCAAGTCGGCCGACACCATCCTGATGGTTCTGGGCGACAACGAGATGACCTCGCGTGAAGCCTGGGCCGACAACCATATGGGCGACCGCGACTCGCTCGACCTGATCGGCCAGCAGAACGACCTGGCCAAGGCCATATTCGACCTGGGCAAGCCGACCGTGGTCTTCCTGCTCAATGGGCGTCCGCTGTCGATCAACCTGCTGCAGGAACGCGCCGACGCCATTATCGAAGGCTGGTACATGGGCCAGGAAACCGGCTGGGCCGCCGCCGACATCCTGTTCGGCCGGGCCAATCCGGGCGGCAAGCTGCCGGTGTCGATCGCCCGCACGGTCGGCCAGCTGCCGATCTATTATAATTACAAGCCCACCGCCCGCCGCGGCTACATGGACGGCTCGACCAAGCCGCTCTATCCGTTCGGTTTCGGCCTCAGCTACACCACCTTCGACATCTCGACGCCACGCCTGGCCAAGGCCACGATCGGCACCACGGACAGCGTCACGGTCGAGATCGACGTCACCAACACCGGCAGCCGGGCAGGGGACGAGGTCGTGCAGCTCTATATCCGCGACGACTATTCGTCCGTCACCCGCCCGGTCCTGGAGTTGAAACGTTTCAAACGTATCACCCTGGCGCCCGGCGCCAAGCAAACGGTCAGTTTCAACATCACGCCGGCCGATCTGCGCTTCTACAATGTCGATATGCAGCGCGTTGTCGAACCTGGGACCTTTACCATTTCCGCAGGACCGAATAGCGTGGATCTGAAATCGGCCACGCTGACCGTGGCTTAAGGGCTCCGCTTCACGCGCGGCCCGGATACCATTTGGGAGGGCGTGGATGGACAGGTTGCGACGGAATCTATTGGGCGGTGCGATCGTCACCGGTGCAGTCATGGGTATGACAAGGGGCGCAGGCGCACAGACCTCCGCCGCCCTGCGTCCACCCGAAATGGCTGTGCCGCCGCAATTGCCCGCAGTTCCGTCGCAAACCGGCTTACCCGAAAAGGGCGTGGCCGAAGCCGGCCCGACCGACATCGCCCTGCGCGCCACCTTGCCGCCGCCGGCGATACGGCCGGGAGCGGGCGCCCTGGACTGGGCCAATCTGCGCCGCTATCGCAAGTCCAACGACCAGGTAAAGGCCTGGCCGTCGGCGGAGCGTCAGGTGGTGCTGATGGGTGATTCGATCACCGACAACTGGCCGGCCATGTCCGGCGACTTTTTCGAGGCCCACAGCCTGGTCGGCCGCGGCATCAGTGGTCAGACAACGGCCCAGATGGTGGTGCGGTTCTGGAGCGAGGTCGTCGACCTGAAGCCCCGGGTCGTCCATATCATGGCCGGCACGAACGACATCGCCGAAAACCTCGACCCCTACGACATGGCCCAGACGACGCGGAACCTGGCGGCCATGGCCGCCATGGCGGCGTCCCAGCGTATCAAGGTCATCATGGCCTCCGTGCCCCCGGCGACCAGCTTCAGCTGGCGGCTGGAGCGCGGCAATCCCAATACCCTGATCCTGGCGCTAAATGACTGGATTTCAAAGCATTGCCAGGCGCGCGGCTACACCTATGCCGATTACTGGCCGGTGCTGGCGGCGCCGGACGGTTCGCTGCAGTCGCCTCTGGGCGTCGACAGCGTCCACCCCAATGCGGCGGGCTATACGGCCATGGCGCCGGTCCTGCTCGACGCCGTTGCCCGCACTATCCGCAAGGTCTGATCGCGTCCAAAGGTCAGATCAAGATGCTGGACATTGGTCTGACAACCAAGCTATAAAGTCTGCAGGGACGTGTCGTGGAAACAGCCAGTAAACAGCATGACGGGGTGACGCAGACGGCGGGATCGTTCCCCGTCACACAGCCGATCGCCGAACGGTTTGCAGACGGGGGGGCAATCGACCGCGCCCGTTTTGCCGCCGATATCCTGCCCGGCGGGCAGCCCGTGGTGATGCGCGGTCTCAATGCCCACTGGCCGGCGGTGCAGGCGGCGCAGACCTCCCGTCAGGCGATTGCCGATTACCTGACGCGCATGGATGTGACGAAGCAGGCTGTGCCGGTCAGCGTCCTGCCGCCGGAACATCGCGGCCGTTTCTTCTATAATGACGACGTTACCGGCTATAATTTCTTCGTCGACAAGCGCAGCGTGTCGGGCGTCATCGACTGGCTGGCCGAGAACGGCGAGCGCGACGACATGGTCACGGTCTACATCCAGGCCCTGCTACTGTCGGTCTACATGCCGCAGTTCGAGCAGGACAATGTGCTGGATGTGCTCGAAACCTCCTATGGCGGGCGGATGTGGATCGGCAATGCCGTGCGCACCCAGACCCATTTCGATCCTTCGCACAATATAGCCTGTGTCGTTGCCGGCTCGCGTCGTTTTACCCTGTTTCCGCCCGAGCAGATCGCCAACCTCTACCCGGGGCCGTTCGACAGGGCGCCGGGACATGTGCCGGTCAGCATGGCCTCGATCGAGGCGCCCGATTTCGAACGCTATCCGCGCTTTCGCGACGCCCTGGCCGTGGCGCAGACGACCGTGCTGGAGGCGGGCGACGCCCTGTTTATTCCTTACGGCTGGTGGCACCACGTCCAGTCGTCGCCGGGCCTGAACGTCCTGGTCAACTACTGGTGGACGGAGCAGGGGGAGCAGTGGGTCTCGCCCTTCCTTGGCCTCTACAATTCCATCCTGGCCATTCGCGACCTGCCGCCGGAGCAGAAGCGCATCTGGAGGGGCATTTTCGACACCTATATTTTTGCTGACGACGATGCTGCCATCGCCCACCTGCCCGAAGGCGGCCGTGGGGTCTTCGGCGCCATTACAGCTGAGGTGCGGCAACGGGTGATCGGCATTATTCGTCGCCTGACCGAGGATATGAAGCCATGATGCGGGCCCTGCTGCTGTCGGTATCCGTGCTGGGCATCGCCTCTATCTGGCCGGGACTGGCCCTGGCCTGCCCGGCGCCGGTCGGGGTATGCGATGGCGCCGTCAAGGGCGGTTTCGCCCTGGTCCGCGCCGGCGTGCCGGCAACCGTCTATGTCGATGCCGATGCGGCGGCACCCGTGGCGCGCGTCGCCGGCGACTTCGCCGATGACCTGGAAAGGGTGTCCGGGCGCAAGGCGGCGGTCGTGCATGACCTGGTGGGCGTAAAAGGCGATGTCGTCATTATCGGCGAGGTCGGCAAATCGGCCCTGGTCGACCGGCTGGTGAAAAGCGATATTGCCGGCCAATGGGAAGCCTATAGCCAGACGGTCGTCGCAGCGCCGACGCCGGGCGTCGCTCATGCCCTGGTCATTGCCGGCGCCGATCCGCTCGGCGCCATCTACGGCACCTACGATATCTCCGCAAAGATGGGGGTGTCGCCGTGGTACTGGTGGGCCGATGTACCGGTGGCGCACAAGGCGAATGTGTCGGTCGGCGCGGGAACGCGCTCCGACAAGCCGGTCGTCAGATATCGCGGCTTCTTTATCAATGACGAAGACCCGGCGTTCGGCCCCTGGGCGCGCGAAAAGTTCGGCGGCGTAAATTCGAAGGTCTATGCGAAAGTCTTCGAACTCGACCTGCGCCTGAAGGGCAACTACCTGTGGCCGGCCATGTGGGGCAAGGCCATTGCCGCCGACGATCCCGAAAGCCTGAATGTCGCCGACCAGTACGGCATCGTGCTGGGGACCTCGCACCACGAACCGATGACCCGGGCCCAGGACGAATGGCACCGCAATACCGACCAGGGCGTTACCGGCGGCAAGTGGGACTATACGACCAATGCGGCCAACCTGCGCACCTTCTGGCATGGGGGGATGGAAAGGGCTAAAAATCATCAATACTTAGTCACCGTCGGCATGCGCGGCGATGGCGACGCGCCGATGACCGAGGGCACAGCCACCAAGCTGCTGGAAACCATCGTCGCCGACCAGCGCGCCATTATAGCCGATGTCACCGGCAAGCCGGCCGACCGGACACCGCAGGTCTGGGCCCTGTATAAGGAGGTCCAGGACTATTACGACCACGGCATGACCGTGCCGGACGACATCACCCTGCTGTTTTCCGACGACAACTGGGGCCAGATTCGCCGCCTGCCGGATCCGAAGGCAGCGCCGCGCGCCGGCGGCTACGGTATCTATTACCATTTCGACTATGTCGGTGGTCCGCGGAACTACAAGTGGATCAATACCAACCAGATCGAGAAGACCTGGCAGCAGATGGAACTGGCGCGCGAGAGCGGCGCCGACCGTTTGTGGATCGTCAATGTCGGCGATATCAAGCCGATGGAATACCCGTTGAGCTTCTTCCTCGATATGGCGTGGAACCCAGACGCCATGACGCCGGCAGCCCTGAAGGCCTACCCGGCGAAATGGGCGGCGCAGCAGTTCGGGACGGCGCATGCGGTTGAGATGGGCGATATTCTTACAGAATACAGCAAGCTCGCAGCCCGGCGAAAACCTGAACTGATCGATGCCAATACGTTTACCGTCAAAGAGGGCGCTGCCTCGGACGAATTTGAAGCACGTCTTGGCGAATTGACTACCCTGGCCAATGATAGTGATGCCCTGCGTCAGGCTCTGAAGCCCAATCAGGTCGCCGCCTGGTACGAACTGGCCGATTATGAAGTTCATGCGCTAGAAAATCTTTACGGCCTTTATTCGGCAGTCGCGCATAATAGACTGTTGGCGGATAAAGGGTTGCCGGCAGCTAATGACTACGCGGCCGACGCTAAGGCAGCGTTTGCGCGTGATGCTTTGCTGTCGTCTCAATACAACGGCCTGTTGGGTGGCAAGTGGAACCACATGATGGACCAAACCCATATCGGCTACACAGGCTGGCAACAGCCTGACACACAGATCATGCCGGCGGTAAGTCGGGTACCCGTCGATCCCACGCAGGCCTCTCATGGCAAGCATATGCATTACGAGATATGGATCGCTCAGGATGCCAGACGCCCGCATGGAGCCTTCACCGAGACGAATGGCCATGTCGCCATCGAAGCCGAAAACTATGCCCGTAAATTCGAAGCTAGTGCCGTCCATTGGCAGACCATTCCTGATCTTGGCCGCACCCTGTCGTCGGTGTTGAGCTTGCCGCAGGCGGCACCGGCAACCACGGTCGCCGATGGCATGCGCCTGGAATACGATGTCCGCCTGACCAAGGAGGCCGACGCGACACTGAACCTCTATCTGGCGCCGACGCTGGACACCTCCGGCAAGGGCGGCCTGCGCCTGGCGGTTGCGGTCGACGACCAGCCGGCCCAGACGCTCAGCTTCAACCTGATCCCGGACAGACCCGACTGGAACCAGGCAGTCACGGACAATGCCGTGCTGCTTAAGGCCGCGCTCGGGCCGCTGACCGCCGGGAAACATACGCTGAAAATTTATCGCATCGATGGCAATGTCGTGCTGGAACGTCTTGTTCTGGACACCGGCGGCCTGACCCCATCCTATCTCGGACCGCCTGAAAGCCCTGCCGCCCCATGAACAAGCCCAACGCCTCCCAGCCCGACTCCTTTACCCGTCGCGAAAGCGCGCCCGTGACCATTACCGGCGCCAAGGTCATCGTCACCTGTCCGGGGCGTAACTTCGTCACGCTCAAGATCACCACCGACCAAGGCGTCTACGGTATCGGCGACGGCACGCTCAATGGCCGCGAATTGTCGGTGGTCGCCTATCTCGAAGAACACGTCATCCCGGTGCTGATCGGCCGCGACGCCCGCCGTATCGAAGACATCTGGCAGTATCTTTACCGCGGCGCCTACTGGCGCCGGGGGCCGGTGACCATGCGCGCCATTGCCGCCGTCGACGTCGCCCTGTGGGATATCAAGGCCAAGATGGCCGGAATGCCGCTATACGATCTGCTCGGCGGCAAGTCGCGTGAGCAGGTCATGGTCTACGGCCACGCCAACGGTACCGACATTGCCCATACGATCGACGAGGTCGCGCGCTATATCGATGAAGGCTACAAGGCCATCCGCGCCCAAACAGGTGTGCCCGGCATCGAAAAGGCCTATGGCGTCTCGAAGGACAAGGACTTCTACGAGCCGGCCGAAAGCGCCCTGCCGGCCGAGACCGTATGGTCGACGCAGAAATACCTGACATATGTGCCCCAGCTGTTCGAGAAACTGCGCGAGACCTTCGGCTTCGATCACCACTTTTTGCATGATGCCCACCACCGCCTGACGCCGCTTGAAGCGGCGCAACTGGGCAAGGTTCTGGAGCCCTATCGCCTGTTCTGGCTTGAGGATGCTACCCCGGCCGAAAACCAGGAGGCCTTCAAGCTGATCCGGCAGAATACGACGACGCCACTGGCGGTCGGGGAAATCTTCAATACTCTGTGGGACTGCAAGGACCTGATCCAGAACCAGCTGATCGACTATATCCGCACCACGATTGTCGGTGCCGGCGGCGTTACACATCTGCGCCGCATCGCCGATTTCGCCAGCGTCTGGCAGGTGCGAACCGGCAGCCATGGCGCAACCGACCTGTCGCCCGTCACCTTGGGCACGGCTGTCCACTTCGACACCTGGGTGCCCAATTTCGGCATCCAGGAATATATGCGCCACGCCGAACAGACCGACGAGGTCTTCCCGCACGACTACTATTTTGCCGATGGCTTCCTCCATGTCGGCGAAACCCCAGGCCATGGTGTCGATATCGACGAAGAACTGGCGGCGAAATACCCGTACAATCCCAAGCAACTGCCGATCGCCCGTCTCGAGGATGGCACCTTGTGGAACTGGTAACGCTTTGATTCCAGACGTGATGCCAAACGGGCATCATGTTCTGGTAGCGTGGAGTTCGGCAGAAGAGCCGCATCAATTGCGAGATAAGCATGTCCTCCGACGACCACCCGCTGCGCCGGCCGCTCAGCGACCTGATGCACGAGCGTTCCATCCCCGTCTTCACCGCACCGGTGACGGTGCGCAGCTGGGTCTATCTCGTCGCTTCGGAAGAGCGTGAGGCCGAGCGCGCCTGGATTTCCGGTCTGGCGGAGGAGGGGCTGCCCGAGGATGGTCCGGACGGCTATGTTCACGATGCCGATCGCTGGCGCTTGGCGGAGGTCTCGCCGGCAGGCGGCCGTATCTGGGAACGCCACGGTGAGTTCTCGACCTGGCTGCGCTTTAGTCACAGCCTCAAGACCGCGACCGAAGCCCGGGGCGGACTTGGCTTCAATCGTCTGAGGACGACGGATTTCGACTGGCTGGCAGGCGCGCCGGGCACTGTTTTCCGCAGCGTCGAAATCTCCGTCCTGCCGCACGCCCCCAAGACCTCACATCTGCAGGCCCATATCGACCTGACCCAGGCCGTGTGCTGCGATGTCTTCGGCGGCAAGGCACGTATCTGGTCGGACTTCCGCATGCACGAGGAGGGGGCGGGGCGCATCTATGTCCAGGACAAGGGCCTGCGTAACGACGAGCTGTCACGGCTGCTGCAAAGCCTGATCGAGATCGGCCACTATCGCAAGCTGGCCCTGCTGGGCTTTCCGATGGCCCGCGATCTTATGGGCTGGCTGACGGGCGCCGAAGCCCGGCTGGAGGCCATTACCCACGACATGGCCGGCCAGGCGTCGCAGCAGATCCTCGATCGCCTGATGGCCCTGTCGGCCGAGGTCGAGCAGCGCACCAATGCCGTCAGCTTCCGCCAGGGCGCGACGGAAGCCTATGCCCGCCTGTGCGAGGACCGGCTGGCGACCTTGCGCGAAAGCCGGGTCGAGGGCTTTTCGACCATGCAGGAATTCATCGCCCGCCGGCTGCAGCCCGCCATGCGCACCTGCGAGGCGGCGTCAAAGCGTTTGGAAGATATTTCGCAACGTATCGGCCGGGTGTCGGACCTTTTGCGGGCGCGCATCTCGATCTCGCTGGAAGTGCAGAACCAGAGCCTGCTGCGCAGTATGGACGAACGCGCCCGGCTGCAGATGAAGCTGTCGCACCTGGTCGAAGGCCTGTCGATCTTCGCCGTCAGTTATTACGTTTTCAACCTGCTGAAATACATGGTCGATCCGTGGGTGGGTGGCCACGAAGAGCTGGCGCACAAGCTCTATGGCGTCGGCATTGCTGTAATCCTGCTGCTGGCCTGGTTGTTCATCACCCATCGCAAGAAGGCGATTTCCGGGGACGATCACGGGTGAGGACGCTGTTCGCGGGGCTAGTCTGCCTGTTTATGCCCGGCGCGGCCGATGCCGCCGCGGTTGCTGACTGGACCCGGCCGTGGCCGCATGCCGAAGTGCCTTACAGGATTGCGCCGGAATTGCTGAAACGCGCTGGAACCACGGGCCATGATTGCAGGGGCTGGCCGCAATGGCGCCGTGCCAGCGAAGCCTATAATGCCTGCAAGGCCATGGATGCCTGGCAGATGGCGACGGGCGTGCGCTTCGTTGCCGATAATCGCCGGCTCGACAAGCTGGATATCGTTTCCGGCAACGGGACCGACGGCACGATCGGGCACTGGCCGATCGGCAACCGTATCCATATCGAGGCCCACCCGACCTACGGCGCCGTGCTGCACGAATTCGGTCATGTGCTGGGACTGATGCATGAGCATCAAAGGTCGGATCGCGACCGCTACCTGACCCTGGCACCCTTTCTGAAAGACGATCTCAGGGGCTGCACCTCCGGTCTCAATGTCTGCCTCGACGTCATGGCCAATTTTCCGGTGGCGAAGACGCAGGTCTCGTCGCCCTACGATCCGTGCTCACTGATGCACTACCTGGCCGACCAGACGCCCCGCCACCGCGAGGACCCGCGCTGGCACAGCATCTACAGCCTGACTCCGCAGGGCGCTGCGGCGCTGAAGACCTGCGCGGCGCAGTTTGCCGGTCTGCCGCAGCGTTGCCGCAAGCCGGGGCAGAAGTGCGGCATCTCGCGCGACGACGCCGATGTGGTACGGCGCTTTGAAAAGGTCAGGCCTCGTTCGTCGACAGGCCATCGCCCGACTTGACCGTCACCGAGCCTTGCGTGCCCATGACGACCGTCGCTGGCCAGCGCGCGCCGAGGAAGCGGTCCTTGGCGACGCGGGCAATGCTGACGCTGTCGGACTGGTTGCCGCCGAGGGTATGATAGGCTTCGTCGTCCTCGCCGGCGTAGAAACCGACATGGCCCTTGCCGCTGGCCTTGCTTTCGCGCCAGAAGACCATGACGGCACCGGGTTGGGCTTGCGTCGGTCCGCCGAATTTGATCCAGCTGCGCGCCCCCAGTGGATTGGAAGGCAAGGGTTCCGTCGACAGGGTCGCGCCGATACAGTGGGCGACGAACAGCCCGCACCACGGAATATCGTCGCTGGTATAGGCAATACCTTCGTCCTTGGCCCAGTTGAGCAGGGTCGGGTTGTTGGTGGAGCCGCGGCCCTCGGTCAGCCCCAGCAGGCGGCGCGCCTCCTGGAACCAGACCAGCCCGACATCGTCGAGCTTGCCCGGCAGGCTGGTTATGCCGAGTTTCTCGGCTGTCTTCGGACCGACAATGCCGTCGACAACCAGACCATTGGCGGCCTGGAAGGCCCGGACGGCGCCTTCGGTGCGACGCCCCCATTGCCCGTCTATATTGCCGGGGCTGAAGCCCTTGGCGGCGAGGGCCTGCTGAATAGTCGAAATGGATTGCTTGATAGTCGGCATGGTCTACCCCCTGTCGCAATAACGACGTTACCGGGACAATAAGTAAACCATTGGATGCAATCCGACAATTGCAATATGAAGTATTATGCGGCCCAATCGGGCTTGTTGGCGCGCCAGGCGATGCAGTTGGGCTGGCTCAGGTCGATATCGAAGCGACGTTCGTGGCGCGATTCGATGGTCGACTTCAGCGGTGCCACGGTCTTCAGCGTCTTGGCGGCCAGCAGGTAGGCGGGCTTGAGCGCATCGGGCGTACCGCGCGATTTCAGCCTGGCTCCGGTCATGCGGCGCAGGCGACCATTGAGGTAGAAGACGCCATTGGTCAGGATCGAGCGCGGCGTCGAATATTCGATCGAGATCGAGGCGTTAAAGTCCGGACCGTTATGGACGCGGTGCGGCGAATGCATCGGCCACGACACCGCTTCGCCGGGTGCCAGGCTGACGGCGGCGACGGCCGGTTCCATATCCGGATGGTAGGGCAGGTCGCTGAGGTTTTCCTTGAGCAGGATGGCTTCGAGGGCTTCTTCGGTAACGAAGTCCTCGCGCGGCGGATAGACATAGAGCGTCTTGTGGCCGCGGATGTGCCACAGCATGGTTTCGGCCGGGTCGACGTGGAAGAAGATGCCCATGTTCGGGCTCGACAGCAGCAGCGAGCCGTCCGAGCTGGTCATGGTGGTGCCGGTCGCCTGGGCGAATTCGTCCATCAGGCGGCGGAACAGGCTGGCATAGACCGGGTTGACGGTCATGACGCGGCGCGGGCTGACCCAGAGATGGCCGGTCTTGATCGCCTGCAGGATATCGCCGCCGCTGACATTCTTCGCTTCGCCGGCAATCCAGCGCTCTGCGGCCGGCGGATTAGGGCGCATGGTGCAGATGGTCATGTCTTCGCGCGGATGGCTGTCGAGCAGTTTCGCCAGGGCTTCGTCCTCGAACAGGCCGGTTTCGGCCAGGCGGTGGTTGAAGCGCACGATCTCGCTGCGCACCAAAGCGGGACGATCGACCTGCCAGGTGCCGATCAGGGTGTTCGGATTTGCATCATAAGCCATGGGAGTCCGCCTTGGAGGATAGAGTCGTCCTCCGATCATCAAGAACCATGCCAGATACGGTAATCTGTGCTGCGTCGCGGTTCACAACCCAGTCGCCCGCCGGGGATGAAACAATCTTGTGAATTGACGGCAGCGCGTTTGCTGGAACACAAGGGGAACTATACCGCGCAGAATGCCTTCAGATCATATCAGTTCCGTTACCGCCTATGGCGTGGACCGGGGCGAGGGGACATTCGTGACGCGTACACGCGAGCGGCAGTTGTTTGCCGATAAATTGTTTGATTGCTGCTGGGTCGAGTTGCACGGCCATGCCCGTCCGCAACTGGTCGTGCAGAAAACCATGAAGCCGAAAATCTTCCGCATTGCCGACATGCTTTACGATGAGCGCGGCTCGGCCCTGCCGGTCAATGCCGACGCACCGCAAGTCCTGGTCATCTACAACACGACCATCTCGCCCAGGCGGTATGTAGCTTAACGCTTCTTGAGGGCGTCCGGCTTGTGGGCAGCCAGATCGCCGCTTTTGTCGCTCTTGACCAGGACTTCGGCATTGTCGGGCGACGCCGCGACATGGTGCCCCTTGATCTCCATCGGCTTGGTCAAGGTGCGCTGGACCGTGCCGTGCGTAGACCCTTGCGAGGTCTGCCAGGTAACGGGGTCGCCTTTTTTGAATGTCGTCATAGATGCCTCCGGTCGTGAAAGGCTACGACCGGAGGCATCAGGATGCGATGAGGTTTACACAGCCTTGGCCCAGAAAAGACCCGTGTGCAGGGTGAATGACCCGTCATCCTGGATAGCCAGGGCGTCGCGCACCTCTTGCGGCGCCTCGGCCATGACGGTGCGGATCATGTCGACGCGCTGGGGTGGGGTGCGCATGCGTTCGACCCAGGAGGTGAATTGCAGCGGCAGCGGAAATTCCATCGCCTCGCTCAGGGAAAAGCCGTACGCGTTGATCAGAGCTTTCCAATCCGAGGCCTTGAGATTGCGAATGTGCGAGCGATCGCGCAGCAGTTCCAGGCTCTGCAGGTGGGTATTGACCAGATCGTCTTCGTCACCCAGCACATCGATCATCAGCAAATAGCCGCCGGGTTTCACCACGCGGCGCATCTCGGCCATTGCGGCCTCGATGCCCAGCCAGTGGTGCGCCGAATAGCGCGAGGCGGCGACGCAGACCGAAGCGTCCGCCAGGGGCAGGGCCGTAGCGCTGCCCTCCGCAGTCTCGATAGGCAGGCGGCGTTCATCGGCTGTTAACCGAACCATAGCCAGCATTTGCGGTGACGGATCGACCGCGATTACGCGCGAGACGTGGGGCGCCAGGGCATAGCTCAGGTGGCCGGCGCCGCAGCCGAGGTCGAGGGCGACGCCTTTCTCGCGCGGAATGGCAGCCGAGACCAAGGCCGCCGCATGTTGAAGATCGGCGCCGGATGCATGGACGGCGCTGGTGAGATAGGCCGAGGCCTGCGGATCGAACTGGTCGTGAACAGTTCTGGTGTGGTCGGTCATTGTGATCTCCTGTGACTTGGCCGGAGTGTAGCGATGGCCTATACCGGTACAAGTTCACGCCTTATCCTAGTATAAGCACCACCCGTCTCAGGTCATGCCGCTTACCGAACTCAACCAACTGGGCGATTTCGTCCGTGCCGTGCGTCAACGGCTGCGGCCGGAGGATTTCGGCCTGCCGCCGGGCCAGCGCCGGCGGACCACCGGTTTGCGGCGCGAAGAAGCGGCGCAGTTGTGCGGTATCAGCCCGACCTGGTTCACCTGGATCGAGCAGGGGCGGACGGTGGGGATTTCCAATCCCAGCCTCGAGGCCATGGCGCGGGGGTTGCGGTTGTCGCGGGCGGAGCGCGCCTATCTGTTTGTGCTGGCGGGACGGGCCGAGCCGGCTGTGGTGGCGGCCGATGTCTCCGATCCGCACGGCGTCGAACCCTTGCTCAAGACCATTGCGGCGCCGGCCTATGTGCTGGACCGGCACTGGGATGCGGTGGCGTGGAATGACGCGGCGGCGGATTTGTTTTCCGGCTGGCTGGGACAGGCGGGGGCGCACAACCTGCTGCGCTATGTTTTTACGTCGGTCGATGCGCGCAATTTCATTGCCGACTGGCCGGAGCGGTCGCGGCGCCTGGTGGCGGAGTTTCGCGCCGATACGGCGACCTTCCGTGACGATCCGGTGTTGCAGGATATGATCGACGACCTGAGCCGGGAGAGCGCGGCCTTTGCGGCGGCGTGGCGGTCGCAGGAGGTACTGCAGCGGGAAGGCGGAGCGCGGCGGTTTATCCATCCTCAACACGGGCCGGTGGTGTGCGAGCAGTTTACGCTTAGGGTCGCGGCGTTTCCGGATCTGAAGCTGATTACGCTGGTGCCAGGCGCAGGCGACTAATGGGGTTTGGGGCCCGTGGCCCCAAGTCTTTGGTTCTTTCTCTTTCTTCGTCCCAGGGACGAAGAAAGAGAAAGAAATCAAGGTTTGTGGGGTCATAGACCCCACGCCCCGTTAGTCAGTCCGCCGGGACGGCCTGAACGTCGATCTCGCTGCCCAGTTCCTTGAACTTCACCGACATCTCCGCCATGCCGGCCTCGATATCCGCGCGCTCGTTGTCCGACATGTTGGCGGCATATTCGCGCACCTCCTGCGTGATCTTCATTGAGCAGAATTTCGGACCGCACATCGAACAGAAGTGCGCCGTCTTGTGCGCCTCCTTCGGCAGGGTCTCGTCGTGGAAGGCCCGCGCCGTTTCCGGATCGAGGCCCAGATTGAACTGGTCCTCCCAGCGGAACTCGAACCGCGCCCGGCTCATGGCGTCGTCCCACATGCGCGCGCCCGGATGGCCCTTGGCCAGGTCGGCGGCGTGCGCCGCGATCTTGTAGGTGATCACCCCGTCCTTGACGTCCTTGCGGTCCGGTAGGCCCAGATGCTCCTTCGGCGTGACGTAGCACAACATGGCCGTGCCGTACCAACCGATCATGGCCGCACCGATCGCCGAGGTGATATGGTCGTAACCCGGCGCGATATCGGTCGTCAAAGGCCCCAAGGTGTAGAAGGGCGCTTCGCCGCAGGTCTTCAACTGCTTATCCATATTGGCCTTGATCTTGTGCATCGGCACGTGACCCGGACCCTCGATCATCGTCTGGACATTCTTCTTCCAGGCAATCTGGGTCAGTTCGCCCAGGGTCTCGAGTTCGGCGAACTGCGCCGCGTCATTGGCGTCGGCGATCGAGCCCGGGCGCAGGCCATCGCCCAGCGAGAAGGACACGTCGTAGGCGGCCATGATGTCGCAGATCTCGTCGAAATGCGTATAGAGGAAGTTCTCCTTGTGGTGCGCCAGGCACCACTTGGCCATGATCGAGCCGCCGCGCGACACGATGCCGGTCACGCGCTTGGCCGTCAGGTGGATATAGGCCAGACGCACGCCGGCATGGATGGTGAAATAGTCGACCCCCTGCTGGGCCTGCTCGATCAGGGTGTCGCGATAGATCTCCCAGGTCAGGTCCTCGGCGACGCCATTGACCTTTTCCAGCGCCTGGTAGATCGGCACGGTCCCGATAGGCGCCGGCGAATTGCGGATGATCCATTCGCGGATATTGTGGATGTTACGGCCGGTCGACAGGTCCATGACATTGTCGGCGCCCCAGCGGATCGCCCACACCATCTTGTCGACCTCTTCCTCCATCGACGACGTCACCGCCGAATTACCGATATTGGCGTTGATCTTGACCAGGAAGTTGCGGCCGATAATCATCGGCTCGACCTCGGGGTGGTTGATATTGGCCGGGATGATGGCGCGGCCGCGCGCGATTTCGTCACGGACGAATTCCGGCGTGATGAAGTCGGGAATCTCGGCGCCGAAATCCTCGCCGTCGCGGATGACCTGGGCATCGGCGGCGCGGCGCTGGTTTTCCCGGATGGCGATATACTCCATTTCGGCCGTAATAATGCCGCGGCGGGCATATTCCAGCTGGGTGACGTTGCGGCCTTCGCGGGCGCGGATCACCTTGGGCAGGTTGGGGAATTCCGGGGCGAGGGCGGTGGCGCTGACATTGCCGTTATCTTCCGGCTTGACGATTCGGGCGTCGATCTGTTCGACATCGCCGCGCGCCATGATCCAGTTTTCGCGCACGCGCGGCAGGCCCTTGGCGATATCGGGCGTGAAACCAGCCTCGGTGTAGGGACCCGACGTATCGTAGATGGTCAGCGGCGCTTCCTTCGCGCTGGCGTGAACGCAGACCTCGCGGAACGGCACGCGAATCTCGGGGAAGAGGACACCCGGCTGATAGACCTTGTGCGAGCCAGGAATGGGCGAGTGCTCGACGGTTATAGGTGTCTGGCGGTCCAGGGGCTTGTTCATTTTTCATATCCTTCCACATGTGAAGGATCATGCGCGTAACGGATTGCGTGCGCCGATTGGCGGTTTCCACTCCCTTCGCCGGCATGACCCGGATCAGGTTCGACGGGTAATAATCTCAGCCCCTGGCAAGCAGGGACACCCCGGTGAACATATGCTGCCGCGCACATACTGTAGTGCGCAGCGCCGCGAAGCATAGGCAGATCGTCGCGGGCGTCAAGCCTAAAGCCGGCCGCTTGACTTCATACAATTCTTATTTCAAGTATAAATAATAATACAAATACACAGGAGGCAGGGATGGACAGGCGGACGATGTTGGCCGGGATGGCAGCGTTGACGGCAGCGACGACAACAGGTGCGAGGGCCCAGACCATCGCCAGAGGACAATTATCCAATGCGAACGCGACACCGGAAGCACGGGCGCTTTATCGTTATCTGTGTCGGGTATCGGAGACTAAAAAGACCCTGACGGGTCAGCAGGCGTCGAAGTGGGACGGCGAGACCGGGCCGGAACTGGAACGCATCCAGCAGGTGACCGGTCAGTTGCCGGCGATTATCGGTCTCGACTTCATCGATCCCCTGACCTGCAATACCCAGATCGAACGCGCCGTTGGCTGGTACAAGGACTTCGGCGGTATTCCCACCATGTGCTGGCACTGGGGCAATCCCCTGATCGGGCCCGGTTACGAACAGTCCAAGATCTATTTCAACATCTGGGCCGCGCTTAAGGAGGGGACGAAGGAGAACCTGGCCATGATGGCCGACCTCGACCGTATCGCCGGCTATCTCGACGCTATCCAGCAAAAGGGCGTGCCGGTGCTGTGGCGGCCCTTCCACGAATTTTCCGGCGACTGGTTCTGGTGGGGCAAGGGCGGTCCCGACCTGTTCAGGAAGCTATGGGTGAAGATGTACGACTACTTCACCATCGACAAGAAGCTGAACAACCTGATCTGGGTGCTGGGCTATACGGGTGAACCGGCGGGGATCTATTATCCCGGGCGGCAATATGTCGACATTGTCGGCGCCGATACCTATGTCAAGGACCACGGCTCGCTGAAAAGCCTTTATGATCGCATCGTTGCCATTGCCGGCACCGACATGCCGATTCCCCTGCATGAATGCGGCCCGATCCCCGATCCGGACGCCCTGTCGGCCGACGGCGCCAACTGGGCCTACTTCATGACCTGGTGCTACGAATTCATGCTGGACGGCAAGACCAATCCCGACGACTTCCTCAAACGGGCCTTTAATTCCGACCGGTATATCGTTCTTGATGAAGTGCCGCCCCTTGCGAATTTCGGTGCATGATACCAACGGCCAATGACCTTGACCCATCGGCCGTTGGGAGCGTGCGACCGCACGCCGCGACTGATGTGGCGAGCCATGCGGCGCTTGAGCTGAATACCGACGGCCAATGACTTTGACTCATTGGCCGTTAGGAGCGTGCGACTGCACGCCGCCACTGATGTGGCGAGCCATGTGGCGCTTGAGCTGAATACCGACGGCCAATGACTTTGACTCATTGGCCGTTGGGAGCGTGCGACTGCACGCCGCCACTGATGTGGCGAGCCATGCGGCGCTTGAGCTAAAAATGCCTATACCAACGGTCATTCTTCATGACGGTTGGTATAAGGCTTGTCTCAAGAAGGTTAACGGTTATGACGGACACAGCTTAATCGTCAGCGTACTGATTCATGTCCCAAACCGATATCGGCTCAAAGCCAGATAGTTATGATCCCCTGGTCCCGGTCCCGGAGGCCAATCGCACCCTGCGCGGTCGCGATGCCTTCTCGCTGTGGTTCAGCCTGGGCATCGGCCTGCTGGTCCTGCAGGCGGGAACGGGGCTGGTACCGGGCCTGTCCCTGACGGGCGCCCTGGTGGCCATCCTGGTCGGCAGTGTTATCGGGGCGGTCCTGCTGGCGCTGGCCGGGGTCGTCGGATCCGACACGGGGCTTGCGACCATCGCGGCCCTGCGGCCGACCCTGGGGGTGCACGGGGCGGCTGTGCCGGCCCTGATCAATGTCATCCAGCTGGCCGGCTGGAGCATCTTCGAGATCGTCGCCATGCGCGATGCCGCCGACACCCTGAGCCGCAACGCCTTTCATCTCAGTGCGCCGCTGCTGTGGACGATCATCTTTGGCGTCGCGGCGACCGCGCTGGCGGTCATGGGCCCGCTCAGCTTTGTGCGCCGGATCCTGCGGCGCTGGGGCATATGGCTGGTCCTGTTCGGCGCCGCCTGGATGACCTGGGCCCTGTTGTCGCGCCACGACCTGTCGTCCCTGTTTGCCGTCAAGGCGACGGGCGCCGTGTCCATGGGCAGCGGTATCGACATCGTTGCCGCCATGCCGCTGAGTTGGCTGCCCCTGATCGCCGACTACAGCCGTTTCGGCGTGTCGTCGAAGGCCATGTTCCGCGGCAGTGCGCTGGGATACCTTATCGCCAATATCTGGTTCTATGCCCTGGGCGCGGCCTTTGCCCTGGTGGCGGCCAATGGCCAGGACGTCCTGCTGTCGGCGCTCGCCGCTACCGGCGGCGGTTTTGCGTTGCTGATGATCCTGATCGACGAGACCGACAATGTCTTTGCCGATATCTTTTCGGCGGCGACGTCGAGCGCCACCCTGGTGCGCTTCAAGGTCCAGCACCTGGTAATCGGCTTTGGCGCACTGGCGACCGTCCTGGCCCTGGTCGTGCCGATGGGGCAGTTCGTCACCTTCCTCTACATGATCGGATCGGTGTTCGCGCCGCTGTACGGGGTACTGTTGACCGACCACTTCCTGGTGCGCAAGCGCCAGGTCGTCATCGATGATATCGACAGCCTCGACGGCGAATACGGCCACGATCTCGGCATCCATATGTCTGGCTTTGCCGCCTGGATTATCGGTGTACTGGCCTATTACGGCATCGTCCAGTTCGCACCATCCCTGGGCGCCACCTTGCCGGCCCTGGCGGTTTCGGGACTTGCCTATCTCGGCTTCAAGCGGATGGGCTGGTAAGTCGTAAGGTAATTGCTACCGGTGTCATGATGCGGTAGGCTGCCCCAAAACGATAATGAGTATGGGGAAATGCCATGACACTGTCGCGACGCATGTTGCTGGCGGGAATTGCAAGCTCGGCCGTGTTGCCACTGGCGGCGCGTGCCGAAACGGACAGCTGGGCGCCGGTCGCCGCGATCCTGGCGCAGATCGTTCCGCCGGTTTTCCCCGATCGGGTTTTCGATATTCGTGACCATGGGGCGGCGCAGGATGATCAACACAAGACATCAGCGGCAATCACCGCCGCCATTGCTGCCTGCAGTGCGGCGGGTGGCGGCAGGGTGGTTATTCCCGCCGGGCGCTGGCCGACCGGGCCTGTGGTGCTCAGGTCTGGCGTAAACCTGCATCTCGAAAAAGACGCGGTCCTGGCCTTTTCGCAGGATCCGGCCGACTATCCTTTGGTGCTGACGCGCTTCGAGGGCGTCGAGTGCATGAACTATTCGCCCTTCATCTATGCCTTCGGGCAGACGGATATCGCGATTACCGGTGAAGGGACGCTCGACGGCCAGGCGGATGACGGCCACTGGTGGGACTGGACCAAGCTGGCGCGCGATCCGGCACATGGCAATGCGGTCAAGGTGCTGGGCGATATGGCCGATGCCGGCGTGGCGCCTGAGAAGCGCGTCTTCGGCGGCGACTGGAAGCTGCGGCCGAACTTTATCCAGCCATATCGCTGCCGCAATATCCTGATCGAGGGTGTGCGGATTATCCGCTCGCCGATGTGGGAGATCCATCCGGTCTTGAGCGAAAACATCACGGTGCGCGGGGTGCGTATCGATACGACGGGGCCGAACAATGACGGCTGCGATCCGGAAAGCTGTCGCAACGTGCTAATCGAGGACGTGGTGTTCAATACCGGTGACGACTGCATCGCCATCAAGAGCGGGCGTAATGCCGATGGTCGCCGGGTCCATGTGCCGTCGGAAAATATCGTCATCCGCAACTGCCGCATGATCGGCGGCCATGGCGGGGTGTCCCTGGGGTCGGAGGCTTCGGGCGGCATTCGCAACATCTATGTGCGCGATTGCCATATGGGCAGCCCGACGCTTGATCGGGCCTTGCGACTGAAGTCGAATTCGTACCGCGGCGGCTATATCGAAAATGTCGTCTTCCGCGATGTGACGATCGACCAGGTGGCGGAGGACATCCTGCAGGTGACGCTGGACTATGGCGAGGGCAGGGGTGGCGGCTTCAATCCACGTATCGGCCATGTCCGGCTGGAAAATGTCCGCTGCGGCAAGGCGAAGCGAGCCTTCGATATTGTCGGGTATAGCGACGATGTCATTCGGGATGTGGTGGTCCGGGACTGTGTGTTCGATGCTGTGGCGACGCCGTCGGTGGTGACCAATGCCGAGGTGCGGGCGGTGGGGGTGACCGTGGCGGGAGTGGTATGGGCGCCATAGCCCCTGTCCGACTAACGGGGTGTGGGGTCTATGACCCCACAAACCTTTATTCTTCTCTTTGCCTTGTCTCGGAGGACAAGGCAAAGAGAAGAAAAGAAGACTTGGGGCCACGGGCCCCAAACCCCGTAATTTGACGAGCGAATATGTCGACCGCCCACAACCGCCTGGCGGCGATTATCGGCCCAATCGTTTTTCTGGGTCTTTACTTTGCCACGCGCCAGACCTTCTCCGGCTGGGTGTGGATCGCAGGCGTGGCGCCGTACCTGCCGTGCCTGCCGATCCTGCTGAAGAAACACGCCTGATGGACTACTGCGCTGCGACCGAAGCCGGGGCGTAAAGCTCGCGCTTGACCCGGTCCATGTCACGCGACAACTGGCGGGCTTGCTCCGGTGTCAGTAAGACGCGCGCCTTGGCGAAAATCTCGCCCTCCTCTTCGCGGACGTGGTGAGAGACGGCATGCTTCAACTCGCCGAATTTTTCCAGCCAGATCGGGCCCGACACAGATTCGGTATTGAGGTACGCCAACAACTGGCGGATCTCGTCATGGTCGGCCCGGGCATGCACGACACGGTCTTCGACGGCGGCGTTGGCGCTGGCCTCTTCCAGGGCCTTATAGAAGGTGCGTTCTTCGGCTGCCGTGTGCAGTTCCAGCTCCATATGGATGCGCTCGAAGATGCTCATCTGCACAGCCGACAGGTTGATGGCCAGCAGGTCTTCCATCAGTTCGGCGACCTTGCGATGATCGCGCTCGATATAGGCGTAAATGTCCATTGTAGACTCCTGTGCTTCGCAGCGACGGCCCGGATTTCGTTTCGTCGGCATGATGCAGGAGCGGGTATAACGATGGAATGACGACCTTGTTCGCGGGGGTAAGGATGCCATCAGCCTACGGTTTGAGCAGGAACTTATGCGGCGCCACAGGGGGCCTATTTTTTCCTTACCGGCAACGCAGGCATGGTCCAGCCATGACAAAGACAGCCCCCTCCGCCCAGGACGTAATTTGCGAAAACCACAAGAAGGGCTGGTTCACCGGCTTTGCCCAGGCGACCTCCACATGGTCGGGCAGCCCGACAGCCTTCGGCCTGGCTATCCTGGTCATTGTCGTCTGGGTGGTGACGGGGCCGATCTTCAAATATTCCGACACCTGGCAACTGGTCATCAATACCGGCACCACCATCGTCACCTTCCTGATGGTCTTCCTGATCCAGAACTCGCAGAACCGGGATGGCAAGCTGATCCAGCTGAAGCTCGACGAACTGATCCGCGCCGTCGAAACGGCGGAAACCTCGCTGATCGACATGGACGAGATGAGCGAAACCGAACTGAAGGTCGTCCAGGAAAACTTCAGCAAGGTCGCCGCCGAGGCGCGTGAGGAACTCGAGGGAATCCAGCAGGAGAAGGCCGCCGCCAAGCGCAAGCCGGCGACCCGGCGCCCAAGCGCTGCAGCCAAATAGTTTTAATCCTTCTGAAATTACGTGCGCGTAACCTAGTATCGTGAATTCGAAATTCGCATCATGCCGATATCGAGTGCCTGGCGAATTTCGAATTCGAAAACGATACTAGAATCAACAAGTTTCTAGTGTCCTATTGAATCTGAAATTCGCTGGAGATTGATATCAACATGATGCGAATTTCAGATTCAGGACACTAGCACGACATGTTGTCTTGCGCCCACCTCCGGGCACCGAGGTTAGCCATGTCTGTCAATGCGCCGCATGCCCTGGATGTCGAGCCGCATCACGTTCCGCACGGCTACGTGCACCCGGCCGAACATCATCACTGGTGGTGGTATGCCGGCCTTGCCGGCACCTGCGCCGTGCTTGGCCTGGGTGGCCTGCTGTGGTGGCAGTTCGACCATGCCGAAGCGCCGCTGTGTGCGCGGACCATCGACGATACCCTGACTTCGCCCGACGGCAGCATGGACCTGGATATTGCTCATGTCTCGTGCCTGGGCGGCGCCGAAAAACAGAAGATCTTCCTGCACAAGGCCGATGGTGGCAGCGGACATGCGGTCGTCAGTTTCGATGGCGAGACTCGCCTGCGCGTGCGCTGGACCTCGGACAATGAAGTCATGATCAGCCACAAGGGCGGCAAGGTCCTGACCTTCGAGCCGACCTGGGGCGCAGTCCACATCAAATACCGTTAAGAGACCGGAATACGTATTCTCGCAGACAGCGTCCGGCGGACGTGGCAACCTGATGTCCAACGATAAAAACCCAATGAAGACCACAGGGACGGTTTGCCATGATATCTTCCATTCTTGCCCGGGCCGCGCTGACGGCCGCCGTGATGCTGGCCGCGCCACTGACGGCGGGCGCCGCCATCGACGTGTCGCATGTCGCCCAGACGCGGACCAAAAGCGACCTGGCGGCCGGATGGTCCAATTCGGCCGCCTTCATGGAGATCTTCGTTCGCTCCTACAAGGACAGCGACGGCGACGGCGTTGGCGACTTCAAGGGCCTGACGTCGCAACTCGACTATCTTAAAAGCCTGGGGGTCACCGGCATCTGGCTGATGCCGATCATGCCTTCGGCCGATCACGACCACGGCTATGCCGTCGCCGACTATCGCGCCGTCGACCCGCAATATGGCAGCATGGCCGACTTCGAGACCTTCCTGGCCGAGGCGCACAAGCGCGGCATCGGCGTCATCCTCGACCTGGTGGTTAATCACTCGGCCAATACCAATCCGCTCTTCCTCGATGCCGAGGCGTCGAAATCCAGCCCGTACCGCGACTGGTATATCTTCACCGACAAGCAGATCAAATGGCCGGGTTTCAAGGTCGGTCCCTATCGTAAGGTGCAGAACGGTGCCGGCTGGTACTACGGCGTCTTCGACGACCGCATGCCCGATTTCAACCTGCGCAATCCGAAGACTGTCGCCTATATGGAAGACACCATGCGCTTCTGGATGAACAAGGGCGTCGACGGCTTCCGGCTCGATGCCGTCACCATGTTGCTGGAAGACGGGCCCAAGTCATTCTTCAACAATCCTGGAAATCCCGCCATCGTCGCACGCTACAAGGCGGTCGTAGACTCCTATGAAAACAGTTACATGGTCTGCGAAGTATCTGAAAAACAGGAAATGTATACCAAGCAATGCGGCCATGCCTTCGCCTATAATACCCAAGCTGCGATCATCGACAGCGCGCGCAAGGGGGCTATCGCGCCCGGCATTATTGCCCAGTTACAGAGCTCCGATCGCGACCGCATGCCCCTGGCCCTGCAGAGCCATGACTCCTATGTCGGCGATCGCCTGATCAATCAGTTCGGCGTCAACGACATTGCCGACTACAAGGTGGCGGCCGCCATCGCTATTCTCGCTGCTCGCACCACCTTCTCCTATTACGGCGAAGAGATCGGCATGAGCAATGGTGGCAGATTCGACGACCCCGGCCTGCGCTCGCCAATGAGCTGGACGGCGCAGGCGACGACCGCGGGGTTCTCGACAGCCAAACCCTATCGGGCGCCAGCCATCAACTATGCCAGCATGAATGTCGCGGCCGAAGCCGGCGATCCGGCCTCGCTGCTGGCCTGGTATACCGCGCTATATAATGTTCGCCGCGCCCATCCGGTGATCGGCACGGGCAACTTTACCCTGTTGTCGAAGGCCGGCGATCCCGTCCTTGCCTTCCGGCGCGTGGGAAAGGACGACACGGCGGTGGTGGCGATCAATGTCTCGGATGCGCCGCAGAGTGTGACTTTGGATACCGGCATGGCCGGCGCTGCCTTCGTCGACGCGCTCGGCGACACAAAGCCCGTGGCGGATGGGGCAGGGAAGGTGACGCTGACGGTGGCACCCAAGGCCGCGTCCATGTTGACCCCGGTCAGGCCGCGGTAACCGTCCGTTCCATCAGCCAGTCCATGGCATCGCCGTGGCTGCTGAAGGTGCGGAAATCGCTGGCGGTGAACATTTTGCCACTGCTGGCGACCCTGGCAGTGGTGAGGGAGTCACGCGTCAGCATGGCGACCCGCGGCTTTTCGGGCCGTCCCTGCATGATGCGGGCCCACATGGCTGCGACGCGCTGCAGGTCTTCGTATGCGATCAGGCCGCGGAAATGACGCTGATCGATCAGCCGGTTATAACGCCAGGGCTCGGCCAGTTCGCTGTAGGCGGCCAGCATGCAGTCCGTATAATAGGCGCTATCGTCGCGTCCGGTCAGTTGCACGGTAATAAGCCGCTGATTTTCGTCGACCGTCATGCTGAACGTCTGAACAGGCATATGTCTCTCCCAGGACGGATACCTGTTCAGTAGCATCGGGCAAACCTGTCTTTTTGGTTAATGCGCCTTTGCCGGTTGTGTTGCGGCGTAATGACTGCATAGCGGTTGTGTCGCGGACCAATACCAACGGCCTTTGATTCTTGCGCCGTTGGGAGCGTGCGACCGCACGCCGCCGCTTATGCGGCGAGCCATGCGGCGTCTGAGCTGCAAAAATGCTTATACCAGCGGCCATCCCTTATGGCCGCTGGTATAAGCCGGCAAATATTGCCATGGCGCGCTTGACCGTTCCCGTAACCTCCTATATAGCCCCGCGATCACTTTCGAGGCAGGCCGTCAAACGTCGTCCCGATCCCGATAATTCGCAGGGGCTGTGTCCCCGCCGTAACCTCCATAGCGCAGGTTGCGGCTTTTGTGTTTGTCACGAATGCGGACGCCGGGGCAGGGGCCTTTAAACTGCACATACCAAACCGAGATCCTCCGGCCAAACGGCACAGGTCTCCCTGTCGCATTCAAGCGTATGCGCCAGGATAACCCCAGAAAGACATCGCCTACGATGCCCACAGTCAACCAGCTTATCCGCAAGCCTCGCCAGCCGAGCCCGAAGCGCAACAAGGTTCCGGCCCTGAAGGGCTGCCCCCAGCGCCGCGGCGTTTGCACCCGCGTCTACACGACGACCCCGAAGAAGCCGAACTCGGCTCTGCGTAAGGTTGCCAAGGTCCGTCTGACCTCGCAAATCGAAGCCGTGTGCTACATCCCGGGCGAAGGCCACAATCTGCAGGAGCACTCGGTGGTCCTGATCCGTGGCGGCCGCGTGAAGGACCTTCCCGGCGTCCGTTACCACATCCTGCGCGGCGTGCTCGACACGCAAGGCGTGAAGAACCGTAAGCAACGCCGTTCGCACTACGGCGCGAAGCGTCCGAAGTAAGGGAATAGAAGAACATGTCACGTCGTCACCGCGCAGAGAAGCGCGACGTCCTTCCGGACCCCAAGTTCGGCGATCTCATCGTCACCAAGTTCATGAACTATGTCATGTACGAAGGTAAGAAGGCCGTCGCTGAAAACATCATCTATGGTGCCTTTGATATCCTCGAAGCCAAGAAGAAGGACTCGACCTCGCTCGAAACCTTCCACGCGGCCCTCGACAACGTCTCGCCGTCCATCGAAGTCCGTTCGCGCCGCGTCGGCGGTGCGACCTACCAGGTCCCCGTCGAAGTCCGTCCGGACCGTCGTCGCGCCCTGGCCATCCGCTGGCTGGTCAACGCCGCCCGCAAGCGTGGCGAGAGCACCATGACGGAAAAGCTGGCAGGCGAACTGCTGGACGCTGCCAACAACCGCGGCACCGCCGTCAAGAAGCGTGAAGACACGCACAAGATGGCCGAAGCCAACCGCGCCTTCTCGCACTACCGCTGGTAAGTGCGGCCTGCGGGACAGTCACTGTCTCGCGAGCGCGAAGATTTTGCTTTCAGGCGCGGGCGGTTTGAGCTAAACCGCCCGCGCTGTTTGCAACTGACACCCAATTTATCCGTGCCTTATTCGCGACGACGCGAAGGGCAAACCCTGACACACGTATTTTGAGGCTTACCAATGCCCCGCAGTCACAATATCGAAGACTACCGCAATTTCGGCATCATGGCCCACATCGATGCCGGTAAGACGACCACGACCGAACGCATCCTGTATTACACGGGCAAGAGCCACAAGATCGGTGAAGTCCACGACGGCGCGGCCACCATGGACTGGATGGAGCAGGAGCAGGAACGTGGCATCACGATCACCTCGGCTGCCACCACGACCTTCTGGCAAGGCAAGCGCCTGAACATCATCGACACCCCGGGCCACGTTGACTTCACCATCGAAGTCGAACGCAACCTGCGCGTCCTCGACGGCGCGGTTGCCGTGCTCGACGGCAATGCCGGTGTCGAGCCGCAGACCGAAACCGTCTGGCGCCAGGCTGACAAGTACTCCGTGCCGCGTATCGTGTTCGTCAACAAGATGGACAAGATCGGCGCCGACTTCGACAAGTCGGTTCAGTCGATCCGTGACCGCCTGGGCGCCAAGGCTGTGCCGATCCAGTTCCCGATCGGCTCGGAAAACACCCTGTCGGGCCTGGTCGACCTGGTCCGCATGAAGGCCGTTGTCTGGGACAACGATGCCCTGGGCGCCAACTACCGCGACGAAGAAATCGCCGCCGACCTGCTGGAAAAGGCCAAGGACGCGCGTCAGTACCTGATCGACAATGCTGTCGAACTCGACGACGAAGCCATGGAAGCCTATCTGGAAGGCAACGAGCCTTCGGAAGAAGTCCTGAAGAAGTGCATCCGTAAGGCCGTTCTCGACGCTGCCTTCTATCCGATCCTGTGCGGCTCGGCCTTCAAGAACAAGGGCGTTCAAACCCTGCTCGACGCCGTTGTCGATTACCTGCCGTCGCCGATCGACGTGCCGCCGACACCGGGTATCGACTACAAGACCGAAGCCGAAATCACGCGCAAGGCCTCGGACGACGAGCCCCTGTCGATGCTGGCCTTCAAGATCATGGACGACCCCTTCGTCGGTTCGCTGACCTTCTGCCGCCTGTATTCGGGCAAGGTCGAAACCGGTATGGGCCTGCTCAACACGACCCGCGACCGCAAGGAACGCGTTGGCCGTATGCTGCTCATGCACTCCAACAACCGTGAAGACATCAAGGAAGCCTTCGCCGGCGACATCGTCGCCCTGGCAGGCCTCAAGGATACCCGCACCGGGGACACCCTGTGCGATCCGCTGAAGTCGCCGGTCATCCTCGAGCGCATGGAATTCCCGGCGCCGGTTATCGAAATCGCCGTCGAACCCAAGTCGAAGGCCGACCAGGAAAAGCTGGGCGTTGCCTTGGCCAAGCTGGCGTCCGAAGATCCGTCCTTCACCGTCTCGACCGACCACGAGTCGGGCCAGACGATCCTGAAGGGCATGGGCGAACTGCACCTCGACATCAAGATCGACATCCTGAAGCGGACCTATAAGGTCGAAGCCAATATCGGCGCGCCGCAGGTTGCCTATCGCGAATCGATCACCCGCAAGGCCGATATCGACTACACCCACAAGAAGCAGACGGGCGGCACCGGCCAGTTCGCGCGCATCAAGGTGACGGTCGAGCCGGGCGAACCGGGTTCGGGCTTCGTGTTCGAAAGCGCCGTCGTCGGCGGTAACGTCCCGAAGGAATACATCCCGGGTGTCATCAAGGGCTTTGAATCGGCCAAGGAAAACGGTCTGCTGGCCGGCTTCCCGCTGATCGACTTCAAGGTAACCCTGACGGACGGCGCCTACCATGACGTCGATTCCTCGGTTCTCGCCTTCGAAATCGCCGCTCGCGCCGCCTTCAAGGAACTGCGTGAAAAGGCCGGCCCGCGCCTGCTGGAACCGGTTATGAAGGTCGAAGTCGTGACGCCGGAAGAATACCTCGGTTCGGTTATCGGTGACCTCAACGGCCGCCGCGGCATGATCAACGGTCAGGACATGCGCGGTAACGCCATTGTCGTCGACGCTTTCGTGCCGCTCGCCAACATGTTCGGTTACGTCAACACCCTGCGCGGTATGTCGCAAGGTCGTGCGGCGTTCTCGATGACCTACGACCACTACGAGCCCGTGCCGCAGCACGTCGCCGACGAAGTGATCAAGAAGTACGCGTAAAACTTGGACTTGGCCCGTGGCATTTTGTGTGCTACGGGCCGCCAACTTTATGCAAAACCCTAAATCTTTAGATTAACCCCTAACCGACTGAAGGTCCGCCAATTGGCGGAAGTGGAAAATGGCCAAGGAAAAATTCAACCGTAATAAGCCGCACTGCAACATCGGCACCATCGGTCACGTCGACCATGGCAAGACGACGCTGACGGCCGCGATCACGATGACGCTGGCAAAGTCGGGCGGCGCTACGGCTAAGAAGTACGACGAAATCGACGCGGCGCCGGAAGAAAAGGCCCGCGGCATCACGATCAACACGGCTCACGTCGAATACGAGACGGCTAACCGTCACTACGCGCACGTCGACTGCCCGGGTCACGCCGACTACGTGAAGAACATGATCACCGGTGCTGCCCAGATGGACGGCGCTATCCTGGTCGTGTCTTCGGCTGACGGCCCGATGCCGCAAACGCGCGAACACATCCTGCTGGCTCGCCAGGTCGGCGTTCCGGCCCTGGTCGTGTTCATGAACAAGGTCGACATGGTCGACGACGAAGAACTGCTCGAACTGGTCGAAATGGAAGTTCGTGAACTTCTGTCGTCCTACCAGTTCCCGGGCGACGATATTCCGATCGTCAAGGGTTCGGCTCTGGCCGCCGTTGAAGACCGCGACCCGATCATCGGCCAGGACCGTATCCTGGAACTGATGACGCAAGTCGACGCCTACATCCCGCAACCGGAGCGTCCGATCGACCTGCCGTTCCTGATGCCGGTCGAAGACGTGTTCTCGATCTCGGGCCGTGGTACGGTCGTGACCGGCCGCGTCGAACGCGGCATCGTCAAGGTTGGCGAAGAAGTCGAAATCGTCGGCATCCGTCCGGTTCAGAAGACGACCTGCACGGGCGTCGAAATGTTCCGCAAGCTGCTCGATCAAGGTCAAGCCGGTGACAACGTCGGCGTCCTGCTGCGCGGCACCAAGCGTGAAGACGTCGAACGCGGCCAAGTGCTGTGCAAGCCGGGCTCGATCACGCCGCACACCAAGTTCGTTGCCGAAGCCTACATCCTGACGAAGGAAGAAGGCGGCCGCCATACGCCGTTCTTCACCAACTATCGTCCGCAATTCTACTTCCGCACCACCGACGTGACGGGCATCATCCGCCTGCGCGAAGGCGTGGAAATGATCATGCCGGGCGATAACGCCGAACTGGACGTCGAACTGATCACCCCGATCGCCATGGAAGAAAAGCTCCGCTTCGCTATCCGTGAAGGTGGCCGCACCGTCGGCGCCGGCGTCGTCGCGAAAATTGTAGAATAATTTTCGCGACGATCGGATGCTTTGATGCGACAGCAAGCTGTCGCATCGGGGCGAAGATCGTCGAATAAGGGTGCAAAGCACCCTTAACCCTTAAGTTCGACACGTTACGTGCTCGTTTTTTATACTGGGTGCCTGACGGAAGGGCTTTAAGATTCGAGACATATGAAACCCCGCGGGTAGCAACCCGCGGGGTTTTGTTTTTGCGCGAAGCGCCTTCTTATTATCTTCGATGAGCATACCGGCGAGGCGAACAGACGCAGAAATAATCTGCGCTAATCTGCGGTTCCCCTTATCTTGCTGACCCAAACCAAGCGTGCGTTCGATGACACGGGAGCGTTAAGCCGTTGCCGCTTCGCGCCCTGCACGGGAAATTGCAGCCCGGGCCGTCCGCGTCGCCGCGCTCACCGTGGACAGGTAATCGAAACCGCCCTGGCGGCCGAACGACTCAATCCCCATGGCGCGCAGATCGTTCAACGCCGCCTCGGCCGCCTCGGCTGCGCCCGCGACATAGATCGGATAGGCGTTCTTCAGCGTACGCGAGCCTTCCAGGCGCAGGTCGCCGGCAAATATCCCTTTGGCGGCGATATCGGCGCGGAAATCGGCATCGAAGGTGTCGATCATCTCGTCATCCGCCCGTTTGTTGACCTCCAGCAGGAAATATTCGCGTCCGTCCGCCTTGCCGTAGAAATCAGAAAACAGGGTGATGCGTTTCCAGCGCCCGCCGGGGCTGAAATTATAGAAGATCGACTGGTCGAAACCGCGTTTACCTTCGAAGCTGTAGAACAGGCTGGCCAGTTCCACCGCCTGCAGCAGAGGCTGGTCCCCCAGGCCGCACAGTTTTAACATAGGCCGGACGGGCAGGGTGGAGAACAGCCGGCGTGAGCGGAACGTCCCCTTGTCGGTATCGACATGGAAGACGCCATCGATCCGCTTGACCGCGGAAATCTGTGTTCCCAAAGAGAAGGTTACGCCCTGGCTTTCCAGTGTCGTACGGATCGGGGCATACAGCGGGCCAAAGCCTTCCGGTGGGCGTACCAGGGTTTGCTGCGGCTTGCCCTTGGGCTTTTTCTTCACGCGTGACATGACCTGGTTGCGGATCGAAGACGCCTTGGCGATCCACGTCATGCGTTTCTTGGCGAAGTCGAGGTCGATCGCCTCGGCCGGCACGCCGTAGAACTTCTCCATATAATAGCCAAGGCCGGAATTGCGGTAGAGCTGGCTACCCATGCGGTTCTGCGCATATTCGGCGGCATTGCGCGGTTGGGAGAAACGCACCCGCGACCAGGCCAGCGAACTGACGATCGACGCAATGTTCCCGATGCCGCGTCCCAGGACTTCTTTTTCCGGTGCGATCGGGTATTTCGAAATGTAGTTTTCGGGGGTGATCCGGCCGATCTTGCAGGTCACCGGCGTATAGCCGTCGAGAATTTCCGGGAAATGTACCAGCAGCTCTGTATCATCGCTGAACAGGAAGCTGCCGACGTCGAACGTGTAGGGGCCGATCTTCAGGTCGGCATGGTTGCCGCCGATCCTGTCGTATCCGTCGATGATCGTCATATTGCCGGCGCCGCCGTCGAGCAGCAGGCGGGTTCCTACCAGACCGCTTATGCCCGCGCCCAGCATGATGACATCGGTAATCGCGCCGTCGCCCGACGGCTCATTCATGACATTTCCCATTGTGCCCCGGCCTTTATTACTAACCCTTGGTTGTCATCAGTGGGCAGCCGTCACAGGGCGTCAATTGACGAAACGGTGAACATGCCGAACACGGACTTTTAAAACCCTTGCCGGCCATGCAATAAGAATGCCGCAACGGAGCCTTCCCATGATCCTGATCGGCCAGTATGATTCCCCGTTTGTCCGCCGCGTCGGCATCGCCATGACCCTTTACGGCATGGTGTTCGAGCACCGGCCCTGGTCGACCTTTGGTGACGGTGACATGATCGCCCCGTTTAACCCCCTGCGCCGCGTACCGACCCTGGTACTCGGCGACGGCCGGGTTATCATAGACAGCGCCTGCACCCTCGACTGGCTCGATGAGCAGGCCGGGGAGGGAGCGCTGATCGCCCGCTCGGGCACGGACCGACATACCGCGCTCTATTATATGGCGCTGGCGACGGGTTTCTCGGACAAGGGTGTGGCCATGTTCTATGAAAAGGTGCTGCACACCGAGACGTCGGATATCTGGCTCAGCCGCCTGGACCTGCAGATCGGCGCAGTCCTCGATGTCCTGGAAGGTATCCGGGCGGCGGCAAAGACACCGTGGCTGCTGGGTGACCGGATGGGGCACGCAGACATTGCCCTCGGCTGTTCCGTGCGTCACGCCGTCGAGGCCCATAAGGACGCCATCGACTGGAGCCGGCGTCCGGCGCTGATCGCGCACAGCGATGCTTGCGAAGCGCTGGATGTATTCCGCGCTATTTATCAGCCGTTTCGCGGGCCAGGGGAATCGTAGGGGGCGGATATACCCCCTTAACCATGTGTCTTAGCGCCCCTTTCACGCCACTGGGTTATGGTCTCGTAAAAATACACCAGGCGAGACCGTAATGGGCATACCACAGACAATCGATTGCCTTTGTCCTAGCAGGCTGACTCCGGCCGATGAGGCGCGTTGGGCCGAACTCGCGGCTCTGCGCCCCGATCTGACCGGACCCTATTTCGACGTCCGCTACGTCCAGGCCATCGCCGCCGACGTGCCGCATGCCGGCGTAGCCCGCATCCGTGAAGGCGACACGGTCGTCGGTTATTTTCCCTATCAGCTGCGTTCACGCGTCATGCAGCCGCTCGGCGCCCCGCTCAGCGACTATCACGGCGTCATTGCCGCCCCGGACACCGATATCGACTTCAATACCCTGCTGCGTGCCACCGGCGCCCGTCGCCTGGAATACCAGGGTTGGATCGGGCCGCCGGCCCCGCGGGCGTCTGGCCTGCTGCTGCGTCGTCGTGTTGCCGATCTCAGCCAGGGCTATGATGCCTGGTGGGCAACGCAGAATGCCGAGCACCACAAGTTCTTCAAGAATATCGGCCGCTGCCAGCGCAACGTCGAAAAGGACTTCGGCGGCTTTGCCTTCACCTGGGAACGGGTGACGCCGGAAGTTATGGACTGGGTCGTCGCCCTCAAGCGCGAACAGTATCGCAAGAACGCCATGCACGACGTCTTCGGCTGTGGCTGGACGCGCAAGATGTTGGCGGACCTCGCGCGCTACGATGATGACAGCTACGGTCTGCGCGCCGGCGTCTTCCGCCATGACGGCAAGATCGTCGCCGCCGAGATCGGCCTGATGGGCGCCGACGAGGTCCACCTCTGGTTCCCGGCCTATGATCCCGCATATTACCGCTATTCGGTGGGCATCCTTCTGGCCGTGGCTATTCTCAGGCATGTGTCGGCCGAAGGCATCAAGCGCTGCGACTTCGGTACCGGTGGCGAGGAATACAAGGCGCCGCTCACGGTCGAAACCGGCGAGTGCGTCGAGGGTGACTATAATTCCACCTTCAGCCTGCTGGACAAGCTGGTCGACAAGGCATCGGCCGCCCTACCCCGGGCGCGTACGCGAATCAACGACGCCCGGCTTAGCTTCCGGCGCCGGGTCAGCCTGATTCGTGCCACGGAAACCGAGCTGAGCGGATGGGGCAGGGCGATGTTTACCCTGTCGCAACGGGCATTGCTGCGCGCCCAGCCGACAAAGGCACGCTAAACCTTCTTTATACAGACGAAAAGCCGGCGCCGCCCTTTACCCAGGGGGCGGTTTGCCGCATAGACACATCACCTGATACGGCCGGTGAGGCGAGGGATCACGGACGGCGTCCGACCTCTTATTCTCCCCTTATTTTCTTGAGAAATAACCGATTCAGGGCTTGACTATAGTGGGTTGCCCACGTAAATACGCGACCTCTGTTAGATCGGCTGTGGCGTCCTTCGGGAAGCTAGACGCGGTCTGCAAGCATATAACCAGGCCATCCGGCACCCTTTCTTAAAAGGCCAAGGATGGTTTGATCAACGGCCCGCGGCGGGTAACTCTGCTGTTGGGCTTTGTTTTTGCGGATTACGCGTTCGGACCGGGCCTCCCGGAACGGGCTGGTCTTTGAAATGGTTCACTGGACGCGATAACCGCCCCTTTGAGGAAAACGAGCGATATGGATCGTCAGAATATCCGCATCAGGCTCAAGGCCTTCGATCACCGCGTCCTGGATCATTCCACGCGCGAAATCGTAAATACGGCCAAGCGCACTGGTGCCACCGTACGGGGTCCGATTCCCCTGCCTACGCTTATCGAGCGTTTCACCGTCAACCGTTCGCCGCACGTCGACAAGAAGTCGCGCGAACAGTTTGAAATCCGCACGCACAAGCGCGTGCTCGATATCGTCGATCCGACCCCGCAGACCGTGGACGCGCTCATGAAGCTCGACCTGTCGGCTGGTGTCGACGTCGAGATCAAGATTTAAGGGGCGGGACCAATGCGTACAGGTTTGATCGCCAAAAAGCTCGGTATGACGCGCTTCTTCGACGACGCAGGTCAGCACGTGCCGGTAACGGTGCTGTCGCTTGACGGTTGTCAGGTCGTTGCTCAGCGCACCAAGGACAAGGACGGCTATGTCGCCCTTCAGCTTGGCGCCGGCTCCAAGAAGGCCAAGAACACCTCGAACGCCGAGCGCGTTCGTTTCGCCAAGGCTCAGGTTGAGCCCAAGGCAATCCTCCAGGAATTCCGCGTTTCTGAAGACGCTCTGATCGAAGTCGGTGCCGAGTTCTCCGCAGATCACTTCGTCGTCGGTCAACGCGTCGACGTCCAGGGCATCACCATCGGTAAGGGTTTTGCCGGCGCCATGAAGCGCTGGAACTTCGGTGGTCTTCGTGCAACCCACGGCGTTTCCGTCTCGCACCGTTCGCACGGTTCGACGGGTAACCGCCAGGATCCGGGTCGTACCTTCCCGGGTAAGAAGATGGCCGGTCACCTCGGCGTCGAAACTGTCACCACCCTGAACCTGCAAGTCGCCCGCATCGATGCGGAACGCGGCCTGGTGTTCATCCGTGGCGCGGTTCCGGGTGCTGAAGGTTCCTACGTCAAGATCCGCGACGCGGTGAAGAAGGCGGCTCCGGCCGGCCTGCAATTCCCCGGCGCGATCAAGTCGGCTGCTGCTTCGGCCGCGGTCGTTGAAGAAGCCCCTGCTGAAGAGGGCGCGGAATAATCATGAAACTCGACGTCATTACACTCGACGCCTCGGCTGCCGGTTCGGTGGATGTTTCGGATCTCGTTTTCGGGATCGCAGACATTCGCGCCGACATCCTGTCGCGCGTCGTCAACTGGCAGTTGGCTAAGCGCCGCGCCGGTACGCATAAGGTTCAAACCCGCAACGAGAATTCGCGTACGGGTAAGAAGATGTACAAGCAAAAGGGCTCCGGCGGCGCTCGTCACGGTTCGCGCCGTGCCCCGCAATTCGTCGGCGGTTCGCGCGCCTTCGGTCCGGTCGTGCGTTCGCACGCCTTCGACCTGCAAAAGAAGGTTCGCGCCCTCGGCCTGCGTCACGCCCTGTCGTCCAAGGTGCTGCAAGGTTCGCTGATCGTTCTCGATCAGGCTATCCTCGACGCCCCCAAGACCGCGGCCCTGAAGGCTTCGTTCGAAAAGCTCGGCCTGAAGAACGCTCTGTTCATCACCGGCGAAACGGTCGACGCCAACTTCGCCCTGGCTTCGCGCAACATCCCCAATATCGACGTCCTGCCGACCGCAGGCCTGAATGTCTATGACATCCTGCGCCGCGAAAAGCTGGTTCTGACGAAGGCGGCGGTTGAAGCTATCGAAGCTCGCTTCGCAGTGGAGGCCTAAAGATCATGGCTGCTACCATCCGTAATTTCGATGTCCTGCTGTCGCCGCACATCACCGAAAAGTCGACCATCCTGTCTGAGCAGAACAAGGTCGTCTTCAAGGTTGCGCTCGACTCTTCGAAGGACGAAGTCGCTTCTGCCGTTGAAGCCATCTACAACGTCAAGGTCACCAAGGTGAACACCATTGTCACCAAGGGCAAGACCAAGCGTTTCAAGGGCATCATGGGCCGTCGCAACGACGTGAAAAAAGCGATCGTCACCCTGGCCGAAGGTCAGTCGATCGACATCACGACCGGTCTGTAAGGAAAGATTGAACAATGGCTTTGAAGCAATTTAATCCGACCTCGCCCGGCCGTCGCCAGCTCGTTCTGGTCGACCGCTCCGAACTGCACAAGGGCAAGCCCGAAAAGTCGCTGGTCGAAGGTCTGTCCAGCAGCGGCGGTCGTGGCGCCCAGGGCCGTATCGCTGTCCGCTTCCGCGGCGGCGGTGCGAAGAAGCTCTACCGCATCATCGACTTCAAGCGTCGCAAGTTCGACGTTCCGGCGACTGTTGAACGCCTGGAATACGATCCGAACCGCTCGGCCTTTATCGCGCTCGTCATCTATGACGATGGTGAAAAGGCCTACATCCTGGCTCCGCAGCGCCTCAAGGCCGGTGATGTCATCATCGCCTCCGAACGCGTCGACGTGAAGCCGGGCAATGCGGCTCCGCTGCGCTCGCTGCCGATCGGCACCATCATCCACAACGTGGAACTGAAGCCCCTCAAGGGTGGTCAGCTTGCGCGTTCGGCCGGTGCCTACGCTCAGCTGGTCGGCCGCGATGCCGGCTACGCCCAAATCCGCCTCGGTTCCGGTGAACTGCGCATGGTCCTCGACTCGTGCATGGCTACCGTCGGCGCCGTGTCCAACCAGGACCACATGAACATCAGCCTCGGTAAGGCTGGTCGTACACGTCACCTGGGCTTCCGTCCGCACGTTCGTGGTGTCGCCATGAACCCGGTCGACCACCCGCATGGTGGTGGTGAAGGTAAGACTTCGGGCGGCCGCAACCCTGTGACCCCGTGGGGCGTTCCCACCAAGGGCCGCAAGACTCGTACCAACAAGGCGACGGACAAGTACATCATCCGTTCGCGTCACGTTAAGAAGGCTCGCTAAACCATGGCTCGCTCCGTATGGAAAGGACCCTTCGTGGATGGCCACCTTCTTAAGAAGGCGGACGCCGCGCAAAATTCGGGTCGCAAAGAGGTCATCAAGACCTGGTCCCGTCGTTCGGTTATCATGCCGCAGTTCGTCGGTCTGACGTTCGGCGTCTACAATGGTCAGAAGCATGTCCCGGTTCTCGTCAACGAGGACATGGTCGGCATGAAGTTCGGCGAATTCTCGCCGACCCGTAACTTCCCTGGCCACGCCGCCGACAAGAAGGCCAAGAGGAAGTAATCATGTCGCAGACAAAGAATCCTCGCCGCGTCAACGAAAACGAAGCCCGCGCCAAGCTGGTTTCGGTTCGTATCTCGCCGCAGAAGCTCAATCTCGTCGCGCAGTCGATCCGCGGTCTCAAGGTGCAACGCGCCCTGAACGAGTTGGAATTCTCGCGCAAGCGCATCGCCAAGGACGTCCGCAAGGCGCTCTATTCGGCGATTTCGAACGCTGAAAACAACCACAACCTCGACATCGACAACCTGGTTGTCGCCGAGGCCTTCGTGGGCAAGGGCATCGTCATGAAGCGTTTCGCTTCGCGTGCCCGTGGTCGTTCGTCGCGCATCATGAAACCCTTCTCCGAACTGACGATCGTCGTTCGTGAACTCGGCCAGGAGGCTGCATAATGGGTCAGAAAGCCAACCCCATCGGTCTGCGCCTCGGCATCAACCGTACCTGGGACTCGCGCTGGTTCGCGGCCCGTACGGAATATGCCAAGCTGCTGCACCAGGACCTGAAGATCCGCAAGGAACTGAAGCAGAAGCTCAATGCTGCCGGCGTTTCGCGCATCATCATCGAGCGTCCGCACAAGAAGTGCCGCGTCACCATCTACGCCGCCCGTCCGGGCGTCGTGATCGGTAAGAAGGGCGCTGACATCGACAAGCTCCGCAAGGACGTGTCGCTCCTGACGGACGGTGAAGTATTCCTGAACCTCGTCGAAGTCCGCAAGCCGGAAGTCGACGCCCAACTGGTCGCTGAATCGATTGCTCAGCAGCTGGAACGCCGCGTTGCTTTCCGTCGCGCCATGAAGCGTTCGATCCAGTCGGCCATGCGTCTCGGCGCCAAAGGCATCCGGATGAACCTTTCGGGCCGTCTCGGCGGTGCGGAAATCGCCCGTATGGAATGGTATCGTGAAGGCCGCGTGCCTCTGCACACCCTGCGCGCCGACATCGACACGGGCTTCGCTGAAGCCCTGACGACCTACGGCATCATCGGTGTCAAGGTCTGGATCTTCAAGGGCGAAGTCCTTGAGCACGATCCGATGGCTCAGGACAAGCGCTGGAGCCAGGAGGCTTCGGGCCCGTCGTCGAACGAGCGCTCCGAGCGTTCGGACCGCGGCGATCGCAACAACCGCGGCGCTCGCCGTGATCGTAACCAGAAGGAGGCCTAAGCCATGATGCTTCCTAAGCGTACCAAGTACCGCAAGGCCTTCAAGGGCCGCATCCATGGCAATGCCAAGGGCGGTTACACGCTTAACTTCGGCGCCTACGGCCTGAAGACTGTCGAACCGGAACGCCTGACGGCGCGCCAGATCGAAGCCGCCCGTCGGGCCATTACGCGTCAAATGAAGCGTCAAGGTCGCGTGTGGATCCGCATCTTCCCGGACCTGCCCGTTACGGGCAAGCCGGCTGAAGTCCGGATGGGTAAGGGCAAGGGTGCCGTCGACCATTGGGCGGCCCGCGTTGCTCCTGGCCGTATCCTGTTTGAAATCGACGGCGTGCCGGACGACATCGCGCGTGAAGCGCTTCGTCTCGGCGCCGCCAAGCTGCCGGTTGCCACCCGCGTCGTGACTCGTCTCGACGCCGGCGTCGCCCTGGCCGCGGAGTAATAGCCATGACGAAGATTGCCGACCTGCGCAGCAAGTCCACGGACCAACTGCACGAAGAGCTCCTGTCGCTGAAGAAGGAGCAGTTCAACCTGCGTTTTCAAAAGGCGACGGGCCAGTTCGAAAAGACCCATCGCGTCAATGAAATCCGTAAGGATATCGCTCGCATCAAGACCTTGTTGACGGCCCAGAAGGCCGCCAACAAGTCTGCCGCGTAAGAAGGAAAGACCATGCCCAAGCGCATTCTCGAAGGTCTGGTTGTTTCCGACAAGGGCGACAAGACCGTGATTGTGAAAGTGGAACGTACGATTCTGCACCCCGTCCTGAAGAAGACGGTGCGTAAGTCGAAGCGCTACCATGCTCACGACGAAGCAAATACCTACAAGACCGGCGAAAACATTCGCATCATCGAATGTGCGCCCAAGTCCAAGTTGAAGACGTGGGAAGTTCTCCCGCGCGATCAGTAACCCGAACTAGGAAAGTTTAGTCATGATTCAGATGCAAACTAACCTGGACGTCGCCGACAATTCCGGCGCCCGCCGGGTCATGTGCATCAAGGTGTTGGGCGGCTCCAAGCGCCGCTACGCCTCGGTGGGCGACCTGATCGTCGTCTCGGTCAAGGAAGCCATTCCGCGCGGTCGCGTGAAGAAGGGTGACGTCCTGCGCGCCATCGTCGTCCGCACGTCCAAGGACATTCAGCGTAAGGACGGATCGGTTATCCGTTTCGACACCAACGCTGCTGTGATCGTCAACAAGTCGTCCGAGCCTATCGGCACCCGTATCTTCGGACCGGTTCCGCGCGAGTTGCGCGCCAAGAACCACATGAAGATTATTTCCCTGGCTCCGGAGGTGATCTGATGGCCGCTAAGATTAAGAAGGGCGACAATGTGATCGTCCTGACCGGTAAGGACAAGGGCCGTCGCGGCACCGTCCTGAAGGTCCTGCCGACCGAAGAGCGCGTGCTCGTCCAAGGCGTCAACATGGTCCAGCGCCATACCCGCCCGTCGCAAACCAACCCGAACGGCGGCATCGTCAACAAGGAAGCGTCTTTGCACGTCTCCAACGTCGCCCTGGTCGACCAGAACGGCAAGCCGACCCGCGTCGGTTTCCGTATCGATGGCGACAAGAAGGTGCGCGTCGCCAAGACCTCGGGAGAAGTCATCAATGGCTGATACTGAAGTATATGTGCCGCGCCTGAAGTCGGTCTACCTGGACACCATCCGGGCCGCGCTGAAGGAAGAATTCGGCTACACCAACGAAATGCAGGTCCCCAAGCTCGACAAGATCGTCGTCAACATGGGGATCGGCGAAGCAACTGCGGACTCCAAGAAGGTCAACTCGGCCATCAAGGATCTGGCAGCCATCACCGGCCAGAAGCCTGCTCCGACCCGTGCTCGCCAGTCGATCGCCGGTTTCAAGCTGCGCGAAGGCATGGTTGTCGGCGCCAAGGTGACGCTGCGCAAGGAACGTATGTACGAATTCCTCGACCGTCTGATCACGATCGCGCTGCCGCGCGTGAAGGATTTCCGCGGTCTGAACGGTAATTCCTTCGACGGCCGTGGCAACTACGCCATGGGTCTTCGGGAACATATCGTTTTCCCGGAAATCAACTACGACCAGATTGATCAGATGTGGGGCATGGACATCGTTGTCTGCACCACGGCGCCGAATGACAAGGAAGCCAAGGCGCTTCTGAAGCATTTCCAGTTCCCGTTCATTTCGTAAGGACGGGGAGAGAGAACCAATGGCAAAGAAATCCGCTGTCAACCGTAACGAGATGGTCAAGAAGCTTGTCGTGCAATACGCCGCCAAGCGCGAAGCCCTCAAGGCGGCCGCTATCGACGAAAGCCTGCCGCTCGAGGAACGCTTTGATGCGCGCCTGAAGCTGGCAAAGCTGCCGCGCAACTCGAACCCGACTCGCGTTCGCAACCGTTGCGAAATCACGGGCCGTCCGCGCGCCTTCTACCGTAAGCTCAAGATGAGCCGTATCGCCCTGCGCAAGCTTGGTAACGAAGGCCAGATCCCTGGTCTGACCAAGGCCAGCTGGTAAGGGAAGGGGACTACACATATGTTCGTCAATGATCCTCTGAGCGATATGATCGCCCGTATCAAGAACGCTGCCATGCGCAGCCGTTCGAAGGTGCTCACCCCCGCTTCCAAGCTGCGCGGCCGCGTGCTCGACGTCCTCAAGGACGAAGGCTACATCCGCGGTTACGAAGTCCTGGAAGTCCCGGGTGAATTCCCGCAGTTCGAAATCGAACTGAAGTATTTCGACGGCCAGCCGGTCATCGCGGAAATCGCCCGCGTGTCCAAGCCCGGCCGCCGCGTCTATTCGTCGATCAAGGACCTGAAGCCGATCAAGAACGGCCTGGGTATCTCGATCCTGTCGACGCCGAAGGGCGTCATGTCTGACACTGCTGCCCGCGATGCTAACGTCGGTGGCGAAGTTCTCTGCCGCGTCTACTAAAAATAGACGCGGTTCGAGGACACTTAAGGCACAAAAGGTTTTAAAATGTCTCGGATTGGTAAAAAGGCCATCACGATCCCGTCGGGAGTGAACATCACTCTCGCCGGTCAGGACGTGACGGTGAAGGGCCCCAAGGGCCAGCTCGCCTGGAAAGTGGTCGAGGAAATCGAAGCCAAGCAGGAAGGTAATGTCATCCACATTACTCCGCGCGGCGACACGCAGCGTCACCGCGCCATGTGGGGCCTGTCGCGTACCCTGATCGCCAACATGGTCAAGGGCGTCACCGACGGCTACGAAGTTTCGCTCGAAATGGTCGGCGTTGGTTACCGCGGCGCCCTGAAGGGCACTTCGCTGGAACTGCAACTCGGTTTCTCGCACCCGGTCGTCATCGAACCGCCCGCAGGCGTAAAGTTCGAAGTGCCGAAGCAGACCGAAATCAAGATCATCGGCATCGACAAGCAGGTCGTCGGTGAGCTCGCTGCCAAGATCCGCAAGATTCGTCCCCCGGAACCCTACAAGGGCAAGGGTGTCAAATATGCCGGCGAGAAGGTTCGCCGCAAGGAAGGCAAGAAGAAGTAAGTCATGGCTCTGTCTCCTCGTCAATTACAAGCTCGTCGCGCGCAACGCAATCGTACGCGCCTCAAGAGCCTCGCCAATGGTCGCCCGCGTCTGTCGGTCTTCCGTTCGGACAAGAACATCTACGCCCAGGTTATCGACGACGCTTCGGGCGTCACGGTCGCTGCCGCTTCGTCGCTGGAAAGCGACAAGAAGCAGGGTTCGAACCAGGCTGCCGCTGCAGAAGTCGGCAAGCTGGTCGCCCAGCGCGCTACCGAAAAGGGCATCAAGGATGTCGTCTTCGATCGTGGCGGTTACATCTATCACGGTCGGGTGAAGGCGCTGGCGGAAGCCGCGCGTGAAGCCGGTCTCAACTTCTAAGGAATCGTTCATGGCTCGTCCCAGCGAAAATCGTTCCGACCGTCGCGACCGCACCGAGGAACCCAGCGAGTTCGTCGAAAAGCTCGTAGCAATCAACCGCGTCGCCGCCACCGTCAAGGGTGGTCGTCGCTTCTCGTTCGCAGCTCTGATGGTCGTTGGCGACCAAAAGGGCCGCGTCGGCTACGGTCACGGCAAGGCGCGCGAAGTGCCTGAAGCCATCCGTAAGGCCACCGAAGAAGCCAAGAAGTCGCTGATCCGCGTTCCGCTTCGCGAATCGCGCACCCTGCACCACGACGGTTACGGCCGTTGGGGCGCCGGCAAGATTCAGATGCGCGCTGCCCCTCCGGGCACCGGCGTCATCGCGGGTGGTCCGATGCGTGCCGTTCTCGAAACCCTCGGCGTCTCCGACGTCGTCGCCAAGTCGCTCGGTTCGTCGAACCCCTACAACATGGTTCGCGCCACGTTCGAAGCCCTGAAGGTGCAATCCTCGCCCCGTCAGGTCGCGTCGAAGCGCGGCAAGAAGGTCGGCGACCTGCTGGCCCGTCGTAACGACGGCGCTTCGGCCCCCGACGCAGTGGAGGGCTAAGCAATGGCTACTGTTACCGTCAAGCAAACCGGTTCGCCGATTCGTCGTACCAAGGACCAGCGCGCCACCCTGGCCGGCCTGGGCCTGAACAAGATGGGCCGTGTCTCGGTTCTCGAAGACACCCCTTCGGTCCGCGGCATGATCGCCAAGGTCCACCATATGGTTACGATCGTCGAATAGGTCTTTCGACTGTCAAAGATACCCTCAAGGGCGCGAATTTCGGTTCGCGCCCTTGATTCTTTGAGTGGCGTGCTGTAACGACCCCGCTCGCCCAAAGCCGCGTCGCGGCTTTAGGCTTGTTATTTGCCCTACCGCTTCGCTGCTTCAGGGCTGTTTCCAATTCGAGCCGAGTAGGGGATATCCCCTGCGCAACCTATAAGGACAGGCACATGACCAAGCTGAACGAAATCCGTGACAACGAAGGCGCCACCAAGGGCCGTATGCGCGTGGGCCGTGGCCCCGGCTCGGGCAAGGGCAAGACTGCCGGTCGCGGTGTGAAGGGCCAGAAGTCCCGTAGCGGCGTGTCGCTGCTCGGCTTCGAAGGCGGCCAGATGCCGCTGTACATGCGTATGCCTAAGCGCGGCTTCAACAACCCGTTCGCCCTGAAGTTCGCCGAAGTCAACCTGTGGCGCCTGCAAGACGCCATCGACGCCGGCAAGCTCGATGCCTCGGCCGCTATCGACGCCACCGCCCTGATCGCCGCCGGCATCGTCCGTCGTGAACTCGACGGCGTCCGTCTGCTCGGCGAAGGCACCCTGACCGCCAAGCTCAACATGACCGTCTATTCGGCCTCCGCCTCGGCCATCAAGGCTGTCGAAGCTGCTGGCGGCACGCTGACCCTGACCCGCAAGGTCAAGACCGAAGCCTGATTGACCTTTTCGTAAGGCTACCCCATATGGTTCGGGTGGGCAGGTCAGGGGGCGACAAGATTCGTCGCTTGAGCCATGCCCATCCGCTATGTCGGTAACCAGGCAGGCGGTTGTGCACTTAGCTCTGACGTGGTCATCACGTCCGGGCGTGCGCTCCGGGTTATAAGTACGAGGACCGTCACAGGTCCCGAAGTCGAGGGTCTTTATGGCATCAGCAGCAGAACAACTTGCCGCCAATATGAATTTCGGCGCCTTTGCCAAGGCGACGGACCTGCACAAGCGCCTGCTGTTTACGCTGGGCGCGTTGGTCGTTTACCGTCTGGGCACCTATGTGCCGCTGCCGGGCATCAATATGACGGCGTTCGAACATGCCTTCTCCGGCCAGGCCAACGGCATTTTCGGCATGATGAACATGTTCTCGGGCGGCGCCGTGCAACGCATGGCCGTCTTCGCCCTGAACCTGATGCCCTATATCTCGGCCTCTATCATTATCCAGCTGATGGGCTCGGTCTATGCGCCCTGGGAAAAGCTTCGCAAGGAAGGCGGCGAAGCCGGCCGCAAGCAGCTTAACCAGTACACGCGCTACCTGACGGTCTTTCTCGGCCTGATCCAGTCCTTCGGTATCGCCGCGGCGATGCAGGGTTCCGGTCTCGCCCTGCAACCCGGGCCCTTCTTCCTGATTTCGTCGATGGTCACCCTGACCGGCGGCACCCTGTTCCTGATGTGGCTGGGTGAGCAGATTACGGCGCGCGGCGTCGGCAATGGCTCGTCCATGATCATTTTTGCCGGTATCGTCGCGGTCCTGCCGCGTACGCTCGGGCTGTTGCTTGGCCAGGCCCAGGAAGGCCAGATCCAGCCCTTCGTGCTGGTGGTCATTCTGGCCGTCCTGGTCGGCGCCGTCGTATTTATCGTTTTCATGGAACGCTCGCAGCGCCGTCTGCTGGTGCAGTATCCGAAGCGCCAGGTCGGCAACCGTATCACGGGCGGCGAAAGCTCGTTCATGCCGCTGAAGGTCAATACGGCCGGCGTCATTCCGCCGATCTTTGCCTCGTCGCTGCTACTGATGCCGACCTCGATCCTGACCTTCGTCGGCAAGAATCCGGACAAGATCCCGCCCTTCCTGCAGTGGTTGCCGTCCCTGACGTCGATGCTGCAGCACGGCCAGCCGGTGTTCATGACCCTGTATGCGATCATGATCATCTTCTTCTGCTTCCTCTACACCTCGCTGGTTTTCAATCCGGACGAGACGGCAGAGAACCTGCGCAAGTACGGTGGCTTCCTGCCGGGTATCCGTCCGGGCAAGCGCACGGCTGAATATCTCGACTATGTGCTGACGCGAATCACCGTAATCGGCGCGGGCTACATCACGCTCGTCTGCCTGCTGCCGGAAGCGCTGATCGCCAACCTCGGCAACAGCTTCTACTTCGGCGGCACTTCGGTCCTGATCGTGGTCACCGTGACCATGGATACCGTGGCGCAGATTCAGTCGCACCTGCTGGCCCACCAGTATGACGGCCTGATCAAGAAATCGAAAATGAAGACCGGTGCCAGGGGTGCAGTATCGGCCAAGCGTATCGGTCGGTAAGGAGAAAAGCCGGGACATGAATATAATCCTTTTCGGACCACCCGCCGCCGGTAAAGGCACGCAAGCCAAGTTGCTGGTCGAGCGTCACGGTATGGTGCAGTTGTCGACAGGTGACATGCTGCGCGCCGAAATCGCTTCCGGGTCCGAACTCGGTCTTAAGGTGAAGGGCATCCTGGCCGCTGGCCAGCTGGTGTCCGACGCCATCGTCATCGATCTTATCACCGCCAATCTCGGCCGTGCCGAGGCCGCCGGCGGCGCCATCTTCGACGGCTTCCCGCGCACGGTTGCGCAAGCCGAAGCGCTCGATACGATGCTCGGCGCCCGTGGTTCGGTTATCGATCGCGTCGTTCGCCTGAAGGTCGACGACAAGGTGCTGATCGAGCGTATCGAAAAGCGCTTCCACGACCAGGGCAGGGCCGACGACAACCCCGAGACCTACAAGGAGCGTCTGGCCGTCTACAACGCCCAGACCGCCCCGCTGCTGCCCTACTACGCTGCCCAGGGCAAGCTGCACGAGGTGGATGGGATGGGCCCGGTCGAGGACATCGCCGCCCGTATCGAAGCCGCCCTGGCATAAAGAGATTTTCGGAACCGGTGACGGTTCCGGTAATGCAGCGGGCACTCCGGTGTTTGCTGATACGATTTTCCGGCAGCCTGCTTGCAGGCTTTCGGCAAGGACAAGGTCCGTCCGGGTTAATGCGAGGCAAGCCTCGCGGCGCTTGGGTGGATAAGCGGCCGAAAGCCTGTTTACAGGCCTTCGGCAGAACAATGTGAACAAAGTATGAGCGGAGTCTTTTCCACTTGCATTTTTTCCACATTTAACCATTGACGGGAGCGAAAACCCTTCTATAAGGGCAAGCTTCCGCGAAAACACGCGTATGAGCTCTGGGCCAGGCCTGAACGGCATGGCTGGGACGCATACGTGTCATCTTTCGTTTCAAGATAATGCGCTCGTAAGCATGGAGCGCGTTGCAGGAGATCACCTCGTGGCCCGTATCGCAGGCGTCAACATACCGACAAACAAGCGCGTCATCATCGCGCTTCAATACATCCATGGCATCGGCCCGAAGAACGCCGAAGAAATCGTCCAGAAGGTCGGTATCGAAGACAGCCGTCGCGTCAATCAGCTGTCCGACGCCGAAGTTCTGCAGATTCGTGAAGCCATCGACCGTGACTATACGGTCGAGGGCGATCTGCGCCGTGAAGTTTCGATGAACATCAAGCGTCTGATGGACCTGGCTTGCTATCGCGGCCTGCGTCACCGTAAGGGCCTGCCGGTCCGCGGTCAACGCACGCACACCAATGCCCGTACGCGCAAGGGCCCGGCGAAGCCGATCGCCGGCAAGAAGAAGTAAGGATTAGCTGATGGCCAAAGAACCTTCACGCGTTAAAAAGCGCGAACGCAAGAACATCACGTCGGGCGTCGCGCACGTCAACGCGTCGTTCAACAATACGATGATCACCATCACCGACGCGCAAGGTAATGCCGTGTCGTGGTCGTCGGCCGGCATGATGGGCTTCAAGGGTTCGCGTAAGTCGACCCCTTACGCCGCCCAGGTCGCCGCCGAAGACGCTGGCCGTAAGGCCATCGAGCACGGTGTCAAGACGCTGGAAGTCAGCGTTGCCGGTCCGGGTTCGGGCCGTGAATCGGCTCTGCGCGCCCTGCAGGCGGTTGGTTTCACTATCACGACCATTCGTGACGTGACGCCGATCCCGCACAATGGCTGCCGCCCGCCGAAGCGCCGTCGCGTTTAATAGAATACTCCCTGTATTAATAGTCGCTCCGTTTTCTGCGGAGCGACCTTTCCTGTCTTGAGGGACGTAAATGATCGAAAGAAACTGGCAACAGCTTATTCGTCCTGAGAAGCCACAAGTCGAAGCGGGTTCCGACCCTTCCCGCAAGATGCGTCTGGTCGCTGAACCGCTGGAACGCGGTTTTGGTGTGACGCTCGGCAACGCGCTGCGTCGCGTTCTTCTCTCCTCGCTGCAAGGCGCAGCCGTCACGTCGGTTCAGATCGACGGCGTCGTGCACGAATTCTCCTCCATCGAAGGCGTCCGTGAAGACGTCGTCGATATCATCCTGAACATCAAGCAACTGGCCCTGCGCATGCATGCGGAAGGCCCGAAGCGTATGGTGCTGCGCGCCTCCAGCGCCGGCCCCGTCACCGCCGGCATGATCGATGTCCCCGCCGACATCGAAGTGCTGAACCCCGACCACGTCATCTGTACGCTGGACGAAGGTTCGTCGGTGCGCATGGAGTTCACCATCCAGAACGGCAAGGGCTATGTCCCGGCCGACCGTCTGCGCCCGGAAGATGCGCCGATTGGCCTTATCGCCGTCGACGCTCTCTATTCGCCGGTCAAGAAGGTGGCTTACCGCGTCGAGCCGACCCGTCAGGGTCAATCGCTCGATTACGACAAGCTGGTTCTCGATGTCGAAACCAATGCCGCTGTCACGCCGGTCGACGCGGTGGCTTTTGCCGCCCGTATCCTGCAAGACCAGCTGCAGATCTTCATCACCTTCGAAGAGCCCAAGGCGCCTGTCGTTGAAGAAGGCAAGCCTGAGCTGCCGTTCAACCCGGCTCTGCTCAAGAAGGTCGACGAACTGGAACTCAGCGTCCGTTCGGCGAACTGCCTGAAGAACGACAACATCGTCTACATTGGCGATCTGATCCAGAAGACGGAATCGGAAATGCTGCGCACGCCGAACTTCGGCCGCAAGTCGCTCAACGAAATCAAGGAAGTCCTGGCTTCCATGAATCTGAGCCTCGGCATGGACATCCCGAACTGGCCGCCGGAAAACGTCGAAGACCTGGCCAAGAAGTTCGAAGACCAGATCTAAGATTTCAGGTACGCTTGAATTATGGAACCCGGATGAGCGATCATCCGGGTTTCCTATTTTTAGGAACTGTCGTTTTCGGCACTTCCGACTTATCGGGAAAGACCAAAACCTTGTCCCGGTATTTTCCGCCCTGTTTGCCGGGGCGGACGTTCGGAGCGGGCAGGGGCCATTCGGGTATCCTGACCTTTGTTTCCGGGCTTGCTTTTGGAACGACTTGCCTGATCCCGCGGGACCGGCAAGCCAGGAGTTATTATCATGCGTCACGGTTCCGGTTACCGTAAGCTCGGTCGTACGACCTCCCACCGCATCGCCATGTTCGCCAACATGTCGGCCTCGCTGATCAAGCACGAACAAATCGTCACCACGGTTCCGAAGGCCAAGGAACTGCGTCCCTTCGTCGAGAAGTTGGTGACCCTGGCCAAGTCGGGCACCCTGCACGATCGCCGTATCGCCATCTCGCGCGTCCGTGACGTGCCGCAGGTCGCCAAGCTGTTCGACGTCATTGCCAAGCGCTATGCCGACCGTAACGGTGGCTATATCCGCATCCTGAAGGCCGGCTACCGTCACGGCGACAACGCCCCGATGGCTGTCATCGAATTCGTCGATCGCGACGAAACCGCGAAGGGCAAGGATTCGGGCCCGGTGTTCGAAGCCGTCGGCGAAGACGCTTAAGTTTCGATTGCCTACCGCATTCAGGAAGGCCCTCCCGTCCGGGAGGGCCTTTTCTTTTGGCCGTTCAGCAAAAACGTTGGACATGTTTTATAAAGATCCGATGCGGGAGTGCGTTAGGGAAGATTACGTTTGAGTTAACAAGTCTGTGATGAACCGTCATAGCTCTGTTATTTCGCGCCTGCGGAAAAGCGGGTTAGGGTGCACCTGCGGGGGTCTGTTTTCGAGCAGCCGGCCTTCGCTAACTTTTTCCACACGTCTATCTCAATTGGAGGGCCCCATGTTGACTATCGACTATGCTAGCCGAGTAGCTGACCCCGACGCGGAACGCGTAGCGGGCGAGTTCGCATTGAGTGACGACCTTACGCTCGAAGCCGCGGGGGCGGACAGTGAAGTCCAACCGGTCTTTTCCGCGCCCGTACTCGATCGCATTCGTACCTGCGACTGAGACCGCTTCACCGTGTGAGCACCGGAAGCCGCCCGCGTCCAACGGGCGGCTTCTTTTTTGCCGGCCAATCTTTCTGCTTTGGTGTCATGACAAATTCACGCCTGGCAACTTGACGCGGCGGGGAGGGCGGCGGACAACCGGACGCCGGTTTTTATAATAGCGTCCATGGTCATGTCGAAGCTCACCTCCCTTGTCGCCCTGGTCCTGCTCACCCTTGTGTCGGCCTGTGCCTCCCTGCCGCAGCGCGAGGCCGTAAAGCCGGCTTCGGTTATCCTGGTGTCGATCGACGCGTTCCGCGCCGACTATTACGATCGTGGTGTGACGCCGAACCTTAAAGCCCTGGCTGACAGTGGCGCCCGGGCGATCATGCATCCGTCCTTCCCCAGCCTGACATTTCCCAACCACGAGACCCTGGTGACGGGCCTGCGCCCGGATGAGCACGGCGTCATCGCCAACAAGATGTTCGACCCGACCCATCCGGCCACACCTGGCGATCCGGATCCGGCGCACTTCGGCGGCGCCAAGGCATCGGACGGTTTCTGGTGGGAGGGTGCCACACCGGTGTGGGTGACGGCGGAAACCCGGGGTCTGCGCACGGCCGCGGCCTACTGGCCGTCATCGGATGCCGAAATCCACGGCGTGCGTCCGTCGCACTGGATGCCGTACAAGAAGTCGGTTACCAGCGCCGAGCGCGTTGCCCTGATCCTGCAATGGCTGGACCTGCCACCCGAACAACGCCCGGCCATCTCTCTGCTCTATTTCGATGTCGTCGACACGGCCGGCCATGACTTCGGCGCCAATTCGCCGGAACTGACGGCGGCGCTGCAGGATGTCGACGGCGCCATAGGCCAGTTACGCGCCGGCCTGGCGCAGCGTGGTATCGTCGCCAATCTCGTCGTCGTCTCCGATCACGGCATGACCGATATCTCGGCCGATCGCGCCTACTATGTCTCGAACATCCTCGGCACGGATGGCCTCGACCCGGCAGCGAAGAAGGACCCGCGCTTCGACTTCGTCAATAACGGCTCGGTGGCCATGATCAATCCGGCGCCTGGCTATGAAGCGGCGCTGGATACAGCCCTGGTCAAGGGGCATTTCGACCATATGCATTGCTGGCACAAGGGCGATATTCCGGCCTATCTGCATTTCGGCCACAACAGACGCGTACCGGAAATCGTCTGCCTGGCCGACCTCGGCTGGCTGATCGGCGACCTGCCGGTCAATGGCCCGGGCTATAAGTTCGGCGCCCACGGTTATGACCCGGCCTATCCCGACATGAACGCCATCTTCATCGCCAATGGCCCGGCTTTCACCGCCGGCACGCAATTGCCGGCGTTCGACAATGTCAATGTCTACGACCTGGAAATGCGTCTGTTGCGCCTCAAGCCGCTGGCCAATGACGGCTCGTTGACGCCTGTCCTGCCGGCACTCAAACCCGAGGTGGCGCGCCCGCGCGAATTGCGATAAGCACCCCCGCAACAGGGGAACCCCAGATATGTCCAATCCTGCGCCACGTCGTCAGGCTGCCGCTGCCTTTATTCTCGTCACCGTCTTTCTCGACATGCTGTCGATCGGGATCATGGTCCCGGTGCTGCCGCAACTGATCAAGAGCTTTCTCAACGGCTCCGTGCCGGCTGCCAGCCTGTGGACCGGTATCTTCGGCATGGCCTGGGGCATCGCCCAGTTTGTCTTTTCGCCTATCCAGGGCGGTCTGTCCGATAGTATCGGCCGGCGCCCCGTCATCCTGGCCTCGAACTTCGGCACGGGCGTCGACTATCTGCTGATGGCCGTGGCGCCCAACCTGTGGTGGCTGCTGGTCGGCCGGGTGATCAGCGGCATCACCGCCGCCAGCGTGTCGACCGCCTATGCCTATATGAGCGATGTCACGCCGCCGGAGGGCCGCGCCAAGGTGTTCGGCATGATGGGGGCTGCCTTTGGTGTCGGTTTTATCGTCGGGCCGGTTTTCAGCGCGCTAATGGGGCATGAGGATCCGCACCGTCCCTTCTATTTCGCTGCGGCCCTCAGCCTGGCCAACTTCCTGTACGGCTTTTTCGTCCTGCCGGAATCGCTGGCACCCGATCGTCGCCGCCATTTCAGCATCCATGCCGCCAATCCTCTCGGGGCCATCCGTTTCCTGTCGCGCTCGAAGCAGGTCCTGCGCCTGGCCGGCATGAACCTGCTGATGATGTTCGCCCAGAGCGTTTACGCCACCACCTTCGTCCTCTATGCGGGCTATCGCTTCGGCTGGGGCACGCGCCAGATCGGCTTCTGCCTCAGCGCCGTCGGCATCCTCACTGCCCTTGTCCAGGGCGGGCTGACCGGGATCATCGTCAAGAAGCTGGGTGAGCGCCGCACCATGTATCTCGGACTCGTCTCGGGCATCATCGCCTTTACCGGCTATGGCCTGATGCCGACCTGGCAGAGCTTTGTCTGTTTCATGCCGATCGGCGCCCTGTGGGGCCTGACGACGCCGAACATCCAGGCTTTGATGAGTACCCATATCGACGCCACCGAGCAGGGCACGCTGCAGGGCGCCAATACCGCCCTGTCGTCGATGTCGACCATCTTCGCGCCGTTGCTGTTCGCGTCGGTCCTGGCCTATGTCACGCGCTCGGATGTCCCCAGGATGTTCAGCGGCGCCTCATTCCTGGTGGCCGGCCTGTTCGTCGTCGCAGGTCTTATCCTCGGGCTTGGCGTCCACGCCCGGGTAAAGCCGGCGCCCGACGCCGCCGCGTGATTAAGGCCTGGTCTGCCAATCCTGAGCCTTGATACCGCCGTATTGGTCTCTAAATCTGGGATGACACTTTTCAGGGATATACCGAATGAACCTGCGTGCGTTGTCCTCCCGTTTGCTGACCGGCATTTCCATAGCTGCCGTACTGGCCGCCTGTTCGCCTAGCCATTCGCAGGAACAGCAGAAGTTTGCCGGGCAGGGCTTCGACCAGGGCGTCAATCAACCCCGCAAGGTGCCGGATTCCGTCATCGGCATGAAGTCTTCGTTTGCCCCGGTCGTGAAAGCGGTGGCTCCGGCGGTGGTCAATGTCTATGCCCGAGGCGTGACGCGCCAGGCTGTCGATCCGTTCTGGCAGATGTTTGGCGGCATCGAGCCGCAGCAGCAGGTGTCGCAGTCGCTGGGCTCGGGCGTCATCGTCCGCGCCAATGGCATCGTCGTCACCAATAACCACGTCGTCGAAGGCGCCACCGAATTCATGGTGGTGCTCAACGACCGCCGCGAATATCCGGCCAAGGTGCTGCTGGCCGATCCGCGCACCGACCTGGCCGTGCTGCAACTGCAGACCAAGGGCGGAGAAACCTTCCCGACCCTGACCCTTGACGACGACCGCGACCTTGAGGTCGGTGACCTGGTCCTGGCCATCGGCAACCCGTTCGGCGTCGGCCAGACGGTGACCAACGGCATTATCTCGGCGCTGGACCGGACCCAGGTCGGCGGCGGCGACGGCTCCTATATCCAGACCGATGCGGCCATCAATCCCGGTAATTCCGGCGGCGCCCTGGTCGGCATGGACGGCAAGCTGATCGGCGTCAATTCGATGATCCTGTCGGGCTCGGGTCAGTCTTCGGGCGTCGGCTTCGCCATTCCGGCCGCCCTGGTGTCACGCGTTGTCGCCGGCGCCGTCGGCGGCGAGACTCATCTGCAACGACCATGGCTGGGTGCCAAGGGCGACACGGTCAGCAGCGAGATCGCCAAGAGCCTGGGCATGGACCGGCCGGAAGGCGTCCTGGTGTCTGACGTCTACAAGGGCAGCCCGGCCGATACAGGTGGCTTGAAGACCGGCGATGTCATCCTCAGTATCGACGGCACACCGGTCAACGACGCCTCGGCCCTGCGGTATCGCATCAATCTGATGCAACTCAACCAGACGGCCGATATCAAGGGCGTCCGCGCCGGCAAGCCGTTCGACGTCAAGGTCCGTACGACGGCGCCGCTGGCACTGCCTGCACGCGACGAACGCACCATTGCCGGCAATAATCCGTTTGGTGGCGCCCATGTTGTCAACCTGTCGCCGGCCGTAGCCGACGAACTGGGCATCGACCCGTTCGATGCGCCCAAGGGGGTAATGATTGCGTCTATCGATTCGGCGCGCACCTTTGCGGCCAGTGTGGGCCTGCGTCCCGGTGACATTATCCGCCAGGTCAATGGCAAGGCGATCGCCACCACGGCCGATCTCGATGCAGTGACGAAGGCGGGGGCGCGAGCGTGGCGGGTGACGATCCAGCGCGGCGACCAGGTGATCACGGCGCAATTCAGCTAAAGCTTGGTGTGCATCTGTGGATTCCCGTGGCTGCGCTAAACACGCGCTCAGCACCGTGACGTTGATGTCATCGTATCCCGCGTAACCGCCTTTACAAATCGCCGATCCCTGCCGATAGTGCCGCCGCATTCAGTGGGAGATATAGCGATGAAGATGGTTTCGGTCCTGGCCTTGGTCACGGCATTGGCGGCAGGCACCGCCCACGCCCAGCAGCAACCGCTCCCCATGCCGACGCCGGATACGCCCGACCTGCCCAAGCCGCAGGATATCGACTATCCGGGCACGCTTGACCTCCATATCGACGCCACCGACACTCTGCACCACGTCATCGCCATCCATGAAGTCGTGCCGGTGGCCAAGGCCGGCGACACGGTCCTGCTGCTGCCTAAGTGGATCCCGGGCACCCATTCGCCGGAAGGCGACCTGACCAAGATCGCCGGCGTGCACTTTTATGTCGACGGCAAGGAAACGCCGTGGCGCCGCGACAATGTCCATATGTCGGGTTTCCATATCGACGTGCCGCAGGGCGCGAAGGCAATCACCGCCGACTTCCAGTACCTGACGCCTATCCAGCAAAAGGATGGAGTCATCGTCCATACCGACAAGAACCTGGAATTGCAGTTCTGGAACCTGGCCCTCTATCCGGCGGGGTATTACACCCGCCGTGTTCCGGTGAAGGTCGCTGTAACCTTGCCGACGGGCTGGCAGTTCGGTTCGGCCCTGGAACTCGACAGCCAGGCCGGCGATGTCGCCACCTTCAAGCCGATCTCCTTCGACAACCTGGTCGATTCGCCGTTGATCGCGGGCAAGTTCTTCAAGCGCTACGATCTCGATCCCGGTTCGAAGGTGCCGGTGCATCTGGATGTCGTCGCCGATAATGCCGCCGACCTCGAAATCCCGGACGCTGCCGTCAAGGTTCAGGCCAATGTCGTGCAGGAGGCCTACAAGCTGTTCGGTGGCCAGCACTATAACCATTACGACTGGTTGGTCGCCATTTCCGATACCCTGGGCGGTATCGGCCTGGAACACCATCGCTCGTCGGAAATCGGCATCGAGCCCGGTTACTTCCCCAATGTTGCCGAGAAGGGGTTCGGCCGCAACATCATCGCCCACGAATATATCCATAGCTGGGACGGCAAGTTCCGCCGCCCTGACGGCCAGTTCACCGCCGATTTCGAAGCGCCGATGCGCGACGACCTGCTCTGGGTCTATGAGGGCGGCACGACCTACTGGACCGACGTGTTGGAAAGCCGGGCAGGGCTCTACACCTTCGACCAGCGCCTGCAGATGCTGGCGGCGACCGCGGCCCAATACGACATTCTGCCGGCGCGGCAGTGGCGCGACCTGCACGACACCACCTTCGATCCCATCCTGTCGGACCGCGGCCCCAAATCGTGGCCCAGCTGGCAGCGTTCGGAGGACTACTACGCCGAAGGCGGCCTGATCTGGCTCGATGCCGACACCCTGATTCGGGAAAAGACCGGCGGCAAGAAGTCGCTCGACGACTTCGCCAAGGCCTTCTTCAATGTCTATAACGGCTCGTGGCTGCCGGCGCCCTACAGTTTCGATACGGTCGTGCAGGCGCTCAACAGCGTCTATCCCTATGACTGGGCGACCTTCCTCAATACGCGTCTGACCAAGGTCGGCGGCGGCGCACCGCTTGACGGCCTGGCGCGTGCCGGCTATCGTCTTGTCTATGACGACGCTGCCAGCGACTATTTCAAGAGCCGCGAGGCTAGAGGCGGCGTCAATGTCGTGATGAGCCTGGGCTTTGCCACGGGCAAGGATGGCACGGTCGGTCAGGTCCTGTGGGGCAGCCCCGCCTTCAAGGCCGGATTCCTGGCCGGCGACAAGGTGACCGCCGTCAACGGACATGCCTTCGATGGCGCCAGCCTCAAGGCTGCCATTGTCGCGTCCCATGCCGCGGGCAACAGCGACACGATCAAGGTCCTGGTGCTGAGCAACGGCGAATACCGCACGATCAGCTTCGATTACCACGACGGTTTGCGCTATCCGCATCTGGAGCGTATCGCCGGCACGGCCGACATGCTGAAGCCTATCTTCGGTGCTCCCGCTGACGTGGCAAAGAAGTAACGTAGTAAAGCAAAAGGTCGTTCGGGCTAACCATTTCGTTTAGCAACGGCTTAAACGCGTTGGTCTATAACGATCTCCATCTGAGTTTTAGTACAGATGGAGATCGTTATGACTACGCCCATCAGCAATAGCACAAGCGTCGCCTATACGCCGCAGGTGCGCAACAGCCAGGCCCTTCCCCCCAGGAACCGCAGCGACACGGACACGGGCAGCAACAATGTCAGCAACAGTACCGCCAGCAATCGCGGACCGGCGGTTACCATCAAGCTGTCGGCAGAGGCGCAGGCCGCGTTGAAGACCCAGGAAGCCGGCGCAGCCGAAGCCCAGGCGACAGCCCAGGCCCAGGCCAGCAGCCAGGCGGCTACCAACCAGGCCTATGCGAACCGGGCCTATGCAAGTCAGAGCAATTCGGGCTAGCTGAACCGGTAATTGCCAGGCTCAAGCCTGAAAACCATTGAAACAGGACGCAAACGTTCTATATTTGTTTCATGGCTTCTCCCCCGACTGCCGACCTGTTCGGCGATACCCAGCCCGTCATCCGCGATGCGATGCCGAAGGTTGACGATGCCGCCAAGCCGCTGGCCGATCGCCTGCGGCCGAAGGCCGTTGCCGAGGTTGTCGGCCAGGATCACCTGCTGGGCCCGGACGGCGCTATTTCGCGCCTGATCGAGCGCGGTTTCCTGCCCAGCCTGATTCTGTGGGGCCCACCGGGCGTCGGCAAGACAACCATTGCGCGCCTGCTGGCCGAGGCGGCGGGCTATGAGTTCACCCAGATCTCTGCCGTCTTTTCCGGAGTCGCCGACCTGAAGAAGGTGTTCGAGGCAGCGCAGCAGCGTCACCGTATGGGCGCGCGCACCGTACTGTTCGTCGACGAGATCCATCGCTTCAACCGTGCTCAGCAGGACAGTTTCCTGCCCTATGTCGAGGCGGGTATTGTCACCCTGATTGGGGCGACGACGGAAAATCCGTCGTTCGAGCTGAACGGCGCTTTGCTGTCGCGCGCCCAGGTCTTTATCCTCAGCCGGCTCGACGACGCAGCACAGGACAAGCTTATCGCGCGCGCCGAAGCCCATATCGGCCATGCCCTGCCATTGACGGATGCAGCGCGCGAAACCCTGAAACTGCTCAGCGACGGCGATGGCCGCTACCTGCTCAGCCTGGTAGAGTCGCTTGATCATATGGGTTTCGAGCACGACATCGACAGCGATGAACTGCTGGGGCACCTGCAAAAGCGCCGGCCCAATCACGACAAGGATCGCGAAGGCCACTACAACCTGATCTCGGCCCTGCACAAGTCGGTGCGCGGCTCCGATCCGGACGCGGCGCTTTACTGGCTGGCGCGTATGCTCAATGGCGGCGACGATCCCCTGTTTATTGCCCGCCGCCTGATCCGCATGGCGTCGGAAGATATCGGCAATGCCGATCCGATGTCGCTGTTGCTGTGCCACGCGGCACGCGACACCTACGAGGTACTCGGCTCGCCCGAAGGGGAACTGGCCCTGGCCCAGGCCGTCGTCCATATGGCGTCGGCGCCGAAGTCCAATGCCGTCTACACCGCCTTCAAGCAGGCACAGACCCTGGCGCGGGAAACCGGCCATCTCGATCCGCCGGCGGTCATCCGCAATGCGCCGACCAAGCTGATGAAGGATATCGGCTATGGCGCCGGTTATATTTACGACCCCGACGATCCCGACGGTTTCTCCGGTCAGAACTATTTCCCCGATGGCCTGAAGCGCCCGCAATTCTACGATCCCAAGGGAGATGGCCACGAGGGCAAGGTCAGGCAACGCCTGGAAAACTGGGCAGCCCTGCGCGAGATCAAGCAGCGGCGATAGAGAGGGCTTGGGGGCGATGTTTTTCTTTTTCATACCTTTATTAGGCATCGTAGCGGCGGTATTGGGGGGCGGCGTATTTGCGCTGGCCTTTGCTTTCATCCGTAAACCCGTGGCTGGGCCGAACCGCTTTGGTACGGCGTCGCCGACAAGAAGCGTGGGCCAAGCGCTTGGCAGGGCCTTCGTGCGGGCGCTGGATTTTTCCGGCCGCGGCAATCGTTGGGATTTTTGGAGTCTGGCGTTATTCGTCGCTATCACAGGCTTGTTGTTTGTCGCCGCGACAATAGGCGCGCTGCTCTATTCAATTGAAACCGAATTAGGGCCGACTCGGCTGGAGCAGATTGTCATTGTCGCTGTCGCAGGCGTCGGTTGGGTAATGATTGCAGTTGCTTGCCTAAGCATGGCCGTACGCCGCCTACACGACAGCAATCGCAGCGGTTGGTGGCTGCTGCTGCTTCTGGTCTTCGGCTACTTCATTCTGCTATACTGGTTTCTGCAACCATCGACCCGAGATACCGAAGAAACCGCTGCGGTCTTTTGACCAGCCGCGACCGTGCATTGACGCGCGGCTGAGGGGCGGGTAGGGCATCGCCATGGCCAAAAACTCCCCGCAACATCTCAGAGCCCTGCAGACCCGCAAGTCGCGCCCGGAACAGGTGCCGAAATTCATTCCGGCGTCGAAACTGCCGCGGCCGCTGTCGGATGAGGAAATCGCCTGGGTCAAGTCGATGGTCATCTATGAAGATGCCGAGATCATGGGCTTCAACAAGCCGTCGGGCCTGTCGAGCCAGGGGGGCCGTGGGGGGGCGAACAATCTCGACGACATGATGTGGGCCTTCGCCAAATCCAACGGCAAGCGGCCGAAGCTGATCCATCGTCTCGACCGGGAAACCTCGGGCATATTGCTGGTCGGCAAGACCACGCCCGTGGCTTCCTTCCTAGGTAAGGCCATGATCCGCCGTGCCTTTCACAAGACCTATCTTGCCATCGTCTCCAACGCGGCCGGCCTGGCCGACGCAGGGACTGTCGACGCGCCCCTGCGTCGGGAAGAGATCGGCCGCGACGCCTATTCCCGTGTCTGCGCTGCCGACCATCCCGACGCGCAGGAGGCGCGCACCCATTTCGAAGTCCTGAGCCGGGCCGGGGATGCGGCTCTCGTGCGCTGCAGCCCGTTTACCGGTCGCATGCACCAGATCCGGGTGCACCTGGCGCATCTCGGTTGCCCGATTGCCGGCGATGTCCGTTATGGCGGGCGCTGACCGTGGAGAGAACGACCGTGCCGCGCCTGATGCTGCACGCGCTTAACCTGACCTTTCCGCATCCGGCAGGCGGCGAAAAGACCCTGTCGGCGCCCGTGCCTGACGATATGCATGCGGTATTGGATGCCCTTGGGTTAAAGCCCTAGATTCCTGTAAAATCAGGATTAATGGCGCATTTACACTGCTTTTTCAGCCTTTTCTAAGTCTGCCCGTATACACAAGGAGGTAGTGTGTCTTCCGGCTGACTGCCCATCAGCTGGCTTCGGCCGTCGTGGCTACCGTACAGGGCGAAGAGCAGGGGATATATGCCCACCCTACCCAAGTCCGGTCTCGGTCAGCTGTTCAGGCGGCTTTGGAAAAATTCCCGCGGGAACGTGACCGCGGTCGTCGCGATCAGCATTCTTCCCATGGTATCCGTCATCGGGGGCGGCATAGATTTCGGTAATGTGGTCATGGCCCGGGCGCGTCTGCAGGACGCCGCCGATAGCGGGGCCATTGCCGCCGCCCTGGAAACCACGGGCACGCTTAGCAATCAGAAGGTGGCGGCGGATAGTGCCTTTGCCTCCAATATCGACGATTCGTCCCTGAAGGGGACCGGGGCCATCGGAGCCTTGTCGATAACGACCGAAAACAATATCCAGATGATGAACTATGCCGCGTCGGCGACGGTCAAGCCGTACCTTCTGGGGCTGGTCGGCATCGATACCATCCCGATCTCGGCCCTGGCCAAGACAGGGGTCACCATCAATTCGGCTGAAATCGCCTTCGTTCTCGATAATACCGGCTCGATGGCGCAGAACAGCAAGATGACCTCGCTGAAGTCCAGCCTGGACTCGGTCCTGGCGTCGCTGGTCGATTCGTCGGGAAGTTCCGGGCGGACCAAGGTCGCCCTGGTGCCGTTCGACACCCAGGTCGCGCTCAGCAATGTTGCCGGCATGACCGGCTATGTCGGCGATTTCAGCGCCGTCAGCCAGACCTACACATGCGCCACTCTGTCGGGTAGCCAGTGCGCTGCCATCCTGAGCAATTCGACGTCGTTGTGCCAGTCCCTGGCCAGCAGCTACGGCACGTCGGCGGGGACGACCTGCACGGCCAATACCGACAGCTATATCAAGGTCAGTGGGGGGTATTATTACGTCTACACCACCAGCTATATCAACAACCCGTACTACAACACCAATTGCGGCTACTACTGCTATAACGGCTATCGCTACATCGCCTATTACCGCGTGGCGGCCTATAGCCTGAGCGGATCGAGCGCGACGCAATCCGGCGGTTCGTCGTCAGGCGGCTATTATTCCAGCTCGACCGACGGCGTGACGCCCAACTATGTCGGTTACAGCAACTATGTCGAATATACCGGCGCCATCACCTATGCCTATCCGACGGCAGGCGGCTTCAGTTCCGGGGCTACGGCGGTGTTCAAGGACAACGACACCATCACCGCCAATTCCGACCTTCTCGGTGTAGGAACGCAGAACTGGTCGGGATGCGTCATCGACCGCGCCCAGCCCTATGACGTTCAGTCCGATGCCCCGTCCGCCGGCACTGTGGCGACCCTGTATCCGGCGGCCAAGTGCGCCACCAATTCCCTGCTGCCGATCATGGACCTGACCACGGATATCGCTTCGGCGCGGACCTACGCCCAGAAGATGACCCCGGCCGGCAATACCAATATCACTATCGGCATCCAGTGGGGTATGGAAGTCCTGTCGCCGTCGGCGCCCTTCACCAGTGGTGCGGCGTTTACCGATACCACGATCAACAAGTACATGATCATCCTGACCGACGGCCTGAATACACAGAACCGCTGGTCGACCAAGGCTTCGGATATCGACGCGCGCACGGCCCTGGCCTGCGCCGCCGCCAAGAAGCTGAACATCACGGTCTTTACCGTGCGCCTCGAGCAGGGCAATTCCGACATGTTGCAGGCCTGCGCCTCGCAGACCGGCTATTATTACAACCTGTCGAATGCCAGCCAGATCAATGGCGCGCTGGGCGGCATCATGAAGTCGATCAAGAAGGTCCGGCTGGTCAAGTAATCCGTATTCAGGTTTCAGGTTTCAGGATTTAGGATTTAGGATTCGGGGCGACACACCTTGACTTACTGCGGGCGGCTGGCGACAGTCGCCCGCGCTTTTTTACCCCGTGCCCGACCTGCGAATCCCAAGCCATGAACGCCAAAATCGACTGGAGCCAGCTGTTCTTTTCCGCCAAGGGGCGGGTGCGCCAGTTGCATTTCGTCATCGCCGCGGCCCTGTTGTTCGTCGGGCTCTGCCTGTACGAATCGGCCGTGAAGGGGCCTTTGCAATTCGCCACAGGGTGGGTCGTTTATCCGGCGCTCTTTTATATGGGCGCCTGTGTCCTGTCGAAGCGCTTGCATGACCGGGGGCGTTCGGGCTGGTGGGCGGCCGTGATCCTGCTGGCCATCGTCATGGTGTGGCCCGCGCCGACCGGCTTTTTCGACTTTATCGCTGTCGTGGTTCTGGCCTGGGCGGTCATCGACCTGTGTATCATGCCCGGCGAACGCGGGGACAACAGATATGGCCGCACGCTCCTGCGGCTGCAGGCGCGCGAGCAGGCTTGAGATTTTTTGCGGCGCATTGGCATAGTGCGCATGTCCAGGGGGGAAACATGATTTCGAAAACGATATGGGCCGCGATAGCCGCGGTTACGGTAGTATGTGCCGCGCCGGTATGGGCGGCCGGCGCGCAGGGGGACATTCCTGCCGCCTCGGCTTCGGCCTCGGTGGATCCTGCGGTTGCAGCCGCCCAGGAGAAGGCGGCCGAGGACAGGTTCATGGCAGGCCTGCATCCGAAGACGGGCAAGGTCGTCCTGCCGGGCGCGGAGGCGACGCTTAATCTTGGCGATGCCTATTATTTTCTCGACAAGGATGACGCCAAGAAGGTGATCGTCGACGCCTGGGGCAATCCGCCTTCGGCTGCCGAAGATATTCTCGGCATGGTTCTGCCGGCCGGCAAGACGCCGTTCAACGACTGGGGCGCCATCGTCACGTTCGAAAAGAGCGGTTATGTCTCCGACAAGGATGCGCAGACGGCCGACTACGACAAGTCCATTACCGAATTGCAAAAAGCTGAGCCCGACGTCAATGCCGAGCGCAAGAAGGGCGGCTTTCCGGCCATGCACGTTGTCGGCTGGGCCCAGCCGCCGTCGTACAACGCCTCCAACCATACCCTGATATGGGCGCGGGACATACGCTTCGACGGCGGCAATGTGGACACGCTGAACTACGATATTCGGGTGCTCGGCCGCCGTGGCGTCCTGAGCCTGAACATGATCGCAACGATACCGGAACTGGAAAGCATCCGGCAGCAGGCTGTGCAACTGGGCGCTGCCGCGACCTACGACACCGGCACACGGTATGCCGACTACAAGGAGGGCGACACCAAGGCTGCCTATGGCCTCGCCGGTCTGGTAGCGGCGGGTGTCGGCCTTGCCGTCGTCAAGAAGCTGGGCTTGCTCGGTCTTATCCTGGCCTTCGGCAAAAAGGCCCTCGTAATCGTCGTTGCAGCAGGCGCGGCGATCGCGCGCTGGTTCGGCGGGATTTTCGGCAAGAAGAAAAAGCCGGTTGCTCCGCCCCGGTCCGCTTTCGACGAAGAGGTACCTGCGGAAGGCCAGGGTGTCACGCCCGCGCTGGAAAACCCGGCCGAGGGGCAACCGGATCACAAGCCCGACCCAACTGTGCAGAAGGAGTAGGGGGCTACCCTACGGTCCTTCCAGGTTCAGGCCTGGCTTGTAACCTCTACCGGGCCGAAGATCGCTTCGAAGCTCATGCGCAGGGCGTAGTCGACCTCATCCATGGTCACCGGCAGGCCGAGATCGAGCAGGCTGGTAACGCCATGCTCGGTAATGCCGCACGGCACGATGCCGTCGAAGTGGCTGAGGTCGGGTTCGACATTCAGGCTGATTCCGTGGAAGCTAACCCAACGCCGCAGCTTGATGCCGATCGCCGCGATCTTATCTTCGGTCAGCGGTGAATAACCTTTGTCCTTGCGCTCCACCCAGACACCGACCCGGCCGGGGCGGATATGGCCTTCGACATTGAAGCGCCACAGGGTATCGATCACCCAGGTTTCCAGTGCCTCGACAAAGGCGCGAACATCCTTTTGCCGGCGGTTGAGGTCGAGCATGACATAGACGACGCGTTGGCCTGGGCCATGATAGGTATATTGGCCCCCGCGCGCCGAGGTGAAGACCTCGAAGCGTTCGGGCGCGATCAGGTCGCCGGCCTTGGCTGAGACGCCGGCCGTATAGAGCGGCGGGTGCTCGACCAGCCAGATGCATTCTCGGGCCGTGCCTTCGGCGATGGCGGAGGCGCGGGCCTCCATGAAGGCGACAGCGTCCGGGTAGGGGACCCGACCCTCGGCTACGATCCATTCGGGGGGGCAACCGGCATCATTGGGGAAAAAAGCGCCCGTCTTTAACGTCTCATCAAGCATGAATTGTCATTGTGGCAGAAAGGTTCCCGGCGCAAGTGCCGAGTGATCCGGACCACCCCAATATGGGGCGGCGCATCTGCAAAACGAAGGTCTTACGTGTCCATTTCCCAGGTTGGGGCGGTCCCCGTCGAAATTTCTGTCCTGCTGGGTCGTTCCGTCCTGCCGATGCAGCAACTGCTGCGCATGGGCCGCGGGGCGGTTATCCCGCTGGATGCGCGTGAGCACGATGAGGTGTGGATCCTGGCCAATAACCACCCGGTCGCCCGTGGCGAAATCCAGATTTTCGAAGAGAAGATCTCGATCGTCGTAACGCGCCAGGCCGATGTCTACGACTTTATGGCCCTGGGTAGCTAAGTGGGGTAGCTAAATGGGTTAGCGGACGCCTAAGCGTCTGCCTTGGCTCGTAAAAACAATAATTCACAGCTAAGCGATTATTTTCCGACAAAAGGCTTCACAAACGCGTTCAGGGTTGCTATGCCCGCCGCTCTCCGGATGACGTGCGGTCGTGGCGGAATTGGTAGACGCGCAGCGTTGAGGTCGCTGTGTCGCAAGACGTGGAAGTTCGAGTCTTCTCGACCGCACCAACTTTCTTTCTGATCAGACAGAAGGTTGCCCGACGATGGAATTTGTCGTCAGGCCTCCACGAATGCGTACCAGGCATTCAGGAGTACATGTGAGATGAGCAAAGGCGCGCATCCGCGCCGAGCAGGGGAGGCCTGAGCCATGAGCCAGAAGTCCGAAACCGCTCACAAGAAGCTTGATCCCGACATCGAGACCAGAGATCGTGACGTCAGGGACCGCCGCGACGACGCGATCGAGGGTGGCAGCTTGGTTACGCCGGAAGAGATCGAAGACTTCGCGCTCAACGACGACTATGCCCTTAATCCGCGCTATATCTCGCTGGTCATCGACGCCGCCGACCGTGGCGACGGCATGCGCCTGCGCGACCTGCTGGACGCCCTGCACCCGGCCGACGTCGCCGACCTGCTCGGCTTCCTGTCCGAAGACTATCGCGAAGAGGTCATTCCGTGGATCCCGTCCGACGCCCTGTCGGACATCCTGCCCGAACTCGACGACGACATCCGCGAAGAGGTCATCGAGACCCTGCGTACGGCCGATATCGCCGAGGTCCTGCAGGAGCTCGATTCAGACGACGCCACCGCCGTGTTCGAAGACCTCGAGGAAGATCAGCAGAAGGCCGTCCTGGCCGCCATGCCCGAGGCAGAGCGCGAGGCCTTCGTTACCTCGCTGACCTTCGAGGAAGAGACCGCCGGTCGCCTGATGCAGCGCGAAGTCATGGCCGCGCCCAGCTTCTGGACGGTCGGCCAGACCATCGACCATATGCGCGAGGCGGCCGACGACCTGCCCGAACTGTTCTTCGACGTCTATGTGCTGGACCCCAGCCACAAGCCGGTCGGGGCGCTGCCCGTATCGCTGCTGATGCGTTCCAAGCGCGACACCCTGCTGACCACCCTGATGGAGCCGACGACAGAGATCACGGTCGACCAGGACCAGGAAGAGGTCGCCTATATCTTCGAGAAGTACCATCTGATCTCGGCGCCGGTCATCGATAAATCGGGACGCCTGGTCGGTCAGATCACCGTCGACGACATCGTCAACATCATCCAGGAAGAAAGCCAGGAAGACATGCTGGCCCTGGCCGGTGTCTCCGATTCCGGCCGCGATGCCTCGACGCTTGGGGTGGCCAAGTCGCGTTTCTGGTGGCTGCTGATCAATCTCGGCACCGCCATGCTGGCCTCGGGCGTCATCTCGAATTTCGAAGGCGCCATCTCGCAACTGGTTGCCCTGGCCGTGCTGAACCCCATCGTCGCTTCGATGGGCGGCAATGCAGGCACCCAAACCCTGACGGTCGCCGTGCGCGCCCTGGCGACACGCGAACTGAACGCCGCCAACCTGGTGCGGACGGTGTGGCGCGAAATCGCCGCCGGCGTGCTCAACGGCGTAGCCTTTGCCATTGTCATGGGCGCGGTCACGGCCGTATGGATGAGCGTCTTCCAGCATGACCTGGGCGTCGTCCTGGCTCTGAAGCTGGGCCTGGTCATCGGCCTGGCCATGATCACCAATATGTTCTTTGCGGCGCTGGCCGGGATATTGATACCCATCGGCCTCGACCGCATGGGCTACGACCCGGCGGCGTCTGCTGCGGTTTTCGTCACCACGGTGACGGACTGCGTCGGCTTTTTCAGTTTTCTCGGTCTTGCGGTCATTATCCTGCACCTGCACACCTGACAGGCGAACCGTTCGCCATTGGCTGCTTTTTCAGCCAGTCCCCTGCAATAACTGCCACAATATGCTTGTAAATCCGGAGCGGTATGTGGTTTGCTAGTTAACGATTGTCACGCATAGTGGCGTATTGTTTTGGGGCAGGGGACGGACCGGGACAGGTCGGCTTTTGCCTTTGGTGGGCCAGAATGGGCCATATGGGTCAGGATTAGGGATGAGAGCGCGTCTTAAGGTTTCCCGCGCCGGGGTCGAGCTGATCAAGAGTTTCGAAGGGCTGCGGACCTCCGCCGCCCGCTTGCCCGATGGTCGCTGGACCCTGGGCTATGGCCACACCTTCTCGGCGCGCGATGGCGCCACGGTGACTCAGGAAGATGCCGACGCCCTGTTGCGCTTCGACCTGCTGCCGATCGTCGACTCTATCAACAATTTGATCCTGGTGCCGGTCAACCAGAACCAGTTCGACGCCCTGGTGTCGTTCTGCTTCAATATCGGTGTCGACAACTTTGCCGCCTCGGGTGTGCTCAAGCGCATCAACGAGGGCCGCATGACCGAGGCCGCCCTGGCCATGGACAGCTGGCGCTCGGCGGAATTCAACGGCCAGACCTATGTCCTTGCGCCGCTGATCCGTCGTCGCGCCGCCGAAAAGAACCTTTTCCTGACACCGGAAGAAATTACCGGTAATGCGCCGTCCCTGCTGATCCGCCCCGTCGAGGATGCGGCCGGCGAGGGGACACGTCCGACCGAGGTCAATGCGCCTGACCGCAACGGCATCCTGTCGGCGCATCCGCTGAACACCCCTGAGCCCGTTGCTGCGCCGGTAGCTTATAGTGCCCCCGAGCCGGTCTTGTCCGCGCCTTACGCCCAGCCCGCCTTTACGCCGGCGCCCATTGTGCCGGTTCCGGCCGAAAACGCCCCGGTCGAAAGGGCCCCGGCCAGCTACAGCCCGCCGTTCGAGATCTCGGCGACACCGCAGCCTGTGCCGACGCCTGCGCCTGTTGCCTCACCGGTTTCCCCACCGGGCGAACGCCAGATGATCGACCTGACGGCCTTTGCGCCGCGTCCGGTCGAACCCGTCGAAACGCCCCCCCCCGTCAAGCCGACCATCCAACTCACCGCTGATTTCGCACCGTCCGAACCGCAGGTGCAGCCTGTTGCCGAGACGGTCGTCGATCATCCGCCGTTCGGCGCGACGCCAGTGGCTCCGCCTCTCGCGGCTGCCCCGGCCGGTGTGGTCGAGCAGTCGCCGACCGCCTACGAGTATGATGCCGTTCCGGTCATGAGCCCGGAAGTCCAGGCCGCCCTGGCGCGCGCTCAGGACGAACAACGACTGGCCGAACAGCAGGCCCAGGCGCAGCGTCTCGCTGAAGAGACCCAGCGCCAGGCCGAGGCCAATGTCGCCGCTCGCATCGCCGAGGAAGTCCGTCTGCGCGACGAAATGCGCAAACGCGAAGAGACGCGTCTGCTGGAACTGCAACGCCAGGAAGCCCTGCGTCTCGAGCAGGAACGCCTGGAACGCGATGCCCAGATGCGCGCCGAAATGTTGCGCCTGGAACAGGCCCGTCTTGAAGCCGCCCGCGCCGAACAGGAACGCCTCGACCGCGAACGCCAGGAGGCTGCCCGCTTCGAAGCCATCCGTCTAGAGACGGCGCGTCTCGAGCAGGAGCGCGCCGACCGCGAACGCCGTGAGGCCGAAGCCGCCGAGCGCGTCCGCGCCGAAGCGGCCCGCCTCGAAGCCGAACATGCCGAGGCCGTTCGCGTCGAGGTCGCGCGTATCGAAGCGGCCCGTGAAGCGGACCGTGTCGAGGCGGTTCGGCTTGAGGAAGAGCGTGCCGAGGCGGCCCGTGTTGAAGCAGCCCGTGTTGAAGCGGCCAATATCGAAGCGGCAAGTGCAGAAGCCGCCCGTGTCGACGCCGAAAAGGCCGAAGCCGCCCGTTTCGAGCAGGCGCGTCTTGAGGAGAGCCGCAGGGCCGTCGAAGTTGCTGATGCCGCGCGCCTCGAACGTGAAAAAATCGAACGCGAGAATCTGCAGCGTGCCCTGAGCGGTCAGGCGCCGGTCCGCGATCCGGCCGAGGCCGAAAAGGCTCGCAAGGCCGATGCCGCTGCCGCCCTGATGCGCCTCTATTCGCCCTATGGTTCGGGCGCCCTCGGTCGCCCCCTGACGCCGAGCGCCGTCGGCGGTCGCAGCCTCGACGCCGCCCCGCGCAAGGATGAGCCTCTGCCGGAATCGCAGATTCAGCCTGCCGTCAGTGTTCCGCCGGCGACGCCGCGCGCCATTGAAACGCCGGAACGGTCCGAAAGCGCGCCCAAGGCCGCTGATACGGAGCCCGAGCCTGCGGTAGCGCTTCAGCCCGTTTCCACGCCTCAACTCGAGCCCGAGTTCGAGGAAGAGGAAGAAGACGGCCGCCTGAGCAATATCTTTACCTTTACGCCGCCGGGTGCGTCGCCTTCGACCATGCCGCCGCCGCAGGTCACCGCGCTCAATCCCTATGCACGGCCGATTTCCAATGCCGGCATCTCGGCTGCGCCGAAGCCTGAGACGGTCGTCGAAGTGCCGCGTCCGGCGCCGGTCGATCTGGCGGCCTCCGCCGTCGCCGCGCAGCCGCAATCTGCCGAACCGCTGCACTGGCGCGAACAGTTGCAACGTCCGCTGCCGGCCGACTATCAGCAGCAAACCGCTCCGGTTCAGCCGGTGGTCGAGGCACAACCAAGCCTGCTTCATCCGACGGTCGCCGCACCGGAAGCCGCCTTTGCAGCCGAGGCCGACGACGACTGGACCTATGATGGCGGCCGTATCGCCCTGTCCAACGAAGAGATGGAAGAAGAAGCCGTGTCGTGGTGGCGCATGATCGTCTCCACCCTATGGTGGATCCTGATCAGCGCGTTCGGGCTGGGCTGCCTGGGCTTTGCTGCTGCCGCCTATTATCGTGCCGCCTACGATCCGACGGTGCTGCGCAACGGCACCCAGGGCGACCTGACCATCCTGTCGGTTATCATGGCCGCCGCCGGTATCTTCTTCGTCTGCATCTCGGTGTGGCTGATCATGAAGCGCCTGGGTGGTCTCAAGGACTGACCTGCCCGATGTGGCAAAATGCAAAAGGGGGAAGGACACGTGTCCTTCCCCCTTTTTTGTTTATTTGCCCTTCGCGGCCTTCGTCTTCGGAGCAGGTTTCACCACGGCTTCGGCCTTGACCGGCATCTTGGCCGGCGGGCTGGATGCCAGATGGACATAGGTGGTGTCATCAGGCGTGAAGGCCGGGATATTGGGATGGATGCTGCGTCCCATCTTGCGCAGGGTGGTCACCGGAGAGTCCAGTTGCGCCAGGGTTTCGACCGTCGTCTGGTAGCCGTTCTCGACCGCCATGTCATACGCCTTCCAGTCGCGGATTTCGACGCCGTCGGGTTCCGGAATGATCAGCAGATCGGTGGCGGCGCGCGATTGGGCCAGGTCGGCGGCAGTGGTAATGGTGGCCGAGCGCATCATGACCGAGACGATCGGCGGGCCGCGGCGCCAGTCGCCGCGCGAGAACCATGAGCCGAGATTTTTGGGAACGGACAGGGCGCGGGGATCTAGGCCTCGGGCCCGGGTAACGTCGACGCCGATGACGGTGCCGAGATGGGTATTGCGCATCATGGTGGCGGGGAATGAGCGCATAACGGCGCCGTCGACCAGGACCTGGCCGTCCTCGACCACAGGCGGCATGACGCCGGGCAGGGAGATGGAGGCGCGCAGGGCGTGACGCAGCGTGCCGGTCTTGTGGACCTTCAACGTCCCGGTCGTGAGGTTGGATGACAGGCAGAAGAAGGGCAGGGGCATGTCCTCGATCATGACGTCACCGAAATGCTTCTCCAGGCGCTCGTCGACCTTCTTGCCCGAGATCATGGCCAGGAAGGGGAAGGTGACATCGTCGAGTGGCGACGAGGTGACGAAGGCATCGCGGATACGTGTGTCGATGGTGTCGTTGGACCATTCGAGACCCAGGCATGCCGCCAGGATTGCGCCCATGGATGAGCCGCAGAGGAAGTCGATCGGAATATGGGCTTCGCGCAAAGCCTGAAGCGCGCCGATCTGGGCAAAGGCGCGGGCGCCGCCGCCGGAAAAGACGACGCCGACGCTATGGCCTGAGACGACCCTGGCCATGCGCGCCATGTCAGCGACATCGTCGTGGCCGATATGGAACCAGCGCGTCGGTTTGACAGCGTCGAGCCAGCACTTGGTGCGGCCGGGAATGGCGCCCTTGTCGGCGGCAGTCGGGTACAGCAGGATAAGGTCGGGCGCCCGGTGCAGCAGGGACTTTTCGCCCTCGGTCTCCCACAGGTCCGGCTTGACCGAGGCGTCGGCGACTAGGAAGACATGATCGACCTGGCGGGCGCTCAGCAGGCGCCAGTGGCTTTCGTGCTTTTCGGCGACGTGCAGGACGAAGTCGTTCTCGGCCTCGATGCGCGAAAAGGCCTCGGGCGTCGTGCCGTGGAAACTCTTGTCGAGGACGGTGACCTTGTAGCCGAGCGCGCGGATCTGGGTGGCGATACGGTCGACAATGGGATGGATGATTTCCTCGCACAGGGCGAAGAAGGCGAAGACATTGGGGGTAACGGCCGGCACGTCGCGGCGGGCGCGTTCGATCATCTTGCGCGACAGGGCGATCAGAAGGTCGGGATGGGCGTCTATGGCCTTGAAGAAGTCATCGCGCGGCATAGCCAGGAGGTCCGAATCCCGCAGGGCCATGACGGTGGCGCTGTGGGGCGTGCCGGCGATCAGCGACATTTCGCCGACCGGCTCTCCCGGCCGGATAATGCCGATCAGGCTCAGTTCGTCGTGGTCTTCATCATGGCGAAAGGCACCGAGGCGGCCTGACCGCAGAAGGTAGAGGTGGTCCGATTCGTCGCCGACGCTGAACAGCCGTGAGCCGCCGGGCAGGGAAATCAGGCTGGCACCTTCACCCAGCGCCGTGCCGAACAGGCTTTCGAGGGCGTCCTGCAGGGACGGATTCGCTTTTTGCGTCTTTGCGTTGCTCATCAATCTCACGCGGTACTTTTGTTTGTCGCACGTCTTGTCCGAAAAGGGACGTCCCCTTTTCAGGACATGCTTTGTGCCGTTGCTCTTACAGGTAAACCATATGTTTTTTCACCGCGCCCTGTTTGCACGAACATATGCCTCCATATAGGGATGCTCCCGATGTACTACCAAGTTTTTAACCGTGTTTGCGAGGCCCTTTCATGAGCGACATCCATATCGTCAAGCTGTGTGTCGGGGCCGAGAGCCTGGATGACCTGCTGGGTTGGGAAAAGGCACGCGGGGCGATCTCGTACATCCACACGCGCAACCGGCCGACGCGCTATGAAGAACTGCTCGATGGTGGTTCGTTGTACTGGGTGATCAAGGGTTCGATCCTGTGTCGCCGCGAAATCGTGTCGTTCGACCTGGTCGAGGACGCGGAAAATCCGCACTGGAAGATCGGCCTGAACACGAAGCACATCGCGACCGAAGCCCAGCCGCGCCGCCCGTTCCAGGGCTGGCGCTATCTCAAGGCCGCCGATGTGCCGCGCGATATCCTGGAGGGCGAGCACGACCTGCCGCCAGAGCTGGCCAAGGCGCTGCGCGAAGCCGGGGCGTGGTAACTTAAAGAACTTCCCTTTTCGGAAAGGGGAGTTCAGTCAAGACGGATATCAAACAGCGATATTATCGATTAACCGGGTTTTGCCCAGCCACACGGCTGCCAGTAATCGACCGGCGGTGGTATCCGGCGTGATCTCGCCAAGCGTCACGGCATCGCGCAGGGCGATATAGTCGACACGGTCGAAACCGCACTCGACCAGTTCATGCGACACGGCGTCGATGACGCGCTCGGCGTCCTTGCCGGCCTTGACCTCGTCGCGGACATATTCCAGCAACTTATGCAGTTTCGGAGCGACGAGGCGCTCCTCGGCGCTGAGATAGGCATTGCGCGACGACAGGGCCAGGCCATCGTCTTCGCGCACCGTCGGATAGCCGACGATCTCGATATCCATGTCGAAGTCGCGCACCATGGCGCGGATAACCGCCAGCTGCTGGTAATCCTTATCCCCGAAGACAGCGAGGTCGGGACGGACCTGGTTGAACAGCTTGGACACCACGGTCGCCACGCCGGAAAAGAATTGCGGACGGAAGTCGGTCTCCAGACCCAGCGCCGGACCGTTCATCTCGATGCGGCTGACAAAGCCCTTGGGATAGAGAATTTCGGGCGTCGGCAGATAGACCAGGTCACAGCCGGCCGTCTGCAGCAGGGCGATGTCCTTGTCTTCCTGGCGGGGATAACGATCGAGATCCTCGGTCGGGGCGAATTGGAGCGGATTGACGAAGATCGACACCACCACGGCATCGCACACGCTGGCCGCATGTTTCACCAGGGTGATATGCCCCTCATGCAGGGCGCCCATGGTCGGAACGAAGCCGACCCGGGCCTTGGTCTTGCGCAGGCGCGCCATTTCCTGGCGCAGGTCGGCAAGCGTGCGAACGGAGGTGAGGTGTGCGGGGGATAGGGCATCCGGCATGGGAGGCTCCGAAAAAAACATTTGGGCATTTCACCGTGGACATACGGCCCATATGGCAAATGCGCTTTTAACCACAGTTCCTAACGCCGATTTAAAAGCGATATGGGAGCATGCCTCTATGACCGAACCCATGCCCTTTCGTAAAGTCATAATTTTGTGCAGTGCAGTTGCCCTTACGTCCGGTCTGACCGGCTGTAACGAGCGTTCGATGGACAAGATACTGGCCGACGCTCAGACCGTACAACTCGACGCCCGTGATCCGACCAGCTGCGGATCGGCGGACGACCATCACCTTAAGGCATCGGACGTCACCCTTGCCCTGCAAACGGCAAAGGATCTGACTGTAAGTTCCGGCGGACTGCTCGATCGTGCCCATGCCAATGCGCAGGCGCCTGCGCCTGCGCAGACCCACGGGGATGGCCAGATCACCATTGCCGTCGTCGATCCGCTCGACCTTCCGCGTCCCGACAGCGACACGCAACTCGATGAACGCCTGCACGGCGTGGTGTTCGATACCAGTGGCTCGGCCCAGGCCGCGGCCGCTCGCGATCTGCCCGATATTCCCGTCGCTGCCGCTGCATCGTCGGCGGCTGCAGCCCTGGTGTCCGCCGCGCCAGCCGCCATGGCCAAGGCCTTCATGAACCGCGTTCCGATTCAGGTCGCCGTTGCCGATACGCCGCGTCCGGCTGCCGCCCAGGCGACGCCTGCGTCGGACACCGTGCCTGCCGTCAAGGCAAGTGACGATGTCCATCGTATCCAGATCGGCTCGTTCAGCTCGATGGCCGCGGCGAAAGACGCCTGGCAGGATTTGCGCGACAATCATGAAAGCCTCGGCGCCTACAAGCCGACCTATGAGAAGGTCACCACCGCGACCGGCAAACCCATGGTGCGCCTCAAGGTCGGTCCGGTGAAGAGCGACGCCCAGGCCCGTGGCCTGTGCGACCAACTCGATATCAAGGATTCGTGGTGCGCGCGGGCCGGTTAGCCCCTGTTGTTTTCTCCCACTGGCTGTATACTTATATGAGGGCTTCGTTATCTGACGGGGCCCTCATGTCTTTTATCTGCCGGGCCGTATGACAACCTCCACCAGCGTTAATCGCATCCTGTTCGATTCGGCGACGCAACTGATTCCGCGGGCCTTTGCGACCGTGATGTTCTTCGCCGGCGTCCTCCTGCTGGGCGCGGTGCTGACTCCGATCGATCACGAGGTCATGCCGTTCGTCGAACGCTGGCTGCCGCTCGGCGTGGTCGAACTAAGTCATGCCATCGGCATTGTCATCGGCGTGCTGATGATCTTCCTGGCGCGCGGCCTTTGGGAGCGGATCGACACGGCGTGGTACATGGCCGTGTCGCTGTTCTGCCTTGGGGCCATCTTTTCGCTGACGCGCGAACTGGCCCTGGTGCCGGCCATCCTGCTGATCGTTTGTGCCCTGCTGCTGATTCCGTGCAAAAGCGCCTTCAACCGCCGTTCCAACCTGCTCAGCCTGTCAATCAATCCGCTATGGGCCGGCCTGACCCTGGTGACCCTGGCCCTGATCGTCTGGGCCGGCTTCTACATCTACCGGCACGAGCCCTATGCCCATTCGATGTGGGGCCATTTCTCGTATCGTGCCTCCGCGGCTCGCTTCCTGCGCGGCGTCGTCATCATGATTGCGACGGTCGGCCTGATCGGACTTTATCGCCTGTTCGGCATCGCCAATCGTATCCCGCCTATGCCCGACGACGACGACGTCGACCAGCTGAAGGAGGTGGTGTCGAAGGCGTCCAATCCGCAGGGCTGGCTGGCCCTGTTGCGCGACAAGCATATCCTGTGGAACGCCGATCGTACGGCCTTCCTGATGTATGGCGTGTCCGGCAAGCAATGGGTGGTGATGGGCGAGCCGATCGGCGAGGCGTCGGAGGCCGAGGCCCTGTGCTGGAAGCTGAAGGAGATGGCCTCCCTGACCAATGCCCGTCTCAGCTTCTACCAGGTCGGACCGCAACTGTTGCCCCTCATGATCGATCTCGACCTGCGCCCGTTCAAGATCGGCGAGGAAGCCCTGGTCGACGTCGCCGGCTTCGACCTGGCCGGCAAGAAGGGCTACGGGTTTCGCCAGACGCTGAAGCGGTTCGAGACCCTGGGCGCCGCGTTTTCGGTTATCGCGCCCGACGCGGTCGATACCCATATGCCCGAGCTCAAGGCGGTGTCGGATGCGTGGCTGAAGAGCAAAAATGCCAAGGAGAAGCGTTATTCCCTGGGCTGTTTCATGCCGGACTATATGCGGCTGACGCCGGTGGCGGTGGTGACGATCGACGGGCGGATCATGGCCTTTGCCAATCTATGGCCGACCCAGGACCGTGCCGTGCTGACCCTGGATCTCATGCGCTACGACCCGGACGCGCCGCCGAGTGTTATGGAATATCTTTTCCTCAAGCTGATCGCCTGGTGTCGTGACAACGACTATGCCCATTTCAGCCTCGGCCTGGCGCCGCTGGCCGGGCTCGAGGCCAAGCCCTTGTCGAGCGTGTGGCAGAAGGTGGCTACGGTCGTCTATCAGCTGGGTGGCGACGTTTATAATTTCCAGGGCCTGCGCGCCTACAAGGAAAAGTTCAAGCCACGCTGGGAGCCGCGCTACTTCGCCATCAAGGGCCAGGAAACAGCCTTGGGTGCCGCCCTTATGGCGGTGGTGGCCCTGGGCGCCAAGACCCCCAAGGGCCGGCCAGGGGACGGTATCGAGCCCGACGACCAGGCGGCTTGATAAGCAGGTTTTTCGTGGCAAAAAAAGCTTCGCTGCAGACCCACAGAAGCTGGTCAGACGACACTCAGTTCTCGCGCGAAGCGCCAGCCGTCGGGAGAGACGGTAAAGCTGACGGCGACGATCTCGACGCCGGCCGCGCGGGCGGCGTCATAGGCGCGGCCGAAGTCGGGATCGAGATCGCGCGCCACGTCGAAGCGTTCGACATCATCGCGCTGGATGCAGAAGATGACCACGGCGCGGTAACCTGTCGCTACCATATCGATCAGTTCGTACATATGCTTGGTGCTGCGCGCCGCCTCGCAATCGGGAAACTCCGCCAGGCCGGGCGTTCGTGAGTAATGGCAGTTCTTGATCTCGATATAGGCGTCGGGCAGCGTGGCATGATTACTGGCGAACAGGTCGATGCGTGAGTTTCGGCCGTATTTTACTTCCGGTTTTATGGAATTGTAACCTGTGACCTGCCGGATCAGTCCTTCGGCAATCGCTTTCGGAATCAGCCGGTTGGGCCACTGCGTGTTGATGCCGACCCAGATATCACCTTCGCGAATGGCCTCGAGGCGATAGCGCAACTTGTTGTTGGGATTGGTGACATCGGTGACCAGGGCGGCATTGCCGGCATCGAGCAGGCCCAGCATCTTGCCGCCATTGGGGCAGTGTGCTGTAATGATTTCGGGCTCGCTGCCGGGGGCGGTCTCGCCCAATTCTATATCCGCAAAGAATCGCTTGTAACGCACGCGCAATCGGCCGATTTTGCCGCCGGGCAGGGCTATCAGCTGATCTTGCGCTTCCGGAGCTTCCCGCATGACTTCGACACCTAATCCGACCGCCGCCATCCTGATTATCGGCGATGAAATCCTGTCGGGACGTACACTGGACTCGAACGTCAATACAATCGCCAAATTCCTCAGCGCCCTCGGCATCGACCTCAACGAGGTCCGCATGGTCCATGATGACGAGGCGCAGATCATCTCGGCGGTCCATGCCCTCAGCGAAGCCTATGACTACGTCTTCTCGACGGGCGGCATCGGACCGACCCACGACGACATCACAGCCGACTGCATGGCCAAGGCATTTGGCGTCCAGATCAGCGAGAACCCCGAAGCCCTGCGTCGTCTGCAAGACCGTTATGAGAGCATTAGCTCGCAGCTCAATGTCAACAGCCGCCGCATGGCGCGTATCCCGCACGGCGCAGAACTAATCGACAATCCGGTCTCGGCCGCCCCGGGCTTCCGTATCGGCAATGTCTTCGTCATGGCGGGCGTGCCCAAGATCATGGAAGGCATGCTGACCGATGTCGCGCCGCGCCTGAAGACCGGGCGCAAGGTGTTGTCGCGGACGCTGAAGCTGTCCTATGTCGGTGAAAGCTGGGCGGCCGACGTGCTGCGCGACATCGACAAGCGTTATGACGACCTGTCTCTGGGCTCATACCCGTTCGGCATGGTCCAGGGGGAGTTCGGCACGCAACTGGTAGTGCGCGGCCAGGACGCCGAAAGCCTCGACGCTGCCTTTTCCGAGTTGAAGACAGCGCTCGAACCCATTGTCGCCGAGAGCCGCAAGCGTAACCCGCTGGCGAGCCTCGAAGAAATTACCGCCTGAAGGAACAGTCCTCATGAAGATCGCCACCGCCAGTCTAATGGCAGCCCTTACCCTGGTTGCCGCCGGCAATGCCTCGGCCAAGACTAAGCCGGCGACACCGGCGCCTGCACCGGTCCTGTACCTCCAAGACCAGGCCGCGGCCTTGCGCGACGATGCCCTGACCTCGAACGCCGCCTATAAGTGGATCAGCGATATCACCACGCGCTTCGGCGCCCGTCCGGCCGGCAGCGCCAAGGAACGCGCTGCGGGGGAATGGGCGGCGGCGCAGCTTAAGGCGCTGGGCTTCGATACGGCCACCGTCGAGAGCTTCCCCTACCACGCCTGGGTGCGCGGTCCGGCGGACTCGATCGAGATCACGGGGCAGGGGACAGGGCAGTTCCCGCAAAAGCTGCTCGGCGTCGCCCTGGGCGGTTCGACGGGCGGCACGGTTGAAGCCGAAGCGGCCATCTTCGATTCGTGGCAGGCCTTCCAGGATTCGACGGCCGACCTGACCGGCAAGATCGTCGTCATCCTGCAACCGATGACGCGGGACTCGGAAGGCTCGGGCTATAGCGCCATGTCGGGCGCCATTCGCTGGATGGGACCGGTGGCGGCGCAAAAGCGCGGCGCGGTCGGCTTTGTCCTGCGCTCGCTCAGCACCGACGACCATCGCTTCCCGCACGCCGGCGCCACCAACTGGTCGGACGGCAAAGGCATTCCGGCCATGGCCATTTCCAGCCCCGACGCCGAACAACTGGGCCGTATCAGCGCCCTGCAAAAGACAGGCGAGGCCGGTCCGGTCCACCTGAAGATCGTGTCGGGTGCCACCTTCCCGCCGGTCGGCACCTCCGTCAATGTCGTCGCCGAGATCAAGGGCTCGGAACACCCGGAACAGGTGGTCGTCATCGGTGGCCACCTCGATTCGTGGGATCTCGGTACCGGCGCCATCGATGACGCCGCCGGCCACGCCATTGCCTTTGCCGCTGCCAAGAACATCCTCGATCACCATCTGCGCCCCAAGCGCACCATCCGCCTGGTCCTGTGGGGCTCGGAAGAGATGTCGCAGCCGGAGGGCTTCGATACCGGCGGCGGCAACTACGCGAAGGCCCACGCGACCGAGACACCCAACATGGTCGCCGCCATGGAGGCCGATTTCGGCGCCGACAAGGTGGTGACGGCCAGCCTGGCGGCTACCAGTGATCCGCGCTTTGCCAAGGACATGACGGCCCTGTTGGCGCCCCTGTCGATCACGGTGAAGAAGGAGCCCTCCAGCGGTGGCGATTCCGACACCGACGTACTTTACGACCTGGGCGTGCCGTGCCTGACCCTGAACCAGGACGGCTACGACTATTTCAACACCCACCACACGCCCGACGACGTGCTCGACCGGATCAATCCGCAGAACCTCGATCAGGTCGTGGCTGCATGGTCGGCGACCCTGTGGATGATCGCCGGCAGCGACGTCACCTTCACGCGTCCGGCGGCCAAGCCGGCGAAGTGATGCTGATCGCCTTTTCTGTGCACAGGCTGCAAATATCTCGACGGCGGCAGAATCGCCTTCTATAACTTCGCTCGGCGATTCAGCGGGCGTGGCGAAATGGTAGACGCTGCGGACTTAAAAACTGCCTAGACTGATTTTTACGATGGCAAAATCGTTGTTAAATCAAACGTCTAGGTGGAGCTTATGTCCAAACGAACTCTTACACAGTCCTTACACACTCCCGCACTTTCACAGCGCCGCGTGGTCGCATTCCCCCAGCAGTTGCAGGGTATGCGCGCGGAAGTGGCAAAGAATTCTCAAATCCGCTATACTGGTGATATCGTCGCCAGGGGGGACGAGGATATGGCCGACGCATTCGATCTCATGCACGGCAAACTGCACGTTTATAAGCGCCCAGGCTCAAACCTGTGGCAATGTTCGACGTATCTCGCCGGAAAGAACCGCCGCAAGAGCACCGGAGAGACAGAACCAGATCGAGCGGCCCGTGCTGCCGAGGACTGGTATGTTAGTTTACGCGGCAAGGTCGCCAACGGTGAGGAAATCCATAGTGGCGTGAAGTTCGAATTCGTCGCCGAGAAGTTCATCAACGAGTTCGAAATAATCACAGCAGGCGAGCGCAGCGCGCAGTATGTCGATAATCACCGCGCCCGCATCAAGAACCACCTGAACCCCTTCTTCGGCAAGAAATACGTCACCGAAATCACTTCGGGCATGGTTCAGGAATATCGTGCCCACCGCATCAAAACCAACATTGATATCCGCGCGCAGCGCCGCAAGAAAGCCGTCAATCCAAACGGACCTGCCGAGCCTATGCCCCTTAAGAAGCTGGCCCGCTCAACCTTGCACCAAGAAATCGTGGTTCTTCGCCAAGTCCTGACCGTCGCCGAGGCCAACGGCTGGATCAGGGCCGTGCCGACCGTGACGCCGCGCTACAAATCCTCAGGTAAGGTTAGCCATCGCCCTTGGTTCTCTCCTGACGAATATAAGCGGCTGCGCGACGCCACGCGCGAAAAGGCCAAAAACCCAACGCGCGAGCGTTACCGTGAACACTGGGAAACCTTGCACGACTATGTGCTCTTCATGGTCAATACCGGCCTACGGCCTGACGAAGCAAGGCGCTTAGAGTTCCGTGACATCGCTATCGTCTTCGATGACGGCACGGAGGAAGAAATTCTCGAAATCGAAGTGCAAAAAGGCAAACGGGGCGTTGGCTACTGCAAAAGCATGCCGGGGGCAGTCCTGCCCCTCCAACGCCTCATGCAAAGGCGCGAACGCACGCTTCGCGCCCAAGCGCAGGCCGCCGGGCACCCGGATGCGGCCAAGCTGGAACTGGACAAAACCGAACGGCTTTTTCCGTTCCGCCTCGATAATCTGCTCAACATCATCCTTGAAGAACTGAACCTCAAGTTCGACCGCGCAGGCCAAGCGCGCGTGGCCTACTGCCTGCGCCACACCTACATCTGTATGCGATTGATCGAAGGCGCTGACATCTACCAACTGGCCAAGAACTGCCGAACCAGCGTCGAGATGATCGAAAAATTTTACGCTGCGCACATCAAGGATTTGATCGACGCGGCCGCCGTCAATCGGCGCAAGCCGAAGAAGCCGCCGCGCCGCGACCATACAGAAGTAGAAAATCGCATCTAGCTGTTGATTGGCGTCGCAATCCTTCTCGACTACCGCAAAACGCCCCTCTATAAGGTCGCTTGGTTATGCGGGCGTGGCGAAATGGTAGACGCTACAGACTTAAACCAAACTTGAGTGCCTGTGGGGAAACCCATAGAGTAGAACTGCTCAAATTCGGGGAAGCCTTTACTGGTGATCCCGAGCCAAGCCGGAAGCGAAAGCGCCGGAAGGTGTAGAGACTAGACGGGCAGCACCTAAACCCTCCCAGGGTACGGTGAAGGGATAGTCCAGACCACAAACGCCCGCGTTCAGCGGGCGGCGGCGAAAGTCGTAGCGGGTATGAAAATCTGTCGGGGGCAACCCCATGCCGGTTCGAGTCCGGCCGCCCGCACCATGCGCTTAGCTCTTAAATAGCTAGCCTCTATAATAAGGGCATATTGAGCGGACTGATACCAATCCCAAGATGTATCATAGTTGCACCGCCTCAAAGTTATGGGTCATCTAAAGCGCAACCTATAGTTCTCCAGCTCAGAAAACTGTGTTACCTCATAAAGAGTACGATGCTGGTACCGATGCTATTTAGCTTGTGCGCGGTTTATACCGGCGTCTTAGATGTCCAAGGGGAATGTATATGCACGGTGGGGCAACTTTTCTTGAGTTTATAAGCTTTTTAGTAACATCGGCTATCGCGTTTTACGCAGTAACTCAGAACGATCAGAGAGTTAAAGCAGCAATAGCAGCTTTGATAGCGGTATGGGCTATAACTGGCTTCATTACACTCATCAATTTCGATCAAGATGCTTCGCAGTTTATGACATCTAAGATTAGATTTTGCTCAAATAGCGGTAAATTTTTTCATTGCTGGTTTTCTTCTGATTACGACAAATTTCAAAAAAATCAAATATCACAAATGCCCAATGAGAATATTTGTCATTTTTGTCACTTGCCGCCTCAATATTTGACCAAAGTGGAGACTAAGTATATCCCCGTCAGGGAGGATAGTCTGGTTAAAGATGATTTAAATGAAATTAGAGGCGCAATAGACGAGCCAATCGATACTCAAAAATATAACCTTGGAGCGAAAGTGGGGGTGAGTGACATTACTCAGTTGCCTGCCTCAACGATTAATACTTCGCTCGGCTTAGGTGTGCGCTACATGGGTGATGTTAAGTTTGATAAATTCTTTGGAAAATTAGTGAGTTATAATAAAAGGTGCCTGCATAGCTCTAAGGTCACAGTTTTAGTTGTAAATGATAAAGTAAAGACCATCACCTGGATAGGTGATATCGATAAAAAATGCTTTGACGATCTATGGCTTCCGAATTTTGATCGTCTTAATGACTATAATTTAGATGAGCGCGTCCGGGGAGTAGGATTGAACACAACGCTTAGGTATTTTGATTATGAGCATGAAAGATTACTCATAGTATCTTCGCGGTTTCAGGAAAAAGAAAGAAGCCACGTGGGACTGCGTATATCGATTTCCAGTTCTTCATTTCCAGCAGACAATACATATGACGAATATAAGGCTCGGGGAATTTTTATTGACCCCGATTCGATTGCTGCTCAGTGAGTGTTAAAAAATGTGGCCGTCTTGTTTTCTGGGTTTGTAGAAATCCCTAGTGTTATATCGGTTGTCGCAGACTGAAATTTTCAAACCGTGATGCTTAACGTCGGTAACATTGCACTCACAGTATAGATGCCGATCATATATTGGGATTGAATACCGTTCTTCCAATTCCTTGTCCGTTAAAGTTTTGATATCTTTGTCCATAATTTCTGGATGTCTAAAAACCTCGCACACATCGATGCTATTTTTATTGATTGTAATTGCTGCCTTTTTGTTGCTTTTTTCTGTCATATATTCTCCGTATATTGTGAAATACTGATATAAATTACCACTGTTTCTTCATTTTGTTTGTTACATTTTTATTACAATTTGTCAGCGATCTGCCGTCGCCGACTTTTTAACTGAACAATAGTGCTGATAGCATTTAGCAAATTGGCAATGGAACTAATCAAAATGCTCAATTCGGTATCCCCGTGATCGAATTCCCAATTTTCGTAGCTGGTTTTACCGCTGACCGGATTCGACTCAATCGGATGAAGAAGAAGGTCTTCGTAGCTTTTTGGGCGGCCTTCAATTTGCGGCCGTCTTTTCACGTCATCAGCATAAGACATAGTGATCACTATCTGTTGAGATGATGGCCACCGATGGTGCCGACGCTTTCCACCCGTAAGACACAGCCTTAGCTTTCGATCCAGCCTTCCAAGGCAAACGGGTTGAGAAACTGCCGCCCCCACAGGAACGCACGATCTACTTCATTTAAGTCTGCTTCGTCGGAGACTTGGGACCATTGCGTACGTATCGCTGAAAGCTGTGCCGCGATAATCGCACGCGCGCGTTCGGTGCTGAGATGAAACTGCGGTGCAGCTGCCAGGCACACTGTTAACTGGCTAAACCTATTATTGCCTGTAATCAGCATGGCTTGCGTCGCTTCGCCGCCCGTCCGTCCTTGCGGACAAATGTCATAAGCGGGTGTGAGCGTAAGCGCCTTGCCATCCCAGAATGCCGCGTGGTTGCGCGCGTGATCGTCCGTATTGCCGCACAGGATATTGAACACCATACGCCCGAATAGCTCTTCCAGAGTCTGCTTGGGGACCGTGAAGCGGTGGCGGATAATCGATGACAAATCCTCATAACTTGCGTAGCGGGCTTCGGTTTCATCGAGTTCGAGCATGGTCAGAGCGGACACAAGCGCGCGCCGTTCCCAGCCATCCTTCTCAGCCCGCCGATCAAAGCGCTCAACCAACAAAACGTCTTTGCCTAACCCTCTTGTCAGCTTGACCGGCGCAACATGTAGGCCAACCAGGCTTGCCAGTCGCATCGCGATAAATTCAGCTTTGACGATGTTATAAAGATCGTTGCTCGCTGAGAATTTGGCAATGAACTTGCGGTCGCCATCTTCGATCAGCGCCTTTGGGCGCGCGCCGCCAAGTGAGGTGCCATGTTGAAGCGCCTGGTCAAGATCGGGAGAAAGGGGCACGCCTTTTTCAACACGCTCAGCTGATTGTATCAGTTCCTCTAGCGTCGCATTCTTGCGTTGACGCGGCACATACGCCGAAGGCGATAGCTGGAAGTCCAGCGCGCCAATGCGATCTGAACCAGACTCCAGCAGATAGGTCAGTTCGTCCAACTCGGTTTTCTCGGCGTCTTTGCCTCTTAATCCGAGTGTGCGGTTGATAATGACACGACGCCCCCAGGCATCGGGCGAGGCATCGCGGATGCAGCTTGGTAATTGCATCTTGTCATGCAGCGGGATTTCGCCAGGCTTAAGCGGTAACTCGGGTTCATAAATCGCTATGGCATTGTTGCGGACCAGATAGCTTTGGCCATAGTTGAACCCAAGCCGCCCATCGTTCTGACGTACTAAACGGCCAGCCACGACAGGCTGTGTGTCGTTTGGAAGCCAAATCCAGACATAGGCTTCGTCATAGCGACGGTCAGAAGTCATCCTTCACCACCGTTCGTGTCTTATGGATAGATTTGGGTAGAAGGCGTAGCTTCTCTTCATGCTCGCTTATCCGCGTTGCCAGCCGACTGCGGTCTTCTTCGAACAGGGGCACGCCCACAATGGTCGCCGCTTCAAAGACAAGACCGATACCGCAGCGCATATCGCCTTGCTCAATCCGCTGCATCAGATCGCGTGAAATGCCAGCGCGTTCTGCAAGCTCCAGAACACTTAGTTTGCGTTCTATCCGATGGATACGGATAAGTTGTCCGAGTACGAGCACCGCTTCCCGTCCATAGCGTGAATAGGTGCGGTTGATGGTCGAATGTTGCGTGGTCTTTGGCATGGTGCTTAGCCCTATGGTCTGAAAGCAGACTAGCTTAACATTCATCGAAAGTCAAGGTAATGACTTACATGTAAGTCTTATTTCCCACTATGACTTATATATAAGATGAATGTGTTATGCGAGAAAAGGCTAAGATCACATACACAGCTCCGTCACACCTTATCGTTGGCCCTTACCAACGTATGGTGGGAAGTTCCATCATGCAGAGACACATGCATCGATATTGGAACCTCCTTTTGCCCCACGATAACTAATACGAATGCATGAAGAGCGTGTTTTGATTTTTGAAAACAGTCTTTCATATTTGAATTATCGCGCGCCGATGGAGACGCAATTGGTTCCGGGTGGGTGTGCCAATCACCCACATAATGGAGGCCGCGCCCATGAAAATGCCTAATCTCTAACTGCTCAGACCGGCGATCAGGAATATAGCTAGTTCTAGTCCTACGGTCGCTTCGGCGAGGCCCTGTCACTTGCTCCACGATAATTTGGTTAGGTTCTAAGCGGGCAAACAATTGTCCGCCAGCCTCGGATTGCCACAAACGAAGCTGCCTATGAGCTGAGAAATGCGCCAACGCGGTGTCGCTGAAAATCAGCTTTTGCCCGGAAGTTCCAATTATATAATTGCTCATTTTCCGGTCGCACAATATCTACATTCTGCCGACTTTGGCCAAGGCAGTTCCTTTAAAAAATCACCGGTGTTACCGCCAGCGATATCTTGCCATGCTTTTGTCCATGAACCACCAGCTTCTTGCAATCGAGAGTGACTGGCAGACCAAATCCTTGATATTGAAACGTCTATACGCCCCAGTAATAGGTCCAAGGCAAGGTTGGAAATTGTCGCAATGATATAGGATAGCTCGACAGGCCCATAGGGTTGAAATACTGCCCCGCATGCCGGTTCTTGGCGTGTTGAGGCACCTGGTGGCCATTCGGTAACGCGCAATTTAGGAATGCCCACCCTATCCAATCCACAAGCAAAACAACCATTTCCAGGAATGATGGCCACAGCTTGACCGGCAAATGCATGTGGCTCTGTCCAACCAAAGAGAAGCGGTGCTTTTAGGCCGTGACTCACATGCCATTCATTCAGCATACCTTCGCTTCCCCAACTACCGATCGTGCTAATAATTAGATCGGCGTCTGTGAGAATGCCAGGATGATGGCGGGAAACATCCTGCCAGTCTTTGGCTTGACTTACGATTGCCCGCATATGCGGATAATCGCGTTTAAGCTTTTCCGCCAATTTTTCAACTTTGCTATGGCCCACACTCCCGGCCCCTAGAACATGCCTTCCGATGTTAGTCCAAGCCAAGAACTCTGGATCAACGAGGCTGAGTTTTCCGACGCCAGCTTGTGCTAAGAGCGCCCCTACTGAAGAGCCGAGTGAGCCGCAACCTATTAAAGTAACACTTGCCTTTCCAAGCAACTCTTGTCTGGCGTCCAAGCCTCGGCCATGTACCCAACTTGCATCGACGCGAGTAACGTTGGATTTCAAAACCGATTTATGCCCCAACAACATTTTCTGGGTATGAGCAGCGGGGATATGTCCTGGCCGAAAACCACGGGCAATGGGATCGACCTTAACCCGGCCTGGCCCTCTGTTTTCAGCCTGTGGTTTTTGAATAACAATAGCGGCTAACGCAGGCCCATTTGCAGTTTGTGACCCAAAAAGTACCAGCAGCCGATCCGGCGCGGATGTTGTGGCTTCACGAAGAATTTCTTCGCCCCCCACGCATCGACTTTTAGCTATTGCAAGAACATCGGCCGCATTCTGAGGATACTCACTGGGGACAAGTGTCTCGTTAAGCCATAGCAAGACCCCAGACTCAATTTTTCTATTTCCCTCTTTGGCAGTACCCAAATGATTTTCTGTCCATTGGGTAACTTGGCGGCTATTTTCACCTACGACGTAGAGGCCTCGTCCTCTCCAGACTTTAATTTGCCGTGATGGCCCATTGGCATTCAATAATGAGCGAATAGCAGGAGCGCCATTGTCAGAGCGCCAATACGATACGAATTCCTGACGGAAGTCTTCTAGACAAACTGTTTCCGAATTTTCGGTAATAAGCTTGCTTGCCTCAGCCAGTATATTTCTGACCGCACCAACAGGATTTTCCGGATCAACTTCGGCTTGGCCAGGTAACAAGCACATCACACCATCGGATTCGATGTGTGGTATTTGAAGAAAACCCGTACCGTCAGAAAACGTAATGCGTGGCTGCGTCCAAGGAAAATTCCTGTCCAGAAGCAAATCGACTTCACGAGAAATAGCTGGCGTTTCGATTGTGAAACGCCAGCCAATAATCATCATGTTACGCCAATCGTCGCTATCGTGGCGCGTTGCTCGGCGGGCGGCAATTTCATTCACCGAAAGCTGGCGCACGCCTCCAGCATTGGCGGTGAGCCAGCCTTCTACCGCCAGAATAGCGTGACTTCGCCGTTGACTGGCGATGTCAGCATCAGCCAAAGCGATTGTCGCCTTCCTTTTGGACCGCTTCTCGAACGGATGACTGCTGTGCACCTTCTTGCAAAAGGCCATGGCGCAACACATTCGGAAAACTTACAGCCTTGGTCTCAAGCGCGTTTTCCACGCTGATATATTTTGTTTCATAGGGAATGCGATCACCAAATGTGCCAGTCAACTGATTGAGGGCGACATTAGCATCGTCGGTTAACTCCAACGCCGACCGAATGCTATCATGTAGCTTGGCCGCTTGAGCCATATATTCGCTGCGTTGTTGCATGGTCCAGCCCTCATCCAAGCGCGCACCTTCAACAACTGGGTTATCAATTCTGGCCGCCAATAAACTCGGCAGCCGACTGGCAATTTTCATCAATGCTTTGTCATCCCGACTATCATCAAATTGGCCAATCGCCTCGTCATAGGCGGTAACTGCCGAAGCCATCAACGCAATGGAGGAGAGACGGCTTTCGTCCCACTGATAGTCCCGCCACCCCTTTAGATAACGACAGACACGACGCAATTGGTCGCCATGTTTTTCGAGGGCTTCATTGAACCAATCTTCTAATTTGCGCGGGTCGGACTTTTTCCAACCTTCCTCTCTGTGCGCCAACATGATGTGGTCGGGGTCGAGAGAAGCGTAAATTTTGTCTGATAATTCGATGCCATCTTGAAGCTCAGACTTGCGAATCGCCGCATCCATCGCGTTCGCACTCATCGCTACCACCTTTTCAACAAGGGTAACGAATTCGGCGTCCGGAATTGCGTACAATGCAAGATCGACGTGGGCCTGTTCGGAGAGCTTAACTCTCACGCAAGACGACTTGTCGGTAACTAATGTCCAGCCCTCGCCTTTGCAGAGCGGAGCCAGCATCCTCTCAACCGCTAAGAAGTAACCTTGGCTCACGATGATCGGATGAAGTGCCCCGTCTTGGTTCAAAAATGATGTCGGCAAAAAGACACCGTCATCAAGATCGATTTCTTGCGGTGGGTTTTGCGCGGGGTCATTGATGGTATGGTAGGCAAAGCTACCCTGCATTCTAAATTTTGGCCGCAGGATCGGTTCTGCATCTCGTGCCAGGACATTTTCGAACAATTCCTGCTTTTGGACAGTGGATGTCCAATCCCGAAGACCAGTTTTCAGCGCATCACGAATTTTGTCTCGCGCCGAGCGCAACTCCGCTTTTGCGTCATCTTCAATAGTAAGTGCAGCCAAGTATCCATCTGTCCCGCTATTCTTAAATACGCGGTGTGCATTGATTGCCATGTTTCGCTAGCCCTTCGATCCCAAATCAGCCATTCATGGTACATAGGCGTTGCCACAAACAAGAACAAGGGGTGAACTTTTTTATGTACCAGATTTTTGGAATTTCTAAATGCCTGGGCCCGTTTGCACTTCTTACGGGTGTAATATCATTGGTGTGGTGGTGGTTACATGTACCGACATCACCAAGCGGTTATTGGTCAATCATCAGCGGCTCTGTCACCATCGCATCCATTTTGGTATTTATTGTGGGACAGACAGGACTATTTCCGATTGTATGCCGTTGGCCTTTGGTTCGCAATTTTTTTCCAGACTTGGACGGTGAATGGATCGGTTTAATCGATTCCAATTGGGCGCAGATACAAGCCCGCAATGATCAAAATGCCCTGGTCCAGCCAACTACGCCTGTTGCCGCGAAAATTACGATTATTGCGAGGCTTTTCTTTATTCGCATCAATCTTGAGTCGTTGAACAAATATTCGAGTTCAAAGACGGTCGTTGTTAAAATATCCAAAGACGACGAAGATAAAACAATTAGCCTCAAATACGTTTATGAGAATACGACATTAATGCCGCAAGCCACGGACAGTGCGCGCCATCAGGGAGCTGCGTGTTTAGATTTGAAGAAAGATGACACCGGGGTAGATATCTTGGAAGGCGTCTATTGGACGAACCGGAACTGGCACAATGCGCTGAACACAGCAGGCAAAATCACGCTTAGGCGTAAATAGCTCGAAAATTCGACTAGCTGTAATGGCCTAAAGAAAGACGTTGGGCCGTGCCCCTTACGGTCAAGGCCGATGCGAGCGGAAACCATGCCCATGTGGTCGCGCTGCTCCGGCCCGCGCCAAGCATGGTATCCGGCCTTGACCGCCTCATCCCCCACTCATTGCCGTTAGGCTAGTGGGTTGCATGGCAACCCTTTTTCAAATTGCATACCGGTTTTTATTAAATGGCGTCGCCGACGCAGAGAAATGATGCGTCCATAGTGGTGAAGAGTACATTATACTTGTTGTATAAACTGGCGTGTCGTCTGTTGATTGATTGCTTTCATTGGCGAGAACTACTCCGCCCGAAAACGTGGCTGTGATTCCATCTGAAAATGTATACGTAAGTGTCTGCGGAGATGGCTTTGCATAAGCAAAGCAACATGGCCCCGTTCTGTCATTAAAGTTGACAATGTCTTGGGATCTGGCCAGCTGTGGGGCTCCGAGAATTCCGGCACCTGTTACTAAGAGCAGTGAATACATTTGTCTGCGGAGAGCATGCATCCGAAATCCTCTTGAATCTATTTGTCAATCGTTCGATGTAAATGAAAGCCGCCGACAAAAGGTTTCAATGGTGTGTGGTCTGGCGGAATGCGCTTATGCGAACTGATACGCAGAAAGCTTGTAACGAGAAAATCGACACTGTGTGACGTCAGTCACTCCGCGTATGCGGCGCCCGGAGATTTATCGCGACGGGACGTTCAACTGGATAAGCTAGTTTTCGGCGTACTTATTGATGCTCAATACTGTCATTTCCATATGAAGTTATGGAAAATCGACACGTTTTAGCATTCGACAGATATGGTGGTCGGACCTTGAAATTTGTTTCTTCACCAGGGTTTAAAACCCAGTCTCCCGAGGATGTATCGCGCCTCATATTTTGCTCATTCAGTGCATTCGAAAGAGGAATGTACTGCGAAATATGGGAGCTCTTCGTTATCGGGTCGCAGCTTGCATACAGTGTGAGGCTTGAAGCGGGGGAGGCTGAATTATTTTTGATGGATAATGTTACCCATTGACCATCCACTTCTACAGAAGTGTTCACTTTAGTAATTTGGAACCAGTTTTGTCCTGAAGCGTTGCACGGATTGCCGGCGATTAAGCCTACAAATAAGATCAGGAGAAGGCTTATCTTGCTTCGCACTGTGACCTGCATCTTTGATTTCAGGAGGAATGAAATTTGGTACGTCTCAGTTAAAACTTTCGCAGCCGTTACATTTTTCAACCTTAGGGGGATCTAGGTGGAGTGTCAATAATGATCCGCTGGCAAATCTTGTGGGGGTACAGGATGCCTAAAACCTGATTTATTTTTGCAACAGTCTCGGATCAAAAATTGAGTTTCAATATCCTACAGTAATTATGGAAAATTCCGAACTAAGCATTTCATTTGATTGCTCAAATAAGGAATGCCATGCTGGCTTTCGCCGCCGCCTCATAAGAGGCGGCGGAGGCTGGTGAGCAACCCGCCTAGGGCGGCAGCCAGCTTGCTGATTGTTTTGATGAAGATGTAGATTTCGAGATTGGTCATATGTTCCTCCGTTTTGTCGCGCGGGATTGCGCGATGGGAGGTCGGAGAGCCGTTCGCTCCAGCATACCGGACAAGGTCGCCGGCGCCGCCCGGGCGGGCCGCTGCTGCACAAGCGTAGCGCGGAAGCGAGGAACCTTTGGCGGTATGCACGAACGGCTAAACCAGACGAACAGCGTCATCCCCGTAGCAAAACGAGGGACATAGGCATGAAACGACAATGCACCTTAGCACCAGCATCGGCTCACCTTGTGCCAATGGTCGGCCGAGAGGTAAATTGTTAACCAAATCTTAACCGGAGGTATGGTATAAAAATACCTAAACATATACCTAATTGCAGGTAATCTATACCGCCCAAAGTGACAGAGAGTGATAACAGTCCGTCTCGGCCTCCAGAGGAGGCCGAGACGCAGGCTAGCCTGCGCACCGATATTTTACGGCAGATTTCAGGGGCGCATGCCGACTTGACCAAGGCGCTCGCCCAACTCACGAATGGGGATGCTGGGCGGGTGCAGATTGCATTGCAACTGCTGAACCTGTCGGCCGTTCGGCAGCAGGTTGGCAATGCGACTGAGACGGCGCTTCAGCAAATGCGGGCCGAGGTTTCTGCGACCGTCGCGGCCGCCCAGGCAGCGGCCGATGCGGTGGCGGGTGGCGCCGAGGCTGGGGCTTCGACCCCCCTGGCTGTGGCCAGCGCGAAGGCCCGCCAGACGGCGCAGAGCTTTGTCACCGAATTCTACGATAAGAAGGTTTTCGACCAGTGGCTGGAATTCAACTCTGACGAAGACAGGAAGGCTTATGAAGAACGGGAGAAGGAGCGCCAGCGCGAGATCCAAGAGGCTTTGGCAGCAAAGACTGATGCGGGCAATGCCCGGGCCCTTCAGATCGAGCGGGAGCAATTGAACGACGCTGCTGACCACGGCGCCAAGAGAAGCCCGCAATATCAGGAATACTCCGACAACCTTGACGCCGCAGGTGCCGAACTGAAGGCGGCGATGGGCGTCGGGAAACCCACAGCTAAGCTCAATGCCGCGATTGAAGCGGGCGCCGATGATATGGCGACTTCTAAAGACGTCCACGGAGAGGCCGCCAAAGTCTTAAAACAGGCGGGTGTCGTCGTCGCCGATCAATCGCAGACAGGGCACGGCGTGACGGTAGATGCGTCAATCGCCGCGCTCCTGGCGCGCGGCTAGACTACATCAGCCCATAGGCTTTGCATTGGGCTGCGATCTGATCGAAATAGCCGTCATCTTCCATCAACCGCGCTAATTCCCGGTTGCTGATCGCCTTGAAATCAATATCAAAACGCGCCGAGGTGTAGCCAAGGCTTTTGCTCAGGCGCACTGCCGCATCGAAGGCCTGTTTCGCTTTGCCGTCGTAATATTGCGCCCGTGCCTGGTCGCCGGCTTCTTGTCGGTTTTGCCGCGCAAATCCGTCCGCCACGAAACACTTGTGCGCCAGTTCGTATGCCGCCAGCAGCTTTTCCCTGTCCGCGTTTGCGGCCGTCTGCGCCAACGCAGCGCCGGCCGGACCGCCGCAGAGCGCCAACGCCAGGGCGGTGGCGGATGCTATCCCGGCAGCGCGGAATAGGCCTGTTTGCCGAATGGATCGAAGGTTCATGAGCAGCACCGCGTTTGCCCGAGGCGGCACAGCGGTGTGGCAGACAAGCCTCGCCCCCGCCGCGTCTCGACGGCGGAAACTGTAACATTATGCTAATACGGTTGCAGGTGAGCGCGATTTACTCTCTGATTTCATGAAGATTTTCACGCAAGGGCAGTCTGCCCTCCAATTGCGGCAATAGTCGGGAAGGGGGCTACCTGCCTGAATTTTCAGCGTGGCGGATTGCAACGTTATTAGCATTCCGTTGCATCTGCCGCGAGAAGGAGGCCCAGTGAGTGACCATTTCCAGTCCGTCGATGAAACCCTGCTGTTTGACCAGGACGGCCAGCGGAAATATCTGTGCCTGAAGGAAGGCAAACGCTTCCTGAAAGCGGCCGACGGCATGGATACCGCCACCCGCGTGTTTTGCCGGCTGCTGCTATTCACCGGGCCCCGGCTGAGTGAGGCCCTGGAACTTACGCCGCGCCGGCTGGATGCCGACGCCCTCCTGGTCGTGTTCCGCACGCTAAAGCGTCGAAAGCGCGTCTTCCGGGCCGCCCCGATCCCGGCAGGGCTGATGCAAGAGCTGCTTACCCTGGCGCAGGGTAAAACCGGCAATGAACGGTTATGGACCTGGTGTAGGCAGACGGCCTGGCGCCGGGTGAAAAAGGTGATGGCCATGGCGGAGATCCATGGCCCCAAGGCCGTGCCGCGCGGATTGCGCCATCAGTTCGGCATCCAGGCGCTGGAGCAAAATGTGCCGCTTGTCTTCGCTCAGCGGCTGCTAGGGCATACGAGCCCGAACACGACGATCATCTATCAGCACGCCACCGGCAAAGAAGCCCGCCGCTTCGTGACGAAGCTGTGGCGGGCGTATGGAGCTGAATAGGGCCGGGGTTGGGATAGCTCGACTGTTACCGGTCGATGTCTTTCTCAGCGAACACGTTGGAAGCATTTAACGTGTCCTGTGGCGCCCATTGCTTCTCGAAGGTTTTGCACTTGCCTCGCCCGGCGCGCGGAAACCCTCCAGGCGAATATCGCCCCAATCGGGATCATAGCCGGGATCGTCGCGTATGGTCGGTTCGGGGCCCGCCTCACACTCCATTCGGCGCGGTCAGATTCCGTCATGGGTTGCGTTCCGCTATTCAACGCGGTGGCCCAGAATCTTCTTCGGTTGCGGGGATAGCTCTTGGAATCCTCAGCCTTGGTCATGTGACATTTCCACAATTGAAGAACGATGGTAGGTTAATATCGCTAACGCCGTTATCCAAATAGTTGCACGCATTAGACGAAATTTGCGGTTTGCGTAATTTTGCAACTTGGGCGGTATTTGTATGGTCGATCGCCCGAAAGGGGGCGAGATGACGATTACCGCACACCAGTCGCAGGCTTTAATCCATGCATTGAGCATGGCTGCGCAAGTTGCCGGCCAGAGATTAAACGCGGAGAGCAACCGGCATCAGATGCAGGCCAGCCTCGCGATGTTTGAAGCCAAGGCCGGTATTATGCGCGATCTCGTCGGCGCCCTGATCGAAAAGCGGGTAGACGCCGTTCATTCGGGATTTTCCGAAGTGATGGCGCTCTATGCCGAGCAGGCGCGGGCCTTCCTTGAAGAAAAGCGCAAGTTGGTTGACGCCGAATTGCTGGTGACCGACCCGCTGCAAAGCGCGCGCATTCGTAAGCGCCTGGGGGAAGCGGATATCGAGCTGCGGGAAATCCGGGCCGATGCGGCCCGGCTTTACGCGCAGATGAACGAGGTCATTCTACAGCTGGGTGGCGGCGCCATGGCGCTCGCGCCCGACTATTACAATGCCCTGGATATTACCATGCCCAGTTCGATGAGGCTGTAGTCATGGCGATATCCATTGAACATCGGGCCGCCTACCGCCAGCTTCGCAGTCTCATAGGCTGGACCATCGTGGTCCTGTGGATCGGCTGTGCGTGGGTGCATCTCGACGCTATCCGCCAGGCCGCACTTGCCCAGCCTTGCATCGAGTCAGGTCTCGACAAGGCCGGTGACTTTTTCATGGGCGCCGGCCATGCTTGCAAAGCGAAGGCTGATGGAGCCTTCAATGGCGGATTGTTCGGCGCCGTCCTCGTGTCGCCCCTTGCCTTTGTCGTGGGGCATTTTGCCGCGATCATGATCATCGCCGGCGGCCATGCAGCCGCCGTGGCGAACGAAAAGCGGGAGGAGCTTGATCGCCAGCGCAGCCACGAAACCCAGGTCGCAGAGATGGCCGACCGCACCCGGATCGCCACGGCAGCCACCCGTGACCAGAACGAACGCTACGAGTTCATCACGCGCTTGGGGGCCGTTGATGACCAACTGGTCGTCTTGTCAGGGGAGGGCGACGCAGAGCGGGTGAAAATGGTGCAGCTTAACGTCCTGCAATCGCTCCGCGATCTCCACGCCAAGTTCCGGATGGAAGATTTGCGCCGCCTGTACGGTAGCGACGAAGGTATCCGCCAACGGGTCAACCTGACCCTTGCCGAAATGCGGCGCCTGCAATTGCAGGAGAGCCGCTATTACGAAGACCTGGCCGCGATCGCGCGGGTGTGAGGAGATAGGCTATGGCCGCTTCAGACAAGGGATTTTGGGCCTCACTTGCCGAACTGTTCGGCGGGGCCTTGACCTCGGCCCGGCACGAGGTGGTCGAGCAAGGTTGGTTCGGTCGCCAGGTGACGGACACTGGCCAGTCACCGGCCCAGGAACCTGGCGGGAAGCCCAACAATCTTAACCAGACCGCGGTCAATATGACGGTGAACTCGGACCATGCCATCGTTCAGGTGAATAACGGCCGGGCTACCCTGTCGGCTGGCAAGGCCGATTTCGAGGATCAATGGCGGGTCAAGCCGCCGGCGATTGGTCCGGACAGTGATGCCCCGTCTCAGGATTTAGACCGTTAGCAGGAGCGCACCATGCCGAACTATATCACTAACCTCGATACGCCCCTGCTCCAGCTCTCCAAAACCGATAGCTTTTCCCTGCGAGACGCTGTGCAGGGTGTCCATGTGTTCGGGGGTATCGGTTCCGGAAAGACTTCCGGTTCCGGCAAGGCCTTGGCTTCAGCCTATCTTCGTGCTGGGATGGGCGGTTTGGTGCTCTGCGCGAAACCAGACGAAGTTCGCCTTTGGCTGGACTACGCAAAAGACAACGGCAGGGCAAACTCTGTCGTCCTGTTCGGCGGTCATGGCGGCGGGTTCAATTTCATCACCTATGAGCTGGCACGCCAGGGCGTCATCGGACTTGGCAGCGTCGTTGAATGTCTGATGCGCATTATCGACGCCGCAAGAAGTACCAACCCGAATGCAGGCCGCAGCAGCGAGCCCTTTTGGGATGACGCCACCCGGCAGTTGCTGCGTAACACCCTGCCCATCCTTTATGCAGCCACGGGCACCGTCCGCATTCCGGATATTATTGAGTTCGTCGCCACTGCGCCGGTCAGCGCTGAGCAGGTGCAGGATGCTAACTGGCAGGAGGCGTCTTTCATGTTCGCCGCGCTTGCCCAGGCCCGCCGGCACCCAGTGCGTGCAATTGGGGACAGCGAGTTCGATAAATGCGCAAGCTTTTGGCGCAACGAATATGCCCGTCTGGACAATAAGACGCGCTCGAACATCGCCATCACCCTGTCCACCGCGCTCGACCGGTTTAATCGTGGCCGGTTGCAGACGGCTTTCTGTGGGGAGACGACCTTGGTCCCCGAAATGTGCTTCCATGGCGCAATCATTGTCATGGATATGTCGGCGCTCACCTGGAACGAAGATGGAATTGTCGGCCAACAGCTCTTCAAATTCTGCTGGCAGCGCGCTGTCCTTGCGCGTAACGGCCTTGATGCCCGGCACCGCGATCGGCCTGTGTTCCTATGGGCCGACGAGGCCCAGTACTTCGTCAATGGCTTCGACAGTGACTATCAAAGTACATGCCGGTCATCGAAGGCCTGTACCGTCTATCTCAGCCAGTCCTTGCCCACCTATTACGCTAAGATCGGCGGCGAAAATCCCAAGGCCAAGGCTGACATGCTGCTGGCCAACTTCGTCACGAAGATTTTCCATAACAATGCGGATTTTGAGACGAATAATTGGGCAAGTCAAACTATTGGAAAATCTATACAATTTCGTAGAAACTACAACGAAAGTCACTCCGCTGGCCGCAGCACCGGGATGAATTCCGGGGGGAGTAGCCAATGGGGGGCTAATAGCTCCCATGGTGGCGGTACGGACGCCCAAGGCCGCGAGACGAGCAATTGGAGCTATGGGACCAGCCAGGGTGGCGGAAGCAATTGGGGACAGAACGTAGGGACCAACGAAGGCTGGACCAGCGGTACCGGTGCGAACGAAACCATGGATTACGAGATTGAGGCCGGTGAATTCTCCCGTCACCTCATGACCGGCGGTCCGACCAATAAGAACCGCGTGACCGCCTTGTGGTTTCAGGCGGGTAAACGCTTCGCCGACACCCAACGCAACTATCTCCTCGCGAGCTTCCGCCAATGACCCGTCCCGGCCTCTTCAGCTATCTGTGCGGCAATCCCGTCGCTAGCCTCGGCAGCCTGGCAGGTCTCGCCTGGGCCGTCTATTGCGCAGCGTTCCGCGGGTTGTCCTACGTCGCCGTGATTGTGGTGGCACTGGTTGCCGCCCGTTGCTGGCAGTGCGCCAGCCAGATTGGGGCTTATAACCGGTGGCAAAGGCAATGGAACGCGATGAATGGCGTGACCAAAGGTCGTGGCGCGTTTACCGTTGTACCGTGGTTGCGCTGGCCAGTCGTTATCTCGGTCTGGGTAATTACCGGTGTCCCTGCCATTAACATGCTGGAAGGAAGCGCCCGCGAGTTAGCGATTGGCTGGTTCGTGATGGGAACAGTGATTCTTGGCGGTTACGGCCTGTTTGCTCGGCTCCGCCAGCGAAAGGGAAACCGGAACGTGCCAGCTTTGGCGGATGTATCACCGCTTCTCGGCAAGCCCGCGATCTCAAGTGATGCGCGCGCAACACGTGACTCTCTGCCTGACTATTGCCGTCAGCTCTTTCCGTGAAGCTTTGAGCATCGTGGTGATCCCGCCTTGGTACTGATCGGGGCCGCCCATGCAGCCTCGCAATCGTGCAACGTGAGGGCGTAGCCGACGCATTCAACGAGAATTTTCCCCTGGCCTCAAGGCCATTCCTCGCGCGGCAAAATTCACGTCATGGCCTGCGGCTGATCCCGCCTGCCCGTCGCCCTCTGAAGGTGCACATGCGAGGCCGCAAGGGGCAGCCCGCTAACCCAAAGGAGGACATCATGACCACGATTGGAACTTTCAAGAAAATTGATAACGGCTTCACCGGCCACATCGAAACCCTGACGCTGTCGGCACCCGTACGTTTCGAGCCTGCTGAAAAGCTGGGTGACAAATCGCCCGACTTTCGCATTTTCGCGCGTAACGCCGAAGTTGGGGCTGCTTGGCTGAAGATTAGTCGCAACGGCACACCTTATCTCGCGGTTATACTCGATGACCCGGCATTCAAGGCCTCCATTTCCTGCCGTCTATTCGAAAGCGAAGACGGAGAATTCCGGCTGGTTTGGAACCAGAAGTAAGGCCAACGGGGCGGTTTAGGCCGCCCCTTACCGTCTCTTAAGGCTCATGGATATGCCGCGCGTTGGCGCTTGTTGCTGATTTTATTAGGTTCATCAGTAAGTTGGATTTGACTCCTGCATAAGAAATAACATTGTTTCCCGGTGATGCAATTTATGCTTGCGTCCCTAAAAAAATTACCCACTAATTCGCTCTTCCATCAGGGCGTAGCGGGTAATTGCAAAATGTCACTCCTAGCTGAAGACGCGTTCCTAGTTCTTGATACCCCCGCAGCATCTGCACGTCGTGCGATCGACCAAAGTCTCAAAGTCTATTTTGCAAAATTTCGTCGTTTTTCGGAGCAAATGGAGATTTTGGCCGCCAAAGGAGTGTCGAAGCGGCAATACCGAGTGTACCGGGACAATTATTTATTTCGAACCGCCACCACTCTCCCTTGCTTGAAGGAGGGATACAAGATTTGCCTGCAACATTCAGTTGACCCCAGGATAGTCGAATTGCTGGAGGTGACCATATCGGAAGAGCAAGGTTTTGGCGTTCCGTCGGCTGAACATCCTAAGCTATTGCTTTCCTCACACAACATGCATGGAAAAGTTATTTACGGTCTGGAAGACACAACTTTTTCGGACGTCGAGTTATCTCCAATGATATTGAATGCAGTCAGGACTTATAGAATTACACAGGTTAATCTGTACTCATCAAATTCTCCACTGACCGTCATTGGCGCCTTCGTGGCGCAGGAAAGTGTGGCGGAGTCGATGATTAACTTGTTTTATAAAGTTTTTTTCCTTCCGCTGTATTCTCGATATTCCGGAAGCAGATTTACTGACGATGTCGCGCCGTACTTCGAAACCCATCTCGCGGGAGTGGAGGCCGAGCATTCTAAGCGGTCGAAGCTGTGTGCTGAATTCGCATGTAAAACTGCCACCGATGTCATTACATTGAGAGACGCGGCGGATTTACTTTTAAACGCCCAAGCGAAAATCTGGGACGAAATGTTTGTTGCGCTTAGTGGCGTGTAATTTGCGATTGGTAATAGAAATAATAAATGGAAACGACGGAAAATGGCGCGCGAAATGCGCAGCGTGAAATAAAAAAGACACCACTTCGCGACCTCCAGAAGAAAGTAAGCCGTTTCTTTTTGAGGCGCATTCGTTATTACACGCTTCCGGCTCTGGTTATAGTCGGATCGGTCGTAGCAGGTGGGCTTTCGGCAAAGGCCAATGTCCTTGGATTTATTGAGCATCTCGGAGCGGGAATGCTTGCAGTAATGTTAGTGACATTCGGCATCGAGCGTCCTTTTAAAAATCACCTTGATCAATTGGCGTGCTTTAGTGCGCAAAGGTTCAATTCGGAAATTGGTGTGGCGTACGAGCGCGTACAAATTCTGGACATCTGGGTCTGGACCTTGTTCTTGAGCGAAAAGGAGCGGGAGGGGTTCGAAAAGGCCATTAAGAGGGCGGTCAGAGAGGGGATTCAAGTCCAGATTTTGGTTGTGGACCCCAACTGTGACGCTGCTCTGGAGCGTGCAGCGGAACTCACGGTCACCGATGAATTTTCCGGGAAGACCGCGGTCGAAATTCAAAGGGCAATGTGCGCATGTGTAAAATGGCTAAACAATTTGCGGGAGTTGAATAATGTTTCGGCTTGGCAAGCAGACGGCGTCATATCAAAAGATCTTCTTGAAATAAGAATGTGCGATGTGAGGCCTGAAATATCGATATATAGTGTCGATGACATGGCCTATTGGCATGATTTTGAGAAAGATAAGCTTTCATTGAGGGAGTTACAATTTAAAACTAGAAAAAATGACGGCGTAATTGATTTTCTAAGACGTTATTATAGGAAACTGTGGGATAGGCCTGGCACAATTAATATTCAAAATTGGAAAGATAAATTGTAAACATGATCTGCTTGAATTGTAATAAATACTTAACACTAATCTAGATCCTGTGATGCTACAAGGTTCGTTGGTTAATTAAAAAAACTGGAGTATTTTATGCGTGAAAATTTTCAAAAGCTACGAGATGCCGGGAATGCTGACATTATATTATCCCTTGCCGGGCTCGGAAAACCCCTGCGGGATCCGCAGGGCAACGAAATCTTTTCCAATGAGCTTCGTTGTCATGGGCAAGAGCCACTTCGTTTGGGGCTTGTAGAAAAATCTGATGCGGCCAAGGCTCTAAAAGCGTACGGCGAGCTAATTGATATGGCTCGTAAACAAGAGGCGCCCCAATATGCGGACAGTCTGATGAGCCCTTTGGTGCCTATTTGCAATAAGGCCGTTAACGCTAAGCGCAGGGGGCGCTAATCGTTCATGGGAGAGTGCCTAAGCAGACCTAGCATAGGGGCGAACTGAGCAATTAACCAGCGCTTGGCGCACCATCTTAGTAGAGGGTCTTAAATGCCGGAAGAGCCTTGGCGATCGGCAGGAATAAGGCCGTCCCCCGTTCTTCCTCACAAGATCAAGACCGAATGCACCACGCTCACATGCTGGATAGCGTCAAGAAAGCCAACAGCTGATTGTGTTTCGCCATGCATACCAAGCCGGTGAATTCCCCAGATCCGCGCAGCCTATCAATGGGATGTCGGAATCGCCTCGACGCGTTATGGTGTCGGCCCTACGGGCCGCCAATCTTTCACCGCCAGAATTTGCGTTTTTAATTCGGCAGTCAGCCGCAAGTTGGTTCTGAGTTGGCGCGCAATACTCAATGAGAGAGGATCGGGCGCCCCTGCATTATCCGCTTCCGTCATTTCTACGATAATTGCGTCGAGCGTTGCCTCCACCTTTTGCTGACCTTTGCCTTCTGGCAAGTCCATCTTCAACATGGATCGCATTTCCCTCATGTGATCCATTTGTTTTTCGGCGTTGGATATAGTATTTTCTATGTCCCGCATGCGCGAAATAATATTGTCATTGAATTCGGCGATCATTTCGGTGTTTTGATCATTAGGTGCAGGGATGCCGCCTTTGATTTCTTGATATAACACTTTAAGCTCAATAAATTCGTCTTTTGACTTAATGAGCGTGTGCTCGCGCGAGGATAACATTTCAAGCGCTTGAAGACGTTTTAATTTAATTGAAGCGAGTTTTGACTTCTTATCGGCCAAGAACTGCCGTGTAAGGGTAACGCTGGAAATCACAAATCCAGTAAACCCGAACAAGATCCCGGCTGAATCCTTAAGACTTGAAAGCAACTGCGCGCCCATCTTCCCTGCTCCCCCTATATCCTAAGAGGCCACTGTGGCACGAATTCATCGGGATAAACGCGGGAAAAACGCGTCATGAGCGATTTTAAACGCAATGGTTATTTTTTTGCCACCAAGCCCATGCGTTGTGGGTGCGTCTCGTGCGATCTTCTGCACTGGCTAACCTATTTTGTCCCACCGAGCCGGGCGGACTTCGCAGTCTTGCACCATAGGAGTTGTAATACCCAAATTCAAATCCTGCCCGGATGGCATTGGCACATGATCGGCACAGTGTGAGAGGGAGAACGCTTGAGCGAAAGCTCTCTGAGATTCACGATTGGTAACCCGCGCGCGGGAGAAGGTGCGGCTGGAAAACGTCCGCGACAAGAAGGCGTGAAGTCGCTCCCACGGGGGATAATTTAATTTTTAGAGGGCGACCCACTGCCACTTATTTGAACGTAAAGGCGGTAGATTTAGACTGCGATGGAATCGGAAGATGGACGTGTAGGAGCAGTTCGGTTGCCGTAACACGACCATCTGTCGCCGACAGTAAAGCGCGCAAAAGTGAGTTGCAAAATTTTGCAAATTAATATCTAAACGCGTCCGCTTGCCCATATGCTAAGCAGAGAGAGTAACTATCAAAACAGTCGATCACAGCAATCTATTAGATGAAAATATTCGGGTGTGGGATTCTATGCCACTCGAACAGGCTATTCTTTTTGCCAAATTGGACATTGCAACGAGCGACGACGATTTTTTCATCCTCATGAGAGACGGTAGTTATTTGAAATTGAGTGAGGCCGGGCTTAGCAAAGTTGGCGACGTCGTTGCTATGTCGAGCAATGAGGTTCAGCGAGTAGTTGGCCTGAACGACAAAGAAATTGCACAGGTCGGCAGGGTCGTCAAAAAATTGGGCTTGTCCTTCGAGACCGATGTTCAAGATTGGGTTAGGTACCGTGCAACGGTTCCGAACATTTTCAAATTACGCCCGCCTCAGGGAAGACGGTTGCCCGCCGGCCGTGAGAGCGCCTTGCTCACCTGACCCTGACGGTGGCCAGCCAATCGTTTGATCGGAAACAGTGTGTCCTCCGCTGGCAGCGGGATGGACGGGAAATGTTTGCCAAAATTTACGTAGAGCGCGGAAACGGTTCTGTCCGTTATCCGGTAGACTCCGGGGGTGGCCGAGCCAGGAGATAGATAGCCCTTCTTCAATCGGTCGAAGAAGAGCTCCTTTTCGGGTCCTTCTATGGGAAAGCCGTCGAGAAGTTTGACAAGGCCACCAGCTGGGATCTGTTGTTCTAAGCTGTTGAAGAGCTCAACGTCTAGGACGCGAAATGACCCTGAGATGTGACCATCCCAGGCAATCTTGCCGTTGGGAATATGTTCTTTCACATCCGCGGCTAGCTTTAAGGCTTGAGCCGTTTGCATCGGCCTATTGATAAGTACATCCACCACCCGCGTGACAAGAAGAATGCTGTCAGCCGACACCGGCTCATTACCGTCGGCGGTTTTCTTAATGACAAATCGCGTCAACACGACGCCCATCAACTCCGGGTGGGTCTGGGCCAATACCTCGATGATCGCCGCTTTGCGGTACAGGGCATTACGCAGACGATTGGTGAAAAACCAGGCGCGTGCCCGTCCTGTATGGAAGCAGTTTTCTACCAACTCGGCTTCAGCCGGGTCACAGGCGCGCCAATTCAGCAGGCGTAACAGCCTGTCTTGCTCAATTGCCCCTGTATGCTCCCAATCGCTGTTCCCCATTTTAGGGATCACCAGACTTTCTCGATGTACCCATGTTGGCCGTATTCTACCTTACATTTGCCGAAAGCGGAAATGACTGCTTGCGTCAATATTAACCTAGGTAAATAGCGGTGATTCGGGCGAAGACTGGGTGTAATCGTACAGCTAATGCAGACGCAATCGGCGTTTGGGTTGCAAAAAACGCCAATCTATTCAATGATATATATGATTCCTATAAGGCTTTCTGACGGTGACCTCGCGTCTGAGGGCCAGCATAGGAGGAAGATATGAACGTCATTGAAATTATCCCCGCCATTTTGACCGGCGCGGCACTTGTCATCACTGCCGTGGCAAAATTGGTACACGAGATGCGGCGCAAGCGATGACCCGGCGGCGGCCTACGAGGGGCGTAGGCATACGTTTTTACTATCTATTGGAGGCCGGCGCCTGGAACGAGGTGTCGGCCTTTGTCGCGCAGACTAAGTGTGAGATTTAAAATCGCAAGGCTTCGGCATCAAAGGCCGTTAAAAGCCTTGATAGCCGTCGCAATGGGTAGAAACAGGCTCATGGGCCGGCTGGCAAAGCGCGTGAATTGTAGATGTTCATAAAAGGCTCCTGCCTTGTCGTCATTGGCATCAACAATGAGCGCGAAGATGGCCGGATCGCCCTGAATCGCGCGGGCCGCGGCATCCATGACGAGGGCGCCACCGAGGCGGCGGCCCTGATAGCGCTGGTCGATGGCCAAGCGGCCAATGAGCCCAGCCGGCATGAGCCCGTAGCGCGGCAGACGTTTCGCCATTGCTTCCGGCAGTTCCGTCAGCGGTAGGCTGGTCGCAGCGAAGGTATAATAGCCTACGACCTGGTCACTGGCCTCCACCGCCACGAAGCACTTGCTGACGCGGCGTTTAATTATCTTCAGTGGCGAATTCTCGCAAATAGCGGTCAAGCGCATCGACGCCGCATGCAAAGTCCTTCCGGTCATGCCGGTCGGTGAGCGCTTCGACGTGAAAGGTCACTTTCTAACCGAGATGAGATCGCGATGCGCCTGGGCGGCACGCATCAGTGCGGCAGTAGGGGCGGGCGGGTTCAGGATGACTTCGGTGCAGGCCGTCTGATCGTCCACCGAGAGATGGATGATCTGCGCCTCCTCAATCGCCCGGCGCGCCGCTTCCTGCGCCGCCGCCACGACGAAGTCGCTGACGCTGCGGCCCTGGATTTCCGCCGCCCGCTTGACGATCATCAGCGCCTCGGGCGCTATACGCGCCTCAAGCCGTGTGGTCCGGGTCGTTGTCTTTGCCATAAGCCGTCCCTCTATCGTTAAAATTGTACGGTATTTTACCGTACATGCCAATATTTTTGGTTAGGGCCGCGCAATCTCGATCCGTTCGATCAACGGCTCGCCCTCGGGCGGCTCCGGCCAAAGCCGGGCATGGTATTGTTGAATACGGGTAATCAGGCGCCGGTTTAGTTTCTGCCGAAGGTCGTCGAGGTGGCGCCCCTCGATCATCACCGCCGTGTCCGGCGTCGTGATCCGCAGCGTCCCCGTCCCGGTGAAGTACACGCCGGTGACGAACCGGTATTGCAGGCTGACGCCTTCCGGCTGTGTCGTGCCCGGCGTCCAGCTCAGCGCGTCGAAATAGTCGCCGCCTGCCCGTGTCGGCAGATAGGAGTAGGGCTTGTAAGCCCCGCTGCCGACATCGGAGATTGGGAAGTCTCCCTCGGGCAGTTCGCGTAACATCGGCGATACCGGCGCCGGTGTCGCGCCGGTCAGGCGCTCGGTAAAGCTGGGCTTCGGCCGGCCGAAAATGTCGTCCGCGTCACCGGTCATGCGACGCCTCCGGTTCTGGTCCTGGCGGTGGTTTGCGGAAGGAGGCGGCGAAACTCTCCGCCAGGTCGTTGAGCTTCAGTAGGTAATGGGTCAGTTCCGTCGGATCGCGGCTGCGGATGCGCTCCGCGTCATCATAGAACTGTGCTCGTTTGCGGATGGCGATCCATTGCGTGACCCGGTCCTTGATATAGTCGTAGGCCTTCTCCACATGCCGCGCGATGCCAAGGACAATCTGCGCCGGCCTGAAAATCCCCTGTTTCTCCAAGGTCCGGTGGTCGACCCGCGCTTCCGACCCGGCCCCGGCCAGCGCCGCGTTGACATGGTCTGCCCAACTCTTACGCCAGATATTGATATTGCGCTTAGCCTCGGCTGCCTCAAGTGCCTCCTTGTCCTCCTGTAGGCCGGTGTTGTTGAAGCGCTTGCGAGCTTCGGCTACGGCGCGGGCGATACCTTCCGGCTCGTTCCAAGTCCGCTCTTTATGCGTTGAAAAGCCGGTTTCGGTCGTCGGGTCGAGGCGACGGAGGCAGAGCAATACATGGGCGTGAGGCTGGGCTTTGCCGTCGACGGCATCGGGACTATGGATGCCAATGTCGGCTACCATGCCGAGATCCACAAAATTTTCCTTTACAAAGCCGCGGACCAGCGCGACCTGCTGCTCCTTGCTCAATTCGCGGGGGAGGGTGATTTCCACCTCCCTCGCCAATTGCGCATCCACCCGCTTCTCAGACCGTTCGACCGCGTTCCAAAGGGCCTCCCGGTCCCCTGCCCATTTCGGTAATTCGGCTGTGGATGGCAGGAGGATTTCCGTATGGATCACGTCCGGTTTGTGATAGGTGAACCACTTGCCAATGGTTGCGTCATAGAGCTTTTGGCCGGCGCGATAAGCGGCCGCCGCTACCACAGAGCGGCGAGTAATGCCTCGGGCGCGAGCCTTCGCTCCGCACCCTCGCGAGACCACCTTGAGACGGCAGTGGTAAATCGCCAAACGCCAACTCCATTAGAAATTCTCAGTTGAAGTCGCTAACGGTGCACTTATACATTGCTTCGCAACGTGCCCACGACTTCGGCAATCAATAGTTGAATATTAACATATCTTAACAACTATTGGGAGAATTATCTTGTTAGCATTGTGGCGATGGAGGGCGTTCAGGCCACCCCTTCCAACCCCGGCCTCTGCGCTTAAGGAGGCCTACCAGCGCCGATCAGGGCGCCGCCCCGAACCCTGGCCAGAGGGGAATTGCAATCCCCTCGGCTCCCCAGCCCAGTCACCGCTTAAGGTTCCCGCCCAGCGGCGACGCGGGGCCTGCCCCGCACCCTGCGAGGATGTTGCGGCGTCCCTTCGATCCCTTCGCTTTATCATCGCCTATGCAAAGCTTCCGGCACGATATTGAACCAGTCCCGTGCCCAGTCATAGGCGTTCACACCCTCTGGACTCCCGCGCTTCACTTTTGCAACGTCAACCGCTCCTATTGCAGTCCAGTAACGATCGATAAATGGTAGATTTATAGATCATATTTGGCTATATTATGATCTATAAGTAGGAATATTATCGATCATGATTTGGAACTGGCAGCACGCAGACTGGCCCAATTTTCGCTGGGATGCGCGGAAACTTGTCCGTGCCGAGGCCATGTTCATTGAGGGCGCCGGTGTTATCATCGGTGCATCAAAACATCTTGGCATCCCCGAACGCCAGCGGCTCAGTATCGAAATTCTCAGCCATGAAGCTGTCGATAGCTCCGCCATCGAAGGTGAACGATTGGACCGCGACAGCATCCAATCTTCCATTCTGCGGCAACTCGGGCTAGCGACTACGCATCGCAGGGCCACCCCGGCGGAGGCCGGTATCGCTGAAATGATGGTCAACCTATACCACACGGTTTCAGAACCCCTATCCGAGGGCAGTCTCCAAAACTGGCACCGGCTGCTGATGAACGGTCGAACAGACATTGCAGTAATTGGCAGTTATCGGACCCATGAGGAGCCGATGCAAACCGTGTCGGGTGCGATGTATGATCCGAAAGTGCATTTTGAGGCGCCGCCGTCCCAGCGGATTGCTGCAGAGATGGCGCGGTTCATCACATGGTGCTTGGAAACAGCGCCCTCAGGACGGTCCCCTCTGCCCCCAGTGACCCGTGCCGGCATCGCTCATCTATGGTTCGAAAGCATCCATCCATTCGAAGACGGCAACGGCCGCGTAGGGAGAGCTATCATCGAGAAAGTTCTCGCGCAGCAGTTTTCAGCCCCAGTCATCACCGGCATGGGCGGCACCTTACTTAAACATCGCAAGGGGTATTACGCGATGCTAGAAACGGCGAGCCACCATCTTGATATCACGGATTGGCTGTTGTGGTTTGCCGCCAAGGCCATTGAGGCGCAGCGACGGACGTTCACGCAGGTCGAGTTCATACTGCAAAAGTCTCGCCTGCTTGATAGGCTGCGCGGTAAGTTGAACCTTCGTCAAGAAAAAGCATTGTTGCGCATATTTGCGGCCGGACCAGAAGGGTTCGCCGGAGGCTTGAGCGCATCCAGCTACATGACCATAACCGGCGCACCCTCAGCCACCGCTACCCCGTGATCTTGCCGGCTTAGTGGAGTTGAACGCGCTGTTACGAACCGGTGACCGCAAATCCACTCGGTACAGCCTGAATATATCTATTTAGCACGCTCGCCGCTGAAACATCCGTGCCGTGGTCGATTGCCGTCCTCAGAGACAGATTAATCGACTCACATTCGTGAACTGGGTATCAGGAATGCCTTTGGTGAGTTGAAGCTATACTTCTACCTTTCATCGCGGTTCAGCCTTATGGGTGACTGTTCGATTGATGGCGAATGCTGGCCACCGATAAAGCGGGCCCGCCCTTCTAAGGTCTAGAAGGAAATATGATAACTACATTCTCCTGACTACCATAGCCGACGTAGGGGCCGCACTCGGCGAGGGCCTGAACGGCCTCGGCCTGAGATTGCGCTTCTGTCGTTGCCGGCACGTTCGACGCATCGGCGGTCTGCGCAATATTGCCAAGCGGGGAGAAACTGACGCGTAACGTTATGTCGTTGGCTCCTGGAGTCGCAACGCGATGCCAGCAGGGCTCAATCTGTTTCCAGAGAGCATTGTTCAAACCGACAGGCTGTGCTCCAGCGCCTGTAGCACCGGTAACTGCCGCGTTAGGCGACGGAGCGTCCCCCGCGCTGCCGGTCTCAGCCGTGGTTACAGTGCTCGTCTCAACCATTGGAATGTTCGCAAGCGGCATGGTGGCCGTGGCATTGGCGAGTTCTGGCATTGCCTCATCTGTCAGTTCGACCGATTCTGCGGGCTCGACTTTGAGAGCGTCTGGGAGAATATCATCGATGGATACGAGCTCCACGCTTACACCTGATACGCCTTCAGCCCCTGCGCCGCTTCTGCTCGCAGACCCACCCTTGCCGCCGGATATGCTCGAAGCAACGCCAAGCAGCAAAAAAGCGAATAACAAGCCATGCAGGCTAAGTGAGATCACAATGGCAACCTTGCGATGCCGCTTAGCTGCCCAACGTACAATTGAAACTCGCCAAGGACTATCGAATCGCAAGCGGTGCCGGATGGAGCGGCCAAGTATTTGGAGGTGCGAAGCGGCAATACGAATCATGATGCACGATTTAAGCGGGCTAAACACGCTGAAGGCACCCGTCCCGCCGACGTTGGTTCTTCCCTACTTTACGAAAAAGATTCTCTTCACTGCAGAAGGGAAAAGCACCGTCACTTTCGCCGGAATCCTAAGGGCGGGTCATAGTGAGGACGGCGCTGGCCGTACCACCTTTTCCGTCTGAGACGGAAAAGGCATAGTTCAGGGTTTGGTGCGCTGCGATTGTAAACGGCATCGGCATGGCTGGGCTGCTCACGGTCAGCGTATCGGCATCGGCGTCAGCGCAGTTAGCAAGAAAGCTGCCCGCAACGACCGAGCCCGATACGGGCGCAGCATTTACCGGGACGCTGTTCATGTTTATCACCCAGTTATTACATGTGGGCGCATGATTGGTGGCGCACACCCCGGTGCCGAGTGCGGTGCATGTGCGGTTGTCAGCGTTATCGTAATTATAAGTCGATGCCGAGCCGGAAGCGGGTGTTACGGATTTAACGCGTCCAAGGTCATCATAAGTGTAGGTCTGAGCAATGCCATTTGACGCGGCTACTAGCAAACCCATAGCTGCGATGACCGCCATAAGATAGCGCATTCGTCCCCTCCCAATGCAATTTTAGCGCTTAGGTTCGCACCAGAACTTCAAAACCCGCAAGAAATTTATTTTATATAAAAAATACGATTTTAATCAGAGGATTGTAAGGAAACGATAAGCTTGCAGCATTTTTAAAGGGTTTTGGCCTTTCTAGTTCCCGAAAAACGTGCATTCCTGACCGAAATAACGGGTACGCGGTACGGGGCGGGAATGATCATCTTACAATCTATTCGGGCGCGAGCTTTTGGTTGGGCGCTGGGTGCGATTGCGGCTCTCAATGTCGGGGTAGCGCAAGCACAATCGATTACGCCTCCGCCGGTGATCTCGGCTGTGGACGGAAACGGCGTTAACCTCGCGGATGGTACGTTTCCAATTGCCTGGCCTCGATGTCGGCATCGGGGGGAGCAGCAGCGGTCTAGCGCGTGTAACGCAAGGCGCATCGGACAACTTCTCTGGCATCATGACGACAGAGACGCTACCTACCGGTTTTAATGGCAACACGGCGACAGAAGCGCTGTTCTATCTGAGCGTAAGTCTGGCTGGCGGCACCCACCGATTCTTGGTTGGGCATTATATCGCAGGTTCGGGCTCCGCATCGCCTTTCCTACTGGGGCCTTACAATGAAATCGGCGGGAATGCGCAGCTGTCGTGCTCGGGGGCGACGGCTGATGTTGAGAACCATGTTGGCACATGTACCTTGAGCCTCCCCGATGGTACAACCGCGATTTACGACAAAACGAAGACCAGTGGCTCAGGATTTGGCCCTCTGCAGACGATCAATAAACCGGACGGTGAAATCGTCTCACTCGTTTACACGCCCGTTGGAGCTGCTAACGTTACTGGCGTTCTGAGTGTTAACAGTTCGCTTGGCTGGATGTTAAAATTCCAGGGCGGAGGGGTCACGGCTATTAATAGCGGCACTACCTGGTGCGATCCAAATGCCGCTAGTTGCGCGGTGGCTGCTAGTTACCCGACGTCAACACTTTCGGTATCAGGATCAACCAACACAATAGCGCATAACGGTACGACTGTCCTCACGTACAGGCACCAGCGGCAATGTTACTACGCTGACATCACCTCTCTTGGTGAATAAGACGGTGACGACAAGTGGCGGCAAGGTGTCTACAGTGGCGGCCGGCGGCTCCACATGGAGCTATAGTTATACTAGTGACGGCGTTGGAAACACCACCACGACCGTTTTAGAGCCCAATGGCGTGCAGCCGGACCTTGACGGTCTCCTACGATCACAAGATCGTCGCTCAAACTGATGAATTCAATCGCAAGACCACCTACAGCTATGACGGCTATGGCCGGGTTAGCCAGGTAACTACACCCGATGGTGACAGCTCGACCGGCGGATATACGCTTTACTATTATGATGCTCGCGGAAACCCTACAAGCACGTCGATCGTTCCAAAAGGTGGAGCAGGCACTTCGAGTTCGTGGATAACTACGTCCGCGACTTATCCGGTATATTCCAACAATGCGGTTTGCCCGGCGTCGGATGCAAAGTTCTGTAACAAGCCTCTGACGGTGACCGACGCAAACGGCGTCGTCACCACCTATACATACGACACTGCTAACAGCGGGAATGTCGCCACTGTCACGACACCCGTCGTGGGCGGCGGCCAAGCGCAAACGCGCTACTATTACAGTCAGATTACGCCACGCGTCGTGAATAGTTCCGGTGGTACCACGGCGCAAGCCGCTGTGTGGCGGTTGTGGAAAACGTCAGCGTGCATGCTTGGCAACACTACGGTCTGCTTGGGGGGAGCTAGTGAACGAGTAGATCTAGTGGCTTATAGTCCCGGCACTCCAACAGGTGCAGCCAATACCAATCCAACTTCGCCCAATGTGCTTCCCTATGCCGCGACTACACAACGCGGAAATGCCAGTTTGGCGCAGACATCGACCTTCGCCTCCTACGACAATAACGGCAATGTGATATTGTCGTATGGACCTAAAGGCACCATCCAGACAGTCTACAGCTTTTATGACGCATTGAACCGCCCCATCGGTGTAATCGGCATGGACCCAGACGGCGCCGGTCCGCGCAATCGTCAGGCGTCGCTTACCACATACGATGCTGACGGCCACGTTAAGGAGATTGATACCGGTACGGTAGCCGGAACAGCGTACAGCAACCTTACAGCTATGACGATTGAAGAGCGTAACAGCAGCGACTTCGACCAATATGGCCGCTCGACAGTGGCGCGGCATTTTATCGGCACGGCCAGTGTAGCCAAAGATGTCATCCAGCGCTCGTATGACAGTATGCAACGTGTCGATTGCGAGACGGCGCGTATCAATTCCGCTGACTATGGCGCGCTTCAGCCGGCCTGTGTCTTAGGTACAACTTTGGCAGATGGTTCTCACGACCGTATCACGAAATACGGCTACGACTTAGCCGGCCATATGACGAGCACGACAAGCGCTTACGGCACAGCGTCGGCGCGCAATGATGTGGTGAAGGCCTACGACACCGCTGGCGCGACAAGCACAGGCACGCTGACTTACGCACAAGACGCTAATGGCAACCGCACTACTTACAGCTATGACAGCTTCAATCGGCCCGTGCAGACTTGCTATCCGAACAGTAGTTCGTCGACCGACTGCAATACTATCGGATATCGGACCAGCGGCGTGGTCTCCGGCTCCACCAGCTCTGGCACACTGATCGATCATGTCACCTTGCGCAATGGTGTCTCAACGATCACATTCAATTACGATGTGCTAGGTCGCCTAGCGTCGAAATCCGGCTCAGTGTCAGAAAGCTTCGCTTACGACAACTTCAACCAGATTTTGAGTCACACCAATAGCTACACCAACGCCTCAGCCATTACCGAAACGTACGTTTATAATTCTCTTGGCTGGCTGATGAGCGACACGCAGCCAAACGGTATGGTGTCTTACACTTACGATGTGTACGGCAAGCGCTCACAGATGACTTGGCCAGACGGCTTCTATGTCACTTACGGATATAGCGACGGTGACGAGCCTGTTGTCATCAAAGAAAACGGTGCGACCTCGCTCGCTATATTCGACTATGATGACTACGGACGCAGATCTCATCTTTACCGCAGTAACGGCCAAACAACGACATATAGCTATGACGCTAACCTACGCCTAAGCAGTATTGCGTACCCGGCGACGACGCTGAGCTTCACGTACACGTCAGCGGATCAGATCAAGACACGCACCAACAGCAACACTGCATTCAACTATGCAACTGGTGCAAACACAACTACGACTTACGGCATTAACACGTTAAATCAAATATCCAACGTTAATGGTGCGAGCCTCGGTTACGACCCTAGGGGTAACCTCATCAGCGACAGTGGCGGTACTTACACCTTTAACGCCAACAATCTGCTGACGTCTACGACGCAGTCCAGTGTTACGACGACATTGACCTATGACGCAGAGAACCGTCTGGGAGGAATTAGCAAGAGCGGTGTGTCGAGCCAGTTCCTGTACGATGGCGACGATATGATCGCTGAATACAATGGCGCAAGCCTGCTGCGCCGCTACGTCCACGGTCCCGGCAATGATGAACCTTTAATAGCCTACGACGCTAACGGCAATAAGACCTTTCTGCATTCGGATAGTATTGGTAGCGTCACGAGTATAAGCGACAATTCTGGCGTCACCATTGCGACGAATACATACAATGAATACGGTCTGCCAGGTGCCAGCGTGACGGGTCGGTTTGGTTATACTGGACAGATGTGGCTTCCAGAAATCGGCATGTATTATTACAAGGCTCGCCTGTACAACCCCGTCATTGGACGCTTCATGCAAACCGACCCGATCGGTTACGGCGATGGCATGAACTGGTATGGCTACGTCCATGGCGACCCAGTGAACGGCAACGACCCCAGCGGCAACGGAGATGATCCAACACAGGTAACCATTACAGGGAATGGGCCGCTTTTCCGTCAAAACGGAAATTGCAACCAAAACTGCCAATTTGGTATCCGTGGCGGCGACCTCATAATTTTTGGCATTCCGATTGGGTTTGGTACACCGAAGGTGGCTCAACCGTCGCCGGCAGCACCGGCCCCGGATGCAGCTTGTCCTGTAGCGAAGGCAGGTGGCGCCATAGCAGTGGGCGCTGGTGTAAGAGCTGCCGGTGGAGCACGTGGCGCTGTCGGTGCCGCCGAACTTCTTGAGGCTGTCCCACAAGCTATGGCAATAATTTCAGTCCTTTCATTATCGGGGGATACCCCTCGACCGAAGCTACAATATGTTGTCCGTGGAGGAATGGCGACCCCGGGTAATCTTATTACGGGCACGGGACCCGTAAAGGCGCCGTATGAAAAACTCACTGGTTTTTCAGTGACATCGGCGCCCGGCATGTCCGTTGACGAGCTTGCAGCGGTTGGAAATTATCAAAACGGCCAGATTAGTTATACGACCACCCAAGCTCTTGCCAGCGCTGGAATTGTGGTTGCGCCAACAGCCTTTCCTGGTATGCCATTGCATTCGACAGTGGTGGTGCCCCATCCGTTGAGTACGGCGCAAGCGGCGGTAGTGAGCGCTCTGTTTAAGCAAAAGCCGAACCCTGTGAAATGCCATCCGTAGGGGGAAGTTGAATTACTGACAATCAACTGGGAGAATGAAGCCGATGCATCGCGTATCATTTGACACAAATGAAGGTTCTCACGATATCGGTTATTGGCTTCATCTGCCTAATTCCCTTCTCGATATCGCATCTATTGGTAATAATATTCACGACGGATTACATGTAATCATCTACATGCCTGATGAATTGGAGATGGAAGCCGTGCTAAAATTTGACAAAGAAGGCGGTTTCTGGAAAGCAATTCCTATTCCCGACACAATCAAGCACCTCGATGGCTCGCGATAATTAAGAAGCGATAGGTTGCGAACGCAGAGAATAATTTGGCAATTGCAAGGTCATGTATTGCCGTTAGTAAGCATGACGGGCGAACAGAATTGGCGGAAGGCAAAACTCCACATAGCAGTTGGTTCAGGCCACTACACCGACAGTATAATCGCTCTGTCCTGCCTCGAAGATCATCGATGCCGCTCTTAAATACATTATTGCATGCGTTTTCGCTGTCTGCAGTGGACATGTTTCCCAGCGCTCGTGCGCCAATAGTAGTGATTAACGATTGATCCGATGTGCTAGCTCATGGCTGGGTTACCGATGGATAGCCGATTTTTCGTTAACGGCGCTATGTTCGTGCCGTACATGCTGTGGTCGATCGCATCCACTTGTTAAGTTGGTATCAGACTAATCTGGCTGCTGTAGGAAGAAAGTCGACCCGCGCCGAAGGCCGTCTGAACGATGATGTCGGCGACATCGATATCGTCGCGGCAGCTTAATGCGATATACAGCTCCAAAACAACAAGTTGAGCCTTGGACAGCTCACTACGACCAATATGGCAGCCTAATTGCCCGGACGGATTTCAATGCTGGGAATATTAAGGAAGGTATTCCGGACACGCACTACCATACCTACGAGTGGGGGCCCGGTAAAACTCCTATGGAAACCAGCAGCCACGTACCAGGAGAATATAAGCCATGAGTTCAAGAGTTGATGAATTTTTCCCAGAAGTAGTTTTGAGTTCGTCTGGATTTTTGCGATCAATTGAATTTAACAGAGATGTAAATGAAGGTAAGGCTTCGCCCTTCACTGTTCTGATCTCACTCAGTAATAAAGATAAGCGTCTTTCTGTCCTATTTCGTGGAGTTTTTGAGATTTCGGTAGGACTTATCGATAATGGGTTCAACTGGATGCTAAGTGTTAAAGATGTGTCATCTCATCAAATCGAGGGTGCAAAGTACCTTGTTTCTGAAGAAGAAGGGCTAGTGAAGTTTTACTGTTCTCATTTCGAGATTGTTGATCACGTAATAGACATTTAGACCTTTGCATCGAAGATAGCATTGATGCTGATGGCAAATTTTCATCTTTGGCGTATCTCACGGGACTTGTGGGCTGCTAGCGCGTCAATGTAGGTGCGCGTATGGCTTTGGGAGTCGCGTCCTGGGCACTATCTTAGCAGCGAACGCTTACTTTGCATTGTCGCCGACAAAGTGTGTCATATACCCCAAATGGAATAATGCTACTTTATACCCCATGTGGCATAAACCTGTTTTATACCCCAGCTGTTATATTGACAACTTATGCCAAATGGGGTATATTTCGCAGATGAACCATACTGCACGATCTGCCAAACAGCTCGGTCTCGTCATTCAGCAACGGCGGTCGGCAAAGGGGCTGACGCAAACTCAATTGGCCAATCTGGTGGGCACGGGGCAGAAGACCATTTCCAAAATCGAGAACGGTAATCCCGCCACGCGCATGGATACGCTATTTTCGATCTTGGCAGCCCTCGACCTTGAAGCCGATATCAAGCCTCGTTCGAGCGGTGGTTATGATGATTTGCTTGAACTGCTAATGTGATGGCACGCCGTAAGACACATATTCCGCTCAACGTGTTTCTCAACAACCGACTCGTCGGCCGGTTCGAGAAGGAAGCCAGCGGGGCCGTATGGTTCCAGTACGATGCGACCTGGCTGGCTCTTGACGGTCCCCTCGCGATTTCCCGTTCCCTACCGTTGAGTGAAAAGACCTATCGCGGCCAAGTGGTCGCGGCGGTCTTCGAGAACCTCTTGCCCGACAATGACCGCGTCAGGCGGCGCGTGGCGGAACGGACGGGCGCGGATGGCACGGACGCTTATAGCCTTTTGGAACGCATCGGACGCGATTGCGTGGGGGCGCTCCAGTTCCTGCCGGATGGCGTCGAACCGGAGACAAGGGCGGAGATCCGTGGCGAGCCCGTCAGCGATGCCGAAATTGAGCGGATGCTGGCTAATCTCGAAAACGCGCCGCTGGGCATGGACAATGAGCACGAATTTCGAATTTCCATCGCCGGCGCGCAGGAGAAGACGGCGCTCCTGTGTCAGGATGGGCAATGGATGCGTCCGCTCGGCACGACGCCAACTACCCATATTCTCAAACCCCAGATCGGGACTATCCCCACCTCGACCGGCGAAATCGACCTTTCGAACAGCGTCGATAACGAACACTATTGCCTCAAGCTCCTAGAAGCTTTCGGCCTCCGGGTCGCACAAACGCAGATCGCGACCTTCGGCGAGCGCCGGGTACTGGTCGTTGAACGATTTGATCGCCTACGGCTGGACGATGGCCGGCTAATCCGCCTGCCCCAGGAAGATTGCTGCCAAGCCCTGGGTGTGCCGCCCAGCCGAAAGTACCAAAGCACGGTCATCGGTGGGCAGAATGGTCCGAGCGCCGTCGATATTCTGCGCCTCCTTCAAGAAGGCAATAGCCCCGTTACTGACCAGGCAGCGTTCTTCAAGGCGCAAATCATATTCTGGCTAATCGGTGCGACGGACGGCCATGCCAAAAATTTCAGCATCGCTCTGCGCCCGCGCGGATTTACGCTGACGCCGTTTTACGACGTGCTGTCAGCCCAACTCGCCGTCGATCAAAGGCAAATTCCCCGCAATAAATTCAAGCTGGCGATGTCGGCCGGGAACAGCCGCAAATACACCATCTGGAACATGAACGGACGGCATTTTCACGAAACTGCCAAGGAGGCTGCCCTCGGGCGATCCGTTGTCAATCAGGTCATCGAGGAGATACGAGACGCTGTCACCATCGCGCCGGAACTCGCCCTCGCTGCGATGCCCGATGACTTTGCGACAGATATTTACGAAAGCATTCGTGGCGCTATTGATGAACGGATCGTCCAGCTTGGCGACGATAGCGCGGACGTTTCTGAGTAGGCACGTGGCCGATGGTGAACACTGTCTGCGCAGGTCGTGTTCCTTGTTCGGGCCGCTAGTGGTGCACGAGACATCCCTCTTCATAAGCCCGCATCCAGCGCGACGGGCGGGGTCTGGACAACAACCGGAAGGCGGGAAATGCCGCCTTTGACCGGCCCGTCAACGCAATCAACCCGTCAAGCGCTTCATCCTAACCGACTTCTTCCCGCTCGACCCGTCTGCAAAGCGCGTCCAACGTGGCGCGGTCAACGCCGGGAAACCGAAGGCGGAACCACTGGGCGAAGGTCGGCATTTCGAATGCCTCTTGCAGCCAGTTGGTCAGCATGCATTCGATATCATTGCTGATGGTGCTGTCGCTCGTCATCGTGGATTATCCTTCTATCTCGATACGCACTTCGTCCTAGCAGCCGGTGCAAAAAAATGCCCGCTGCACTTCAAACACCGTTCGCTCGCCCAGGCGGCCTTCGCAGCATACATGGCCGATCTGATCGAAACGCACCCGCCTGCAGCGCGTATTGATGCAGATGACCTTGAGAAATTTGAACCGGGGGAATGCCTTGAGCGGCCGGTCGTGTTTCGAGCCTTCGGCACTGGCGAGCAATTGCTCACGCGCCTCGCGGGCGCGGCCTTCATCCTGTTGCCGGCGCCACCGGGCCAGCAGCGCGTCGCGACCCTTGCGATGGTCCTTGAAACCGCAATCGATGTCGCACGCTTCAAGCACATCCGGTGCACCTTTGCTGACCGGCTTGAACCGCTAGTTATAGAGATGTGGCCCGACGCGCAGAACGTCGCGGCGGCCACGCACGGGCTCCGCCGTAAAAATCTGCCAATTTCCCTCGAGTTCGATCAGCAATCCGGCGCGTAGCAACATGGGGAACATCTCCGAATGTTCCTATTTTGTTCCCATTGTTCGGCGGGAGTCAAGACGGTAGCGTTTCCTATTTTCGCCAGGAGCGCCTGCCATGTGCAATGTTTACCAGGTAACGACCAGCCAGCAGGCGATCATTGGTCTGGTCAAAGGCTCCGCCGCGGATCTGGGGACGCCGCTTTAAACTCGCCGTGACATGCGTGTCTCCGAGTGGTCGGCTATACGAAGGATATAACACGTTAAGGTCTAGCAAGACTCCAATCTTGTTATTCTTGGCCGACAAACTAAAAGTTGCTTTATAAGTGCGGCGCGCGCAATCTCCCGTTGAAATGAGTCGGGGATGAACGTGGCGAGAACAGCCGAGTATTCCATCAAGGGATACGCCTACCAGTTTTTACAATATCTCGATGAGTTGCTCTCCGCGGGCGACGATGGGCTCGTGACGATTGAGGGCGCAATTGAAGATGTTGACGTGTTGACGCCGATCTTTCAGAAGGCAGTGCAATGCAAATACCATGAAACGGTTGAAAAATTCACGCTTGGTAAAATATATAAGCCAATTTTGCTTATGCTTGAGCATTTTTCACTTAATCAAGATCCCATTATTCCAACTAGATATCAGTTGTTTTGCCACTTTCCGGGCCAGACTGGCGATCTTTCGCTAACGTCCGAGCAGCTACAAACGGTTCGATCCACGACAGATAAAGCACTGGCCGTAATTTCGGCACGAATTGGCGCGTTTGACGAAAATAAATTTCTCAATGCGCTGACAATAACTTTCGGCCCACCTTTCTTGGAAAAAGAACAGCAAGTCATAGCCAAAATTATCGCAGAAGGGTTTGGAGCAGAAGACGTCAAATCGATCATATACCCTGTGGCCTTCCAAAGAGTTGTCGACATGGGGACCAAATCCAGCTTCGTCGAACGCACGATCAAGAGAAGCCTATTCTTGGGTTTTCTCAAGGACACGAAAAATACAACACTGACGCGTTGGACAAGGGAACTTTCAACCAAGGAAAAAATATTCAAACGACTGCGAGACGATTTCAGCTTGTCGCTTTCTCCGAATTTGCGCAAGCGCTACTTCGTCATTAACGGCGATAATATAAGCAAATTCAACGATGAGATTGCTCTCTTTATAAAAAGGTTCGTGGAGAAGTATAACTCTAAATACCTCCACTCCCATTCGCCGACGTTTTTGTTCAAGCCAGATAAATATGACGCGGCCTCCCTGGTACGAAGGCTGTTTGATATTGGCATTGTTTGCAACGACGGCTGCGTCGGCGGCGAATTCAATATTAAGAAATTCCTGACAGCCCCGATGATTGCACGAAAAAAAGGCGAGGTTAGTCGAGATTTTCAAGCGAGGGTTGCGATCCTAAATAACGCGACGAATGAAAAGGTCGCGCCCTCGGATCAACAGCCGGACGATGTATTCCTGGTCAACACCGACCTTTCGGACTGGCCTTCGAACGATACGGCGAGATATGCTGTCGAAATAGACCGACTTTCTGAACTCGAATATCTTTTGAAATTGAAAGCGAACTTATGAACGAAGTCGGCGCCGGGATTGGAGAGGTAACAGAGAGCTCAGCAAGCCGGATCTCTGTTGAAATTGCCAATCCTGAGATATTTGAAGCCAATAAGTCAAACCTATCAATTGGTCAGTATTTACTGATCGCATCCGGCAACGTCCTATATGTCCTCGCGACAATTGTCTCGGTTCGTGCTGTTCATGTCGAAAAGGATGACGGCCCGGCATTTAGATTTTCTGTCGAGGTTCAGCCGGTCGGGACGTGGTCCAACGAGGACAAGTTTGAACGCGGGGCTATCAACCTGCCTGTTCCAACCGAAAAAGCTTACGTCGTATCGTCGGACACGCTTAAGGATGTGTTTCGCTTAGATGCCGAATCCAATTTTTCGTTCGGTTCTCTAAGTATTGATCCGAATGTTCCGCTGCAAATAGATGGAGATAGATTCTTCAGCAAGCACATTGCCGTTGTCGGTTCTACCGGATCAGGTAAGTCTTGTGCGGTTTCTAGCATTCTTCAAAATGTTGTTGGGTTTGAAGACGCAAAGAATAAACATAAAGGTATTCAGAAGAATTCCCACATTGTAATTTTCGACATTCACTCAGAATATGAGGCCGCGTTTAAATTGAAAGATGATGAGCAATTTACGTTGAATGTGCTCACGGTCGATTCTCTGTTGCTCCCTTATTGGCTAATGAACGCTGAGGAGCTGGAGGAAATGTTTATTGAGAGTAATGAAATAAATTCCCATAATCAGATCTCACAATTTCGACATGCTGTTGTCCGAAATAAAATGCGGCATAATAAAGATGTGGAAAATATATCATTTGATACGCCAATATACTTCTCAATAGAGGAGGTTTGTAATTACCTGGAGAACATGAACTCCGAGGTGATAGGGAAGCTCGTTAATGAAGGAAAGCCTAAACTTTCCGATGGCACGCTTGTTGACAATCGGGACGACGTTTATTTCGACGGACTGAAAGAATTTACGATACCGAATCAATCGGCGGCTACCAAAGCAAGCAATGGGCCGTTTAACGGCGAGTTCGATAGATTGATCCTTCGTTTACGCACTCGTCTGAGTGATCCACGTATGGCGTTTCTTCTCAAACCAAGGAAGGGCGGATTGGAATTGAAATCAGACGATTTCGCCGACGTCGTTCGTCAGTTTTTGGGGTACCTAAATAAAGCGAACATATCCATCGTCGATGTGAGTGGAGTTCCGTTTGAAGTTTTGAGTATTGTTGTAAGCTTAATTTCACGGATGATATTTGATTTTGGATTTCACTACTCGAAACTTCGCCATCTCGCTCAGGAATACAATGATGTTCCGATCATGGTTGTTTGTGAAGAAGCGCATAACTATGTGCCTCGTGCCGGCGGGGCGCAGTATAATTCCTCCAGAAAATCCATCGAGCGGATTGCCAAAGAAGGGCGAAAATACGGCGTGACGTTAATGGTCGTAAGCCAGCGACCATCGGAAGTATCCGAAACAATATTTTCACAATGTAGTAATTTCATATCTCTGAGACTTACGAATTTCACAGATCAAAATTACATCAAGGGACTTCTTCCAGACCTTTCAGCAGGCTTGGGCGATGTTCTACCCAACTTGGTTCAGGGCGAATTTTTGGCGGTCGGGGACGCGGTGTTGATGCCAACGGTCGGTCGTTTTAAATTGCCCAATCCAGAACCTCAGTCCCGCAGCGTGCGTTATTTGAAAGAGTGGGGTCAGGATTGGAAGACCGTTGATTTCGACAAGGTTATAGAAAGGTGGAAGAACCGTGGCGCCAAGGTCGCGGAATAGCGCGACGGGCGGGTTAGATCATGTCTAATAGGAGCTATGCGCCGGACATATGGACTATAATTTCTCATCGCTTTCGCCAGCGGATTTCGAGGATCTCGCCCGAGAGCTTATGGCGCGAGAACTTCAAGTTAGGTTTGAAGCATTTGCGGCGGGGCCTGACGGCGGAATGGATGGCCGGCACGCTGCTGCAAGTGGATCGATAATTTTGCAGGCGAAGCATTATTTCGGCTCCACGACTGCCCAACTCAAAGCGGCAGTGAAACGTGAGCGGCCGGCGATCGATAAATTAAAACCGGGACGATATGTGCTGGTAACGTCTCGCCCGTTATCTCCCCCCGCAAAAGCGCAGTTGGCAGCGATCATTGGCCCCTCGCTTCAAAGTCAGTCAGATATTTTTGGCCCCAAGGATTTAAACTCGCTTCTCGTCAAATTCCCGGAGATCGAAAAGGCTTTTATTAAACTATGGCTAAGCAATTCGGTAATTTTAGAAAGGATAGTGCACGCTGCTTCCGAGGCATTTTTGGCGATTACCCTGGCGGAAATCGAGCAAAAAGTGAAAATTTACGCACAAAATCCGAGCTTCGACGATGCTAACCGTACCCTGGGACGACACCATGTGCTGATAATTTCGGGTCCGCCTGGTGTTGGAAAATCAACTCTCGGCGAAATGCTTGCATATAACTATCTCGGACAAGGTTGGGAATTTGTCCCTATTCGATCTCTTGAAGACGGGTTCGCTAGAATTGTCGACACGAGGCGGCAGGTTTTCCTATTTGACGACTTTCTGGGTAGGATTGGCTTGAACCGGGAGGCTTTGGCGTCAAAAGAATCTGAGCTAGGCCGCTTTTTGAACCGCATTCGCACATCACCAAATGCCAGGTTCATATTGACAACGCGAGCCCCCGTATTCGAGGAGGCGCGGCGCGTCTCAGAAATATTGGCCGATCCCCAACTCGATATTAGTCGTTATCTTTTGGATGTTGGAGCATACACGCGGCGAATTAAAGCCCGAATACTCTATAATCATTTGCTAGTCGCGATGTTGCCGTCGCATTATGTCTCGGCATTGATCCGTAGCGAGCAGTTGACGCAAATCATCGATCACAAAAACTATAACCCTCGGGTTGTTAGGTGGATGACCGATGCGACACGGCTCGGAACGACCCTGGCCGAAGACTATCCGTTCGCCTTCATTGATGCTCTGAACAATCCTGAGCAACTTTGGGACACGGCATTTCGAGAACACATACTGCCCAAATGTCAGCATCTACTGTTAAGTCTGTTTTTCTGCTCCGAATACGGCGCCGAATTAGTCGATTTGAGAATTTCGTACAATCAACTGCACCCCGCACTGTCAAGGCAATATGGGCTGACGTTCAATGTAAAAGATTTCGAAGAGGCTTTAAAAATCTTGGAAGGAGGATTCATTGCAATCCGCGGCACCCAAGTGTCATTTATCAATCCATCGCTCAGAGATTATCTAGATCGATATCTCGCTGACGTGAGGCTTTTATCGGATCTCGCACATACTGCCCAGCAAGCAAAGTGGGCATCAAGTGTTTGGAAAAAGTTGATGAGCTTTGATGTTTTGTTTCAGCAAGATATTAATCCTGTGGTGCCGGCATTCCTGACCGTGGCCGAAATGTTTCCAACCTTACCGATGTACCGGCGCGGTGAAGAGGGGTCTGGAACCATGGTCGTCTGCGATCTATCGAATTCTGAGCGGATTGAGCTTTTGCTCCAATGGTGCAGTTGGTCGAAAATGGCGCGCTTTGCTGAAATCGCTCAGACGATAGCAAGCGCGCCCAAAGATCGCTTCGGCTCATGGCGCGACGGGGACAGGCTGGTAAAGCTGGTCAGTGCATTGCGCCAAGGCGAGTACGAAGGGTTTTCGTTTGCCGATCAATTGGCGACGACCCTAGAAGGTGTTCTTAACGGCGTAATATGCGATACTTATGATCTCGACGGGCTCGACAGAATTTACCGCAGTTTGCAGTCAGCTAAGTCGATCTTAAATCCAGAAATCGCCGAAGCCGCGAACACTGCGATCATTCACGAAATTGAGAATATTTCAGATTCGGTGAGGCATATTGATTCGGCATCGGAGCTTGTGGACCACATTACCTATATTAAAAGGTTGGGGCCGAGTGCCGGTGTTCCTGAAACAGTCGTAACGGCATCTGTGAAAGTGGTGACCGATAGGATACTCCAACTCGAACAGGAAGCCTTGGATGAGCAAACTCCCGAAATCGTCAAAAAGCCATCACTTGAAACAGACAGATTTGATGACGACGAACTGAGGAACTTATTCAAGTCCCTTGTGAATTAGAAGGCATGTTCTGCGACTATACGATGGGCCGCAGATCAGATCGCGAATGTAAGTTAGTTCAGGCAATAGAAAATCTTTCAGGCGCAGACGCGCCGGGAGGGCTTAGGGGATTCCGACCCCCTGCCCATGCAAGGACAATCATACCGGCCGTGTGGCAGGCGCCAAGCGCCTGCTGGCCCGCGCCACCCGGTAAGATTCTCCTTGCCCCCACACCCTCCGTCGCTCGGCCGCGAGGTCAGGGTTGCAGCACGCAACCCTTTCCTACTGGAGGACAGATCATGACTACGCTCTACGCTCAACCTTATGACATCAGCGCTACCGGCTTTTATTTCGAGAGCGCGGAGGATTACCGCGCGAAGGCGGCCACGCTTCGGAACTCCCGCGGCGACCTGGTCGAGGAATTCGAAATTCAGTTCATCGACGGCGAAGGCATAGACGCGGCCCTATTCAACGCGCTGGGCGTGCACCAGGGCGACATTGCACCCTATTTTGAAGCTGTGGAAGACTGGAGTGTCGACGACAAGACCCGGGTCATTATCGCCGTGGGGGAATGCGGCTACGGCTTCGATTTGGACAAAGATGAGCCTGGCCGGATCGATATTGATCTATATGAGTGTGAACGCCTCCGCGATCTTGCGGAGCAGTTCGTAGACGATGGATTATTCGGCGAAATCCCCGCCACCATCGCAAACTATCTCGATTACGACGCCATCGCACGTGATTTGGGGATGGACTATGCCGAAACTACCGTTGCGGGTACACGCTACGTCTATCGATGCGGCTGATTAGGCCGCCAAAGCTGGGGCAACGGTGCTTTCCCAGGCGGGCAGCGCGAAGAGACAGCAAACGCGATACATGAGCCAGACAGCGTAATAGACATCCGGATGAAAGCAGGCATTGGCGGAGAGTTGGCCATGAGCCATTTCGTGGCGTATCGCTGGGCCTGGACGCCGATTGAACAGACGGTCGATTTCGTCACTGAGCGCCGCGCCTAATATTGTCCCAAGTTCCGCCGAGAACCGCGAATATATGCCGCTTAAAGACAAATCTTCCTCTGTCGCGTCGTCACGACGCTTGGCGGGATCATGGCCATTGAGCTTCAGAATGTGCCTTAGGCAGGGCTCCAATTGCGGGATCACCAGGTGGACCGCAGACATCAAGTCACCCTGAAAAAAACGAATGAAGCCCAGACTTATAAGCGGGGCCTGACTTTCAGGCACGAAACTGCAACACCGCAGCATGGCTGCTATTTCCCGCTCGCCAATACCGAATTTATCCTGAATTTGTATGCGAATGGGATCAATCGCGGTCGCCACGACCTGATAGCGTCTCAGGCCTTCCGACCTGGCAATCATATTGTCGAACCAGGCCTCGTCCGGGGTGCCTGCCGTTGGCGCACCCGGCGTCTTATGTGCCACCCGTCCGTCCCGGTCGATATGGGCAACGCTGATCATCGCTGAAAGCGGTGCCACTTGGGCGGTTTCCAGGGCCTCCGTTTTTAGCTCATCCAATTGCCGAGGTTCCGCGACCATCGCATAATATCTGAGCGCCTCCGGCAACGACATCTTGTCGAAGATGTCGGCCAATCGCTCCCGCTCTGGTTTCACGTCGAATGAAATCGGCATCGCCGCCATTTCCGACAGAGATTCCTTTTGGAGACGGCGCAGCTCGATCTCAAGTTCTTGCTCCCGCTCCTCCAGACCGGCGATGTGACGTAGTTCTTGCAGCGCATCCATCACCCACGCTGCCTGTGCGGAAGCTGAGCCGAGAACCTGGTTGCGCATGGCGAGGGTGCACTCGAATGCGGCTATTCGGCATCGACGTGCGGCGTCAGTGTTTTTCTGCTTTTCATAGAGCCGTGCTGCGAGGTCCCAGGGCTCCCGAACCGCATCCGCAAAATCATCTGCTTTCGCGGCTACCGCGACACCTTCCGCATCCTTTGCCACTTCAGATGCATCCAGCAATTCGTAATAGAGGCCTAGCTCGGCGGCCCGAACGAATACGACAAAGTCACCCCTCCCAAGCGCCGCTTGATAGACGGACAGAAGCGTTTCCTGCGCCCAGTCCGGCCGCTTGGCCTTCTTCATGGACGCGTTGATAATTTGGAGCATCCGGTTGAGCAACGGAAGCGCCTCATGAACTCCCTGAGGTTCACTATCAAACATGGGCTCGAATCGTCCGGCCACTAGGCCGGCGACGCAATCCCGGTACGCCTCCGCGGCCAATAACGCGGCGCTCCCTCGGCGCCGGTCATTTGTCCAAATGATATCCGCCACACGGGCTCGAAGCGACGGATGCTGGATCGTCGCGACGACCTGTTCCAATTCGACGCATTGCGGCCCTTGAAACATGGATGGCACCGGGGTTGTCCAGCCCGGTCCCGCGGCGCGAGCCACCCAAACGTCTCCTTTGTTTGAGGGATCGAGATGGATGCTCGTCAATGCCTCCATGAAGCGGAACACTTTTTCCGTCTCTGAGTTAGCGGCAGCCTTAATTACAGCCTGGTACTCGGTGTTCAGCGCATGTTCATGAACGCGATTCAAATTCCGAATTGGGGCTTCGAAGTCCACCTGCCGCAGCTCAGCGGCCAAAACGAGGGGGAGCCCCGTCGGCAAGTCAGCCGATTGGGTTGATTGATCGTCCCCGCTAGCCGGGCCGTCTTCCAATTGATCTGCCATTGCGTTCCCTCGAATTGGCGAATATACGATCGCCCGTTCAACTCCACGTACCATAGGGGACGAATTCGTGCCACGAGCATCGGCGACCGAAATGCTCTAAATCTTCGACCACGGCGACGGATCGCAAGGTGCGCCGGCACATCCAATTTTACCCGACAACGGCGAAGCGTTCGCTTCAGTAGGCATGAGCCGTTCGGCTCGGTTCGGGGCCGTTCGGCCCCATTTTTGTCTGGACCGCAAGGGTCGCTAGGCTATGTTGGACATGCGAAATTTTCACATTCCTTACACATAGCACATTTCCACTAAAAGAAAAGATAATAAAATCAATAGTTTAATTGCTCTTGACTCGGACTTAAAATCCGCCGGGAGCAATCCCATGCCGGTTCGAGTCCGGCCGCCCGCACCAACTCCGCTTCAGCGGAGTTGTCGCGCCGAAGCCTGTAAGGCGAAGGCGGACTGCCTACTTCTGAAGAGAAAAGATGCTCCGCAGGCAAGGGCCACAGGCCCTTGACCGGTCACGCCGCGCGTTTCAGGCGGCTTAGCATATCTGTTTCATCAGGCCGCAGGGTGAGAACCGATACGCCGCTGGCGGTTACCGCCACGGTGTGCTCGAACTGAGCCGACAAGGACCCGTCGCGCGTCGTCACCGTCCAGCCGTCGCCTTCGGTGCGGACCTGGCGCCGGCCGCGATTGAGCATGGGCTCGATGGTGAAGACCATGCCTTCGCGCAAGGTGAGGCCGGTGCCCGGCTTGCCGAAGTGCAGGACCTGTGGGGCCTCGTGCATCTCCCGGCCGATGCCGTGGCCGCAATAATCGTGCACGACGGAGTAGCCGTTGCGTTTGGCGTGACGCTCGATGGCATAACCGATATCGCCCAGTCGTGCACCGGGACGCACTGCCGCAATGCCCAGCCATAAAGCGTCATAGGTGGTCTGCACCAGCCGTCGGGCGGCGGGGTTAACGTTGCCGATCAGGTAGGTCTTGCTGGAGTCGGCAATATAACCGTTCTTTTCCAAGGTGATGTCGAGATTGACGATATCGCCATCGCGCAACACGATGGATGCCGATGGCACACCGTGACAGACCACGTCGTTGACCGAGGCATTCAGGACAAAACCATAACCATATTGTCCCTTGCTGGCTGGGCGGGCTGCGAGGTCGTCGACGATAAAGCGCTCGGCCAGGGTGTCGATCGCCAGCGTTGACATGCCGACCAGCGGCGTACGATCCAGCATTTCAAAGACGGCGGCCAGCAGCCTTCCGGACTCGGCCATCAGGGCCAGTTCATCAGGTGACTTGGTCACGCGTCACCCGTGGACAGGGCATCTGCGGACACACCAGCGGACCGCATTTCCCGCTCCATGATTTCGGCGAAACTCAAGGTCGGATGCATCTCGCACAGCATGCCGACCTTGATCCAGAAGGCTGCCTGCGCATTGATCGAGCGGTACGAGACCTTGCTGGCCCGACGCAACTGGTCGTGCAGGTCGTCTTCGATGTTCACGATACCCATGAAAATGTCCATATATGAAACGTATATGTTTCATATATCGAAGCGTAGTCAAAAGGCAAGGTGTTATGCAACGCGGATCAGGTGCACTTCAGGGATGTGATGCCATGTTTGACGACACGATATACGCAGCGTTGCACCTCCGGCGGCGGCTTCACAACAAGATGTTTCTTGCCATACTGACAATCCACGAACAGTTGCCGTCCCGCCTTTCGAATATAGCCGACGTCCCATCGCGCCGTCTGGTAGCGCCGGGTTTCTGAGCTATGATCCGGTGCAAGGTCGGCATGCTCGTCTACGGGGCCGTCATAGAGGTCTACCGAGGTCAGGGCCGCGCCCTCATGCGCGGCGGGACATTGAAAGGTTCCCGCCCAGGCGCTGGCAGGGGCAAACAGCAGGAGGGCCAGGGCCGCGCATCTATTCCACGACATAGAATATATCTCCATCGTTCGAGGGTCTGGAGCCGCCAAAGCGGATCAGGCGCGGGTGAATGGCAGTGGCTTTGACATTGACCCACTGGTCGACGACATTTATGCCCTGATCGTTCTGGCTGTCATATATGGCGGCATGCCCGTGATACTGACCCTGGCCGTTGAAAGTGGCGATCGCCGTTCCCGTCGCTATCGTCGTGTCGCCTTTGACAAGCTTGCCTCGCTTCCAGAGACTGACCCGCACGGGGATGCTGGGACAGACGCGGGTGATAAAGGACGCATTGTCCGCACAGATCGTCGCCATGGGAATGGTCTGTCGGCGGCTCGGTGAAAGGGCCAAGAGATGAATTCCTGGAGCAGACCCATTTGCCCATCGGCGCATCCGGGTTGGTCATATAGTTCGACGCGATATATGGCATTTTCGTCCTCGATCTATTCGTATTTCGCTATAGCTATCGCTATCCTGGCGGGAATTTGTAGCGCCGTTATGTGAGGCAATCTGCGGTGAGGCGGACGAAAATGCAATTCCATAGTGCTTATGGAAAGCCGTTTTGCCTCGGTGCTATGGCCACAAACGGTGCCGCCGTCGACGGGAATGATGCTATTTCCTGCAATAAAAAAGCGGCGGGTTAATAACCCGCCGCTTTCTTTTGTCGAATTGTCCGTACCCTTACAGGACGCCGAGCATCTCGGCGACCAGCGGATGGCGGACGATATCCTTGTCCTTGAGGCGGACGACGGCGATATTGCCGACGCTCTCGAACTTGTCGGCGACATCGGCCAGGCCGGACAGGCCGCCCAGCAGGTCGGACTGCGCCGGGTCGCCGGTGACGACCATGGTCGAGTTCCAGCCCAGACGGGTCAGCAGCATCTTGAGCTGCATATAGGTGCAGTTCTGCGCCTCGTCGATTACGACGAAGGCGTTGTTGAGCGTACGGCCGCGCATGTAGCCGACTGGAGCGATTTCGATCAGGCCCTCGGCCATAAGGGCCTTGACCTTCTTCATCGACAGCCGATCCGACAGGGCGTCGTAGAGCGGGCGCAGGTAGGGCGCGAGCTTGTCTTCCATATCGCCGGGCAGGAAGCCGATCGATTCGCCGGCTTCGACGGCCGGGCGCGACAGGACGATGCGGCCGACCTTGCCGGCTTCGAGGGCTTCGACGGCCTTGGCGATGGCGAGATAGGTCTTGCCGGTACCCGCAGGCCCAAGCGCCAGGATCAGGTTCTTTTCGTCGATGGCGCTCATCAGCGCCGCCTGGCCTTCGGATTTGGGTTTTATGGTTTTGACGTAACTCTGGTCCCTGTCCTCGTTTGCCGGGCTGCCAAGCGGCGACCAGCCCCCTCCGGTATGAACGTTCAGCCGGCGCACCTTCGTGTCGGGCTGAAACGCCGCCTCATCCAGATGGCCTTCACGCAGGAAACGCTTGGCGGTTCTCTTGGTCATGGACGTGCTCCTTTAGGCATAAAAAAAGGCGAGGCCATAAGAGGCATCGCCGGACGAACGGGGACATATTGGGGAGGAAAAACAGCTTGGTCGGGAGGGCCCACAGCAGCCGAAGGTCGGCGGTGGTGGAAGGGCAGTGCCACAGTACGCGAGCAAAATTGCCACATAAACCTCGAAAGACGAAGCCTTTGAAACCGGAAGGTTACACACCCTCCGGACCTTTAGGAGTAAAGCGAATCTCCTGTAAAGATGCTATCAGATTCGCCTCATAGTGTTACTCTTTTATTAAATTGCCGGATCGCTGTGTAAATTCGCAACACTGTCACAATTGCCGGGAGATAAACATGCCGCTCTATTCGCTCGATAGCGTATCCCCGCAGGTTCCCGATAACGATCGCTACTGGATTGCCCCGGATGCGCAAGTTGTCGGCAATGTCCACCTCGGCGAAGATTCAAGCATCTGGTTCGCTGCTCTCGTGCGTGGCGATAACGATCCGATTACCATCGGCGCCGGCACGAATATTCAGGATGGCTGTGTATTGCATTCCGATGAAGGTTCGCCATTGACGATCGGGGAGGGGGTGACTGTTGGGCACAAGGTGGTGCTGCATGGCTGTACGATCGACGACAACTCCCTGGTCGGTATCGGGGCGGTGGTGTTGAACCGGGCCCGCATCGGCCGGGACTCGATCGTTGGTGCAGGCGCCCTGGTGACCGAAGGCAAAAGCTTTCCCGACGGCGTGCTGATTGTCGGATCGCCGGCGCGGGTAGTGCGCGAACTGACGCCCGAGCAGATCGAAGGGCTGCGGCGGTCGGCCAGCCATTATGTCGAGAACAGTCGTCGGTTTGCCGATGGGTTGAAGGTGGTTTGAGGCGATGGCACAAGACGTTCGACGAGCTTTGCCTGAGACTTGTCAGCTTGCTCCCTCCTGCCCCGTTTACGGGGGAGGTGGCATTTTGCCTCTTTGCAAAATGACGGAGGGGGGAACCGCTGGTTAAACACAAACAAATTTGGCCGTCGAGACACTTACAAGTCCCCCCTCCGTCACCTTCGGCCTACGGCCTTGGCGCCACCTCCCCCGTAAACGGGGCAGGAGGGAGTAGGCTGAGCTGTCTCAGGCCAGGGGCACCTTATAAATGCGGCTTTCGCCTTAAACCCGCACGCCCATGCGGGCTTCGGTAATGCCCTTGTTAGCCAGTTGGTCGGCGCGTTCGTTGAGATCGTGGCCCGCATGGCCCTTGACCCAGTGCCACTTGATCTTGTGCGGCTTGGTGGCGGTATCGAGACGCATCCACAGGTCGTCATTCTTCACCGGCTTCTTGTCGGCTGTCTTCCAGCCGCGCGCCTTCCAGCCGTGGATCCACTCCTTGATGCCCTTCAGCACATACTGGCTGTCGGCATGGAGATCGACCTCGCACGGTTTTTTCAACGCCTCGAGCGCGACGATGACGGCCATCAGCTCCATGCGGTTGTTGGTAGTGTTGGGCTCATAACCGTACAGCTCTTTTTCGTGGCCGTTCGACATCAGGATGCAGCCCCAGCCGCCCGGGCCCGGATTACCCTTACAGGCACCGTCGGTATAGATTTGGACCTTGGACATCATACAGCCTGGGTCAGGACGCGGGGCAGTTTGAAGGTCACGGTTTCCCTGACGCCGGAATTCTCGATGACCTCGGCGTCATAACGTTCGGTGACCGCGGCGATCAGGCCGGTGATCAGGTTTTCCGGGGCGGAGGCACCGGCGGAAATGCCAAGCACATTGACTCCGTCGAACCACGACCAGTCGACGTGCGACGCGTCGTCGATCAGATGCGCGGCGCGAGCGCCGGCGCGCAGGGCGACCTCGACCAGACGTTGGGAGTTGGACGACTTGGCCGAGCCGATGACCAGGACCAGGTCGCATTCGCCGCTGATATCCTTGACGGCATCCTGGCGATTCGTCGTGGCGTAGCAGATGTCTTCCTTGTGCGGTTCGGCGATCTCGGGGAAGCGCGCCTTGAGCACGCCGACGATTTCCGAGGTGTCGTCGACCGACAGGGTGGTCTGGGTGACAAAGGCCAGGTTGGCGGCGTCGACCGGCGTAAAGACACGGGCGTCATCGACCGTTTCGATCAGCTTGACTGTGCCTTCGGGCAATTGTCCCATGGTGCCGATGACTTCCGGGTGACCGGCGTGGCCGATCAGGACGATTTCGCGGCCTTCATTATAATGGCGCTCGGCCTCGACATGGACCTTGGAGACCAGCGGGCAGGTGGCGTCGAGATAGAACATCTTGCGCGAAGCTGCCTCGGCCGGTACGGACTTGGGCACGCCATGCGCCGAGAACACCACCGGGCGGTCGGGCGGACACTGCTCCAGTTCCTTGACGAAGACGGCGCCCAGGCTTTTCAGCCGGTCGACGACGTGGCGGTTATGGACGATCTCGTGACGGACATAGACCGGGGCGCCGTACAGTTCGAGGGCGCGTTCGACGATCTGGATGGCGCGATCGACGCCGGCGCAGAAACCGCGCGGCGTGGCGAGATAGACTTTCAAACGAAGAGGAGCAGGAGACATGATCAGTGATGTAATCTCTTTCGCAAGGCTTCGCCAGACCAAAGGGCGGCTTGCTACCAAGATATCACAGGTGATGGTGTTCCGCCGTGATTTGGCCGCAGTCGGCCGATATTCCTCTTTGAATTCGCACCCGCAGGCGCTACACATCGCCTGATGGCGCCGCTTTCGGGGGAGGCGGGGCCGATGTTTTCGTCCCCGCGCGGTCACTGCCGTACTCAAGGATTCGCTAAGCTCATGACTTCTACTTCGCGTCGACTTCTGGCCGGCCTCTGCCTGGGCGCTCTCTTAAGCGTCGGCACTGTCAGCCTTGCCCACGCCCAGCAGGATCAGCAGGGCGGTGGCGGCAGCGACGACGACAAGGCCGCCGAAAAGGGCAAGAAGGACGACGAGTGGAACGAGCGCTCGCTGCAGCTCAAGAAGATCAAGGCCGAAGGCCCGTGCCCCTATGTCAAGGTGCTGTACGACGCTGCCCGTTTCCAGGAGTTCAAGGACAACAAGGAATCGTCGAGCGCCGCCCAATGGACCGGTGAGATCAACGGCATCACTTCGGATTGCGCCTACAAGGGCACCCAGCCGATCCACGTCGGCATGGATATCGGCTTCTCGGTCGGCCGCGGCCCGCAGGCCGAAGGCCAGACCAAGATCTATCATTACTGGGTAGCGGTGACCGAGCGCGATAAGACGGTCCTGGCCAAGCAGGAATTCGACCTGCCGGTAACCTTCGCCGCCGGTGAAGACCGCAAGACTGTCAACGCCCGCATCGAGGACATCTATATCCCGCGCGCCGACATCACCGTGTCGGGCTCCAACTTCGAAGTCCTGGTCGGTTTCGACGTGACCGAGCAGAACGCCGAGTTCAACCGCGAGGGCAAGCACTTCCGCTACGTGTCGCCGACCGAGCAGAAGCCCGCTCAATAAAGCAATAAACCTTGTCATCATGGGGTGGGATGCTTAAGAGAGCGGGAAATTCCGTTCCTTAGGTTTCCCCATGTCTGACGCTTTTGCCACCTCCCACGATTTCAAGACCCAGCTGAGCGACAGCGCCGCGCGCGCCTTCGTCGCCGAAGGTTTCGACGGTGCGGCCGGCCGCGTCAATCCGTCCGACCGTCCCGACCTGGCCGATTTTCAGTGCAATGGCGCCCTGGCCGTCGCCAAGCAGGCCAAGGCCAATCCGCGTGAGGTGGCGACGAAGATCCTGGCGCATTTCGCCGGTGATGACCGCCTGAAAAGCAGTGACATCGCCGGCCCTGGCTTCCTGAATTTCGTCCTGTCCGAAGGCGCCATGAGCGTGCGCGCCAATGATCTGGCAGGCGATCCGCGCCTGGGCGCGCCCAGCGTCGCCGCAAAACGCAAGGTGCTGATCGATTTCGGCGGTCCCAACGTCGCCAAGGAAATGCATATCGGTCACTTGCGCACCGCCGTCATCGGCGAGAGCCTCAAGCGCGTTTTCCGTTTTCTCGGCTACGAGGTCGTGGGCGACGCCCACTTCGGCGACTGGGGCCTGCAGATGGGGCAACTGATCGTCGGCCTGTCGGAAGAAATGCCGGACCTGCCGTATTTCGACGCGGGCTTCACTGGCCCATATCCGGCCGAATCGCCCGTGACCCTGGCGGACCTCGGCCGCATCTACCCGAAGACCAGCGCGCGCATCAAAGGCAAGGATGCCGACTTCCTGGCCGCCGCGCGCCGGGCGACCCGTGAATTGCAGGAAGGGCGCCCCGGCTATCGCGCCCTGTGGCAGCACTTCGTCGTCGTCAGCCGCGAAGCCCTGAAGCGCGACTATGCCGCGCTCGGTGTCGAGTTCGACCTGTGGTACGGTGAATCCGATGCTGATCCTTACGTCGAGCCGATGATCGCCGACCTCAAGGCCAAGGGCCTGCTGGTCGAGGACAAGGGCGCCCAGGTCGTGCACGTCGCCCGGCCCGGCGAGACGCGCAAGAAGAAGCTCGAGGACGGTTCGGTCGTCGAGGTCCCCAGCCCGCCGCCGCTGCTGGCCGTGTCATCCGAAGGTTCCGCCATGTACGGCACGACGGATGTCGCGACCATCGTCCAGCGCCAGAAGGAATTCGGACCCGATCTCAGCCTCTATATCGTAGACCAGCGCCAGGCCGAGCATTTCGAGCAGGTCTTCCGCACGGCCTACCTGGCCGGTTATGCCCAGGAGGGGCAACTGGAGCACGCGGCCAATGGCACGGTCAACGGGCCAGACGGCACACCGTTCAAGACGCGCGACGGCGGTACGCTGAAGCTGGGCGAGCTTATCGGCTCGGCCGTCGAGAAGGCCAATGAGCGCCTGCACGAGGCGGGTCTGGGCGAGGGGCTGTCCGAGGGCGATTTTGCCGACACGGCGCATAAGGTGGCAATTGCTGCCCTGAAGTTTGCCGAGCTGTCGAACCATCGCCTGACCAACTATATATTCGATCTCGATCGCTTTATGAGCTTCGAGGGCAAGACCGGGCCATACCTGCTGTACCAGGCCGTGCGGATGAAATCGATCCTGCGCAAGGCGGGTGAGCAGGGCGTGGCTGCCGGAACGATCGTCGTTGCCGAGCCGGCCGAGCGCGAACTGGTGCTGTTGCTGGACGGTTTCGACGGTGCGCTGCGCGAAGTCTATAGCAAGCGAGCCCCCAACATCCTCGCCGACCACACCTATCGTCTGGCCCAGGCGTTCTCGAAGTTCTATGCCGCCTGTCCGGTGCTGATCGGCGACGATGCGGCAATCAAGGCCTCGCGTCTGGGTCTGGTGACCTTGACCCTGAAGCAGCTTGAGCTCGGCCTCGACCTGATGGGCCTGTCGGCGCCGGAGCAAATGTAAGAAAGAGACCCCTCCATCATCTTCGGCGGAGGGTTCCATTTCTATTTCTTCGCGCCCCTTCGCGAAACCTGCTGACAAACCGCCCGATCTGCGCTTAACTCTTACCGAACGGTTAATGGCGGGCTAGGGGCATGGCGTCGATAACGGACAAGGGCAGGGAGCCGAAAGCCAAAGCTGCCGCCGGCGGCTGGGCTTTTCCGTTTTTCCGCAAGCGCGCCGCCTTCTATATCGACGGCTTCAACCTCTATCACGCCATCGATGCCTATAAGCGCCCCTATCTTAAATGGCTGAGCCTCAAGGGCCTGAGCCGGGCCCTGGCACCGAAGTCCGAGGTCGTCAAACGTATCGTCTGGTGCTCGGCCATTCGCCCGCAGGCCAAGGGCAAGATCAAGCGCCACGAAGACTATATGAACGCGCTGAAGGCCCAAGGCGTGGTTTGCCGCATGGGCCATTTCGTCCACGCCATGGATGGCTGCAGCGCCTGCGGCCACAAGTGGCAGCTATCGGTCGAGAAACAGGGCGACGTCAACCTGGCCCTGTCGATCGCGGCCGATGCCGAGGACGACCTGTTCGATGTCTGTTATATCGTCACCGCCGATGGCGACCATGCCGCGACGGCGCGTTATCTGAAGCAACGCTTCCCCAAGAAGAAGCTGGTCCTGGTGAGCCCGCCGGGGCGTAACCATAACCGCCATATCGAACGCATTGCCGATGAATGCATCGAGATCGGGATGCACCATATCGAGGCGTCGTTGCTGCCGGAGATGACCAAGGTACGCAAGCGTCTGCTGGCCAAGCCGACCCTGATCGAACGCCCGGCCCAGTACGACCCGCCGCAACTGCGCGAAAAGGGTCACCTCAAGCTGATCGTCAATAACGGCTGAGCCTGCCTTGACTCTTAACCCTTAGCCGGGCAAAAGGTCCGGGCTCTTGCGGGAGAGATCATGACTCGGCAGTTTGCCGTGACAGGACGCCGAAGGCGCAACCGCCCCGGAAACGCTCAGGCACCCAGGACCGCGCAGAGCCAACAAACGCTGGAAAGTGGTGTTTTGCACCCGCCGACGGAGCGAGGGCGCTTTTTATTTGAGCGTTGAAATCTCTCAGGCTAAAAGGGACAGCGGGGGCAGAAACGTACTCAAACGATCTGCGAGCCCCCATGTCCGAATCCCAAGATTCCCTGCAATCCACACCGCTGTTTGATCGCCATGTCGCGCTTGGCGCGCGCATGGTGCCGTTCGCCGGCTACAACATGCCGGTGCAGTACGACGGCGTGCTGGGCGAGCACAAATGGACGCGCGAAAGCGCTGGCCTGTTCGACGTCTCGCACATGGGCCAGGCCCGCCTGACCGGCGCGGATGCCGTCGCCACGCTCGAAGCCCTGACCCCGACCGACTTCGCCATCCTGGCCCAGGGCAAGCAGAAATATTCTTTGCTGCTCGACGACACTTCCGGAATTCTGGATGACTGGATGGTGTCACGGCCGGAAGAGGACGGCTTTTTCCTGGTCGTCAACGCTGCCTGCAAGGATCAGGATTTCGCCATAATCGCCAATAATCTCAAGGGCGATACGACGTTCGAGATCCTGAACGATCGCGCCCTGCTGGCCTTGCAAGGTCCTAAAGCCAAAGACGTCATGCAGACGGTCTGCCCCGCGGCCTGCGAATTATATTTCATGGAATGCGGAACATTCGAGCTGCTCGGCGAAACCGCTTTTATCTCGCGTTCGGGCTACACCGGCGAAGACGGTTTCGAAATCAGCTTCCCGTCAGCAAGCGTCGGCAAGCTTTGGGACACGCTGGCGACCCATCCGGCGGTCAGGCCGATCGGGCTGGGCGCGCGCGATTCCCTGCGCCTCGAAGCCGGTATGCCGCTGTACGGCCACGAGATGGACGCAAGCTATACCCTGGCCGAGGCCAATCTCGGTTTTGCCATGAACAAGTCGCGCCTGGCGCGCGGCGACATCAAGGGCTTCGACCGCCTCAAGAAACACCTCGATGGCGATCTCGATCGAGTCCGCGTCGCCCTGAAGATGCTGAGCGGTCCGCCCGCCCGCGAAGGCGCCAAGATCGTCGCCAAGGATGGCGGCGTGCTCGGCGTCGTCACCTCGGGCGTGCCGTCGCCCAGCCTCGGCTATTCCATCGCCATGGGCTACGTCCCGCCGGCCGAATCCGCCCTGGGGACCCAGGTCGATATCGAGGTCCGCGGCAAACCTTATCCCGCCGAAATCGTCTCCATCCCGTTCGTCAAGAACGGCTATCACCGCAAGCCGAAAGGTTAATCTGATGAAGTTCACCAAGGACCATGAATGGGTTGAAGTCACCGGCGATACCGCCCTGGTCGGCATCACCGCCTACGCCGCCAACGCCCTGGGCGATGTCGTCTTCGTCGAAGTGCCGGAACTGGGCAAGCAACTGACCAAGGGCGACAGCTTTGCCGTCGTCGAAAGCGTCAAGGCGGCGTCCGACGTCTATGCGCCGGTGTCGGGTGAGGTGCTGGACGCCAATACCGAACTGTCGAACAGCCCGGATACGGTCAACGCCGTGCCCGAGGGCGCCGGCTGGATCGCCAAGATCAAGCTGAGCAATCCGGCCGAGCTCGATGAGCTGATGGATCGCGTCGCCTACGAAGCCTATCTCGATACGCTTTAAGAATAGAAAGGCCGGCAGGCACGCATCTGCCGGTCCAACTACCAGTAAATATAGTGATGTGGGTCAAAGGATAACCAGATGCGCTACCTGCCCTTGAGCGAGGCCGACCGGGCTTCGATGCTCGACACCGTCGGTGTCAAATCGGTCGACGACCTGTTCGTCGACGTGCCTGCACCGGCCCGCCGTTCGGGCACGGTCGACCTGCCGGCCTATGCCGGCGAACTGGAGGTCGAGGCCCAACTGAATGCCTTTGCCGCGCAGAACCTCAGCCCGGCCAGGGCGCCATTCTTTATCGGCGCCGGCGCCTATCGCCACCATATTCCGGCGACCGTCGACCACATCATCCAGCGTTCGGAATTCCTGACCAGCTATACGCCGTACCAGCCGGAAATCGCGCAAGGCACCCTGCAGGTGCTGTTCGAGTTCCAGACCCAGGTGGCGCGCCTGACCGGCATGCCCGTGGCAAACGCTTCGCTCTACGATGGTTCGACCGCGGCCGCCGAAGGTGTGCTGATGGCGCAGCGCGTTACTAAGCGCAACAAGGCCGTCCTGTCCGGTGGCCTGCATCCGCATTACCGCGAAACGGTCGAGACCCTGGCCCACGCCGTCGGTATCGAGACGGAGGCCTGCGCCCTGACCGTCGATGGCGAAGCCGAGGTGCTGTCGCATATCGACGCCAATACGGCCTGCGTCGTCGTCCAGACGCCCAACATCTTTGGCACAGCTACCGACCTGACCGAGATCGCCAAGGCGACCCAGGCCGCCGGCGCTCTGCTGATCGTCGTTGTGACCGAGGTCATGTCGCTGGGCCTGTTGAAGTCGCCGGGTGAGATGGGTGCCGATGTCGTCGCGGTCGAAGGCCAGTCGATCGGCGTGCCGCTGTCGTTCGGCGGTCCCTATGTCGGCCTGTTCGCCACCAAGGAAAAGTACCTGCGCAACATGCCGGGCCGCCTGTGCGGCGAGACGGTCGACGCCGATGGCGAACGCGGTTTCGTGCTGACCCTGTCGACGCGCGAGCAGCATATCCGCCGTGACAAGGCGACCTCGAACATCTGCACCAATTCCGGCCTGTGCGCCCTGGCATTCTCCATCCATATGAGCCTGCTGGGCCAGACGGGCCTCGGCCGCGTGGCCAAGATCAACTACGCCAAGGCCCACGCCGTGAAGGATGCATTGGCCAAGATCGCCGGCGTCGAGATCGTCACGCCGCGCTTCTTCAACGAGTTCGCGGTGAAGCTGCCCAAGCCCGCCGCCGGTGTCGTTGATGCCCTGGCCGCGAAGGGCATCCTTGCCGGCGTTCCGGTGTCGCGCCTCGATGCCAATCCCGCTTTTGCCAACCATTTGATTGTCGCCGCCACCGAAACGGTGTCCGACGCAGATATCGCCGCCCTCGTGGCTGGCCTGAAGGAGGTCCTGTAATGGCCGATGCTCCTAAGATGAATACGGTCGGCCGTCCCTCGGCGCCGGAACTTGACGTCGAGACGACCTCGTTCAAGACCCTGCTGGGCGGGCGCGGCCTGCTGCAAAGCGAGAAGCTTATCTTCGAATGGGACGACTATAGCCGTACCGGCGTCGATTTTGCCGATGTCGCGATCGACACCAGTGAACTGGGCGACCTGGTGCGCAGCGACGGCATCAACCTGCCGGGCCTGACCGAGCCGGAAACCGTCCGTCACTACGTCCGCCTCAGCCAGAAGAACCATGCCATCGACCTGGCCCTCTATCCGCTGGGCTCGTGCACCATGAAGCATAATCCGCGTCTCAACGAGAAGATGGCGCGCGTGCAGGGCCTGGGCGACATCCACCCGCTGCAACCGGTCTCGACCGTCCAGGGGGCGCTTAGCCTGATGGACAGCCTGGCGCACTGGCTGAAGACCCTGACCGGCATGCCGGCCGTGGCCCTGACGCCGAAGGCCGGCGCCAATGGCGAGCTGTGCGGCCTGCTGGCCATCAAGGCAGCGCACGAGGCGAACGGGCAGGGGCAGCGCCGCACCGTCCTGGTGCCGTCGTCGGCCCACGGCACCAATCCCGCCACGGCAGCCTTTGTCGGCTATACGGTGCGTGAAATCGCCCAGACGGTCGACGGCCGCGTCGACCTTGACGACCTGACGGCCAAGATCGCCGCCACCGGCGACCAACTGGCGGCCATCATGCTGACCAATCCCAACACCTGCGGCCTGTTCGAGCGTGACATCATCACCATAGCCGAACGCATCCATGCCGCCGGCGGTTACTTCTACTGCGACGGCGCCAATTTCAACGCCATTGTCGGCCGGGTCCGCCCGGGCGATCTGGGTGTCGACGCCATGCACATCAACCTGCACAAGACCTTCTCGACGCCGCACGGTGGCGGTGGTCCCGGTGCGGGTCCGGTGGTGCTGTCCGAGGCGCTTGCGGCGTTTGCCCCGCGTCCCTGGGTGGTCGCAGGCGGGGAGGGGTTTGTCCTCGAAGAGCATGGCGAAGACGCTTCGAAGGCCAATTTCGGCCGCATGTGCGCCTTCCACGGCCAGATGGGCATGTATATCCGAGCCCTGACCTACATGCTCAGCCACGGTTCCGACGGCCTCAAGCAGGTCGCCGAGGATGCGGTGCTCAACGCCAACTATATCAAGGCGTCGCTGCAGGACCTGATGAGCGTGCCCTTCCCCGAAGGTCCGTGCATGCACGAGGCCCTGTTCGATGATGCCTGGCTGGAAGGCACGGGCGTGACCACGCTCGACTTCGCCAAGGCGATGATCGACGAAGGCTTCCATCCCATGACCATGTATTTCCCGCTGGTCGTCCATGGCGCCATGCTGATCGAGCCGACCGAGACCGAATCGAAGGACGAGTTGGATCGTTTTGTCGCCGTGCTGCGGGCCCTGGCCCAGGCGGCGCTGGATGGCGATGCGGTGCGCTTCAAGGGCGCGCCTTACCTGGCGCCGGCCAAGCGCCTCGACGAGACCCGCGCGGCCCGCCAGCCGCGTCTTACCTACAGCTAAACCTATATATCCAAGAGTTATAGCGAAGCGCCACGGTACTCCCTATATCGACCATAAGGTCGATGCTGGAGGGTACCGTGGCGTTTCTGCTTAAGCTGCTGATGATGGGCCTGGGCGCCGTACTGGTGGCGCTGGGCGTGGTCATATCGCCCCTGCCGGGGCCGATGGGCCTGCCCCTGATGGTGCTGGGCCTTATCCTGATGCTGCGTAACTCGACCTGGCTGAAGCGCCAGTTCATGCGCCAGGTACGCAAACACCCGCGCGCCCTGGGACCCGTACGCGCCCTGTTGCGGCCCGGCGCCAAATTCCTGGCGATTATCTGGCTTGCAATGCTGCGTTGCGAAAGAGTCGTGCTTCCCTTCCGTTTTCGTTTTCTATACCGCCTGCGGCAGACGGTGCGGAGCTGGTTTCGCCGTCCGCGTCACGCAGTTACGTCTGCGTCCTGACAGACGGTTACAACACGTGATCAGGCCATGTTCGCAGGCATATGGCATTTTTAGGCGACACTCCCTATCTGTGCCCCATACCGCTGAGAACATGATTTATCAGGCGTTTCGGGCCCTGGTTGACGTTACGAGAATTAATTTTTGTCCACATTCACCTCGTATTCAGCCTAAGCCTTTACAATGCCAAATTGCGTCGCCATATGAACATGGAGGCGCAGAGGTCAGGCCTCAGAGATCCAGAGTTTAGGGACGGTCAGGCGTCCAGTATAAGCCAATGTCGAGCCAGAACGACGCAGCCGCGTCCACCACCCATGTTGTACCGCACAAGAAGCAGCCGTCGGCGCTGCGTTCGGCGAAGCGCACACTGAAGCGTTTCTCCAAGAAGGTACTTGGCTGGGTGCTTATGGCCATCGGTTTCGTGCTTATTGCCGCCGGTTTTGTCCTGATCATTATTCCAGGCCATTACTTCTTGGTGGTCGCCGGTCTTATCCTGGTGCTGCGCAACGCCATGTGGGCGCGCCGCCAGTTCATTCATCTCAAGCGCCGCCATCCCAACTGGATCATGCCGATTCGCAAGCTTCTGCGTCGTAACCCGCAGGTCCTGTCGGTCCTGTGGCAGCAGACCCTGAAGATCGAACGCCTTATCCTGCGCAAGGGCAGCCAGCTCAAGCTGTTCCGCCGGCGCTTTTTTCGCAAGGCGCGCACGGCCTAAGACTGCACAAACCGAATTGAAGAGACCCGCCGAGTAATCGGCGGGTTTTTTGTGTTTTATACCTCCCCGACTTGATCGGGGAGGGGGACCGCGAGCCCGCTTGGGCTCGGGGTGGTGGGGTTTCTTGCTTGAGTCACAAGCGCTATATAGCGTTTGTAAGGTGACCTGAGTGCATGACTCAAACAAGAAACCCCACCACCACATCTCGCGCGACGAATGCGTGAGGGCTTAAACGGCACAGTCCGGAGCGGCGCGCTTCGTGCGGTCCCCCTGCCCACCAAAGGTGGGGAGATTTAAGAAAGAGCGATTTCGGTAAACGAAAAAGGCCCGGAGCGAACTCCGGGCCTTTCGATATCTGCAGGGGCAGGGTGGCTTAGCTGAAGCGGCCTTCGAGTTGGCCGATGGCCTTGTCGACGGCGGCGTCCTTGCCGAGACCGGCCGTGCGCTCCAGAAGGATGCTTTCGGTCAGTTGCGTCGCCAGGTCGGCGGCGGCGGCGGTGACGTCGGCGGCAGCGCGGGCCTCGGCCTGGGCGATCTTGCGTTCCGCCAAGGCCTCACGGCGCGTGATCGATTCGGCCAGCTTGGTGCGGGCCTCTTCTGCCAGGCGTTGCGCTTCCTCTTCAGCCAGGGCGATGATCTCGCGGGCCTTCTTCTCGGCAGCCTGGCGCTGGGCCTTGATGCTGTTGAGAAGATCGGTCGCTTCCTGGCGGATGCGGACGGCTTCGTCGAGTTCGGCGCGAACGGCCTTGCCGGTTTCACCGAGACCGCGCCAGACATTGGCGGGGACCTTGGCGAAGACCAGGATCAGGAAGAAGATCACCAGCCCGATACGGACCCAGAATTCGGGATTACCCAATTCGATCATGATCTTATACCTTGTTGAAAGCGGACTTGAGCGCCGTCTGCGTCGCCGCCTTGCCGGTCAGCTTCTGCACCAGGGCGGAAGCGGTCTCGGAAGCGATGTCGCGGACGTGGCTCATGGCCTCGTCGCGTGACGCCTTGATGCGGGCTTCGGCTTCGGAGAGACGGGCATTGAGCTTGACGTCTTCTTCGGCCTGGGCCGCGGCGATCTCGGCATTCGAGCGCGCAATGGCTTCGGTCGCCAGCTTGCGGGCGGCGGTGTGAGCCGCTGCCGTTTCCGCTGCCGCTTCCTTGGCCTGGGCCTCGGCTTCGTCGCGGTTGGCGCGCGCATTGGCCAGGTCTTCGGCGATGGTCGAGCCACGCTTGTCGATGACCTTGCGCAGGCGGGGCGCGAAGACAGTGGCCATAAGGGCGTAGAAGACGGCGAAGATGATCAACATCCATACCATCTGGCCCGGCCAGTACTGCGTATGCAGCTGTGGCAGGCCACCTTCGCCGGCCGCCGGATGTTCCGTCGTCGCCGTCGTGCCGGTCGCGGCCGTGGTCTTGGCCAGTTGATCGGCATTGGCGAGCGGAACCGTCGAGGCAACCGTCACCGGCGGCGCCGATGCGGTGGCATCGGCGGCGGACGAGGTTGCTTCGGGTGAGCTTGCGGCGTTCATATCGTTATCCCGAAAGGGCCTGTTCTTACGAGAACAGGACCAGGAGGGCGATAACGAACGAGAAGATGCCGAGGGCTTCGGTCAGGGCCATACCGATGAACAGGTTGGTCTGTTGTTCCTTGGCAGCCGACGGGTTGCGCATGGCGCCGACGTAATAGTTGCCGAACAGGATGCCGAGGCCGATACCGGCGCCGATCATGCCGAGGGTCGCCAGGCCAGCGCCGATGAATTGCAGGCCGTGGGCAAAAGCTTTTGCGGATTCGAGGTCCATAGGGGTAACTCCGTAGGGTAGGATAGGTTGAAAAGGCTTAGTGATGGCCGATATTGACCACGTCACTCAGGTAGACGCAGGCCAGAACCGCAAACACGAAGGCTTGCAGATATGCGACCAGGAATTCAAGGGTGGTGAGGGCGACGATGGTCAGCATGGGCAGGACCGCGCCGAGGACGCCGAAGGCGCCGAGCGCCGACAGGGTGATGATGAAGCCGGCAAAGACCTTCAGCACGATGTGACCGCCGACCATGTTGCCGAAAAGACGAAGCGACAGGGTGATGGGGCGCATCAGGAAGGAGATGACTTCGATGATGACGATCAGCCAGCTCATGTACCAGGGCACACCCGACGGCAGGAACATCTTGAAGAAGCCGAAGCCGTGACGCACGACGCCGACGCCGATGACCAGCAGAAGGGTCATGGCGGCCAGGGTGATCGTGACGGCCAGCTGCGAGGTCGCCGTGAAGTAGGTGAACATGCCGACCAGGTTACAGCTCAGGATGAACAGGAACAGGGTCAGGACGAACGGGAAGAACTTGCGGCCTTCGTGACCGATGATCGAATCGGCCATGTTGTCGATCAGGCCGAACAGGCCCTCGGCCATCACCTGGCCGCGGCCCGGAATGATGGCGGTGCGCAGGGTGGTCAGCAGGAAGAAGAGGGTGGTCAGACCGACGGCGATCAGCATCGACAGGACCGAATTGGTGATCGACATGTCGAAATGCTGGCCGAACGCGTCAAAACCCGGGAGACGATAGACCGTCTCGATCTGGAACTGTTCTAATGGACCGGCCATAAGCCTTATAACCTCTTCTGCGACAGGTCCCGCGCGCAACGGCACGGCGGAACCGGACTTAAAAACATCGTACGGCGGAGCCGGACTTAAAAACATCGTACGGCGGAGCCGGACTTAAAAACATCGTGACGAAGGCCCGCATCTGGGGCGTCCTGACCAAGGGCGTGCTGCCCTCAGGATGACCGGTTCTGGCTCGACTTGATGATCGTATAGATCGCAGCCACCATTCCCAGCAGGGTTCCGACTATCATGCCCCACGGCTTGGTGTGAGCAAAATGGTCGACGACCCATCCAAGTCCCAAACCACCGATAATCCCCCCGATCAGTTCGCCCAGGGCCTGGAAGCCCTTGTTGGCGCCGACCTCCGCGCTGGAATCGACCGACTTGCGCGTACGCGCATCGATCGCCTTCAGGCGCTGGTCTAAATCCTTCAGCTTATCGGCTTCGGATCTGTCTGGGGGTTCATCTGTCACGTTCAGCACCTAACAGGCGGGATGATGTCTCATCCCGTCTTCGAACGGCGCGGAACCTACTCAAGAGGCGGTGAAAGGTCAAGCAATTGTCCAAGACAAAGTGGGCATTAATGTCGTTTGCAGCGAAAGCAGGCGAAACAGCGCTGTCATAGGTGTAATTTTATAGCGTTTTTCGAGGTTTACGCAGCGGTGGCGGCACAGTCTAAGCGAGGCGGACCTCACCTATACCGTTCCTGTGTGATGGAAATAAGATTGGTAAGACAAGGCACATGCTGAACTCAACGCAGGCGCAGCATGTTTAGTCTCAAGTCATGGGAGGCTAACATTTCTACACATGAAACTATAGCTGAAAGACGTGCAAGGGGCGTTTATTGCCGGACAACTTCACTGCCGCGGGCTGCGGTCCAGATCGAAAGCCTCCAAGGCTCTTTAGCGACTTGGCAAGCGCGACTGCGCGCCGCCGCCCTGCGCTAAAGAAGCGCAGCGTTAGCGCGAATATAATGCGCTAAAGCAGCGAAGCGGTAGCGCAACTGTAGTGCGGCGAGCCTGCGCGGCTACTGAGCGCAAACTAAGCAACATGATCCGCGACCATGGCTTCGGCCTGCGACAGATCGACGCTGACCAGTTGCGACACGCCACGTTCGGACATGGTGACGCCGAACAGGCGGTCCATGCGCGACATGGTCACCGGGTTGTGCGAGATGGCGATGAAGCGGGTCTTGGTGCGGACGCGCATCTCGTCGAGCAGGCGGCAATAACGATCGACATTGGCGTCGTCGAGCGGGGCGTCGACTTCGTCGAGGACGCAGACCGGCGCCGGATTGGCCAGGAAGACGCCAAAGATCAGGGCGGTCGCCGTCAGGGCCTGCTCGCCCCCCGACATCAGGCTCATGGTCGACAGGCGCTTGCCCGGCGGGCAGGCGAAGATCTCCAGGCCGGCTTCGAGCGGATCTTCCGATTCGACCAGGCGCAGTTCCGCCGATCCGCCGCCGAACAGGGTGACGAACAGGGTCTTGAAGTGCTCGTTGATGATGTGGAAGGCCGCCAGCAGGCGTTCGCGGCCTTCGGCGTTCAGTTCGTCGATGCCGTCGCGCAGCTTGGCGATGGCGGTAATCAGGTCGGAGCGCTCCTTGCCCAGGGTGTCGAGCCGGCCTTCGTATTCGGCGGCCTCTTCCTCGGCGCGCAGGTTGACCGCGCCGAGACCGTCGCGTTCCTTTTCCAGGCCCGACAACAGCGATTCGGCGCCCGAGGCATCGGCCGGCGTGGCGATCGCCTCTTCCTTCAGGCGGCGGCCGAGTTCGTCCGGTGTCCCGCCGGTCTGGTCGAGGATGACGCCCTCGATCTCGGCGGCGCGGCCCTGCATCGATTCGAGCCGGGCGGCGGTGCCGGCGCGTTCCTCGCGGGCAGCCGCGGCGGTCTGCTCGGCGGCGCGGACATTGATGTCGGCATCGCGGCGAGTCGATTCAGCAGTGTTGAGGGCGTCGCGCGCGGCGCTCAGGCGCTTCTCGGCGGTTTCGAGCTGGTCGACCAGGGTGATACGCTTGGCCTCGAAAGCGTGCGGAGCGCTCTGGGCCTGGACGAGCGCGGCGCGCGCCACCTCCTGGTCCTTTTCCAGCTTGGCGATACGGGCGCCCGAATCACCGGTCCGCCGCGTCCATTCGCCCAGTTCGCGTGTCAGGGTGCGTTCACGCCCTTCACGCGCCTGGCGGTCGCGGGCATCCTGGTCGAGGGCCGCACGGGCCTGCATGACCGATTGACGGTGGGTTTCTGCCAGGCGGCGGGCGCCGGCCAGCAGGTCGCCCATGTTCTCGGCCTGTGCAACCGTGCTCTGGCTGGCGACGACGGCGCGATAGGCCTGCTCGGCCTCCTTGTGGTCGGCCTCCAGGCGCTTCAGCGTCGCGTCGATGGTCTCGCGGCGAGCCTCGTAGGTGGTTTGGGCGCGCAGCCGTTCGTCGTGCGCCTGCTGGCGCATGCGCGCGATACGTTCGAGGTCCGGGATCTTCTGACGGGCCTGGCGCAGGTTTTCGTCATGGGTGCGCTGGGCGTTGGCTGCCGCCGTCTGGGCGGCCTGGGCGGCCACCGACTTCGGCTTGAGGGCGTCGATTTCGGTTTCGAGCTCTTCCAGCCGGTTGCGCTGGGCCAGGCGGACCGCCGCGGGCTTGGGGGCCCTGGCGCGGACAACCATGCCGTCCCAGCGCCACAGGTCGCCTTCGCGCGACACCAGGCGGGCGCCGATCGGCAACTGGCCCTGCAGGCGATCGCCGTCGGCTTGCGCGACCACACCGATGGTCGACAGGCGCAAGGCCAGGGCGTCTGGCGCCTTGACGTGGGTAGCAAGCGGGTCGACGCCGAGTGATGACAGGTCCATCTTTGCGGCGCGGCTGGCAAAGCCCTCGCTCCAGAAGGCCAGTGCCGCATCGCCCCCCTTGGTCAGGGTCAGGTTGAGGTCGTCGCCGAGCGCGGCCGCCAGGGCCAGTTCATAGCCCTTGTCCGGGCGGACGCTGTCGAGGACAGGCTGGCCGCCTTGTTTTTGATTGCCGCCGCTGAGGATCTGGCTAAGACCGCGGGCCTCGGCGGTCAGGCGGCCTAGGGTGTCTTCGAATTCCCGGGCGGCCTTGCGCGCCTGGGCCTCGGCATTGACCAGTTCGATGCGGCCGCCATCGAGCGCCTCGGCGGCCTTGCGGGCGGCGTCGAGTTGCGCGGCAGAGGTCGTGGCCTCATTGCGCAGGCCTTCCAGGGCATCGTAGTTGAATTCGCCCAGTGCCTTGCGTTCGTTATTGGCCTGGTTGAGCTGCCCGGTGACGCGGTCGTAGCGCGACTTGGATTCCTGCAGGCGGATGGCTTCGAGCTTTTGCCGCTCGAGCATGGCGGCCTGTTCCGCCGCCAGCACTTCGATAGCCTTGTCGGCCTGCTGGCGTTTGGTTTCGGCTTCATCGACTGCGGACTTCAGTTCCGGCTCGCGTGACGGAGCGTCCTGGATCTCCTGCTGGACGCGGGCCAGCGACGACTGCAGCCGCTCCATCTGGACCGAGCCGTCCTTGGACAGGTCGAGTTCGCGCTGATAGTCGTTTTTCAGCCGGTCGAGGTCGGTCTTGAGGCGGGCAATCTCGCTGGCGACCTGCTTCTCCTCGAGATCGAGCCGTTCCTTCTCGATATTGAGGCGGTGCATGACGGTGGCGGCGACGGCCTCTTCCTCGCGCAGGGGCGGGACGGCTTCGGTGGCATTGATCTGCTCGGTCTGGGCCACGGCCGCAGCGCGGGCCGTTGCCTCGACGCGGCTTGACTGGGCCTGCATGTCGGCGACGGCGCCTTCGAGCAGGGTGCGAACCTCCAGCCACTTGGCGTGGAGGATGGCCTTCTGCAGGGCGCGGATCTCGGCCGAGATGCGGCGATACTTTTCCGCCTGGCGGGCCTCACGCTTCAGGCGCGACAGGGCGGTATCGAGTTCGCGGGCAATGTCGTCGAGGCGCGACAGGTTCTGTTCGGCGGCCGACAGGCGCAACTCGGCCTCGTGGCGGCGGGTGTGCAGGCCAGAGACCCCGCCGGCTTCTTCGAGCACGCGGCGGCGGTTCTGCGGCTTGGCGCCGATCAGTTCGGAAATCTGCCCCTGGCGGACGAGGGCAGGGGAGTTGGCGCCGGTCGAGGCGTCGGCAAACAGCAACTGCACATCGCGGGCGCGGACCTCCTTGCCGTTGATGCGGTAGGACGATCCGGCGCCGCGGTCGATGCGGCGGGCGACGTCGAGCACCGGCTGGTCGGTAAAGGGCTGGGGCGCCAGGCGATCGGAATTATCGATGGTCAGGGTGACTTCGGCCCAGTTGCGCGACGGACGCTTGTCGGAACCGGCGAAGATGACGTCGTCCATGCCGGCGCCGCGCATGGCCTTGGCCGAGGTCGCCCCCATGACCCAGCGCAGGGCTTCGAGCAGGTTCGACTTGCCGCAACCGTTCGGGCCGACAATGCCGGTCAGGCCCGGATCGATGCGGAACTCGGTCGCGTCGACAAAGGACTTGAAGCCCGAAAGTTTGATCTTCTGAAAGTGCAACGACGGTGCCTTTGGCGCCTGAGCGGGGTGATTCTCACGCGCCTATATCAGCCCAATTCGCCTGACAAGACAATTGCAGCGGACGGCATTCAACAGAATGTGGATATATTGGCCGGGGGATAAGTCGCTCTAAAAGACGTCCGCTTTAAAGGAGGCGCTCTTTTAAGGGCTTATTTCGCCGCAGCGGCAATCGCCGCTTCGATATCCTTCATCTCGTGGCCGTCGATCTTCTTGCCGTTGACGATAAAGGTCGGGGTCTGGGACACCTTGTCGGCCTCGGCATGGGTATTCATGGTCTTGTAGAAGGCATCGACCTGCTTCTCGTCGGTGACGCAGTCGAGCTGGGTCATCTGGCTGAGGCCGGTCTTCTTAGCCACCTCGGCTTCGATCGGGGCCATGTCGCCGGTCTTGTAGTAGCTTTGCTGGCCGCTGAAAAAGCTGTCGACCACCGAGAAATAGGCCGAGGAATTCTGCGGCGTCTTGCTCTTGGCCACTGCACAGCGGCCGATCAGGAAGCCGGCCAGGGCGTATTCCGCCGGACTGGTCAGCAGTTCGCGGAAGACATAGCGCACCTTGCCGGTGGCGACGTACTTTGCGCTGAAGGTCGGCCAGTTTTCCCTGTTCCAGGCGGCGCAATGCGGGCACGAGGCCGAGGCGTATTCCACGACGGTTACGGGCGCATTGGGGTTGCCCAGTTGCATATCCGGCAGCAGGCCGGGCTCAGTCGGCACCACGGCGGCCGGCAGCGGGCCCACCTTAGCGGCAGCAGGCTTTGCCGGTGCGGGTTTGGCGACGGCGAGATGCGGCACGGCCAGCAGCAGGCCGGTGATAAGAGCGGGACGAAGCAGGTGCGAAAGGGTCATGCAGGTCTCATATTACTTTTTCAGCAGGGGCGCAAAGGCAGCATCGAAGTCGCGGATGTCACCCGTCGTGCGCAACAAGGGCTTGCCGTTGATGAAGAAGGCTGGCGCACCTGCGATCGGATGTTGCGCGTCGGCGGCCGCCATGCCGGCCTGGATGCGCTTCAGGCCTTTAGCGTCGGTAATGCAGCGATCGAAGCGGGCCTGATCGATACCGAAGGACAGGCCGATACGGCGCAGGGTGGGCAAGGCCTTGTCGGTCGTGCCGTCGCCGAACATCTCACCTTGCGCGCGCATGATGGCGTCGATGACCTGGAAATAATGGTTGGGGCCGGCGCAACGCGCCAGCAGGAAGCCCGAGGCCGAGATGTTTTCCGGCGGCGTTAAATATTCACGGAAAACATAACGAACATTGCCGGTTGCAATGTATTTCGCCTGGATCTGCGGCAACAGCTCCGTCTGGAAGGCCGCGCAGTGCCGACAGGTGACGGAGGCGTATTCGACCAGGGTGATCGGCGCCGATGCGCTGCCGATCGTCATATCGCCTGGCCTGCTGTCCGGCCTGGCACAGGCCGCCAGCACGGATACGAAAAACGCGCAGGCGAAGAGGGCCGTCATCCGGCCGGAAATTCGCCCGCGCGCTGTCATTCTTATTTCTTCAGCAGTGGCTGGATGGCATTATCGAGGTCGCTGATGTCGTACTTCTGGATGGCGATCTTCTTGCCGTTGACGAAGAAGGTCGGCGTGCCGTCGACACCGTCATCCTTCAGCGCCTTGTCGTTGATGGCGTTGAGCTGCTCGATACCCTTTGCATTGGTGACGCAGGTGTTGAAATCACCCTCGCTCAGGCCGACCGAATTGGCGATGCGCAGCAGGACGGGACGAGCATTGGTATATTGCTCGGGTGGGCCGCCCTGGTCCATTTCTTCCTGCGACCGCATGATGGCGTCGACGACCTTGAACATCTTGTCCTTGCCGGCGCACTGCGCCAGCAGGTGGCCGGCGACGGCGACGGCCTGGTTGCCGGTCATCATCGGGCGGTAGACGTAATAGACCTTGCCGGTATCGACATATTTCTGCGTGAACTGCGGCATGGCGTCGTGGTTCATGCGGGCGCAGATCGGGCAGGCGACCGAGGCGTATTCGACGACCTTGATCGGCGCGCTGGGATTGCCCAGGGTCATGTCGCCCGTGGTGATCTTGTCGGTCGAAGGTTCCTTGCTGCAGCCGGCGGCCAGCAGGGCGATGCCGGCGAGGGCGCCCAGGCCCAAGGCGCGAACGGTGGAGTGAAGTGTCGTATGCATCGGTTTCCCCGTGACGATTGCGGCGGCCGCTCCGGGCCAGGTGTCCCTTGGGAACAGGAGCGGGCAAGGTTTGTCAACGGGATTTTTAAAACGCGGGATTGAGGCGATTTTTTGCTCAAGGGCTGAGCGGCATTATTTCTGCTTTTGGCGCAGCATGATCGACCGGCCCAGCTTCAGCAAATCCTTCTTCAACTGGGGATCGTCGATATCGGCGACCATACCCTGAAGCTCGACTTCCTCGCGCGCATCGAGCGGCCGGGGACGCGGCGGGGGCGGGGTCTTCGCCTTGGTCGTCAGGACGCCCTGGACGATACGGATTCGCTCGACCTGGCGGCCGCCGAGATAGAGATTGACCCGGTCGATCAGGGTGGCGGACTGATGCTGGACCAGCGGCGCAAAGGCGCCGGAGACGCGGACCTCCAGCGTGCCGGCGCGCGGCGCTGCGGCCGTCGAGCGCTGGCGGATGATCTTTACCGGCTCGCAGATTCGCGCCAGCGACTCACCGGCGATTTCGGGCCAGCGGTCGCGCAGCTTGCCCGAGCCGTCGTCCAGGGCGTCGAATTTCGCCTGCAGGCTTTTCATCAGCGGCTGGACCTGTTTAGTAACGCTGGGCCCCGCGCGCGGGGCGCGTTTGGTATGAGTCGTACGCAGGATACGGACGGACTCTTCAAGAGAGGGCAATTCGCGTTTCATGGCGGCGATTATAGAGAAGGACGCACAGCTTGTCGCGCGTTTACGTGGCGATCTGCTGGCCTGGTACGACGTCCACAGCCGCGACCTGGTGTGGCGTCGCGACACGGCGCAGGCCGGTCGGCCCGACCCTTATCGCGTCTGGTTGTCGGAAGTCATGCTGCAGCAGACGACGACGGCCCATGCTGCGCCGTATTATCAGCGCTTCCTCGAAGTCTGGCCCACGGTGCAGGCTCTGGCGGCTGCGCCCGACGAACAGGTCATGGCCGAATGGGCGGGCCTTGGGTATTATTCGCGCGCCCGCAACCTGATCAAGTGCGCCCGGGCCGTGGTAGGGGAATTCGGCGGTGTCTTCCCGGCCGATGAGGCACAGTTGCTGAAACTGCCGGGCTTTGGGCCCTATACGGCGGCGGCCGTGGCGGCCATCGCCTTCGGCCTGCCGGCCAATGTCGTGGACGCCAATATCGAACGGGTGATGACACGGCTCTACGCCATTGAAACGCCACTGCCCGACGGCAGGCCCGAAGTGCGGGCGGCGGGAGCGCAATGGGTTTCCGAAGTCCGATCCGGCGACTGGCCACAGGCCCTGATGGACCTGGCCAACAGCATCTGCCGCCCCAAGGCGCCGATGTGCATGCTGTGCCCCCTGCGTGAGGGCTGTTCGGCCTATGCCGCCGGCAACCCCGAACGCTATCCGGTCAAGCTGGCCAAGGCGCCGAAACCGCGCCGCCACGGTGTCGCCTTCCTGATTACCCATGGCGACGGCTTTATCGCCGAGCGCCGGCCGGACAAGGGACTGCTGGGCGGCATGCTGGGCCTGCCGCACACCGAGTGGCAATCGGAGCCGCCGAAGCACGTAGAAACGCCCCTGCCGGGTCCGTTTGTGCCGGCCGGGTCCTATGAGCATGTCTTTACCCATTTTGCCCTGACGCAGGCCGTATGGCGTTACGAAGCTACGGCCGCCGAGATCGCGGATCTTCTGCGGGCGCATAATGACTGGCAGTTGCTGCCTCTGTCGGAGCAGAAGGGCTTGCCGACCGTGTTTCGCAAGGCGTTGAAGATCGACTAGTCCTTCGGCACGCCGGCCTGCCACTTCGGCCAGCGCGCGACGATATCGTGCGTCAGGGCCGAGCCGGCGCGATAGGCGTTCTCGGTGGCGATACCGAAGCCGGTCAGGTCGCCAAGCGTTTCGGCCACCGTCTGGTCCTTGCCTTCCCGGTCGAAGTCCGAAGCCGTGCGCAGGACGGCTACACGCTTGAAATCGAGCAGGCCCGCGTCCTGGCCGCGCTTCAGCGCCGTAAGCGTAGCGTTGTCTTCCATCTGGGTGGTGCAGCCATTGGCCTTGCCCTTGGTCAGGATGGCCGTCATGTCGGCGACCTGCTTTTCCATCATGGACCCGTACCAGTAGAGGTCCGACGACAGGGTGTCGCAGATGCTGACGAAGGGCGCCGAGGTTGCGGCCGTGTCGGTATAGTGGGTACGCAGCGCCTGGGCGGCAGGCGTATCAGCCAACGGTGTCGCCTTGCTTAGGGTGTAGGCCTTCTGAAGCAGGGCCTCATCGAGTTGGTAGACCTCCGTGTCAGCCTGCCATACCGGCTGTTCGCCGGGACGATGGGCGCCGAGGGCGATGAAGCCGGTCGACCAGGTCAACGGGATCTGGCGCGGGTCGATCTCGTGGCGCAGCGCCAGGTCGACGGCATAGCGCGCCCAGTGCGCCGAGCCCAGCGTACCGTCGGCCGGATCGACACCGGCAATGCCGGCGATCAGGATATAGGTTTTGCGCAGGTCGAATGTTCGCGAATAGATCACGGCCGAGGCCGAGCTGGCGGCATTGGCGTAACCCATGCCGGTGACCATGATGCAGGTGCCGGTCGGCGTGCATTTGACGGGCAGGGGCAGGCCGGGAACCGCGACCGATACGGTGGGCTTTTCGTTGTCGAGCCACGGCTTGGCCTCGGGCGGAATCATGGCCATGACCAGGACCTTGGGCGCGATAACCTTCGTTTTTGGGGGTTTCGCTAGCGCCGGATTCGCGGCCAGAAGGCTCAGTAAAACAATGGCTAATGCGCGCATAAAAAAACTCCCCTGATAAGACGATCAAGTGTTAACAGAGGAGTTTGATCTCGCAAGTGCGAAGCTTTAATTAGTGGCCCTGTTCGGCGCGGATACGGCCACGCAGGTCGTCGATGGGCTTGAGGCCGGCGTCGGTCTTGAAGCGCCAGTAGGTCCAGCCGTTGCAGGCGGGGCTCTGTTCCATCATGGCGCCCATCTTGTGGATCGAGCCGCTCAGGTCGCCGGCGACCAGCGAACCGTCGGCGCGGATACGGGCGGTGCGGTCACCCTTCGGCGTGTAGAGGACATCGCCCGGCATTAGCAGGCCGGCCTCGACCAGGGCGCCGAACGGCACGCGCGGTTCGGACTTCTTGGAGCCCATGACGCTGAGGTCTTCGGCCGTCGCCGGCACGACCTTCTTGATACGCTCCAGGGCATGGCGGGCATAGGTGGTGTCGCGCTCGATGCCGACGAAGTGGCGTCCAAGGCGCTTGGCGGCGGCGCCGGTGGTGCCGGTGCCGAAGAAGGGGTCGAGGACGACATGGCCAGGCTTCGAGCAGGCCAGCAGGACGCGGTATAGCAGGGCTTCCGGCTTTTGGGTCGGGTGCGCCTTGTTGCCGTTCTCGTCCTTCAGGCGCTCTTCGCCGGTGCACAGGGGGATCGACCAGTCCGAACGCATCTGGGTGTCTTCGTTGAAGGCCTTGAGCGCGTCGTAGTTGAAGGTGTAGCGCTTCTGGCCCTTGCCCTTGGTCGCCCAGATCAGGGTCTCGTGCGCATTGGTGAAGCGCGTGCCCTTGAAGTTCGGCATCGGATTGGCCTTGCGCCAGATGACGTCGTTCATCACCCAGAAGCCCATGTCCTGCATGGCCACGCCCAGGCGGAAGATGTTGTGGTAGGAACCGATGACCCAGATGGCGCCGTCGTCCTTGAGGACGCGGCGGCATTCGCGCATCCAGTCGCGGGTAAAGGCGTCATAGGCTTCGAAAGACGCGAACTGGTCCCATTCGTCATCGACGGCGTCGACCTTGGAATTGTCGGGACGCAGCAGGTCGCCGCCAAGCTGCAGGTTATAGGGCGGGTCGGCGAAGACGAGATCGACGCTGCGGTCCGGCAGGCTCTTCAGCACCTCGATGCACTCACCGATGTGGATGGTGTCGAGCTTCAGCGCAGGCGTGCTGTTCATAGGGGGCTGGACGAGGGCGGATTTCAGCTTCGGCATCGGGGAGTCTTTCGTCTGTCCCGTGCTGTATTTTACCGCGCGGGAGGAAGGCCTTGTGTCCCAACAGCTAGAATCCCGCGAGGTAAATAAAAAGTTAAAACTTGACTCCGTACGAATCGGTCGAATCTTTTTCCTGTGAGTGAGTCTTTTCGGACTCATATTTGGATTCGTTTTGTTCCGGTTTGCGGGCGGCGGTGCGTTTTGAGGCGTGCGCAAAAGACCCCCCTGTCGGCTGCGCCCATGGCTTGCGAAGGCTATACTTTCGCTGGCGCCAAATCTCCCCATCAAAGTTGGGGCGAAGGGAGTTGGGCACGCTTAATGCCCCCTGTTGCGAAGCAGCGTGACGAGGTCAAGCCACGTCTTCGTGCGTGACGGTCAGGTTCAGGTCGCGAATAGTCGCCCAGCTCTTGCGATGGACCGGCGAGGCGCCGTGCTGGCGCAGGGCTTCGAGATGCGTGCTGGCCTGATAGCCCTTGTGCTTTTTGAAGCCATAGACCGGATAAACGGCGTCGAGTTCGATCATGACGCGGTCGCGGGCTGTCTTGGCCAGGATGGACGCCGCGGCGATCGACAGGGACAGGGCGTCTCCGCCGATCAGTGGCGAGGCGGGAATAGTCAGTTTCGGGCAACGATTGCCGTCGATCAGGGCGTGGTGGGCCGCCGGCGACAGGGCTTCGACGGCACGCGCCATGCCGGCCATGGTGGCGGCCAGGATGTTCATGCTGTCGATTTCCTCGACGGTCACCGTAATCACCGACCAGGCAATGGCAGCGCCCTTGATCTCGGGCTCAAGGGCGAAGCGGCGGGTTTCGGTCAATGCCTTGGAGTCGTCGATGCCGGCCGGAATGCGCGCCGGGTCGAGGATAACGGCGGCAACACAGAGCGGGCCGGCGCAGGGGCCGCGCCCGGCTTCATCGACGCCGGCGACGAGCAACTGACGAAGGCCGCTGATTTTCAGTTCGTGAGAGAAGTCCACCATGATGGTCTCCTACAACGATTCAGCGGCCCTGTCTTTTGGTTATCAGGCTTTTGGTTATCAGGAAAAGGTCTCGGCCGTCAGGGTGAGGCCCTTCGGGTCGGCGCCGAAGCGGTTGGGCGCACGGTTGCCCTCGGTTACGAAGAAGACCAGCAGGACGATTTCGGCGATCAGCACCGGCAGGGCGAAGCACATCAGGAAGGCGCCGATGAACTTGAGGACAAAGGCCAAGCCTTCGGCATCGGGGATATTGTCGCCGTGACCGATCATCTGCACCAGGGACACACCGAAGATGACGCCAAAGACGATCATGCCGACGATCGACACGACGATCGGCATCAGCAACCACCAGCCGGTGCGGTTGATATCGTGCAGGCGGCGGACGCTGACGGCGAGGGTTGGGATCAGCAAGGCCAGGCTGATCAGGGAGAAGATGGGCAGGACGGTGAAATAGCGCGAGATGAAGATTTCCGGGTGATCGTGTGCCGTCATCATGATGGGACCGACAAAGGCCAGCATGCCCGTGCCCAGCACGCTGTTGACGATAAAGCGGAACAGGATCCACAGCCAGAATTCCGAGCGCCGCGAACGGCCGTTGAATTCGGCATATTTGACGAGCGGTTGAAACATCAGCGGTACATCGGTCATAAGAGCCCCCTTGTGCAGACCGTCTATCCTGCGGGGAAGCTAAACCAGGTTGGCATAACAGCCAAATGAATTAGCTGTAACGCCGGCTATGTCTAAGCGTTGCGCTTGCCGAAGGCCGGAGCAGGGCGCCCGGCAGTTCCCGGGACGGAACGCGTCGGTGGCGTCCACGGCTGGACCGGCGGCCTGGCCTGCACGGGTGGAGCAGGGGCTTGTAGGACGGCGGCTGGCTCGGAAGAGACGAAGTCGAAGACGGGTTTGTGCGGAGGCTTCACTGGCTCGGCTTGGCGCTCGTCGTCGAAGACCGAAATATCCGGACCGTTTTGCAGCGGGTCCGGGCCGAAGCGGTTGCTGCCCGTCGTGCCCTTGAGAAACATCAGCCCCCTGAGGGCCAGGCTGCAGAGACCGGCGATCCAGGGGGGAATGGGCGCGGACACGCCAGCGCCGAGCAGGAGCGAATTAAGCCCATCGTGTCCCGACAGGGCCTGGCTGTAGCGGTCAAGCGAAAAGCCTACGACCAGGGCGTTGATAATACTCGGCAGATACAGCAGCAGCCAAAGCGCTGACCGATCGCTGTCGTGCAGGCGGCGCACCGTTACCGACAGGTTGGGAATGAAAAAGCCAAGGGCGGCTATTCCGATACCGACTACGGAGAGGGCGAGAAGGGGGGAAGTGTGCGCGGCTATGCCGGAGACGAACAGGGCGCCCAGGCAAATATAGACCAGAAGCTGGAAGAAGACGAACATCCAGTATTCGGACCGGGAAGAACGCCCCGAAAACTCTGCGTACCTGGTAAGCGGCCGTATCATGCACTCTACCTCCTGCGCGGAATGTGGCAGGCAGGATAGGGGAGAGGGCTGAAAACGGGCTTAACCCCTATGGTTAGCAACAGGTGTATCGACCCCGCCGTGGCGGAAACAGGTAACGACATGGTCGTTGACCATACCCACGGCCTGCATGAAGGCATAGACGATGACCGGGCCGCAGAACTTGTAGCCCTTCGATTTGAGCAATTTGGCCAACTCTTGCGAGGTCTTCGTCTCGGCGGGAACCTGACCCCGTGCGAAATGGTTGGTTATCGGTTTGTGGTCCTGGATTTGCCAGATGAAGTCCGTGAACGAAGTGCCCTTGTCGCGCAGGTCGAGGGTGATGCGGGCGCTGTCTATGGCGGCCAGGATCTTGGCACGCGAGCGGATAATACCTGTGTCATTCATCAGGCGTTCGATATCCGTGTCGTCGAAGCGCGCCACCTTGTCCGGATCGAAGCCGGCGAAGGCCGCACGCAAGGATTCACGTTTGCGCAGGATGGTAATCCAGCTCAGGCCCGCCTGCATGCCGTCGAGCACCAGCTTTTCCCACAGGGCGCGGGGATCGTATTCGGGCACGCCCCACTCGGTATCGTGATAGGCGACATAGAGCGGGTCTTGCCCGCACCAGCGACAGCGTTCATGTTCGATCATGCGTTAACCATTTCAATTAACTGAATTTAATCGCGTTATTACGCTGGTACTACGGGCGTTAACCTTCGTGCCTACGCTGCCTCGCCGCCCAGGGCGACGTGCGGCGAAACCCAGTCCGGGACGGTGACCTTTACGTCGAAACCGTCGCTTGAGACTTCGGTCGTGGTCAAACGGTCGAGGCGCATCAGGCCCAGGCCGATCGCGCCGTAAGCTGCGATAACCTCACCGACCTTGCGCTCGCCGATCAGGATTTCGGCGCCGGCGGAAAGGCTGCCCGTCAACTGCAGGGGCAAGAGCCTATTCTTGATCTGGCCGCGGCGTTTCATCCGTGAGGTCAGTTCCTGGCCGACGTAACAGCCCTTATGGAAATCGATGGCGTCGAGCAGGTCGAGATTGGCGTCGATGGCGTAGAGGCTGTCGGCGCCGAAGTCGAAACCGGGATCGGCAATGCCCAGGGCGACGCGCGTGGCCGTCCATGCAGCCTCGTCTGTGGTGGCGTGCTGTTCGCCGTAGGCGAAGCCGAAGGTATCGCCCGCGATGGCGGCGCGCGGATCGGCGGAGAAGCCCTCAGGCAACGCCCCGCCGAAGGCGACGAAGACGGGACGTTCCAGGGCGTCGATCGTGACCTTCGCTCGCAGGCGATACATGGTCAGCTTTGCCAGCAACTCATCGCGTGCAGATAACGGCACGTCGAGCCAGACCTCTTCGGCGGCCACAGGCGACACCAGGCAATCGGCGTACATCTTGCCCTGTGGCCGCAAAAAAGCGCCATAGTGCAGGCTATGAAAATGGCCATGAGCGACGTCGTCGCTGATTCGATCGATATGGGCCGTACATAGCCCCCTGAGGAAAGTGGCCCAATCCGGGCCGGTGATCCGGATCAGGGCGCGATGGGGCAGGCTGGCGATGGCGGTGGTAACGGTCATGTGCGGATCTTTGGTCTTGGGGCGAGTATCCGGGCTTGCGCGCCGGAGCTTATGCCGTAAATAGCAGGGTATATGAAGGCGACATTTCCCATTCTTCTGCTGGCCCTGTGTGAGCCCGCCAAGGCTTTGGCCTTGAGCGGCGTCGTGCATCGCCTGAAGCAGGAAATCCCGCATGCCCGCATCACCCTGCTGACGACGAAACTGTCGGCGGAGCTGTTCCAAGATGACGACTGCATCCATAAGATACAAGCCTTCGATGGACCGATTTTCAAGCTGAAGAGCCTGAGCCTGCTGAGCGAACTCAGCCGCCGGCAGTGGGGCTTGTGTATCGATATCGGCCCGACCATGATTTCGCGCCTGATCCCGGCCAAGACGCGCTTTACGCTAAATCCCAATGATCCGGCCGGCGTCCTGACGCAGATCTGTCGCGCCCTGCGCCTCAGCGAAGACGAGGTGGCGCCGACCTTGCGTGTTTCGCCGGCGCGCGAAGCCGGGGTGCGCACCTTCCTCGACAATGGCCGCGGTATTGCGCCGCTGATCGTTATCGCGCCTGGCGCGGGCTGGCTGGGCCGGCGCTGGCCGACTGAGCGCTTTGCCGTATTGGCGACCAAGCTGATGCGCGACAATGGCCCCTTTGCCGGTCATAGCCTGCTGATCCTGGGCTCGGAGGACGATCGCGACACCGCGGTGGCCCTGCGCATGGCAACGCCGCGCGCCCGGGTGATGGAGCTGACCGGCCGGCTTGATTTGCTCAGCGCCTATGCGGCGCTGAAGCACGGGGCGGTCTTCCTCGGCAATGACGAGTTGTGGCTGCACCTGGCGGCCGCGGCCTGCATCGACAGTTTCGGCCTGTTTGGCCCGTCGGACGACGCGGCCGCGCCGATCGGCGACAATGTCCATATCATCCGCGGACCGCGCAGCTTTGCCGAGATCCAGGCGGTTGACCCAAAGTTGAAACAGGCGGTCTGTCATCTGCTCGATTTATCGATCGACAGGGTCTATGACGGCATCGTCAAGGTCATGCAGGGCGCGGAATCGGTGCACCGGTCGGCGCGCCAGGCCGTGGCCGAATAATTTTAAGCAGCGCCGGAACGGCGAAAAAAATCACATGCGCTCAAGCAGCGAAGCGGTAGCGCAACACTTTATGGAGACACACCATGGGCCGCACATTTGACCTGATCATCCGCAACGCCGATATCATCAATCATGCGGGCAGGGGCAAGGGCGATATCGGTATCGTCAACGGCAAGTTCGCCGGCTTCGGCGACCTGTCGCAGGACAGCGCCGCCGAGATCTTCGACGCCACAGGCCTGCTGGCCATGCCGGGCGTCATCGACACCCAGGTCCACTTCAGAGAGCCTGGCCTCGAATGGAAGGAAGACTTGGAGACCGGCAGTCAGGCCGCCGTCATGGGCGGTGTTGTCGCCGTGTTCGAAATGCCGAACACCAATCCGACGACGACCGATTCCGACGCCTTCGCCGACAAGCTCAAGCGCGCCCATCACCGCATGCACTGCGACCACGCCTTCTATGTCGGCGGCACGCACGAGAACGTCCATCAGCTCGGCGAGCTGGAGCGCCTGCCGGGTTGCTGCGGCGTCAAGGTCTTCATGGGCGCATCGACCGGCACCCTGCTGATCGCCGACGATGCCGGGGTCGCCAGCGTGCTGGCCAATGTCAATCGCCGCGCCACCTTCCACTCCGAAGACGAGTACCGCCTGGCCGAGCGCCGGCCGCTGGCGCGCGAAGGCGACTGGACCAGCCACGATTTCGTTCGCGATGCCCAGAGCGCCATCCAGTCGACCCAGCGCCTGGTCCGCCTGGCGCGCGAAGCCGGCAAGCGCATCCACGTCCTGCACGTGACGACGCGCGAGGAGATCGAGTTCCTGGTCGGTCACAAGGATATCGCCACGGTCGAGATCACGCCGCAGCACCTAACCCTGGTGGCGCCCGAGGCCTATGAGCGCCTCAAGGGCCTGGCCCAGATGAACCCGCCGATCCGCGACCAGTACCACGTCACCGGCCTGTGGCACGGCATCACCGGCGGCATCGCCGACGTGCTCGGGTCTGATCACGCCCCGCATACGCTCGAGGAAAAGGCCAAGCCCTATCCGCAATCGCCGTCCGGCATGCCGGGTGTGCAGACCCTGCTGCCGGTCATGCTGACCCACGTCGCCAATGGCCGCCTGTCGCTGGAACGCCTGGTCGACCTGACCTCGACGGGTGCCCAGCGCGTCTTCGGCGTCGCCGGCAAGGGCCGGATGGCCGAGGGTTATGACGGCGATGTCACCCTCGTAGATCTGAAGCACAAACGCTTCCTGCGCCACGAAGACATGCGTACGCGCAGTGGCTGGACGCCGTTCGACGGTATGGAAGTTACCGGTTGGCCTAAGGCAACCATCATCCGCGGCAAGATCGTCATGCGCGACGACGAGATCGTCGGCCCCAGCCAGGGCGAGGCCTGCCGGTTTATGGAAGCGTTGTAGAGTCTTTATTCCTCCCTGGCTTTGCCGGGGTTTGGCACAGCGAAGGTATAGCCTTCGCAAAGCCATGGGACCGCGCGAGATGTGGTGGTGGGGTTTCTTACTTAGGTCGCAGACGTTTAGGCCTATCCCTTGGCCTTCGCCGGGCATTTCGCCAGCACCGCAGCGCGTTCAGCGTCGCGCGCAGCCGGATCGACCTTTTGCGACACGAACATATCCGGTGACAGGGCGGCCTCGACCGGGCCTGCCCAGGCGCTGTGCGTCGACAGGGCCAGGCCCGGCAGGCACAGGACGGTGTCGGGCCTGGCCGCCGCAGCATAGAGATCGACAAGATTGGCCGAACGGTCGGGCCTGTGCTGCAGCAGCCAGGCGTGACCGTTGGAAATAACCAGGGATGCATCGACCGGCGAAAGATAGAGGCCCGCGCCCAGGGGCAGGGCACAGCCGACGCCGGACAGACAGTGGCCGGCGCCCTGAAGCGTGCCGCCGTTTTCGATGGCGTAGGCAGTCAGATAGGTCGTCTTTACGCCGTCACGCAGGCCAATACGCAGGCCGTCGAAAAGCCCCGACGCGATATTGCGATTACCCGCCGTCGCGTTGAGAAGGATGGCGCGTGTCGGCGTAACCGGCCGCCACAGGTCTTCGCTGTAATGTCCACCGGTGGCTTCATCGACCGACAACAGCGCCATGCCGGTTACCTGCGTGGCTTCAAGCGGCTGCCATGTGCCGTCGACAAAGGTCTGGCAGGCGGCCCTGGCACAATCGCCTGGGCGGCTCTGGATAGCGACGCCAGTCGTTTTGGGAAACAGTTGCGCGGTGCCGGTGGGCGGGGCCGGGATTGCGATCAGGGTCGTATCGACCGGCACAGGTTTGCTGCAGGCGGCCAGGATCGCGCATGTAGCGAGAACGGCAGATATGGATTTCATCATTGTACTCCGCAGCCCTCATAAAAAAGCCCGCGAGGCATGACCTCGCGGGCTTTCAGCTATCGATACCAACCAGATCCTAGTCGGCTTCGGTATAGGTGCCGTTGCCGGCGATCTGGCATTGCTGCTCTTCGTTGTGGGCCTTAGCGATACGGCAGGGCGTATCGGTTTCCAGCTTGGTACGGTCGCCGCTGACAACGACGATGTAGCCACGCTTGTTCTTGCAGGCCAGTTCGGCGATCAGGCCCTTTTCGACGCCTGAGGATTCACCGATGTAACGAACGTCGGCGACGTCGCAGTTCTTCTTGGGCTCGGCAGTCTTGATCAGCTTGTCGAGTTGCGCCTTCAGCATGTCCGGCGTGACCATGGTGCATGACTTGTGACGGACCTGGTCGAGGAAGCAGTCGGTGACGTTGACGCCGGCCGTGCTGCCCGGTTGCGGCACGAAGCCGATGAGGCCCCACGGCTGTTCAGGGCACTTGAACTCGACATAGTCGCGCTTGCTGCTTTCCTGCGTGCCGACGACATTGTATTCCGAGACGGTGCAGGTGATGCCGGCCGTCTTCAGGACGCCCGTATAGACGCCGTTGGCACCGGCCGCAGCCGCGCCCTTGTCGGTGAAGGTGCAGCCGCCCAGGCCGGCAGCGCTGGCGCAGGGGACGATACGGCTGAAGGTGTTGTCGGTCTTGGTGGCGACGATGAAGCCCGGCTGGTTCGAGCAACCGAATTCATAATAGAGGTTGTCGTTTTCCTTGCTGACGCCGACGAAGCGGACATTGTTGACCTGGCACTTGGGGTCGGCCTTTGCAGCCAGCGGTGTCATGGTGGCCATGACCTGTTCCTTGGTCGTCAGGGTACAGGCCGAGTTGCCACCGTCGAGAACCAGGCAGCTCTTGTATTCGGTCGGGGCTGTCTGACCCAATTGGGTGTAGTCGATGATGCCGCCGGCCTGGCCGGAGCAACCGACTTCGTAACGGTCGATCAGCGGAGCTGCCGAGGTCGAGCCGATCAGGCGGGCGCCACTGACGGTGCAGTTCGGCAGGTAGGGCTGGACGACCGGCTGCAGCCACTTAAAGGTCGGCTGATTTTCCGGCAGGGTGCAGACCAGCGACTTGGCATTGGTCTTCTGGACCTTCTCAGCCAGGATGCAGGTGAAGGGCTGGTAGATCTCGCTCGTCGAAACGGCGGTGACGATGAAGCCCGGGCCGGCCTTGCAGGCGATTTCGTAAAGCTGGCCCTTGACCTTGGTCGCATCGGGCTTGGTGTATTCCGTGCCGCCGATGATCTTGGCTGCGGCGGGATCGCAAGCGATCTTGGCCGTGGCGATGATGGCGGGCGCGTCGTTCATGGCCTTGGCCGGATCGACCTTGGGCTCGGCGGCGTATGCCTGCGTGGCGCCGATGCTGGCCACGACTGCCAGGCCGACGGCGACCACAATGGTCCGCGCCCGGCTGGCGAGATTTGCTATATTCATGGGGCGACTTTCTTTCAAAGTTGCGCGAAAAGCCTGTAGGCGCGCCGATTCGTGATGTCCGGCGCTTATTGTTTGACGCACGCTATTTACTAGATATGGCGAACAGAAGGCAAGAGGTGTCCTGTTATCTCGTAACCGATCTGTGCGACGAAATCGCGTCAGCCTGCCGCTGGGTCACGGTTGCCGTTAACGTCAATTTGGAGTAGCCCTCCTGCACACAGGTTGGAGAGCACAAAAATGGCCGAGATCACTGCAACAACGCATGAAGGCGTGATGACGCTGCGCCTTGGCCGGCCGGCCAAGAAGAACGCGCTGACGCGGGCCATGTACAGCGCCCTGACGGAAGGCCTGGCCGCCGCTTCGTTGGACGATACCGTCCGCGCGGTGGTGATTGCGGCTGAGGGCGGAGATTTCTGCGCCGGCAACGATATCGGCGATTTTGCGCAAGGCCTGGCCGAGTTCAATTCGGCGGCACTCGACGACCTGCCGGTGTTCCAGTTCCTCAAGGCTCTGACCTTTTTCGAAAAGCCGCTGATCGCCGCCGTCCAGGGCCAGGCCGTCGGTGTCGGTGTCACGCTCCTGCTGCATTGTGACCTCGTGGTTGCTGCCGACGATATTCGCCTGAGCCTGCCCTTCCTCAAGCTCGGCCTGGTGCCGGAGGCCGGCTCGACCCTGCTGCTGCCGCAACGTATCGGCCATGTCCGTGCCTTCGGCTGGATGGCGCTTGGGGAGGTGGTCGACGCGGCCGGCGCCCATCAGTTGGGCCTGATTACCAAGGTCGTCGCGCCGCAGGAGCTGGAAGCCGCCGCCGCCGAAATGGCCGCACGTCTGGTGAAGCTATCGCCATCCAGCCTGCGTCACACCAAGGGATTTATGCGTGACCCCGAAGCCCTGTGGCAAGTCGTCAAGGCCGAGGGCGAGATTTTCCGCCAGCAACTGAGCAGCCCCGAAGCCATCGCGGCTTTTACGGCATTCATGAGCAAGGCGGGGTAGGGACCTCAAAGTCGCGAATTCAGGTCAATATTGGTTCAGCGCTTGAGGTAATCTCCAAAACGCTTGGCGTTTTGGCAAGCGCGACTGCGCGCCGCCGCTGATGCGGCGAGCCCGCGCGGCACCTGAGCGCCATAAAACTATCTCCAAAACGCCTGGCGTTTTGGCAAGGCCGACCGGCCGCCGCCGCTGATGCGGCGTATCTTCCTTGCATAATGTGATTTGACGTAACAGATCGTTGCCCTTAATAGCGCGCCCTCTTTTGCTGCGGGATCCCCCCGCAAAGGCGCGTGGACATGCCATTGGACAGTCGCAATTCGGAAGGCCTGACAAAGGCCTATACGGTCGGTCTCGAAACCCCGGGGCTAGACGCGGCGATTATCGCCATGACGGACAAGGCCTTTGGCCCTGGCCGTTATGTCAAGACGGCCGAGCGTCTGCGCGAAGGCCTGACGCCGTACGAGACCATGTCCTATGTCGCGTGCAAGGACGGCCAGTTGATCGGCTCGGTCCGGTTGTGGCCGGTCGTCGTCAGCAACGAGGCCGGCGTTTCGGAAACCATCGCCTTCCTGGGGCCGATCGTCGTCGATGACACCTATCGCAGCCTGGGTATCGGTCGCCACCTTATCAAGCTGTCGCTGGAAGCGGCAGCCCGTGAAGGCCTGCGCGCCGTACTGCTGGTCGGCGATGCAGCCTATTTCCAGCCGCTGGGTTTCGAACGCGCCGACATGACCTTGCCGGGGCCTGTCGATCAGCGCCGCGTGCTGATCCACTATACGACGCCTGGCGACTGCCTTTCGGGTGCGGTATCGCGCGCTGACGAGAGCGCTTCCTAATTGCGCTTTGGCACGTGTCGGCCTAAACGCTCGGCGCATGACCACGATTACACTTTCCGATGACATGGCAACGCCTTCGACGCGTGCCGTTTTTGGCTGCCCTCGAAGCCAGGGGCGGGAAGGGCTGTGTGCGTTTTGTCGGCGGCTGCGTGCGCAACGCCGTGATGGGTTTCGGTTCCAGCGATCTCGACCTGTCGACACAACTGACACCGGACGAGACCGAGGCGGCCCTGGCGGCAGCGGGCATTAAAAGCGTCCCGACCGGCAAGGCCTTTGGCACCATCACCGCCGTTATGGACGGGGAGCCCTACGAGATCACGTCCTTGCGCGAAGACGTCGAGACCGATGGCCGCCGGGCGGTGGTGAGCTATACGACGGACTGGGAAAAGGACGCCCAGCGCCCGCGATTTCTATCTCAATGCACTTTATGCCGATATCGACGGCACGGTTTACGACCCGACCGGCTTCGGTCTTGCCGACGCCGTGTCGCGTCGCGTCCGCTTTATCGGTGAGCCCGAGCAGCGTATCCGCGAGGATTATCTGCGCATCCTGCGGTTTTTCCGCTTCAGCGCCGGATATGGCGCCGAGATAGATCCAGCCTCTCTGGACGCCTGTATTACCCTGAAGGACGGTATAGGACGGCCTGTCGGGGGAGCGGCTGTGGCAGGAGGTCGGCAAGATGCTGGCGCTCGAGGCGCCGCTCAAGGCGTTCGAGGCCATGTCGGGATCCGGCATTCTCAGCCATATCATTCCCGGCTGGCTGCATACGACGCAGACCTTGCCGGAGCTGTCGGCCATGATCGGCATCAGCCCCGATATGCCGCGCCGGCTGATGGCCTTGCTCGACAACGGGGTAGGGCTTGCCAATGCCGAACTGAAGGCCGCGCAGGTCCGGCTGAAGTTTTCGCAGAAACTGCTCGATCGTCTGTACGCGGCGGGCGTGGCAGCGTCACGACTGGCTGACGCCGACGAAGGCGCGCTGAAGCGCCTGATCTATAATCTTGGTCGTGAAGCCGTCGAAGACGCCGTCTATCTGCTGGCGGCGCATCTCGGACGTTCGCCCGCGGCCCTGGTCGGCCACCTGAATGCCCTGCACGTTCCGGCCTTTCCGGTAAAGGGCGCCGACCTGGTGGCGCGCGGCATGGAGCCCGGGCCCGAGGTCGGAATCCGTCTTAAGCAAATAGAAACGGAATGGCTTAATCATGAATTTTCACAAAGCGTGATCGACCGAGCCCTTGACGGTATTGGCAAAAGGCCGATGTAATCGAGGTATTCACACGGTAGAGTAAATATGCGTAGTTCGGACTATGTCGCCATCCTGGAAACGGGCGTTCCGCCCGCCGGTCTTGATGCAACCTACGGCTCCTATGCCGATATGTTCCAGGGCACGCTGGCGCGCGACGGTCGCGCCTTTCAGGTCTTCCGCACCTTGCAGGGGCGAACTGCCGCCGCGCGACGCAGCCCTGGCCGGTGTCGTCATCACCGGTTCGCCGTCGGGCGTCTACGAAAGCGATCCGTGGATCGGCGAACTGATCGACTGGCTGCGGGCCATAGATCGCGATATTCCTGTCGTCGGTATCTGCTTCGGTCACCAGATCATGGCCCAGGCCTGGGGCGGCCATGTGGAAAAGTCGCATAAGGGCTGGGGTGTCGGCCTGCACGAATATGAAATCCAGGCGCAGGATGTCTGGCGCGACCTGCTTGGCGAAGAGGCGGAACACACAGCCATCCGGGTTGCGGTCACCCACCAGGACCAGGTCGTCAAGAAGCCCGACAGTGCCATCTGCCTTGCCGGCTCGGAATTTACGCCTAACGGTGCCCTCTATTATACCGACCGCAAGGGCCTGTCCTTCCAGTGCCATCCGGAATTCTGCGAAAGCTTCGCCAGCGACCTGCTGATCAGCCGCCGGGGCATCCGCATCGATGCCGCCCTTGTGGATAAGGCTGTGGAAACCCTGAAGGGCGAGAACAGCCGCGCCGAGGTCCTGGGCGCTATTTCACGGTTTTTGGGTGTTTAAGGGGGGCGTATGAGTACCACCTATTACAATACGATCGACGACCTGCACGATATCTATCTCGAAGACAGTTTCGTGCTGGGCATCCACGAGGGCGAGGACGTGCTGTTCTTCGATCTCGATGTCGTGCTGACCGAGGAGCATCCGCTTTATCGGCAGCCGCCGGAAGACATGCGCTACTGCTATCGTACGGCCCGCCTGGCGTTTTCGGGCGACCTGCACGTCACCTGGATCGAACGTAACCTGACGGCTCGCAATGTCGCCGATGACGGCAGTGTCGACCTGGGCGAAATCGACGGCTTCGACTGCGGCCCGGACGGCTATTATCTCGATGGCGAATGGGGTGCGGTGAAGATTACCTGTCGCCAGGTCCGGCTGTTGTTCCGCTAGGCCCATGGACGAATTCAAGCGGCTGGACTAGTGTCCTCACGGCAGAAGCGGGGGCGGTCGTGCATTCGGGAATTGAGTTTGTATTTCTAGCGGCCGTTTTTGTGCCGATCGTGTTTCTGGGCTGCGTATACGCGTTCACCTGGAACGCCTATGCCGATTGGTATAACCGCCACGTCGCCCAGAAGATCTGGGACGAGAAAATGCCTCGCCTGAGATATACCTATTCTGATGAGACCCGAATTCTCGATCTGTGTTTTGCACAGATAAGGCCCAGCATGCCAGGAGGACTAAAGGTCGGCATAGTGATCGTTCGGATATGTTTGGGTGGCATGGTCCTGGCGGCCGTCGTGCTGGCTGCCCTTTCCATGGTTGCGCATCGTCACGGCCACCTGTAGGCGAGTTGGGGGCAAGGATGACGGTCATAGTTCTGGTTTTTGACGGTTTTGTCGCACTGATCGTCGCGGTGGGCATGACCCTGATGACTTCCGACTCCTATAACCAATGGTGCGACCGGCAGCGCGGACGGCAGGGCAAGGTCGATGAGGCGGACGATGTCTATCTGTACGGCGAAATATCGCCGGAGGTCGTCACCATGTGGGAGATCGGCTTCGTGCGATTGAGCCCGGATATGCCGAAGGGCGTCAGGACTGGCATTATCATAGTGCGTCTGATGATCGGCCTGGCACTGCTGATTGCCGTCGCAGTCGCGGTCCTGATATGGACCGCGAAACACTGACGGATCAGGGCCACTTCACCACGGGCGGCATGGACGACATGATCGAGGCGACATTGCCGCCGGTCTTCAGCCCGAACAGGGTGCCGCGGTCGTACAGCAGGTTGAACTCGACATAACGGCCGCGCTGGATAAGTTGCGCCTCGCGTTCGTCTTCGCTCCAGGGCTGGTTCAATCGGGCGCGCACGATCTGCGGGTAGATGCCCAGGAAAGCTTTGCCGATCGCCTGGGTAAAGGCGAAGTCTGCCGCGTGGTCACCGCTGGTCAGGTGATCGTAGAAGATGCCGCCGACGCCGCGCGGCTCGTCGCGATGCGGCAGGTAGAAGTACTCGTCGCACCACGCCTTGAATTTCTCGTAATAGGCAGGATCGAAGCGGTCACAGGCACCCTTCAGGGCATCATGGAAGGTGATGGCATCGGGCGCGTCCTGATGCCGGTCGGCGGCCATCAGCGGCGTCAGGTCGGCGCCGCCACCGAACCAGCTTGTGGTCGTGGTAATAAACCGGGTGTTCATATGTACGGCCGGGACGTGCGGATTTGTCATGTGGGCAATCAGGCTGATGCCGGTTGCGAAGAAGCGGGGATCTTCGAGGGCGCCCGGAATGGTCTTGGCGAAATCCGGCGAGAAGGTGCCGTGGACGGTCGAGATATGGACCCCGACCTTTTCGAATACACGTCCCTTCATGATCGACATCTCGCCACCGCCGCCTTCCTTGCGTTCCCACGGCGTGCGCACGAAGCGTCCGGCATCGCCGGCATAAAGGCTGGCCGGCGCCTCGTCCTCGATCGTCTCGAAGGCGCCGCAGATGGCGTCACGTAAGGATCGAAACCAGGCCGCGGCCTCGGTCTTGCGGTCGTTCAGAATGTCGGGCGATACGGCGGCGGCAGTTTGCATGTCGGAGGTGCGAAGGGGCTTGGTCATGGACGGGATCCGCTGTTTAGCGTGAACTGTGCCGCCACGCCATACGCCTTGCCCCTGGGCCGCAACATTTGCCGTTTCGCCGCAGGGCGGATTGTCGCAGAGGGAAGAGGGTTATCTGACCGGGAAGCTGTTTGTCTGCCGTAAGGCCTCGCCCAGGCCGATAGAGGCGGCGGTGATGACATTGATCGAGCGGGCCTGGGCGCTGATCGGAATGAACAGCCGGTGGTCGGCGGCCGCGTGGACGTTGTCAGGCACGCCGGCGCTTTCGCGGCCCATCAGCAGTATATCGTCGGGGCGGAAGGCGAAACCGATGTGCGGTTCGGCCGACCGCGTGGTGAACAGAATCAGCCGCGCACCGTTCAAAACGTCGCGCCGGAAGGCAAGGAAGTCGTCCCAGCCAGCGTGGTGCGACACTTTAGCGCAGCCGCTGTAGTCCATGGCGGCGCGGCGAATCGCCTTGTCGCTGAGGGGAAAACCGCATGGCTCGATGATGTCGAGATCGCACTCCAGCGCGGCGCACAGACGGATGGCAGCGCCAAGGTTCTGCGGGATATCGGGCTGGTATAACGCCAGGCGCATGAGGCCGGGACCCTTTCAAAGGCATGCGGAACGGCCCTGCTTTTGCGCAAGGTAACGTCCAAGTCCAGCGCGATCTGTGCAGACCGGCCACAGCCGCCGGAATTTGCTGCAAAAAATGGCGCCAAAAATGGCGAACAGCGTTTGGACATGGGGCATAATTGTGTTTATACGAAAAAAGCCGCGTTCTGCGGCGGGTCTTTGGGCCCGGTTTGGTGTGACGGTAAAGTGCGGCGTATCGGGGAGGGTGGCCAGGCTTGACGCGCAAGCGTTTGAACCGCACCGAACCCGTTATCCATCTTCCGTTTCCCGACATGCCTGAATACCCTGACGGCAAACCCGTAAGGGACCGTTTGAGGTTTTGAAAAATTCGGCTATGAAGCTTCGGCATTCATAGACGATGCAATAACGACTCGAAATGTAGCGTGGCGCGCCTTACCCGGCGGGAACCCCCTAACAAATAGGGAACCCTCAGGGAGCCAAAGGCGGCGGAGAGGTAACGAAGAGGTGGCAAGGTGAGCGAACCTGGGCAGAATCCCGCGTCGACGGTTGACGTTAAAGACCCTAACCGGCGTGACTTTATCTATATCGCGGCCGGGGCCGGCGCCGTTGGCGCTGCGGCCATGGTGGCGATTCCCCTGATCGGGCAGATGAATCCCGCTGCCGACACACTTGCGCTTGCCACGATCGAGTATGACCTGGGTAAGGTCGCCGAAGGCCAGCAGGTTGTCGTCAAGTGGCGTGGCAAGCCTTTGTTTGTCCGCTATCGCACCGCCAAGGAGATCCAGGAGGCGAAGGACGCCGACTGGAAGACCTTCCGCGATCCGCAAGCCGACTCCGATCGCGTTAAGCCGGGCCATGAGAAGTATCTCATCCTCGTCGGCGTCTGTACCCACCTCGGCTGCGTGCCGAACTTCGGCGCCGGGGATTACGGCGGCTGGTTCTGCCCGTGCCATGGGTCGCAATACGATACGTCAGGCCGCATCCGCCAGGGTCCTGCACCGAAGAATCTCGAGGTGCCGGAATACGTCTTCCTGAGCGATACAAAAATCAAAGTCGGCTAACGGGGAGAGACAATGAGCGACCATCAATCGACCTATCAGCCCAAGACGGGCATCGAGAAGTGGCTGGACCAGCGCCTGCCGATCGTTCGTCTGGCCTTCGACAGCTTCGTCGACTATCCGACGCCCAAGAACCTGAACTACTGGTGGACCTTCGGCGGCATCCTCAGCCTGTGCCTGGGCATCCAGATCGTCACCGGTATCATTCTGGCCATGCACTATGTCGCGAACGCCGACCTGGCGTTCAACAGCGTCGAGCGCATCATGCGTGACGTGAACTATGGCGACATCATCCGCTATACCCACGCCAACGGCGCGTCGATGTTCTTCTTCGCCGTCTATGTCCACATGTTCCGCGGTCTCTATTACGGCTCCTACAAGGCGCCGCGCGAAGTCCTGTGGCTGCTGGGTTGCATCATCTACTTCCTGATGATCGCCACCGCCTTTATGGGCTACGTCCTGCCCTGGGGCCAGATGTCCTATTACGGCGCGGTCGTCATCACCAACTTGATCGGCGCCATTCCCGTCGTCGGCCCGTCGATCCTGACTTGGCTGCAGGGCGGCTTCTCGGTCGACCAGCCGACGCTGAACCGCTTCTTCTCGCTGCACTACCTGCTGCCGTTCGTCATTGCCGGCGTCGTCGTCCTGCACATCTGGGCGCTGCATGTCGTCGGCCAGAACAACCCGACCGGCGTCGAGATCAAGTCCAAGGAAGACACGGTTCCGTTCACGCCTTACGCCACCATCAAGGACGGCCTGGGCATGATCATCTTCCTGATCGCCTTCGCCGCCATCGTCTTCTTCTTCCCGAAGGCGATGCAGCACGCCGACAACTACATCCCGGCAAACCCGCTGCAGACGCCTAACCACATCGTGCCCGAATGGTACATGCTGCCCTTCTACGCCATCCTGCGCTGCGTCACCTTCGACATCGGCCCGATCCCGGCCAAGCTCATCGGCGTGGTCCTGATGTTCGGCGCCATCGCCGTCATCTTCGCCCTGCCGTGGCTGGATACGTCTAAGGTCAAGTCGATGCGTTACCGCCCGGTGATGCGCTGGTTCTTCGTGATGTTCGTCATCACCTGCATTGGCCTCGGCTGGTGTGGCGGCCAGTTGCCGACCGACATGGTCTTCTCCATGGGCGAGGACAAGGCGGGTAACCCGATCGGCCTCAGCGTCGTCCTGCTGTCGCAGATCCTGTCGATCTATTATTTCGCCTTCTTCCTGATCATCATGCCGTGGATCGGCCTCAAGGAAGATCCATTGCCTGTGCCGGCCTCGATTTCCGAAGCCGTGCTTGCCGACGCCAAGAAGCACTAAGGGAAGGGCCAGATATGTCTTCGATACTGACAAAAAGCCTGAAGGCGCTTTCGGGTGCCGTGCTCGCAGTGTCCCTGCTGGCCGGCAGCCATGCCATGGCCTCGGAAAACTACAAGGAACCCGAAGCGCCTGCGGAAGGCTTCTCGTTCGAAGGGCCGTTCGGCGCCTTCGACCAGGCCCAGCTGCAACGCGGTTACAAGGTCTACCGCGAGGTCTGCTCGGCCTGCCACTCGATGAAGCTGCTGTCGTTCCGTAACCTGTCGCAGAAGGGCGGTCCCTTCTACGATCCGAAGTACAAGAACCCGAACGACAACCCGATCGTCAAGCAGATCGCCTCGGAATACGACGTCGCCGAAATCGACCCGGATACCGGTGACGACACGACCCGCAAGGGTACGCCGTCGGATCGCTTCCCGTCGCCGTTCAAGAACGACGAAGCCGCCAAGGCCTCCAACGGCGGCGCCCTGCCGCCCGACCTGTCGGTCATGGCCGAGGCCCGCGAAGGCGGCGCCAAGTACGTCTATTGCGTACTCACCAGCTTCAAGCCGGCGCCCGTTGGCCTGACGGTTGCCGACACCCAGCACTATAACCCGTGCGTCCACGGTTCGCTGGCCACCCAGTGGAAGGGCGACCCGCACAAGGTGCCGCAAGGCGGTGTGCTGGCCATGCCGCCTCCGCTGACCGACGGTCGCGTCACCTTCGACGACGGCCGCAAGTCGACCCTGAGCAACGAAGCCGCCGATGTCTCGGCCTTCCTGGAATGGGCCTCCGATCCGCATGCCGTGCAACGCAAGCAGACCGGTTTCGGCGTCATCATCTTCCTGCTGCTGATGGCCGGCATAACGTATCTGGCTTATCGTCAAGTCTGGCGCGGCAAACACTGATAGGCGGGAACGCCCTGGCGGGCTGCAAACCGTCATCTCCCTGCGCGCCTTCGCTCATGTACGAAAGTACACTTCGCTTCAGGTGCTCGTGAGCTAACGGTTTTCGCCACGCCATGCCGTCCCCGCGCCGTGTGGCACCAAGAATAGAGAAACCCGCCGGAGCGATCCGGCGGGTTTTTATTTGGCGGGCGTGCCTTCGAAGACCTGGGACAGGTCGGGCGGGGTGGTGGTGCCCTGTGGTGGGTTGTAGGCGAGGAGGCGCGTGATCTTCAGCGTCCAGTGGCCGGCAGCGTCGCGCGTGGCCAGGCCCTCGAAGCGCATGTCGAGTCCGTCATAGGTATAGTACTCGCACAAGGCGGTGAGTTGGGCGGCACCCGTCCATTGGTTGGGCAGGCAGGATGGTGCGAAGACGATGTCGCGCGCCTTGCCATCGGTTGCGGAGATGGTCAGGTTGGTGGCCGTTTCACCCTGTTCGTCGACGCTCTCGCTGCCGGAGGCATACTGGCGCCCATCGGGGGAGCCGAGCGTTTCGGCATCGGTATGGATCATGCGGCCATTTTCCAGAGGGATGAAATAGCCGCCCGTTCCTTCGTAGAACAGTTCGCCGAACTGCGCGTAGGTTTCGACCCTGTGCGAAACCGGGGACATCAGTTGTACCGGGCCGACGAAATAATAGCTGTGGCAATTACCGACATCATCCGTGCCGCAACTGACATCCACGGCTGTATGGATCAGCCGGCCAATATGGAAAATCTTCAGTGCCAGTCCGTCGCGGACCGCCAGGTCGGAATGCGATGCCAGGCGCTTGTCCTCGCCCTGGTTCAACGTAACTGAGGTGCGATAGGTCGTCGCCAGGGGATGGGTATTATCCAGTCCTGCAGCTATCGCGCCGATGACGGCCATGCCAAGGCCTAAGAGCTCTTTCAACATCCTGTCCCCCTCCGGTATCGTCTGTTTGTAAGACGACGGAGAATAGGACGTCAATGTGACGCCGGTGTGCCGGCAGCTATCATGTCGAGCAGGGCGCGCAGGCGAGGAGACTGGCGCTGGCGTTGCGGGAAGTAGAGGAAGAAGCCGGGTTCTTCGAGGGCGGTTTGAGGAAGGACCTGGACCAGGCGGCCGGCGGCGAGGTCGTCACGGACGTGCGGCTCGAAGACATAGGCGATGCCGACGCCGGCCAGCGCCAGGTCGCGGGCATACAGGCCATCCGTGATGCGCACGGGGCCTGTGACGCGCACAGTGATGTCGCTGTCGCCATCACGCAGGTCCCAGTCGTAGATGCCGCCAGAGGTCAACTGGCGATAACCGATGCAGGCATGGTCCTTGAGATCGGCTATGGCGGCGGGCGTATCGGCCTTTTCCAGATAGGCCGTGGACGCAACCATGATAGCGCTGAAAGGCGGCGTCAGGCGTACCGCCACCATATCCTGCGCGACCATGTTGCCGAGGCGAATGCCGGCGTCGAAACCGTCGCGGACGATATCAGCCAGGGAATCGTCGCTGACAATCTCTATGGTCAGGTCGGGGTGAGCGTTCGCCATTCGGGCCAGCAGGGGTGTCACGACATTGGGCAGGGCGACGCGTGGGGCATTGATACGCAAGGTGCCGCTTAAGCGCCCATGGGCGGCGCGCAGGCGTTCGACGACGTCTGTTAAATCGCTGAGTGAAGGTTGCAGCACAGTCAGCAGATCCTGGCCAGCCTCGGTCAAATGCACGCTGCGGGTGGTGCGGACAAAGACTGGTTGCCCGAGATAGTCCTCGGCCCAACGCACAGCATGGCTGACGGCCGAGGGGCTCATCTGCAATTCGGCTGCGGCGCGGGCGAAGCTGCTGTGGCGTGCGACAGCGGCAACCACAGGCAAGTGCAAAAGCAGGTCTCGGTTCATTATGTCATTCTATCGAATAATTCATGCCTTTTGAACCGTATTATCGTCGAGTATGGCTTGCGGCATATTCCGAACGTCAAACCACAGGAGAGATATCCATGTCCGCACCTTCAACAAAAACCGTCTTCATTACCGGCGCCTCGGCTGGATTCGGCCGGGAATTCGCCATCGAAGCCTTGCGTCTCGGCCATAACGTCGTGGCCACGGCCAGGGCCCTGTCGCGCCTTGACAGCCTGGTGGCGCAAGCCCCGGACCGTATCCTGCCGCTGGCGCTCGATGTCGATCGGCCGGAGACATTCGCTGACGCAGTATCCGCTGTGACGCAGCGTTTCGGCGGGATCGACGTCCTGATCAATAATGCCGGTTATGGGCTTGTCGGTGCGTTGGAAGAAACCCCGGCGGAGGAATGGCAATCCATCTTCCGTACCAACTTTTTCGGCACGGTCGAAATGATCCGTGCCGTTCTGCCGATCATGCGCAGCAAGGGGCAGGGGGCGATCGTCAACGTCTCGTCCATGGGCGGGCAGATGTCGTGGGGTGGCTTCAGCGCCTATTCGGCGACCAAGTTCGCCATGGAGGGCATGAGCGAGGCCCTGGCCGACGAGGTCAGGCCGCACGGCATAACCGTGACCATAGTCGAACCCGGCGCCTTCCGTACCGACTTCGCCGGCGGCGCCCTGCGCCATATGCCTATCAATCCTGTCTACGACGCCACGGTCGGCGAGACGCGCAAGTTCGCCCATGGCATGGACAATACCCAGCCAGGCGATCCGGTGAAGGCAGCCCAAGCCGTGTTCGCCGCCTTGACGGAAACACCGCCGATGCGCCTGGCGCTCGGCAATGACGCCGTCGATGGTATCCGCAACCACGCCAATGGCATATTGGCGGGCCTTGAAACCTGGGAAACTGTCTCCCGCGCTACGGTGTTTTAGCCCACAACAAAACCCGCCGGATCGCTCCGGCGGGTTTCAGATTCTTGTAGGTGAAGCACCGCCTCAACCACACAATGACATAGCGAGCCAGGGTGCAGGGGCCGTGCCCCTGCCAGGGGCTGTGAGCCTGCGGGCTTACACGTTAAAGCGGAAGTTCATGACGTCGCCGTCCTTGACGACATATTCCTTGCCTTCCTGGCGGAATTTGCCGGCTTCCTTGGCGCCGACTTCACCCTTGAACTGGACATAGTCGTCATAGGCGATGGTTTCGGCGCGGATGAAGCCTTTTTCGAAGTCGGTATGGATGACGCCGGCGGCCTGGGGAGCGGTGCAGCCGACCGGGATGGTCCAAGCGCGGGCTTCCTTGGGGCCGACGGTGAAGTAGGATTGCAGGCCCAGCAGCTTGTAGGCTTCGCGGATGAGGCGGTTGAGGCCGGGCTCTTCGAGGCCGAGGGTCTCGAGGAATTCGTTGCGCTCGTCGGCATCGAGCAAGGCGATTTCGGACTCGATCTGGGCCGAGATGACGACGGAATTGGCGTGGTCGGCCTTGGCGCGGGCGGCGACCTTGTCGGACAGTTCGTTGCCCTTGTCGGCGGCGCCTTCCTCGACGTTACAGCAGTAGAGGGCCGGTTTGGAGGTCAGGAGCTGGAGCATGTTCCAGGCCTTGACGTCTTCCTTGCTGATCTTGCCCTTTTCCATGGCGAGGCGGGCCGGGCGGCCTTCACGCAGTTCGTCGAGGGCGGCATTGATCAGGGAGACGGTGAGGGCAGCTTCCTTGTCGCCACCGGTCTTGGCGCGCTTTTCGAGCTGCGGCAGGCGCTTTTCCAGGCTTTCCAGGTCGGCGAGCATCAGTTCGGTTTCGATGATCTCGAGGTCCGAGATAGGATCGATGCGGCCTTCGACGTGGGTAATGTCGGTATCGACGAAGCAGCGGGCGACGTAGGTTATGGCGTCGCAGTCGCGGATATTGGCGAGGAACTGGTTGCCCAGGCCTTCGCCCTTCGAAGCGCCGCGGACGAGGCCGGCGATGTCGACGAAGTTGATGCGGGCCGGGATGATTTCCTTGGAGCCGGCGATACCGGCCAGGACGGGCAGGCGATGCTCGGGCACGGCGACGTCGCCGGTATTGGGCTCGATGGTGCAGAAGGGATAGTTGGCGGCCTGGGCGGCTGCGGTCTGCGTCAGGGCGTTGAACAGGGTGGACTTGCCGACATTGGGCAGGCCGACGATAGCGACTTTAAGGGCCATAAAGGTCTGGTCTCGGGAAACGGAAAGGATTGGCCGCTTCCCTAAAGCATTTCGCCGCTGAGGACCAGAGCGGAGCGCAGGATTCCGCTCTGTTACCGCATAAGGTTAGATCGAGTTCAGGACCGTCTCTGCGGCAGCGCGGGCGCCGTCCTCGTTGGCAATGAGGAGGGCTGCGGCTGCGGCGTGGGCGGCTATAGCCGGATTGGCCAGCAGCTTGCGGATTTGCGAGACGGCGGCGGACTTGCGCCACTTGTCGTAGTTCAGGGTCAGGCTGGCGCCGGACTTGGCCAGGCGGAAGGCATTGTCGAACTGGTCGCCGAAGACGGGCGTGACCAGTTGCGGCCGGCCCGAGCGCAGGGCCTGGGCGGTCGAGCCGATGCCGCCGTGATGGATGACCGCCTTGCAGCGCGGGAAGAGCAGGGAATGCGGGGCGTAGGCGATGGCGCAGACGTCCGGTCCGAGATCTTCGGTCAGGAGAGGGCTTTCACCACCCACCAGGACGACGCAGCGCTCGCCCAGGGCCTTGGCGACGTCGATGGCGCGGCGATAGAACATCTCGCCGCCATAGACCACCCAGGTACCGAGGCTGAAGACCAGGGGAGCCGGGCCGGATTCGAGGAAGGCTTCGAGCTTTTCCGGCAGGGTCGGCGTCTTGCCGGTTTCGCTGTCGTGAAAGGGAAAGCCGACGATTTCGGTATTGGCGGGGAAGTCCGGCTGGATGTCCTGCAGCACCTTGGAATAGAAGGCGATGGTCTGGTGATCCGAGACGATCCCACCGAGGCCGATCGTCGGATTGAGACCATAGCGGCGATAGATGGCCATGACCTCGATATGGCTGGCGGCCATGAACTTCTCGCCGGTCTTCATGATCAGGCGGTTATAGGCGGCGGCCAGTTTGGATTGCGGCGACAGGATAAACGGCGCCTGCTTGATCTTGGGCGGGTCGTAGCGTGACATCATGACGGTTGGCTGCAGAGCCACCGTGGTAAACGGCTTGCCGGCCAGGGTGGCGGCGATGTGGGCACCATAGGCGAAGGGCGAGCCAAGCACGATGTCGGCTTCGGCGACGGCCGGGGTGATGTCGCGGATCGAGCTTTCGAGATAGGGGGCGATCAGCTTGCGGATCAGAAAGCCGTGGTCCGAAGAGATGCGCTGGACGATTTCAGCGGGACGCAGACGCAGGGTCTGGACGTATTCATCGCGGCTGATGCCGTAGGGAATGAAGGTCAGGCCGGCGCTCTCGACCTTGGAACGATAGTCCGGGTGCGACGCCAGCGAGACATGGCAGCCCTTATCGGCCAGGGCACAGCCCAGGGCAATAAACGGATGCAGGTCGCCCAGCGAACCGTGTGTAGCCAGGACGACCTTGCGATGCGCCGGAATCGGGTGCGCGTCGCCGTCTGTCCGTCTTTCGTCTGACAGATTGCCGTGTGCCAAAAGGTTATGCCCTGAATTTACCCCGAACGCCTAAGCGCTCGCATGACAATGGGGCAAAAACGGGACCAAAAGCAATCCCGACTTTCGCCATTGATGATTTGATTACCATAAAAATTATCTCATGCGTCTTTTTGGTTGGCCATTTGGCGCGCATCGAACTTCGGTGCAGGCGCCAGACGCATCACTTCGGCCTGGTAACGGTCTGCCGCATCAGGCACACCGGAAAACAGCATCGGCAAGGCGCCGACGCAGGAATCGTTGAGGGCGGTCAGCCAGGCCTGGTCGCTTTTGCCGAAATCGGCCAGCACCCAGTTGAGTACCAATTCCTTGGCGCCAGGATGGCCAATGCCCATGCGCGCGCGCATGAAGTTCGGTCCGACATGCTGCATGATCGAGCGCAGCCCGTTATGGCCGGCGTGGCCGCCGCCCATCTTCATGCGCAGCCGCCCGGGCGCCAGGTCAAGTTCGTCGTGGAAGACGATGACCTGCTCGGGCTTCAGCTTGTAGAACTGCATGGCCTTGCCGACGCTCAGGCCGGAATTGTTCATATAGGTCTGCGGCTTGAGCGCCAGGATCTTCTGGATGCCCTTTGCGCTGTCGATCGTGCCTTCGGAAACGATGCCGTCGAAGGCCTTCTTCTCCGGACCGAAGGTGGCGCCGCGAACCAGTTCGTCGACCATCATGAAGCCGATATTGTGCCGGTTCCTGGCATATTGCGCGCCGGGATTGCCGAGTCCGACAATAAGATGCACTGATTCACGCTCCAACGGTTGTCACGCGTCCGATAGCAGAAAACGCGTTCGCCACAAAGCCTTGCGGCGATCTCACCGATCAAAAGTATTACACAAACACAAAAGGCCCCGTCCGGGGACGGGGCCTTTTGCTTAAAGGCAGACCAAGCTTTACGCTTCGGTGGCCGCGTCTTCGCTGGCGCTGGCGCCCGACGACGTCACCGAGGCGATGACGGCTTCCGGCTTCAGTACGGCAGCGACGTCCGACGGCAGCTTCAGGTCGGAGACGTGGACCGACTGGCCGATTTCGAGGCCGGTCAGGTCGACGATGATGTCTTCCGGGATGTGGTCGGCGGGGACCAGGATTTCCAGCTCGTGAACAGTCGTGTTCAGGGCGCCGCCGCGCTTCAGGCCCGGCGAGGCTTCGTGGTTCTTGAAGTGGATCGGAACCGAGATGCGGATCTTGGCGTGTTCATCGACGCGCAGCAGGTCGAAGTGCTGGGGAATATCCGTGACCGGGTGGAAGTCGATCGACTTCACGATGACCTTCTGGGTCTCTTCGCCGTACTTCAACGTCACCAGGTGGCCGGCCAGCTTGCCGGTGTACAGGGACTTGCGGAACGCGTTCAGGTTGACGGCGATCGCGACGGGAGCAAGGTTGCCACCGTACAGGATGCCCGGCACCTTGCCGGCGTTGCGAACTTCACGGGAACCGCCCGTACCAAGGCGCTCACGCACCTCGACGTCAAGAATGATATCGGCCATGGCCATAAACCTCAATAGAAATACGCCGGTACCACAATGGCCCGGCGGTCCGAATTTCTGGAGGCGGCCTCACTACACGACTAAGGCGGATTGTGCAACAGCCGGGCGCCTGTTTTGCCACGCACATATGAAAAGCGCCGGATTTTCATCCGGCGCCTGGTAGGAATTACTTCTTTTTCTTCGACTTCGAACTCGTCTTTCCGGTCGATTTTCCGGTTTCCGCTTTGGAGGCGGCCGACTTGGCCGAAGCCTTAGTCGTCGTTGCGGCGCACTTCTTGCCCTTCTTGCACTTCACCGGCTTGGCGGGTTGCAGGTAGGGCTGGGCATCGGCGTGGGACACCGAGCCGTCATCGTTGAAGCCGATCTTGCGGATCGGGTCGAAGCTGAGGGCATTGCTCGACATCTTGCCGAGGCACTGGCCGGTATCCATCAGGATGTGCTGGCCCAGGCAGAAGACGTCCTCATAATAGGGCTTGGCCACGGCCAGGCACTGATAGAGATTCAGCTTCGACATGTTGAAGCACTTGTTGCCATCGCCTTCGTCGAGCAGGGCGACCAGGTTGGCAGAGTTGTTGTCGCCGCCTTCACCCAGGATCGCCACGGCGGCGATCGTCAGGGCGCGGTTGACAGCCGAGGTGTAGGGGGCATTGAACAGGTCGGGACGGCCGAAATCGATCGCGGGTTCGTCGGCACCGCCAGCGGGCAGGACGTCGCTGACCTGGGCCGCCGCCGGATTGGCGGCTTGTTCTGCGGTCTGCGGATCGCTGGGCGTCGGAGTGTTCGGAGCGGGGCTGCCGCCGAGGGGAGCATCGCCGGTCGCAGCGCCCGTATGGGCACGGGTGACCAGGCCGTCACCGGTCAGGGCAGAGGTCAGAAGCTTGGTCGACTGATCCGACTGGACACTCTTGAGGGTGACGGAGTTCTGCTTGGCCATGGCCAGGCGGCCGTCGCGGTCGCCGATGAATTCCTTGGACCATGCCTGATGCTGGACGTCGTAAGCGGCCTGTTTGACGCGGACCCCGGCGCGATAGACCGACTGGCCGTCGGTCGACAGGGCCAGGATGACGCGGCGGGCAGCTATATTGGCCGAGGGCAGGCCGGCGGCGTAGTTGGGATCGCTCAGCAGTTTTTGCACCATGTCGGCGCGGGCGGCCGGATCGGCAGCGTAGGCGCGAAGGGCGCTGCGGAAGCTGGGCTCCTGCATGGCGACTATGGCGCCGTAGGCGACGGCACCGCGCGCCAACTGCGTCGGCTCATACGACGCACCGGTCTGCAACTCGCTCTGGACCGAAGCGCCATCGCGGAAATCGGCCGACAGTTTGCGCGCCTGTTCGATATAATCGACATAGGTCGCGGCAGCGTCCGAAATCGCCGGCGCCAGGGCCACCGGAGGACCGGCAGGGGCGGGCGGCGGAGGCGGAGGGGGCGGGGGGGCGTCGGTGGCACAACCGGCCAGCGTCAGGCTAAGGGCAAACAGACCGCAGGCAAGGCCCTTGGATACTGACAACTTCATACGCAACTCCTGTAGGAGGTAAGGATTGGGTGTGGGGCACTGTGGCCAAGGCCATGCAAGCATCGCCGCCGGGTTTATATTTGTCGCGCAGTTTAGCCGAACAGGCGTTTTTCACCGTTTCGGATTGCACGCAGGGCGGCGCTGACAGGTCTCATCTCGAAGAGGATTATGCCGCGAGTGAAGCCTGACAAAGTGCCGAAATTAAGGCACTTTTGTCCGCGTGACACCTGGGCGAAGTCCGCCCGAAGCCACGAGTCGATTAAGAAGATAAGGGTTAAAAATGTCCTAAATCGCCCGGGCAGACAGGCAGGTGCTTCAATCAAAAAGTTTTGATACCGACTCTTCGTTGGCAATACGGCGAATAGCTTCGCCGATCAGCGGAGCGACTCCGACCATGCGGATTTTCGGATGCTGCAGGATCTTATCGGTGGCTTCGATGGAGTCGGTGATGACGAGTTCGCTGAGAACGGACTCGGCGACGCGGTCGAGGGCAGGCCCCGACAGGACGCCGTGGCTGACATAGGCGGAAACGGATTTTGCGCCACGATCCATAAGCGCCTTGGCGGCATGGCACAGGGTGCCGGCGGAATCGACGATATCGTCGAACAGGATGCAGCGGCGGCCGGAGACATCGCCGATGATGTTCATGACTTCGGACTCGCCCGGACGCGGGCGGCGTTTGTCGACAATGGCGAGGTCGACATTGAGACGGTCGGCCAGGGTGCGGGCGCGGACTACGCCGCCAACGTCCGGCGATACGATCATCAGTTCGTGCGGATCGGTATATTTGCTCTTGATATCCTTGGCCATGAACGGGATGGCGATCAGGTTATCGGTCGGAATGTCGAAGAAGCCCTGAATTTGGCCGGCGTGCAAATCCATGGTCAGGACGCGATGGGCGCCGGCGCGGGCGATGATATTGGCGACCAGCTTGGCCGAGATCGGCGTGCGGCCGCCGGTCTTGCGGTCCTGGCGGGCATAGCCGAAATAGGGAATGACGGCGGTGATGCGCTTGGCCGAGGCCCGAACCAGGGCGTCGATGCAGATCAGCAATTCCATCAGGTTGTCGTTGGCGGGATAGCTGGTCGACTGGATGACGAAGATGTCTTCGCCGCGGACGTTTTCGTCGATGGTGACGAAGATTTCGTTATCGAGGAAGCGCTGTACCCGGGCCTTGGTCAGCGGCATGTCGAGATAGTCGCCGATGGCCTTGGCCAGTGTCCGGTTGGAATTGGCGGCGAGCAACTTCATGGCAAATTTTCCCGATTTGGCTTGGTCGGGGTCGTTGTCGGCCCCGCGCTTGGCAATTGCGGCGGCTTTTAACAGGCAAGCGCCGCACGGCAAGGGCTAAACGTCATGAATCTTTAAAAATATCATATAGACGCCCAGCGACTTCACCTCTCCGGCCGTTGGCATCAAATCCGCAGCATGATGCAGGAGACCAGACGGCCATAGTCGGGCAGGGCCTCCTTGAAATTGCGCCGGTTGGAGAAGAAGAGCTGGCGGTCGGCGCAGGTATCGTGGCCGGTGGCCGCTATCCGGGTCAGGCCGGCGCGCTTCAGGCGCATCAGGCAATAGCCGGGCAGGTCGAACATGCGCTTGTCGGTCGCGCTGCCGGCGATGAAGAATGGCGGGCTGTCGGGATCGGTATTGGCGAAGATGTCGGCATAGTCGGCGCCGACCTCGTAGGAGGCCTGCGCGATGCAGGGCCCTACGACACAGCGGAGAGTGTCGCGGTTGGCGCCTTTTTCGACCATCAGCGCGATGGTAGCCTCGATCATGCCGTGAAGCGCCCCCTTCCAGCCGGCATGGCAGGCGCCGACGATGCGGGCGTCGGGATCGGCGAACAGCAAGGGTGCGCAGTCGGCGGCCAGGGCCGAGACGATGACGCCGGGTGTGGTGGTGACCAGGCCGTCGGCTTCGGGACGGCCCGCTGGATTCTGCCAAGGGCCTTCTACGCTGAGCGCGATATTGGAATGGACCTGGTACAGGCTGAGGAAGTGGTCGGCCGGGCGGTCGAAGGTCGCGGCGACGCGGCGGCGATTTTCGATGACGGCTTCGGCATCGTCCTTCGAGCCGAGGCCGATATTGAGGCTGTCATAGACGCCCGTCGAGACCCCGCCCTGGCGGGTGAAGAAGCCGTGCTGGATGCCGGGCAGGTCCAGCAGCGGATGGAGAATGCGCGGAGGCAGGGGCGCCGAAGGAAGGGGAGAGGACGTCATGAGGCGTGTCTAGTCCTTGGAAATAGCGGCTTCAAGTCCGGTAAACGCGGTTGTGTCCCGACCAAAGGCCAGGACCTTGAACAGGTTGCCCATCTGGTTGGCGGCCAGCAGGCGATCGGCCTGGCGTTGCAGGGTGTCGACGCGGGCGGGGTTGGCGGCAATCAGGGCGGCCAGTCGCGCCTCGATCCCTAGGGCACGGAGAAACTCGGCCTGGGTGGTAATGCGGCTGACGGTGAGACCGGTCGCCGTCACGGCGCGCGACACGGACGGAAAATCGGCCCAGACGGTCAGGTCGTGTTCGCCGGGCGCGGCCAGGGGATCGGTCTTCTGGTGATGCGAAAGTGCCTGAAGCGTGTCGCCCGGGCCTGCCTGGTCGCGGCCATAGTCGATCAGCAGGGCCGCACCACCGGCCGTCCTGACCAGGGCTGCCAGTTGTTCGGCGAAGCGAATCTGGGGCAGGGATATCTCGTAGATCATGCCGGGTTCGGCGGCGTGCGGCGCCACGAAGTCGGGACCGGTTTCGATCAGGCCAAAAGCCAGTTGCCCGGCCTCGAGCCCAACACGACGTTCCTGCCAGCCGCGATCGGTCTCGACGAACTGGCGCACCGGCAGGCAGTCGAGGACCTCGTTGGCGACGACGATAACAGGATTGCTGTCCGGCACATCGATCAGGGACGGCAGGAAGACGGCCTGGGGCACCTTCTGTGATTGCAGGTTGCGCAGGATCGGAGAGGGCTCGATCATACGCACCTGCGCCGCCGCGGACATGCCGGGCACGCGCGCCATGACGCGGACAATGTCGCTCATCAGGGTGCCGTCGCCACCGCCGATCTCGACCAGGGAAAAACGATCGGGCGAGCCCATGGCAAGCCAGGTCTGCGCCACCCAGACGCCGATCATCTCGCCGAACATCTGCGACACCATAGGCGCGGTGATGAAATCACCGTCGGCTCCGAGCGCCGGGCGTTTCATATAATAGCCGTCGATAGGGTCGAGCAGGCAGCGCGACATATAGTCGGCAACGGTGATCGGCCCTTCGAGCGTGATCAGTTCGATCAGTCTGTCCTTGAGAGTCACGAGGCGTCCGTCAGGCAGCCGTGTCGCCCGGCGTTTCCGGCTCGGACGAAAGCACGGGTTCCGGTTCTACCACAGGCGCTACTACCGGTTCCGGTGCCGGCACGTCCGTCTTGAGAGCGCGCCACACCAGCCAGGCGCCGGCGGCGACCATCGGCAGAGACAGCAGGGTGCCCATGGTCAGCACGTTCTTGAAGAAGGGCAGCATCTGTTCGTCGGGATTGCGCACGCTTTCCAGCGCGATCCGGATCAGGCCGTAGCCGGCGATGAAAACACCCATGACCAGGCCTGGACGGTGCATCTTCTTCAGGCGCGTACCGAGGAACCAGACGACGGCGAACAGGATGACGCCTTCGCCCAGGGCTTCGTAAAGCTGGCTGGGGTGGCGGGGCAGGTCGCCAGCCGGGCAGGTGCCACCATACTGTTGTTCGATGTACTTGTTGCAGAAGACCATGCCCCACGGCAGATCGGTCGGTCGGCCCCACAGTTCGCCGTTGACGAAGTTGGCCAGGCGCCCGAACAGGAGGCCGAACGGCGCTACCGAGGCCAGCAGATCGCCCAGGGACAGGGCACGCGCGAAGCTGAAGCCATGGTTGCGGCACCAGATGACGGCGGCGATGACTACGCCGGTAAAGCCACCGTGGAAGGACATGCCGCCTTCCCAGATCTTGAACATGTCAAGCGGGTGGTTCCAGATGATCGAGGCGTCGTAGGCCAGGATATAGCCGATACGCCCGCCCAGGATAATGCCGCCCGTCAGCCACAGGATAAGGTCGTCGATATCATCGGTGGTCACCGGCGCCTGGTTGTTGGGCCACAATTCAGGGCGCTTCAAAAGGCGCCCGGCATAGAGCCAGCCCAGGACGATACCGGCCACATAGGCCAGGGCGTACCAGCGTACCTTCAAGGGGCCAAGACCGATCAAAACCGGGTCGATATCAGGCAGGCGCAGGCTCATAGGGGGGATCTCCCGGCAAACGGATCAGGCTCATTTATCAACTTCATTTCACGTCGTCGCGACAAAAGAACGGCCGTACACACGAGAATCATGAAAAACTTTGTGGTGCGGACGATATGCCCTATATTGCGTGTCTAAAGTGATTTGCGTTGCATTACGCGTAAGGGAGGGCATGTCCATGCAGAGCCAAAATCCGTTTCTCGATGAAATGGCAAAACTGACAACCTCGGCCATGAGCCTGGCCCAGGCGGCCGGTGAAGAGGCGAAGTCCGCCATGCGCGCCCAGGCCGACCGTTTTGTTGCCGATATGGATCTGGTCCGTCGTGACGAGCTGGATGTCCTGAAGGCCGAAATCGCTGCGCTGCGAGCAGAAGTCGCAGCTCTTACCGCGGCCAGGTCGGCAAAAGAGCCGGCGTCGTCGGTGTAAAACCGAGATCTAAATAAGAGACCTATATGAACATCCCCCAGGCCTATGACAGCGATCCCGCCTTCGATCCTCTCGATATGGTGGAATCCATCCTGACCGAGGAAGGACTGGAATTCGAACGCACACCCGAGGGCGACCTTGGCTTTGCGCTGAGCGGCGACTGGCGCACCTACGAAATGTGGTTTTCGTGGCGCCCCGAGGGCGAATGCCTGCAACTGTGCTGCTCGCTGGATGTCGAATCCGGGGCGGGCAAGCCCTTGTCGCGCGAGCGCCTGCCGGGTCTGTACGAACTGTTGTGCCTGGTCAACCAGCATGTCTGGTTCGGCCATTTCGAAGTCTTCCGCGACGCCGAGGCCGAAAAGGACCCGACGGGTCTCGGCGCCTACGACATCGTCTTCCGTCATACCTTGGCCATCATGCCGCAGGAGCGCGGTTCGGTCGTCGCCAGCGCCCACATGATCAACAGCGCCGCCGAGGCGGTCGACCGTTTCTTCCCGGCCTTCGACTTCTGGTTCAAAGGCGTCGAGACGGCGCAGGATGCATTTGCCGCCTGCCTGTTCGAAACGCGCGGCGAGGCCTGATCCATTCTTCCGGTGCGTTCTCGAAAAGCGTGCCGTCTGCCCCCAAACTACCCGGAAACATACCATGTCCGAACTTTCCCTGCCCACACCGATCCTGCTCATCGGCGCCGGAGCGCTGGGCTCGTCGATCCTGAAGGGCTTCCGTATCAGCGGCCATGCCGTTCCGTCCGACCTGATGATCCTCGACCTCCTGCCGGGCGACGAGGCGCAAGGGTGGATGCGTGATGGCGCGCGCCTGAACCCGACGCCAGACGAATGGCATGCGGCCAAGACCATAATACTGGCAGTCAAGCCACAGGGCTGGCATGCCGTGGCGCAAATCCTCAACGGCAATCTCGACAATGACGCGGTCATTATCTCGGTCATGGCCGGCGTGACGACTGAACACCTCGGCATGGCCTTTGCCGGCCACGCTATCGCCCGCGTCATGCCGACCACCGGCATTGCCACCGGCAAGGGGGTGGCCAGTCTGTTTGCCGCCAACGATGCCGGCATGAATGTCGCCCGGGCCCTGTTCGCGCCGATGGCCAAGACGGTCGAACTGACCGACGAAAGCCAGATGAATTCGGCGACGGCCGTATCGGGCTCCGGCCCGGCCTATATCTATGCCTTCGTGCGCGCGCTCGAAAAGGCCGGCCGCGAAAACGGCCTGTCATCCAGCCATGCCCGCGACCTGGCGCGCGGCACGCTCGTCTCGGCGGCGCGCCTGCTCGATGAAACGGGCGAAGAACCGGACGCCCTGATCAAGAAGGTGGCGTCGCCTGGCGGCACAACCGAGGCCGCGCTCAATGTCCTGTGCAAGCCGGGCGAGGGACTCGACGACCTGGTCCTGTCGGCGGTCAATGCCGCCCATAAGCGCGCCAAGGAACTCGGCTAGGTTTTGACGCGAACGCGAGGCCTATTCCATAGGTAGTGAAATAACCGCACGCAGGCCGCCCATCGGGCTTTCGTCAAGCGTCAGGTTGCCTCCATGGCCGCGCACGATATCGCGGGCAATGGCCAGGCCGAGGCCCACCCCCTGGATATTCTGGTTGCGCGAGTCGTCGAGACGCGAGAACGGCTTGAAGGCCTCTTCGCGCCTTTCCGGCGCGATGCCCGGACCGTTGTCGTCTATATAGAGGGTAAGGTGGCCATTGCCGGCCTCGGCGCTGAGGCGCACGGCCTTGCCGTAGTGGAAACCGTTCATCACCAGGTTGGTCAAGGCACGCTGGATCGATAACTGTTTGATGCGCACCGTCTGGTCCTCGGGCAGGAAGGAGACCTCGAGATCATGGCCGGCGCGCCGCGTCGACTCCTGTATCGTCTCCATCAGGCCGCGCACCGACACGACGTCGTTGGCCTCGGCGATTTCGCCGCGGGCAAAGGCCAGGTACTCATCGATCATATAGGCCATCTCCGACACGTCCTGCTTCATGCGCTCGGTCGCCGTGTCCTGGACGGCCATGGCCAGTTCAAGCTTCAGCCGGGTGAGGGGGGTACGCAGGTCATGGCTGACCGAGGCGAGCAGGGTGGTGCGCTGTTCGATCTGGCGCTGGATGCGCGAGCGCATTTCGATAAAGGCACGCGCCGCAGATCGGACCTCGGTGGCGCCGTAGGGTTTGAAGGTCGGATCGTCCTCGCCCTTGCCGAACTTTTCCGCGGCTTCTGCCAGGCGTTCGATGGCGCGCACCTGGTTACGGATAAACAGCATGGCCACGGTCGTCAGGATCAGGGTGGCGCCGAAGATCCAGAAGATAAAGATGTGGCCGGTGGTGACGAAGGCACGGTCCTTGGCCACGATAATACGCAGGATATCGTGCTTAACCTTCACCCGGATGTCGATATAGCCTTCGTATCGCGTGGTATCGAACCAGTAGGGCTCATCGAGGCCATAGTGCAGGGCATTGTCGATGGCCCGGTCCAGTGGAACGAAGATGGACGGTCGCCGGTTTTCGGGCAGGTCGACATTACGCTGCAGTTTGAACGACAGTTGCATCGACTGGGCCTGGGCGGCGATCCGGTCGAGATTTGCGGGCGTCGGATCGGCCTCGTAGGAATTGACGGCCCAGGCGATGTCGGCGACCATCCCTTCGGACAGTTTGGCGGTGACCGCCTCCCAGTGCATATCGAAAAAGACCCAGGTGATCACCAGTTGCATGATCAGGATCGGTGCGACGATGATCAGCAGGACACGGCCCATCAGCGACCGCGGCAGGCGGCGCTGGACCATGGCGGGCCAGAACTTCACCCGCGGCAGTTTGAGCTTGGCCATCGGATACTAGTCCGGCGCCAGCATATAGCCCTTGCCACGCACAGTCTGCAGATAGCGCGGATTCTTCGGGTCCTGCTCGATCTTGCGGCGCAGGCGCGTCACTTGGACGTCGACGGCGCGGCCGGTGGTGTCGACGCTGTCCTTGGCCAGGTCCATGCGGTCGACCGGGACATTGGCGCGTTCGGCCAGGTATTTCAGTAGTTGCGACTCGGCCTCGGTCAGGCGCACCGGCGTGCCGCCCTTGCTCAGTTCGGCGCGTTCCAGGTCGAAGCTGAAGCCGCCCATGGTGATCGCCTTGGGCAGGGATGGCTTGACGCCCGTGCGGCGCAGGATGGCCTCGATGCGCAGCAGCAGTTCCTGCGGCTCGAACGGCTTGGACAGGTAGTCGTCGGCGCCGATCGACAGGCCGGTGATACGGTCGTCGGTTTGGTCGCGGGCCGTCAGGATAAGGATCGGGACGTTGGAATTGCTGCGGACCCACTTCGACAGCGAGAAGCCGTCTTCGCCCGGCATCATGACGTCGAGGATCAACAGGTCGAAATCGAGCAGTTGCAACATGCGCTTGGCCGCATCGGCATGGGCGGCGGCCGTGACGCGGAACCCCTGGCGCGACAGGAACTCCTTCAGCAGGGTGCGAATACGGTCGTCGTCATCGACAACCAGGAGATGGCGGGCGGTGGCATCGTTTTGCGCGGTCAGGCTCACTGGATGGTCTCTTCTTGTAATGGTGGCGCGTGAGACTCTAGACGGAATTACAGCCTATGACAGATCACTATTCGTATAGAAATGTAAAGCCGCCGATTGGGTGCCGCGCGAAGATGGCAGGGGTGAGGCAACAGTGGACTTGCGGGAAAGTTTTCGCTTTTCGCTGTGGACGATGTATAAAACCGGCATGATTCAGGACGGCATGCTGGGCGAGATCAAGGCGCTTCACGACACCGGGCTGTTCGAAACCCTGGCCAATTCGCTGCCGGCGCTGGTCTGGGTATCGGACGCGTCCGGTGCCTGCGTCTGGTTTAATCGCCAATGGCTCGACTTTACAGGGCGCACCCTGGCGCAAGAGAGCGGCGACGGCTGGATCGACAGCGTCCATCCCGACGACCGCGCGCACTGCGTCGAAACCTATCGTCGCAACCTGGCCGCCCGCCAGGTGTCCGAGGTCGAGTATCGCCTGCGCCACCACAGCGGCGACTATCGCTGGATCATCGATCGCGGTGGTCCGCGCTTCGCGCCCGACGGTGCCTTTCTCGGTTTTACCGGCGCCTGTTCCGATATCAGCGACCGCAAGACGATCGCCGACGACCTGCACCTGACGCTCGACCGTTACAACCTGGCTATTGCCGCGACATCGGACGGTATCTGGGACTGGGATATCATCGCCGACACCACATACTATTCGCCGCGCTGCAAGGAGATGCTGGGGTTCCGCGACGACGAGATTGCCGGCACGCGCGAGGCCTTTATGCGGCGCCTGCATCCCGATGACCGATCGCGCGCCGCCACCGGCCGCCAGCCCTACATATTGGGCGAAACCCCGACTTATCGCGGTACCTATCGCCTGCAGCACAAGAACGGTGAATGGCGTACCATCCTGTCGCGCGGCGAGGCCCGGCGCGATCCCGATGGCCGGGTTCGCCGCATGTCCGGCACCCTGACCGACATCACCGACCAGATGCGCCTCGAGAACGACCTGCGCCAGCTTAACGAGACCCTGGAACAAAAGGTCGCCGAGCGTACCCGGGAACTGGCCGACCAGCAGGCGGGCCTCATTGCGGCCCAGGCCGAATTGCGCCGGCATCGTGATAATCTGCAGGAACTGATCATCGAGCAGACGCGCGACCTGATTGCCGCCAAGGAACAGGCCGAGGCCGCTAACCAGGCCAAGAGCGAGTTCCTGGCCAATATGAGCCACGAAATCCGTACGCCGATGAATGCGGTGATCGGTCTGGCGCATCTGCTGGAATACAGCCGGCCGCTGACAGATAAACAGGGGGAATTTATCCGCACCCTGCGCGGCAGTGCTGCCGGCCTGATGGACCTCATCAACGACCTGCTTGATATCGCCAAGATCGAGGCACATCACGTCGATCTCGAGGCCATCCCCTTCGAACTGGCCGTGTTGCTGAACGAGGTGCGCGGCGTAGTTGAAGGAACGGCGCGGGACAAGGGACTGAACTTCACGGTCGATGGCGACATCGACCAGCACCTGGTCGGCGATCCGGCCAAGCTGAGGCAGATCCTCGTCAACCTGTGCAGTAATGCCGTCAAGTTCACCGATACGGGTGGTGTCCGCATCACGGTCACGACGCCGGTGGAGATGGACAGTGCCATGCTGCAATTGCGCGTCAGCGATACCGGCATAGGTATTCCTGCCGACAAGCTCGACAGCATTTTCGACAAGTTCAGCCAGGGCGATTCCTCGACCAGCCGCAAATACGGTGGCACCGGCCTGGGCCTGGCCATTACCCGCGGATTGACGGAGTTGATGGGCGGCAGCGTCACGGTAAGCAGCCTGGCCGGAACGGGATCGGCCTTTGTCGTCCGCGTGCCTTTGCGCCGTGCCGATCCTGTCCTGCCGCAGAATACCTCGCCGCAGGCAGAAGCGTCGCCTTTGCCAGTCGCTGTGCAAAACCTGGGGCATATCCTGCTTGTCGAGGACAATCCGGGAAATGTCATCGTCGCCACCCATTTCCTCGAGGAGATGGGCTATGGCTACGACGTTGCCGACAGTGGCGGCGAGGCGCTGGAACGCATTGCTGCCGGCACGACCTATACGGCCGTGCTTATGGACGTGCAGATGCCCGGCATGGACGGCCTTGAGGCGACGCGCCGTATTCGCGAGCGCGAACGTCAGGCAGGTATGCCCCGGTTGCCCGTGATTGCCCTGACGGCCCATGCCCTGACCGGCGACCGCGAACGGTGCCTGGCGGCAGGCATGGACGACTACCTGTCCAAGCCGTTCGATCCCGCCCGTCTGGCGGCCGTGCTGGCCACCGTTGTTACGCGACTCGATGACCCCGAACAGGTTTGACGGGATCAGGCCAGGGTGCGGACACTGGGTTCACGGTCCCAGTAGCGAGTCTTGGCCGCGGCGACGAAACCGTCGTCGACGGGCCTGACACCATCATCCGGCACAACGCCGGCCTTGTCGAGCAAGGGTTTGGCCGCCGGCGTGAAGCCGATCGCCTTCAGGTGGCCGAAGCCATCCATCAGCCACTGCATGACCGCACCTTCTTTTGCGAAGGCCTTGGCGCCGTCTTCCGAGACGACGATGGCGATGGCATCGAAGATCTGTGACGGAGCACCGTAGAGCAGGTGATCCGCCTTCAGCATCTTGCCGTCCGACAGTTTGGCCCCACCGATCTTCAGGGCGACGATAACCGGCTTGGCGCCTTCGGCCACGATGTCGCGGCGCAGGGCTTCGACCGCATCTGCATTGCTGCCGTCATGGATCAGGATACCGACCTGGCGGCCCTGTAATGTGGTGAGCATGTTCTTGTGGATCGACAGGGCGTCCGACGGCGCCATGTCGATCGGCTCGCGGGCGGCCGGGCGCTTGTCGGGCAGGGGCAGGCCCAGGCCGTCGGCGACGCGTTTCGCCAGGCCTTCGTCGACATTGCGCAGGTTGCCGAGCAGGCGCGGCGGCACATGGGCGATACCGACATGCGACAGCTCGAAGACGAAGGATGAGGCGATATGGGCCTGTTCCGACGGCGTCTGAGAGGCCCAGAACAGGCGGGCCTGCGAGTAGTGATCGCCGAACAGTTCGCCACGGATACGAAGCTTGTCGCCGCTTTCGTCGGTGTCGCTGGCGCTGGGATAGCTGGTGAAACCCGTGGCAGGGTTTTCGCGTGGACCGCCTGGTTCGCCGTTTTCCGCCAAGGAGTTGGGCTCGTAATTGGCGCGCCCCTTGGGCACGGCCATCTGCATCTGGCCATCGCGCTGGAAGTTGTGGAACGGGCATTTCGGGGCATTTATCGGCAACTGGTGGAAGTTGGCCGTGCCCAGGCGCGACTTCTGGGTGTCGAGATAGGAGAAGAGGCGGCCCTGCAGCAATGGATCGTTGCTGAAGTCGATGCCGGGTACGATATTGGCCGGGCAGTAGGCCACCTGTTCGGTCTCGGCAAAGAAGTTGTCGGGATTGCGATCCAGGACCATGCGGCCGATCGGCCGCACCGGCACGACCTCTTCCGGGATCAGCTTGGTCGGATCGAGGACGTCGTAAGGCTGGCTTGAGGCAAATTCTTCGTCGAACACCTGTATGCCCAACTCCCACTGCGGGAAGTTCTGCGTCTCGATGGCTTCGTACAGGTCGCGGCGGTGGTAGTCATTGTCGGCTGCCTGCAGCTTGACGGCCTCGTCCCAGACCAGGGACTGCATGCCCTGCTTGGGTTTCCAGTGGAACTTGACGAAGGACGACTTGCCTTCGGCATTGACGAAACGGAATGTATGGATGCCGAAGCCTTCCATGGTGCGCAGGGAACGCGGGATGGCGCGGTCGGACATTGCCCACATCAGCATGTGCGTCGATTCCGGCATCAGGGAGACGAAGTCCCAGAAGGTGTCGTGCGCCGATCCGGCCTGCGGGTAAGCCTTGTCGGCCTCCATCTTGACGCTGTGGACCAGGTCGGGGAACTTGATGGCGTCCTGGATGAAGAAGACCGGTATATTGTTGCCGACCAGGTCCCAATTGCCCTGTTGCGTGTAGAATTTGACGGCGAAGCCGCGGACATCGCGCGGCGTGTCGACCGATCCGGCGCCGCCGGCGACGGTCGAGAAGCGGACAAAGACCGGTACGCGCTCGCCCGGACGCTGGAACAGATCTGCCGAGGTCAGGTCGGCCAGCGATTCATAAGGCTCGAAATAGCCGTGCGCCGCGGAGCCACGGGCATGGACGATGCGTTCGGGAATACGTTCGTGGTCGAAGTGGAAGATCTTTTCGCGCAGGATGAAATCTTCGAGCAGGGTCGGGCCGCGCACGCCGGACTTCAGGCTGTTCTGGTTATCCGATACAGGTATGCCCTGGTTTGTCGTCAGTTGCGCCTCCGCCGACGGCTTGCCCTGCTCGGGCACGTGCTGATGTGTCTCGCCGCCGTTGCCGAGGTCGGTATCGAAGGTCTTGTCCATGGCCTGCTTCCTGAAAGGGGGATGCGGCCATATGCGGGGAGGGCGGGTAAAAAAGCACTCGGCTTGGCAGGGTGATGTGTAAGCGCGCGATTAGGGCCACACCGGCTCCGTTTCACCGTGCGCCGCGAAATTAGTCCTTGCATTGGTTTCACGCGATATTGATAGTGATCGTTTAGAGTGTTGGGGAGCGTTTATGAATCTGCATTATGGTCCGGAAAACCTGCAAAGCCTGTTGGGCATAGCCGTCATTTTGGGCGCCTGCTGGCTGTTGTCGGAGAACAAGAAGCGTTTCCCGGTTTTCCTGGCGCTGGGCGCCATCGCCGTGCAGATCGTGCTGATCCTGATCCTGTTCGCCTTTCCGCAAAGCCACATGGTGCTTGATGGCATCGGCGCCGGCATGAACGGCCTGTCGGTCGCCACCGGCAAGGGCATGCAGTTCGTCTTCGGCTATATGGGCGGCGGCGACCAGCCGTACCAGGTGACCAACCAGGGCGCACTGTTCGTCTTCGCCCTGCGCGTCCTGCCGCTGATCCTGGTGATCGCCTCGCTGTCGGCCCTGTTGTGGCACATCGGCGTGCTCAAGCTGATCATCCGCTTCTTCGGGGTCATTTTCGAGAAGACCATCGGTCTCGGCGGCGCCTCGGCCCTGGGCGTGGCCTCGAATATCTTTGTCGGCAATGTCGAAAGCCTGATCATTATCCGCGCCTATCTCGACAAGCTGACGCGCTCCGAAGTCTTCATTATGCTGGTTGTCGGCATGGCCAATGTCGCCGGGTCGACCATGGTCGCCTATGTGCTGATCCTGCATGACGTGCTGCCAAATGCCGCCGGCCATATCCTGGCCGCCGCCATCGTCTCGGCCCCGGCCGGCGTCCTGCTGGCGCGGATCATCGTGCCGGAAGCCGCGGACCGCAAACACGAAAAGATCGATTATAACAGCTCGCTGAAGTACGACAGCGTCGTCGACGCCGTGTCCAAGGGCACCTCTGACGGCATGATGGTCGCCATGAACATCGCCGCCATCCTGATCGTCATGGTCGCTTTTGTCGCCATCGCCAACATGATCCTGGGCGCCTTCCCGCAGGTCGGCGGCCAGCCGCTCAGCGTCGAACGTATCCTCGGCACCATCTTCACCCCGCTGGCCTGGCTGATCGGCATCCCGTGGAAGGAAGCCTCGACCGGCGGCTGGATCCTCGGCGTCAAGATGGTCCTTACCGAGTTCGTCGCCTTCCTCAAGCTCGCCGCCATTCCGGTCGCCGACATGTCGCCGCGCACTCGTATCATCCTGACCTACGCCACCTGCGGCTTTGCCAATATCGGCTCGGTCGGTATCTCGGCCGCCGGCTTCGGCGCCCTGATGCCGTCGCGCCGCCCGGAAATCTTCAGCCTGATCTGGAAGGCCCTGTTCGCCGGCTTCCTGGCGACCTGCCTCTCGGCCGCCGTCGTCGGCGCCCTGCCTAACGCCGTCTACGGCCTGTAAGTTAAGGCTGACGCGCGTTGCGCAGTGTTGCCCTAGGTTCGTTCGACCAGGGCAGCCCACGCGGAATAATCTGTGCAATCTGTGAAATCTGTGGTTTCCCTTCTTCTTTCCTCTGCGTGTGGCAGGCTCGAGAAGAAAAGTAGAACCACAGATTTCACAGATTATTTCCGAGCGCGGTAATTGGGCGGAGGCGGTTTAGCCGTCCTTGCTGCCCGAGGCGCTTTTGCGCGCCAGGATGCCGGTAAAGCTCATCAGCAGACGGTCGCCGCAGCGCAGTTCGCCGCGGCCGAAGGCCAGGGTCTTGCCGGTGCGAGTGATCTCGCCAGTGGCGACGATGATGTCGTCGAGACGCCCGGGCGCCTGGAATTGCGAGTCGAGTTGCACCGTCACCGCGCCATCGCCATCGAGATGCGACAGGGCAAAGACGAACAAAGAGGTGTCGGCCAGGGTCAGCAGGCAGCCGCCGTGCACCGTCCCGCCGCCGTTGAGATGGCGCTTTTCTGCCTTGAACGCCACTTTGAGCTTTCCGTCGGCGTCCTGCTGGTAGTAGTAGGGGCCAACCAGGCCGTTGAAATTCTCCTGAATTTCAGCCACCGCCCAGCCGGCGAATTCGCCCTCGGTGACGCGCGTAGGGGGAGGTGGGTTGGCCATCTGTGTTACTCCGAAAGGTAAAATCATGTCCTCACAGGTCGAGGAGACGCTGCTGGAACTTTTATCGCAATTGCGAGATAACGATTCCCTCAGCCCCAATCAAGTCGCCAAGGTGCTCAACGCCGAAAACTGGCAGCGCGAACTGCCCAAGGTGCGCAATGCTGCCCTTGGCCTGGCGCGTAACGGCCGCATCGAATATGTCCGCAAGGGCAAGCCGATCTCTCCGGAAGGCATCAAGGGCATCTACCGCCTGCGCCTGGCAAAACCCGAAGCCAAGGCCTGAAACCATTAACAGGGCAGAATAGGACAAGACAGGTTGTTACCTGGCAGGCGAATTGCACGGGCGAAAAACTTCGCGGATCGGGCGAAACCCACTGACTTTTTATGGGGCGGCCTGAAAAACCGTACTGTTCGGTTCATTTTTTAATTGCGCGGACTTGCCAATTTGTCAATTTCCTTCGATTATAAGGGGGTGAACAGCCTGTTCCGTCACTGCGAGTCCTTTGCGCTCATGCCCGTCCCCACCGAAATCCAAGCCCTGAGACGTGCTGCATGACACGCGTGTCCAAGGCAGATTTCAAAATCGACACCCTGGAATCGGGAAAGACGCAACTGACCGTTACCGGGCAGTGGGTCATTGCCGAACTGCATGGTTTCGCCGTGCGCCTGCGGGCGCAACTGGCCGGCAAGGAAACGATCACCGTCGAATCCAGCGGGCTCGAAGCCCTCGATACGGCCGGCGCTTTCCTGCTGCACTCGATGATCGGTGACCGGTTAGACGGAGAAATCTTTGCCAGCCAGGACAAGTTTCGCCATCTGTATGAACTGACCGGGACCTACAAGCCGGAAGGTGTCGCGCTCGACACCTCGTCGGAGCAGCCGCGCACCTTCTGGCACAATCCGGTCGCCGGCCTGATGGTCCGCATCGGCCGCCTGATGGAATCCTTCTGGGAGCACTTCATCGCCCAGTCGGTCTTTATCGGCCACATCACCACCCTGTTCCTGCTGTCGATCGTCAATCCAAAGCGTATTCGGTGGCCGGCCCTGATCAACCTGATGCAGCGGGCTGGGCTCGAATCCATTCCGATCGTCACCCTGACCAACTTCTTCGTCGGCGGCGTGCTGGCCTTCCTGATGGTGTTGTCGCTCAAGCAGTATGGCGGCGCCGTCTTCGCCATTGACTTCGTGTCGATCGGTGTCCTGCGTGAATTCGCGCCTGTTATTGCCGCCGTTTTGATCGCCGGCCGCAGCGCTTCGAGCTTTGCCGCCGAAATCGGCGCGATGAAGATGAACCAGGAAATCGACGCCATGCGCGTCATGTCGATCGATCCTTATGAGGCGCTGGTCCTGCCGAGAGTCATGGCCCTGGTTATCATGACACCGTTGATCACCTTCCTGGGCGCCATTGCCGGCATGGCCGGCGGGGCCGTGGTCATCTGGGGCGTCCTGCAACTGGCGCCGGGCTACTTCCTGCAGCGCCTCTATGACTATGTGCCCTTCGTCAACTTCTTCGTCGGTATCGTCCGCACGCCGGTTTTTGCCGCTACGATCGCCGTGGTCGGCTGCCGCATGGGCATGACCGTCAAGGAAGATGTTATTTCGCTTGGCCGCAAGGTGACGACCGCCGTGGTCCAGTCGATCTTCCTCGTCTTTATGATAGACGCTGTCTTCTCCATCCTGTTCAACGGGTTTACCTTCTGATGAAGCGCAAACCTCTTCCCCCCCTGGACAGGCACGAAGCCGATACGGTGGCCCCGATCGTCATTACGGGGCTGCGCAACCAGTTCGGCGACAATATCGTCCATGAAAACCTCGACCTGACCGTGCCGCGCGGGGAAATCCTCGGCGTCGTCGGTGGCTCGGGCGCCGGCAAGACGGTACTGCTGCGCTCGGTCCTTGGGCTGCAGAAGCCGGCGGCCGGCGATATCCATATCTTCGGCAAGCGCCTCAATGATTCTACCGGCAAGGAACGTCGCGAGATCCAGTCACGCACCGGCGTGCTGTTCCAGAGCGGCGCCCTGTTTTCGACCCTTTCGGTTGCCGAGAACATCATGTCGCCCATGGCCGAGTTCACCAATCTCAATACGCGCGAACAACGCGCCGTGGCGCTTTTGAAACTGTCCCTGGTCGGGTTGCCGGCGCGGGCCGCCGACCTGATGCCGTCGGAATTGTCGGGCGGCATGATCAAGCGGGCGGCCCTGGCGCGGGCCCTGGCGCTCGATGCCGAACTGCTTTTCCTCGATGAGCCGACCGCCGGTCTCGACCCCATCAGCGCTGCAGCCTTCGACAACCTGATCAAGGACCTGGCGCAGAACCTCAATCTTACGGTGTTTATGATCACCCACGATCTTGATAGTCTCTATGCCATCTGTGACGAAATCGCCGTGCTGGCCGACCGCCATGTGGTCGAAAAGAACACGGTCGCCGAGCTGGAAAAATCAACCCATCCCTGGATCCATGAATATTTCCATGGCCCCCGGGGCAGACTGAAGGCTTAACCCATGGAACGTCAGGCTCATTACGCCGTCGTCGGACTTATAACCTTTGTGCTTGCCCTGGCTTTCCTGGGCTTCGCCTTCTGGTTTATCAAGTTCGACTTCAATCGCAGCTACGGCATCTACGATGTCGAGTTCAACACGCCGGTCGATGGCCTGACGAAGGGGGCGGAAGTCCACTTCAACGGCATCAAGGTCGGCGAGGTCACCGACCTGCGCCTCGGCAATGCCAATACCCACCAGGTTATCGCCACGGTGCAACTCGATGCCGGCACACCGGTGCGTAACGACTCGGTCGCCTCGCTGGAGCCGCAGGGCGTCACCGGCCTCTATTACATGCAGATTTCGCCGGGCTCGGCCCGCGCCCCGCTGCTCAAGCACAATCCCGACGGCCCGCCGCCGATCATCCATTCGGAAGAGAGCGCCCTGTCCAAACTGCTGCAGGGCTCGGGTTCGGTTATCGAGAACACCTATGAGAGCCTGAACCGGGTCAACCGACTGCTGTCTGACGAGAACATCAAGACGTTTTCACAGAGCCTGGATAACCTCCAGGAGATCACGGCCGGCCTGAAGAACCGTCAGCAGATCCTCGATGACGCCCATGAAGCCATCGTCAGCGCCGGTCAGGCGGCTGATGCCGTGACCGAACTGGCCCATTCGACGAATACCGCCGTCGGCGCCGTGCCGGAAACCATGGCCAAGATCAATGCCGCCACCGACAAGCTGGCGGCCGCCGCCGACAATGTCAGCAAGGCCACGGCCTCAATCCAGGCGCCGTTCGACACAGTCCAGCAAACGACCCTGCCGGAATTGCAGGAGTCGCTGCACAATCTCAACGAAGCCTCGCAGTCGCTCAAGCAACTGGTGGACGATGTCCACAGCGACCCCAAGGGCATGGTCATCAAGCCGGACGCCAAGGAAAGAAAGGTCAACCAATGAGGGGGAAACCGATGACGAAACTTGCCGCTTGCGCCGCCGTCCTGGTGGCTGCCGTGAGCCTGTCGGCCTGCGTCAATGTGCTGCCCAAGACAAAGCCGGTGCAGCTCTATCGCTTCTCGTTCGCGCCGCAAGCCCCGGACAAGCAGACGATCACCACCCAGGCGACCGCGCCGCTTGGGCCCTATATCGCCGTCAATATGGGCCAGATCGACTTTCCGCAGGCCGCCGCGGGTGATCGCGTCCTGACGACCGAGGGCAATGAGATCTCGTATGTCGGCGGCTCGCGTTGGGCCATCCCCGTGCGCCAGATGTTCAGCGAAGCGGTCAGCGAAGGTTTTGCCCGCACCGCGACCACGATCCGCCTCGATCCGCGCGGCCCGGCGACGGCAGCCTATCGCCTCGACATGACGGTGCATCACTATGAAAGCGTCTACAAGCGGGGCAAGCCGACCGTTTCGATCGCGCTCGATGCCCGCGTCATCCGTCTTTCGGACCGTATCGTCGTCGGCCAGCGCTATATCACCGCGGATGTGCCGGTGAAGCATAACGACATGTCGCTGATGGCCGATGCCTATGATGAGGCGACGACCGAGGTGGTTACTGATCTGGTGAACTTTACCCAGGATACGGTCGCCGCCAACCCCTTGCCGGACGCAAAGGTGGCCCTGCCGAAGTAGGGCACAGGCCATTACGTTATACCTCCCTGGCTTTGCCGGGGTTTAGTGCAAGCGAAGGTACAGCCTTCGCCAGCCATGGGACCGCGAGCTCTCTTCGGGCTCGTGGTGTTGGGATTTCTTACTTAAACAGCGTGCTCGTGCAGCTTAAAGTGCGTGTGATCTAACGGGGGTTTCGCGAGAGTCTGTGACTCAAGTAAGAAACCCCACCACCACATCTCGCGCGGCGAATGCGTGAGGGCTTAAACGACAGTTTCAGGAGCGGCGCGCTTCGTGCGGTCCCCCTCCCCACCAAAGGTGGGGAGATATAAGAAAGCGCCTATCCCAACTTCACCTCGTACGACGCCTCGGTAAGTTTGGCGACATCCTCAAGCGTCACATCCGGCGCCAGTTCGGTCAGGACAAGGCCCGATCCGTCCTGTTTGACCTCGAACACGCCCAGGGTCGAGATGATCAGGTTGACGACGTGCGTGCCGGTCAGCGGCAGGGTGCAGGCCTTCAGAACCTTGGACTCACCGTGCTTGTTGGCGTGTTCCATGACGACGACGACGCGCTTGACGCCGGCGACCAGGTCCATGGCGCCGCCCATACCCTTGACCAGCTTGCCCGGGATCATCCAGTTGGCGATGTCGCCGTTCTCGGCCACTTCCATGGCGCCGAGGATGGTCAGGTCGATATGACCGCCACGGATCATGGCGAAGCTGTCCGACGACGAGAAGAAGGCGGTTTCCGGCAGGGCGGTGACCGTCTGCTTGCCGGCATTAATCAGGTCGGGATCGACCTCATCGTCGTAAGGGAAGGGGCCCATGCCGAGCATGCCGTTTTCCGACTGGAAGGTGACGGTCATGCCTTCGGGGATGTGGTTGGCCACCAGGGTCGGAATGCCGATGCCGAGGTTTACATAGAAACCGTTCTGCAATTCTTTCGAAGCGCGCTCGGCCAGCTGTTCTCTGCTCCAGGGCATTCTAGTTCTCCGATCCGGCAGCAGCCACAGGGGCGGTTTCACGCTGGCGCACCGTGCGTTGCTCGATGCGCTTTTCAAAGGTCGCTTGTACGATGCGATCGACATAGATGCCGGGCGTATGGATATGGTCGGGATCGAGGCTGCCGACCGGCACGATTTCCTCGACCTCGGCGATGCACACCTTGCCGGCGGTCGCCATCATCGGGTTGAAATTGCGCGCCGTCTTGCGGAAGACGAGGTTGCCGCGTTCGTCGCCCTTCCAGGCCTTGACGATCGACAGGTCGGCAACCAGGCCGGTTTCCAGCACATAGTCGCGATCGCCGAAGCGCTTCATTTCCTTGCCGTCGGCAACGATCGTGCCGACGCCGGTGGCGGTATAGAAGCCGGGAATGCCAGCGCCGCCAGCGCGGATACGTTCGGCCAGGGTGCCCTGCGGATTGAACTCCAGCTCTAGCTCGCCGGCCAGGTATTGCCGTTCGAATTCCTTGTTCTCGCCGACATAGGAACTGATCATCTTCTTGATCTGCCGTGTTGTCAGCAACTGGCCGAGGCCGAAGCCGTCGACGCCGGCATTGTTGGAGATGACCGTCAGGCCTGTCACGCCGGAATCGCGCAGGGCGGCGATCAGATTTTCCGGAATGCCGCACAGGCCGAAGCCGCCGGACATGACCGTCATATCATTGAAAAATACGCCATCCAGCGCCGTCTTGGCGTCGGGATAAACCTTGGAAATGGGGGTGAATGTACCGTCGGCCGGCATCGGGCCCTCCTATAGTCTGGCACCTGTTGTCACCGGTTTACGCGTAAATCCGGTCGCCTGTCACGCGATAAATGCTGCGTTGCGATGCCGCAGCCCTGTCACGCCAGGAGAGGTTTCAAAGGCGCGTCGGCGTCGGCCAGGATAACCGGATCGAGACCCGTCTTGCCCTTGGCAATAAGCAGCTTGGCGGCCATGAAGTCGGCCGGGCGCGTCACGCATTCGGCACAGCGCAGGCGGCCCGAGCTATCGAGATGGAAGACGCTGAAGGCGCCGCTGTCCGGATTGCCGCGCACGATCGCCTGGCAGCCGGTTTTCAGCAGGCCAGCAATCTGCAGCTTGTGGGCATACTGGTCCGACCAGAACCACGGCGTCTCGACCACGGGCGGTTTGAAACCGGTAATGGCGGCGGCTGCCTGCTTGGCCTGCTCCAGGGCATTGGGCACGCTTTCCAGGCGGAAGCGGCCGTCATAGAAGGGCAGGGTGCGCGAGGTCGTGTCGCCGATGGCGAATATATGGGCGTCGGAGGTGCGCGCCTGGTCGTCGACGACGATGCCGTTGCCGGTGGCAAGACCGGCGGCAGACGCCAGGTCGTCGGCGGGCAGGGCACCGATGCCGACCAGCAGCAGGTCAAAGCTCTGCGTCGTGCCGTCAGCCAGGTGCACGACCTTTTTGTCGCCGTCGAGGCCAAGCTCGGTTACGACCGCGCCGGTGACGAGGGATACGCCATTGGCCGTGTGCGTGGCGGTAAAGAACTGTGACAGGCTTTGCGAAGCGACGCGCGCCAGGATGCGGCTTTCGCGTTCGAACACGGTCACCTCGCAACCCAGATATCGCGCCGAGGCGGCGACCTCGAGGCCGACATAGCCAGCGCCGATCAGGCCGATACGGTGGCCGGGCGCAATCGCCAGTTTGAGGCGCTCGGCGTCGTCGAGCGTGCGCAGCAGGTGATGCGGCACCCGGTCGGCGCCCTTGACGACGAAGGGGCGGGCCTTCGAGCCGGTCGCCAGGATCAGGTGATCGTAGGCGATGATGGCGCCATCGGCCAGGCTGATGGTCCTGGTTGCGGGATCGATGGCGATGCAGCGCGTGTTGAGGTGCGTGGTGACGCCCTGGTCGTCATAGAAGGTGTCGCCGCGCAGATAGAGGTCTTCCAGCGAGGCATCGCCCTTGAGCCAGGCCTTGGACAGGGGCGGGCGTTGATAGGGCAGGTAGGGCTCATCGCCGATCAGGGTGATCGGCCCGGCAAAACCGTATTGCCGCAGGAAGCCGGTGACGGCGCCGCCGGCATGACCGGCGCCGACGATGACAACGCCGTGGTCCGCCATTATACGCCCTCCGGCACGGCCAGGCCGTTCTGCACGCAGAACGCCTTAAGGGTGTTGTTGAGCAGACAGGCAATGGTCATCGGCCCGACGCCCTTCGGCACAGGCGTGATGGCCACGGCCTGTTCGATTGCGGCGTCGAAATCGACGTCGCCTACGATCCGGCTTTTCGGGCCGTCGGGGGTCTCTATGCTGATGCGGTTGATGCCGACATCGATCACATAGGCGCCGTCCTTGACCCAGTCGCCCTGGATAAAGCGAGGACGACCGACCGCGGCGACCAGGACGTCGGCACTGCGGCAGACCTCGGCCAGGTCATGCGTGCGGGAATGGGCGACGGTGACGGTGCAGTCCTGGGCCAGAAGCAGTTGCGCCATCGGCTTGCCGACGATGTTGGAGCGGCCGACAATGACCGCATGCTTGCCGGCCAGGGTGTCGCCATTTCGGGCGACCGCATCCTTCAGCAGCATGAGCGAGCCCAGGGGCGTGCACGGCACGATTCCGTCCAGCCCGACGGCCAGCTTGCCGGCATTGACGACATTGAAGCCGTCGACATCCTTGTCGGCGCGAATGGCGTCGATGACCTTCAGCGACGACATGTGCGCCGGCAGGGGCAGTTGCACCAGGATGCCGTTGACCTTGCTGTCATCATTAAGGTCGGCAATGAGGTCGAGCAGGTCGGCCTCGGACGTCGTGTCGGGCAGACGGATGGTGCGCGACTCCATGCCGATGGCTTCGGTCTGTTCGCCCTTGTTCTTCACATAGATCTGGCTAGCCGGGTCCTCGCCGACAATGACCACGACCAGGCAGGGCGATATTTCGTGCCGGGCCTTGAGGTTGCTGACGTGCTGGGCAAGACGGGTGCGCAAGCCGGCGGCGAAACCGGCGCCGTCGATAGGTGTGCCACGGGACATAAGGGCTCCGGATATCAGGTGCGAAGAAGCGCGCCGACCAGGGATTCGACCAGGGGCATCAGCCGAGTCTTGAGGGGCATCGCGATGGCCTCGTCATACAGGTGCGGCGTGGCCATGTTCAAGTAGGTATCCTGCACGATCTCGATCTGGATGGCCTGGACGCCGTTTTCGGGATGACCGTAATGGCGCGTGGTGTAGCCGCCCTTGAAGCGGCCGTCGACGACATAGGAATAGCGATCCTGCTGGATCCCCCAGGCATTGATGACCCCTGCCAGGATGTGCGAGGCCGAGCGGCCGTCATTGAGGCCGAAGTTGAGAGCGGGCAGGCGCCCTTCGAACAGGTTGGGAATGGCCGGGCGGATCGAGTGGGCGTCGATCAAAAGGGCGCGGCCGTGGCGGGCAATCGCGGCGTCGAGCAATTGGCACAGACGGTCGTGATAGGGTTGCCAGTAGGCGGCGCGGCCGTCGGACGATCTCACCATCGTCGGGCTCGATACCCTCATAGATCGGGTTGCGGTCGAAATCGCTGACCGGCAACAGCGGCGTCTCGAAACGGCCGGGATAGAGCGAATGGCCCTCCGGATCGCGGTTGAGGTCGACGACATAACGCGAATGAGTGGCGAACAGGGTACTGGCGCCGAACATGGCGGCGAAATCGAACAGGCGGTGGACGTGGAAATCGGTCTCGTTGACGCCGAGGCCCGTGGCGTTCATCGTCGCGGCGATGTCCGGCGGTATATGCGTGCCGACGTGCGGCGCGGCGATAACCAGCGGCCCTGGCCCTTCGACGCACTCGAAAAGCCGTATTTCATCCGGGATCTGAGGATCGGCCTGCATGGTTGTATTTGAGACGAGCCGCCCCCCTGCTGTCAAGCAGCTATCTTACGGTTTGTGGGTCAGGGTTTCTGGTAGACCCTCACATAGTCGACCTCCATCCGCGCGGGCAGGGCGGTATCGTCTATGCCCTTTTGTCCGGCCCAGCCGCCCCCCATGGCGACATTGAGGATCAGGAATTCCGGCGTGGCAAAGGGCCAACTCGCCGGCGTCGCATCGGCCGCCTTGTCGAGATGGTAGTAGGGCGTGCCGTCGACCATCAGGGTGATTGCGCTCGGGGTCCATTCGGCCTGGTAATTATGGAAAGCTGTGCAGGCGTCCGGAACGGTCGTCTTGTCGCCGGTATGCAGCTTGTCGTCCTCGCTGTGCGGCGAGTGCAGGGTGCCGTAGATGGTCGACGGATCGAAGCTCAACTGCTCCATGATGTCGATCTCGCCACCCTTCGGCCAGGACGGCCCGACCAGCCAGATGGCCGGCCAGCCGCCGCGATTGCACGGCAGTCTGGCGCGGATCTCGTAATAACCGTAGGTCCATTCCGCCTTGCCCTTGGTCATCAGCCGCGCCGACGTGTAGTGCTGGCCGCCGTAGTCGGGCATCTGGCTGAGGTCTTCCTTGCGGACCTCGATGACCAGATGACCGTTCTCGATGCGGGCATTTTCCGGCCGGTCGGCGGAATAGTACTGCGCCTCGTCGTGCCACCAGCGCAGTTTATTGGCCTCGGTGTCGTAGCTCCATTTGGCGGGATCAGGTGCGGCGCCGCTGTTGAATTCGTCCGACCATACCAGAGTATACCCGGCAGGCGTTCCGGCGAAGGCTGTTCCGCATAGACAGCCGAAAGCCAATGTCGTTACGGTGATCAGGTGAAGTCTTGCCATGGTCGTTTCCCCGTCTATGGTTTTGACGGAGTGTAGGCCTGGCAGAATCGTTTGACAAATCATCCCCGGCGGGTGAGCGGAAAGACCATGGATATCAACTTTCTCCTTATCATCCTGCTGTTCCTGGTCGCCGGCTGTCTGATCGTGCCATTGGCTCAGCGCCTCAAGGTCGGATCGGTCCTGGGCTACCTGATCGCCGGCATCATCGTCGGCCCGGTCGTCAAGATATTGATGGGTAATACCGAGGGCGTCATGCACTTCGCCGAATTCGGTGTCGTCATGATGATGTTCCTCATCGGCATGGAGCTGGAGCCGGCCATCCTGTGGCGTCTGCGCAAGTCGATCGTCGGCCTCGGCGGCCTGCAGGTGACGGTGTCGTCCCTGGCCCTGATGGTGCTGGGGATCTGCCTCGGGCACACATGGCAGGCCTCGCTGGCCGTCGGCATGGCCCTGGCCATGTCATCGACCGCTCTGGTCCTGCAGATGCTCAACGAGCGCAACCTGACCCATTCGCTGGTCGGGGAAACCTCGTTCGCCGTCCTGCTGTTCCAGGACATGGCGGTCATCCCCATCCTGATCATCGTGCCTTTGCTGGCGACCAACCCGCTGGCCGCGGCTGCTGAAACCCATAGTCTTATTTCCAACTGGCCGGGCTGGCTGCAACCGATCGCCGTTATCGCGGTCATCCTGGCCGTGGTCCTGTGCGGGCGCTACCTGTCGCGCTATGCTTTTATCACCATCGCCAAGACCAATCTGCGCGAGGTCTTTACCGCGGCATCGCTGGCGGTGGTCATCGGTGTTACCGTGCTGATGGAGCTGATCGGCGTGTCGCCGGCGCTGGGCGCCTTTATCGCCGGCGTGGTTCTCGCCAATTCGGAATACCGCCGCACCATCGAAACCGATATCGAGCCGTTCAAGGGCCTGCTGCTCGGTCTGTTCTTCATCTCGGTCGGCATGGGCATGGACTTCAGCGTCCTGCTGACTCACCCGCTCGGCATGATCGGTGCGGTCATTGCCCTGATGACGATCAAGGGCCTTATCCTCTATCTGCTCGGTGGCCGTTTCGGCGTCACCGGCGCGCAAGGACTGGGCCTGGCCATTGCCTTGTCGCAGGGCGGAGAGTTCGCCTTTGTCCTGTTGCAACTGATCGGCAAGCTGACCATTATCGATGCCGAAAGCCAGAAGTTCCTTATCCTGCTGGTTGCCCTGTCTATCGGCCTGACACCCATCCTGGTCAGTGCTTACGGCAAGTTCATCATTCCGCGCTTCATGAGCCAGTTGCCGGCGCGCGAATATGACAATATCGACGAGCAGAACCCGGTCATCATTGCCGGCTTTGGTCGTTTCGGCCAGATCGTCGGTCGCTTCCTCAGCAGCCAGGGCATTGCCATCACCATCCTGGAAAAGAATCCGGACCAGGTCGAGCTGGTGCGACGCTTTGGCACCAACTCCTATTTCGGTGATGCCACCCGCGTCGATCTGTTGCGCAGCGCCGGCGCCGCTACCGCGCGCCTGCTGGTGGTCGCCGTCGATGACGCCGATGCCGCAGTCGAAATCGTCAAACTGTCCAAGCAGAACTTCCCCAAGCTGAAGGTCTTTGCCCGGGCGCGCAATCGCCGCCATGCCTACGACCTGAACCGGGCAGGGGTCGACTACTACAAGCGCGAAACCCTCGACAGCTCGCTGGCCCTGGCGCAGGAAGCCATGGTTGCCCTGGGTCGCGACCGCGCCGATGTCGAGGCCAAGGCGGCGACCTTCCTGGCGCACGATATTGCCACCTTGCGCAAGTCGTTCGAATTCTTCGAGAACGAGCCGGAAATGATAAACTTCGCCAAGCTCAGTCGCCAGGAACTGGAAGGCATCTTGCGCGAAGACAAACAGGATGGAGACGCCGCATGAAGCTCTATACCGCTATCGCTGCCCTGATGCTGGCAACTGCGCCCGCCATGGCGGCAAATCCGATCGTGCCCGGCTGGTATGCCGATCCGGAAATCCGCATCTTCGGCAGCCAGCATGATCGGCAGTACTGGATATATCCGACCTATTCCGCCGACTACGGCACGCCGGATGTCTCGACCCATTTTACGCCGGGGCAAACCTGGCAGAGGGCGCAGTCGTCGCGCATCTGGGCGCCATTCCTCAAGCAGACCTTCCTCAACGCCTTTTCGTCGAAGGATCTGGTTCATTGGACGAAGCATGAGCATGTGCTCGATGTCGAGAACGTTTCGTGGGCGGCCTATGCCGTGTGGGCGCCATCGGCCATCCAGGCCAATGGCAAATATTATCTCTTCTTCGGCGCAAACGACATCAAGGACAATAACCAGCTCGGCGGCATCGGCGTCGCGGTCAGCGACCGTCCGCAAGGCCCGTTCAAGGACGCTATCGGCCATCCGCTGATCGGTCAGATTCATAATGGCGCCCAGCCGATAGACCAGATGGTCTTCCGTGACGATGACGGCCAGTTTTACATGTATTACGGTGGCTGGAAGCACTGCAATGTTGTGAAACTTAGCAAGGATCTGACCAGAGTCGTACCGTTCGCCGACGGGACGACCTACAAGGAAATCACTCCCAGCCCCGACTATGTCGAGGGCTCGTTCATGGTCAAGCGCAAGGGGGTATATTACCTGATGTGGTCGGAGGGCGAATGGACGGGGCCCGGTTACCGCGTCGCCTACGCCACCGGGCCGTCGCCGGTTGGACCGTTTACACCGAAGGGCGTTATCCTGCAGCAGGATACGACGATCGCCAGGGGGGCAGGGCACCATTCAGTGGTCAATATCCCTGGCACCGACGACTGGTATATCGTCTATCACCGCCGCCCCTTAAGCGAAGAGGATGGCAATCATCGCGAAATGGCCATCGATCATATGGTCTTCAATGATGACGGCAGCATCAAGCCTGTAATCATGACCAATGAAGGCGTCGCGCCGCGGCCCCTGAAGTAATACCAACGGCCTTGGCTTTTGCCTCTTGGGCCGTTAGGAGCGTGCGACCGCACGCCGCCGGCTTAGTGCTCAAGAAGCGAAGCGTTAGCACGCTTCTAGCGAGCCCTGCGGCGTTTGAGCTTCAAAATGTTGATTTTATCGCCGTCTTTGCAAAACCGGCAATCATCCGCATCACAAAGATGATCTGGGTTCGCTAGGGTCCGCAGCCAAAGCGGGGCCGCGATATCGTCATGACCATTCTCAGGGTGCACCACGTCACCAGCTATGCCTACCGACGCCCCATCGGGTTCGGCCAGCATCGGCTGATGTTCCGGCCGCGCGACAGCCACGACCAGCGCCTGCTGACTTCGGAACTGAATATCAGCCCGCAGCCCAGCGACCTATTCTGGATCCACGACGCATTCGGAAATGCCGTGGTGGTGGCCGAATTCGACGCGGAAGCCGATCAGTTGCGGTTCGAGACCGATATCGTTCTCGATCATACGCCGCTTCAGGGCCTGCATTTTCGCACCGATACCCATGCCCGGCAGTGGCCTTTCGTATATGACGAAGACGACCTGCTCGACCTGCTCCCGTCCATCCGCCGGCAGTATCCAGACGATGGGATGACCGCAGCCTGGGCGCGCAAGTTTACCAATCCGCTGGGGGCGACCGAGACGGCGATCATGCTCGAAACCATGACGCACGCGATCCGTAACGATTTCAAATATAATCGCCGCACCAATCCGGGGACCCAAACGCCGGAAATGACTCTGTATAGCCTGAGTGGCACATGTCGCGACTTCGCCCTGCTGATGATGGAGGCGGTCCGGTCCCTGGGTCTGGCGGCGCGTTTTGTCACCGGATATATCTATGTACCATCACGCGACGGTGGCGAATTGCTGGGCGGCGGCGCCACCCACGCATGGGCGCAGATATTCCTGCCGGGCGCCGGCTGGGTCGAGTTCGATCCGACCAACGGCATTATCGGCAATCGCGACCTGATCCGTGTCGGTGTGACGCGCGATCCGCGCCAGGCCATACCGCTGTGGGGCTCTCACACCGGCACACGTAATGATTCCCTCGGAATGACCGTCCAGGTCAATGTCACCTCGGCCGATGCGCCGACCACCCTTCCTGCGAGCATACATGCAAATTAAAGCCGGCTATTCCCTGACCTATAACTGTCCCAGACCGACACCGATGTTGCTGTCGCTGAACATCCACCCCTCGCGCCGCGCCGACCTGCTGGCGCCGCAGATCTTGCGGTTTTCGCCGCCTGAGGTCGATGCCTGGGACTACGCCGACAGCTTCGGTAATGTCTGTACGCGCATCACTGCGCCCGCGGGGCCGATCACCATCTCGACCGAATTCATCATCTACGATTCCGGTCTGCCGGACCACGTACCGTTCGATGCGGTCCAGCACGATATCCGCGACCTGCCGGACGATGTCCTGGTCTTCCTGCTCGGATCACGCTACTGCGAGACCGACAAGCTGTCGGACATCGCCTGGAAACTGTTCGGCACCACGCAACCGGGCTGGCCGCGCGTCCAGGCCATTCTCGATTTCGTCCATCAGCATATCCGTTTCGACTATCAACTGGCCGATCGCACGCGCAGCGCCTTTGACGGCTACATGCAGAAGGTCGGGGTCTGCCGCGACTTCGCCCACCTGGCACTGACCCTCTGCCGCTGCATGAACATCCCGGCACGCTATTGCACCGGCTATCTCGGCGATATCGGCATTCCCCCGGTGGATGCGCCGATGGACTTCTCCGGCTGGTTCGAGGTTTATCTAGGTGGTCACTGGTATACGGCCGACGCCCGTCATAATACACCGCGCATCGGCCGCATCCTGATGGCGGTCGGACGGGACGCCACCGATGTCGCTATCTCGACCCAGTTCGGACCGGCGACTCTGACATCGTTCAATGTCGTGACCGAGGAGCTTGTCCCATCGCTATAGGGTTCGATACGCCGTTGGAGGTTTTGAACGCTGACGGCGCGTCCGATATCGTGCTGCTGTGCGAACATGCCTCCAATGCCATCCCCGAAGCCTATGGTGGCCTTGGGTTGCCGGCGGCGGAGCTGGAGCGTCATATCGCCTGGGACATCGGTGCAGCCGAGGTCACCCGCCGGCTGTCGGATCTGCTCGATGCGCCGGCCTTCCTTGCCGGCTATTCCCGGCTGCTGATCGACCTTAACCGGCCGCTCGAGGCCGGCAGCAGCATCGTCGTGCGATCGGAAGCCACCGATATTCCCGGTAATATCGATCTGGACGCGGCCGAGCGCCAGCATCGTGTCGAACAGCTATTTGCGCCGTTTCATAATGCTGTGACGGCGTGTCTCGATATGCGCAAGGCCGCGGGCAGGGCGACACGCCTGGTCAGCATCCACAGCTTTACGCCGGTTTTTCTCGGCGAGGTCCGCAAATGGCATGGGGGTGTCCTGTTCGACCGTGCGATCGATTTCGGCGAAACCATGGTGGCAAGACTCAACCGGCCCGATCTGATGGTCGGCGCCAATGTGCCGTACCAGAGCGATCGCTTCGAAGACTATGCCGTCCCGGTCCATGGTGATGATCGGGGGATTCCTGCCATCCTGATCGAAATCCGCAACGATCTGATCCGCGATGCCACCGGTGTGGAGGGCTGGGCGCAGCGGGTAGCTGAGTCGCTGCGGACCGACTGAAGTCTAGTCTTATCTTATAACGGGCGGTATTTTCTGGTTCGAAATGTCAATCATAAAATGGTTCAGTTCTTCAGCCTCGTTGAAAAGCCGGCGGCCATAATGATTTGAAACTCTCACTTTCGAATTCAAACAAGTAGAGATTTTTGCGATAAATTGTGCCGATATTTCTTCAAACCTTACAGCCCCTGATGTTCTGGAAGTTACAAGCTTAATCTATATCAGCAAACCAATCTATGTGGGGCCTTAAACAGTAATTTGCTGTCGAGCACACGCAATCGGGGTGCGGAAAAATCGCGGCCGCGGCCCCCTTTACCAATGTGCCGTCCAGCTTTTTGCAGGAGGGGCAGTTTGTCGCAAGCACATCGTATTTAAAATCATCATGGAATAATTTTATTCCTGATTTGCGCGTCTCCGAAATTGTCTGGTATCTATTTAGAGTAAATGTAGCTCGTAATAGTGTTGTTTCATGCGCAGTCAGTGGGCTTGATTTTCCGGTTTCGGTCAGTTCGCCATGAGATTTAACGCTCAAAAATCCATTCGCACGGATGCCAAGCACTTTCTTTTCATAGAGAGATATTTGCTCGCCAGTCTTTCTGTACTTCAAACAAAGTTGGCGAGGATGTTCGATCATTTTACCATCCAAGAGATGGAAAATTACATTTTCTGCTGCGGCGGTCAGTAGCCCTAGACGTTCTATAGCTTCTCTTGCAGCAGCCAGCCGCATGGCATTAAAATTGAGTGTGAGAGCTTCGTGTGCCGACATCATGATCAAGTTTTATCACACTGTCACGAACCGAAAAGCCCAGTTAGGCTAACTTTGGGGGCGACTGTTAGTGATATGTACTCCAAAACGAAACACGCTTTAAGCACTGAAATGGCTTGTACATTGGTGAATATGGGACAGCCGGGAATCGCCCTGCGGGCTATGCCGCGGCAACCTTCGCCTCACTTCGTTTTGCGAAGGTTGGTGGACGCGGCAGGGATTGAACCTGCGACCCTTCGCGTGTGAAGCGAATGCTCTGCCGCTGAGCTACGCGTCCGAACCAGTGCGCGGAGGCGAGCTATTAGCCCGGTCAAACCCCCTGCGCAAGAGGCAAAAGCTATTTTATGACCTTCTCCACAGCGGCCACCAGGTCGCTGTAATGGTCGAGCAGGGCGGCGCATCCCAGTTCCTGTACTGGCCTATCGCTATAGCCGAAGGTGAAGATGATCGACGGCACCTTTGCATTGACCGCGGTCAGGTAGTCGGTTTCGCTGTCGCCAATCATGACGGTCTTTGTGATGTCACCGCCCATATCATCGACGCAGGCCTGAAGGTGGCCGGCATCGGGCTTTTTGCGGGGCACGGAATCGGCGCCGCGCACGGTGCCGAAGCGGTCGAACAGGTTCAGTTTCTTGAGTAGCAGGACCGACAGATAGGTATGCTTGTTGGTGCAGACGGCGAAGCGCGCGCCCCTGGCTTCAAGCACATCGAGCGCCTCGGCCATGCCTTCGAAGGGGCGGCTATAGATATCGATATTTTCTTCATAGACCTTGAGCATACGCTCCAGCAGTGGCTGTTCCCGCTCAGGCGGCAGGGGATGGCCGGCCAGGCGGAAGCCGCGGCGCATCAGGTCCATGGCGCCCCGCCCGATCAGGGGCCGGGCCTCGTCGAGATGATAGGGTGTCACGCCTTCTTGGTGGAGGATGACATTGAGCGCGCCGATAATGTCCGGGGCCGTGTCGACCAGGGTGCCGTCGAGGTCGAAGGCGAGGATATAGCCGCTCAGGTCCATTATTTCTCTCCGGTTGGCGGGATTTTGATTTTACCTGCGGTGGGTTTGGGCTAAATCGGCGGGATTCTCAATCGCAGAGTGCCGAAAATGAGCGAAAATACCGCACGCGCCGCCGTTATCCTGGCCGCAGGGCAGGGGACCCGGATGAAGTCCCCTCTGCCCAAGGTTCTGCACAAGGTCGGCGGGCGGTCCATGCTCGATCGTGCCATCGATGCCGCCTTCGAACTGGGCTGCGATCGCGTCGTCGTCGTGGTCGGCAATCATAGTCCCGAGGTACGCAAGGCAGCCGCCAGTCGGGTTGGCGAGGACAATATCGCCGTGCAGGATCCGCCCATGGGCACCGGCCATGCCGTCAATGCGGCCCGCGAGACCCTGAAAGATTTCAATGGCAGCGTCATCGTCAGCTATGCCGACTGCCCGCTGATGTCGGCAAAGGTGCTGGGCCCGGTTTTCGATCTCAGCGCCACGGCTGACCTCGCGGTCCTTGGTTTCGACGCCGCCGATCCGGGCGCCTATGGCCGTCTGATCGTCGACGGCGACAAGTTGAATGCCATTGTCGAGGCGCGCGAGGCGACGCCTGAGCAACTGCGGGTGACGGCGTGCAATTCCGGCGTCCTGGCCTGCGATCGCGAACGTTTGTTTGCGCTGCTCAGCGGCGTGAAAAACGACAATTCTAAGGGCGAATACTATCTGACCGATATTGTCGGCCTGGCGCGCGATCGCGGTCTGCAGCCGCGTGTCGTCATGGCCGGCGAGGCCGACGTCCTGGGCGTCAACGGCCAGGCCGAACTGGCCGTCGCTGAGAAAATCTGGCAGGACGGCGTCCGCAAGGGGTTCCTCGACACCGGCGTCACCATGCCGGCGCCGGAAACCGTCTTCTTTTCCCACGATACCGAGATCGAGCCAGGCGTGACCATCGAGCCCAATGTCGTTTTCGCCGAAGGCGTGTCGGTAGCGGCAGGCGCCGTCATCCGGGCCTTTTCGCACCTGGAAGGCGCCCGCGTCGGCAAGGGCGCCCTGATCGGTCCCTATGCCCGCCTGCGACCGGGCGCCGATATCGGCAAGGATGTCCATATCGGCAACTTTGTCGAGGTCAAGAATGTCACGATCGGCGAGGGGGCCAAGGCCAATCACCTGTCCTATCTCGGCGACGGCAGCGTCGGCGCCGGCAGCAATATCGGCGCCGGCACCATCTTCTGTAACTATGACGGCTATTTCAAATATCGCACCGTCATCGGTGAAAAGGCCTTCATCGGCTCGAACACCTCGCTGGTTGCCCCGGTCAACGTCGGCGACGGCGCCATGACGGGTTCGGGTTCGGTGATTACCGCGGATGTCCCTGCCGATGCCCTGGCCTTCGAGCGGGCGCAGCAAACCGAAAAGCCCGGCTGGTCGAAGGCTTTCCGCGCGCGCAAGGCGGCCGAAAAAGCTGCAGGAACAAAAAAATGACGGCAGACGAACAGAAGCAGGCGGTCGGTGAAGCCGCCCTGCAATACGTAAAGGACGGCATGAAGGTCGGGCTGGGCACCGGGTCGACCGCCGCCTGCTTCGTCAAGACTGTAGCGCGCGAGGTCAAGGCCGGTATGAAGCTGACCCTGGTCTCGACCTCGGTGCAGACGACGGATCTGGCGGAAAGCCTGGGTCTGACTATCCGCGACATCAACGATGTCGGACAGCTCGATGTCTGTATCGATGGCGCTGACGAGATCGGCGAGGGGCTGGCCCTGATCAAGGGCGGTGGCGGGGCGCTACTGCGTGAAAAGCTGATCTGGGAACAGGCAAGGACCTGCGTCGTCATCGGTGATGCCGGAAAGCATGTCGCGACGCTGGGCAAGTTCGCCCTGCCGATCGAAGTCGAAGCCTTTGCCTACAAGGGCACGGTCAACCGTATTTGTGACGTTTTGCTCGAATTCGACATCGCAAAGGTGCCTGTCATGCGCAAGCGCGATGGCCAGCCCTTTATAAGCGATGGTGGCAACCTTATCTTCGACGTCGCCTGCGGGGCCATTCATGAGCCCTCGGGGCTGGGCAGTGCGTTGAAGTCGCTGACGGGCGTGGTCGAACACGGCCTGTTCCTCGATCTCGCCGAAGTCGCGCTGCTTGGCACCGATACGGGCGTCACAACGGTATATCCGTAAAAGCTTACAGCGCCGCGGCGCAGAGGACCGAGTAGATGGCCGAATTCGATTACGATCTGTTTGTCATTGGCGCTGGATCGGCCGGGGTGCGCGCCGCGCGGCTGGTGGCCAATCTCGGCCTGAAGGTCGCCGTCGCCGAAGAGGACCGTCCCGGCGGCACCTGTGTCCTGCGCGGTTGCGTCCCCAAGAAGTTCATGGTCTTTGCCTCAGAAGTCCCCGAGCAGATCGACACGGCCCGCGGCTTCGGCTGGGACGTGACGCTGGGTGCTTTCGACTGGCACAAATTCAAGTTCCACCAGGACGCCGAACTGACGCGCCTGTCCGGCATCTACGGGTCAAACCTGGCGCGTGCCGGCGCCGAGGTCATCGCCGCCCACGCCAGCTTCAAGGACTCACACACCCTCATCCTGAAGACGCATGACGGCGCCACGCGCGAAGTCACGGCAAAGACCATCCTGATCGCCGTCGGCGGCTGGCCCTTCCTGCCGCAGCACTGCCCGGGCGTACTCGAGCATGCCCTGACGTCGAACGACATGTTCAAGCTGGAAAAGCTGCCGAAAAAAATGGTCATCGTCGGCGGCGGTTATATCGCCGTCGAATTCGCCGGCGTCATGCATGGTCTCGGCGTCGATGTCACCTTGATGTATCGTGGTGAGAAGATCCTGCGCGGCTTCGATACCGAGGTTCGTGATCATCTGACTGCCGAGATGAAGCTGCGCGGCATCAAGATTCTGACCCATGTCGAGCCGCTGAAGCTGCATATGGAGGGCGACGAGGTCGTCGTGTCGCTCAACAATGGCGAACATTTCCGCACCGAGCAAATCCTCTACGCCTCAGGGCGCAAGCCGAAGACCGAGGGCCTGAACCTCGACGCCATCGGCATCACGCCGGATGCCCACGGCGCCATTTCGGTCGATACCTATTCGCAGACCCTCCACCCGCACATCTACGCCATTGGCGATGTCACCAACCGGCTCAACCTGACGCCGGTCGCCATTCGCGAGGCTGTGGCCTTTGTCGAGACGGCGTTCAAGAACAACCCGACATCCTATGACTACGAGAATGTGCCGACGGCCGTCTTCTCGCAGCCCCAGATCGGCACGGTCGGTCTCAGCGAGGACGAAGCACTGGAAAAGGGCTACCAGGTCGACATCTATTCGACACGTTTCCGCATGATGAAGACGGCCTTTGCCGGTGGTGAAAGCCGCGTTTTCATGAAGCTGGTGGTCGATGCCAAGACCGACGTCGTCCTGGGTGCCCATATCGTCGGTGGCGATGCCGGCGAAGTCATCCAACTGGCGGGCGTGGCCGTGAAGGCGAAACTGACCAAGGCCCAGTGGGATGCGACCTGTGCGGTTCACCCGACGGCGACCGAAGAAATCGTAACGATGAAGGACAAGCGTCTATGAGTGCAGGTACGGGGGGAGCGACTGGCCAAGGGCCTGGAGACAGGTGGTCGCAGGTGAAGGATGGTTACACCCAGTGGATAATGCTGGGCATGTTTACGATGTTGATGGTGACGATCTATTTCGGCGCCACCACCATCCTGCCGCCGGTGATGTTTCTGTTCGGCCTGTTCCTGCTTGGCCATCTCGATCCACGGCCGGGCCGTGCACTAAGCCGTTTCTGGCCGGCCGCCGGACTAAGTGGTGGCATTCTTGTACTGGCCTTCTTTCGTTCGGATTTCGTCGAACTGATCGACCACGGCATGGGGATCGGCAAGGCTTACGCCACTTCGACGCGGTATTTCCAGGCGCCGATGTGCATGTGGTTCACCTCATGGGCCTTGATCTGTGCGGCCTGGAACCTCGATGAACGCGGCAGCCGGATCGTCGTCAGGTGGCTCGGTTGGCTGGCTGTCGCCTTGTCGGCCATTCTGCTGATGGATGTTGCCGGTAATGATGGCCTGAGGAACTGGATCAACGTTCACTGGTTTGGTGGCCATCGGCCGGAAATGGTCGTGGTCGACAGTTCCAACCTCAATGCCGTCGTCCTGATGCTGTTCTGGCCTCTGGCTTTCTGGTTCATGCACAAGCGCTGGATTGCCGCGGTCATCCTGATGGCGGTGACTATCCTGTGGGCCTCGGTCGTGGTCGATACCAATGCCCATATGCTGGCCCTGGTCGGCGGCTACGGCGTCTGGCTGGCGACGAAGTATTGGCCCACAGCCTTGACGCGTCGTGGTGTCTTGCCCGAACGTATCCTGGCGGGACTGGCCCTGCTGTATATCCTGGTCTTCCCAGGCGTTATCCTCGGCCTGATGCGTACCGGCGAGGCCGTTAAGCTGCGCGATCATCTGCCGGCCTCGTGGGCTGCGCGGATCGATATCTGGAGCACCGCCGTGACCCATAGCCTAGAAAAACCGTGGTGGGGCTGGGGCTATGAAGCGTCGCGCCGCTTTGCTCCGGCTATTCCGCTGCATACTCACGACATGTCGCTGCAAGCCTGGCTCGAACTCGGCGTGCCTGGCCTATTGCTGCTTGGTACCTTCTGGTTCTGCGTCTTCTGGTTCATTGCGCCGCGTGGCTCGACGACGGCTGTGGCCGCTCGCGGTAATGAACTGGTTGCGCTGGGCGAGGCATCTGCCGAAACTTCGGAAGCCGTGGAGGTTCCGGTTGAGCAACTGGCGCGGCCCTACATGCTGGCGGGCGTCGCCGGCTATTTCCTGCTGAACGCCATCAGCTACGGCATGTGGCGCGCCTGGCTCTATTGCCTGGGCGCCTTGATGGTCGTGGTCGCCGTCATGGTCATCAAGGCAGTAAAGGCAGATAACAAGTTACGAATTTAACTATAACCTACGGGTTTTACTGACGATTTTTCAAAAATCGTCGTTAACGCCCAAATCAGGCGGTTGAGTTCGACCGCATGTGAGATTACATAGTCACGATGAAAGTATGGTCCCCCAAAGACTGGCGCGCATTGCCAGCCCTGCATATCCCGAGTGATTACCCGGATCCGCAGGCCCTTAACGCTGTCGAAGATGAACTGTCGCACCTGCCGCCGCTGGTGTTTGCCGGTGAGGCGCGTCGCCTGACCTCGGCGCTTGGCGAAGTCGCCAAGGGCAATGCCTTCCTGTTGCAGGGCGGCGATTGCGCCGAAAGCTTCAAGGAATTCTCGGCCGACAATATCCGCGACACCTTCCGCCTGATCCTGCAGATGGCGGTCATCCTGACCTTTGCCGGCGGTCGTCCGGTGGTCAAGCTTGGACGCATTGCCGGTCAGTTCGGCAAGCCGCGTTCCTCTGCGATCGAGACCATTGGCGATGTCACCCTGCCCAGCTATCGCGGCGACAATATCAACGGCATGGAATTCACGCCCGAGGCGCGTATTCCGGATCCGCAACGCCTGCTGAAGGCCTACCACCAGAGCTCGGCGACGCTGAACCTGCTGCGCGCCTTCGCCAATGGCGGCTACGCCGACCTGTACAATATCCATAAGTGGACGCTCGGCTTCGTATCGGGTTCGCCGCAGGGCGAGCGCTACCGCGTCCTGGCGGAAAAGATTTCCGAAACCCTGAGCTTCATGTCGGCCATCGGCGTGACGCCGGAAAGCCATCCGCAGATTCGCCAGGTCGACTTCTTCACCAGCCACGAAGCCCTACTGCTCAACTACGAGCAGGCCATGACCCGCGTCGATTCGACCTCGGGCGACTGGTACGACACGTCCGCGCACATGCTGTGGATCGGCGAGCGTACCCGTCAGCTTGACGGCGCTCACGTCAACTACATGAAGGGCATCAAGAACCCGATCGGCGTCAAGTGCGGCCCGACGCTGGAACCGGATGACCTGCTGCGCCTGATCGACACGCTCAATCCTGAGGCCATCCCCGGCCGTTTGACCCTGATCGGCCGCTTCGGCTCCGACAAGGTGGCCGAGCGCCTGCCCAGGCTGATGGCAGCGACGCACAAGCACGGCGTGCCGGTAGTCTGGTCGATCGACCCGATGCATGGCAATGTCGTCAAGGCGAACAACGGCTACAAGACCCGTCCGTTCGATCGTATTCTCAGCGAGGTCCGCTCCTTCGTCGACATCGCCGCCAGCGAAAACGTCCATCCGGGCGGCATGCACCTGGAAATGACCGGTCAGAACGTTACCGAATGCACCGGCGGCGCCGTTGCCCTGACGGACGACGACCTGAGCGATCGTTACCATACCCATTGCGACCCGCGCCTTAATGCCGACCAGGCCCTGGAGCTCAGCTTCCTGGTCGCCGAGCGCCTGCATACGCTCAAGGACAAGGCGGCCAAGGCAGCCTGATCCCTCTAATAGTCCACTGAAACGCCCGGAGCTTGCTCCGGGCGTTTTGCGTTGCGCTGCTGACAGATCGTGACCGGTCATTGTTCCAGGATCGAAACTCGGATAAAGAGCAGGCATGGAACGATTGGGATCACAATTTACTCCGGATATAAGGGCGGCCTTTGCCGCCCTTTACCGTCTGTCGTGGCCGGTGATCGCTTCGCGCGTCGGCACCATGCTGATGGCGCTACTCGACACGATCGTCGTCGGTCAGTATTCTTCGGCGCAGCTTGGCTTCCTGATGCTGGCGCAATCCCTGTTCTGGGTGCCGGCCATGACCAGTATGGGCCTGTTGATGGGCATCCAGGTCAAGGCGGCGCATTTCCTCGGCGCCGGTGACCTGCACCGCGTCGGCGCGGTCTGGCAGCGCGGCATGGCCTATGCCCTGATGCTCGGTTTCGGCTTTATGGTTCTGCTCCTGGTTGCCGGTGTCGGTTTTATGGGCCTTATCGAACCGGCCGACATGGTGGCGGGTATTCGCGTGCCGGTTATCCTGTTTGCCGTATCTATGCCTCTGTTCCTGGTATCGATTGCCAATTCACAATTTCTCGAAGCATTGAGCCGGACGCGCGACGTGATGGTCGCGACCGTGCTCGCGAACCTCGCCAATGTTCTCCTGCTTTTTCTGCTGGTTCCAGGGTATTTCACGATTTTCGGAATTAACTTCAGCGGTGCTGTCGGTGCTGTTACGGCAACCCTGATCGCCCGCTCGGCGCTCGGCATCGGCCTGTTTGTCCATGTCCTGTGCCTGAAGGAGGCGAAACCTTTCGACCTGCTCGGCCGGCAGGAACCGGATCCGCAGGGCGCTGCCGACCAGCGTCATGTCGGCTATGCCACAGGGGCATCCTACTTCATCGAGGTCGCTGCCTTTGCCGGCATGACCATGTTCGCCGGCCGGGTGGGGGAGACGGCCGTGGCCAGTTGGGCGATCGTGCTCAACTTCGCCAGCCTGGTCTTCATGGTACCCATGGGCCTGTCGTCCGGTTGCTCGGTGCTGGTCGGCAAGGCCTGGGGCGCAGGTGACAGGGCCGGACTTGCCCTGACCGGCAAGATCAGCTTCCTGTCGGCCGCGGGCTTCATGATCGTGGTCGTCCTCGGGGTACTGGTCGGATCGGATGTGATCACAAAACTGTATACGCATGATCCGAACCTGGCGCCGACCGTGCGTATGGGGCTGCTGTTGTCATGCCTGTTCTTCATTCCCGACGGGCTGCAGGTCGTGGCCGCCCAGGCCCTGCGGGCGCGCAAGGACGTGCTCGTCCCCACCGTCATCCACTACGTGTCGTATGGCGCCATCATGCTGCCGCTCGGCTTCGTCTTTTGCCAGGTCTTGGGCTGGGGCGTCGCCGGACTGATCTGGGCAGTCGTTGCGGCATCGGCTATATCCGGTACCTTCCAGACCGGACGATTCCTCTGGCTGGACAAGGTGTAATTTTCAGCGAGGGTATCATGTTCGACGATCTGCAGGGCAAGTCTGTCCTGATTACCGGCGCCAGTTCGGGTATCGGCGCGGCAGCGGCCAAAGGTTTTGCCGCGCAGGGGGCGAAGGTCGTCGTCCACTTCAACAGCCATGAGGAAGACGCGCAAGGCGTGGTCGACCTGATCCGCGCCGACGGTGGGACGGCGCACCTTGTGAAAGCAGACCTGGGACAGCCTGATCTGGCCCAGGGCATGGTCGAGGCGGCGGCGCATCTGCTGGGCGGGCTCGATGTCCTGGTCAACAATGCTGGCAGTCTGTTCACCCGCACCCTGTTTCTCGACTGGGACGCCAACCTCTATGATACGGTGATGAACCTCAATGTCCGGGCGGTCATCGCCGGCACCCAGGCGGCCGTGCCCTTCATGGAGGCGCGCGGCGGCGGATCGGTCATCAATCTCGGCTCGATCGCCGGCAATAACGGCGGCGCGCCGGGCTCTGGGATGTATGCCACTGCCAAGGCTGCCATCCATAACCTGACGCGCCACATGGCCAGCGACCTGGCCAAGCGCAATATCCGTGTCAATGCCATTGCGCCGGGCGTTATCAAGACGCCCTTCCATGACCTGACCCCGCCGGAGCGTATGCAAGCCATGCTCAATTCGGTGCCGATGGGCCGGCTGGGTGTTGCCGAAGACTGTGTTGGCTCGCTGCTGTTCCTGGCATCCGGCAAGGCGAGCGGCTACATCACCGGCCAGATATTGCACATAAACGGCGGACAGATGATGGCGGGGTAGGTTTTTCTCTGCGCTACCGCTTCGCTACTTGAGCGCGGTTTGGCTCTCTGCGCTACCGCTTCGCTGCTTGAGCGCGGTTAGACCCGTTTCGCAAACAGTATAACCGCCGAGCCCGCCAGGCACAGGGCCAGGCCGCCGAGATCGGCCAGGTCCGGCCGCTGCTTTTCGACCAGCCACAGCCAGACAATGGAACCAGCGATATAGATGGCTCCGTAGGCGGCATAAGCTCGCCCGGCCGCAGAGGCATCGACCTGGGTCAGCAGCCAGGCGAACAGGGCCAGCGACACCGCTCCCGGCGCCAGCCACCACGGCGACCGGTGCAGCTTGACGACGGCCCACAGGCTGAAACAGCCGGCGATCTCGCAGGCGGCGGCCAGGATATAGACCAGCAACGCCTTCATCAGGCGCCCAGGATCCAGCCTTCTTCCGTTGCCGCGATCTCTGCATCTGCTTCGCTCAAGCCCTTCGGCGCGGCGAACAGGGCCGCCAGTTCGCCCTTGTCGTCTTTTTCGGCATAGGCGGTCGCGGTCAGGCGCACGGCAGCAGCGTCCTTGACCTCGCCGGCCTCGATGGCGCCCTCAAAGAGGGGCGGGAAGACCTCCACAATCACCGTATCGACGCCTTCCAGTTCGGCGAAATCGAGCGTACCGAAGCCGGTTTGGAACGGCCAGACCTTAGCCTTGCCGTTCAGTTCGGTGCCTAGGGTTCTGATGGCCGTAATGCCCAGCATGGCCTGGCCGCCGACTACGCCGGCGCCATGCATCTGCCACAGGCTTTTCGGCCAGGCGGCCTTCTTCACCGTGGCATGCGTCGCCGTCTCCGTCAGGCGGAATTCCGGGAAGTCGCCGAAGCTGTCGGGCTTGAGCGTCGACAGCCACTTCTGCGCGGCATTCTTCGGGCAGCCCCAGAAGGGATAGGCTTCGTCGGTCATCAGCCGGTTCATCTTGGCGGCGACCTGAAAGCGGTTATTGCTGTTATCGGCCTTGTCGACGACGTTCTTGCCCAGGAAGTCCCACATGGCCTCCCACGGCGTGCCCTTGAGGTCGAGGCGCGCGGAGGTGCCGCGCGGGAAACCCAATGCGAAGTTGACGCCCAGCAGTATGCGATCGCCGCGCTTGCGCAGGTCGGCCATGATGGCCTTCAGTTGCGTCATGGCTTCGGCGCGCGTCGCCGGATTGAAAGCCTCATAGGACAGGCGGAAGCGGACATCGCGCTTCATTACGCCGATCCATACCGAGGATTCGCCCGTCTTCTTGCCTTCGGCGGCGCTGTAATCGACCATGACATAGGCCCCGAAAAGTCGGTTCACGGCGGGTATCTCCTTGCAAAGCGGCTGCGCTTGTAACGTGGCCTTCGCAAAGGCGAAAGGGCATTTCTGCGTGATCAAGATTATTTGCGTTCGGGTCGCCAGACGACATTGCCAGGGTATCGTAAGATATGGCTTCAGTGGGGCAGAAAAGAGCGGGGTTAGACCTTTATTCGCCAGCCGGTATTTTCTAATTTCCGTTTGATGGCGAACCTGTTTACATGCGCCTCACTATTTTTCTAGCGGTATCGGGATCAGGCGTATGTCCAAGGTTTTGCGGGTAGGTGTTGCCGGTGCAGGCGTCTTCGGCGGCTATCACGCCAACAAGTACAAGCAGGCGTCCGAGGCCGGTATCGCCGTCGAATTCGTCGGCATCTACGACCTCGACAAGGACCGCGCCGAAGCCGCTGCTGCCAGCCACGGCGTCAATGCCTTCTGGGGCGACGATCTCGAGGCATTCCTCGGCCTTTTGGACGCCATCACCATCGCTACTCCCGCCTTTGCCCATGCCGGCATCGCCCTGAAGGCGCTCGATGCCGGTGTCCATGTCTACAGCGAGAAGCCGTTGGCGACCGAAACCGAAGACGGCGACCGTATGGTCGAGGCCGCCAATGCCAAGGGCCTTGTCCTGGCGTGCGGCCACCAGGAACGCACCATGTTCGAAGCCATGGGGCTTTACAACGTCCCGGAACGCCCCCTGCGCCTGGAAGCCGTACGTAATGGCACGGCATCGACGCGCAATCTCGATGTCTCGGTCGTCCTCGACCTGATGATCCACGACCTCGACCTTGCGCTCAGCCTCGCCGGCAGCGAGGCCGGTGGTCTGGAGGCCACGGCGCGGTATCGCAGCGACGAAGGCTACACGGCCGTTGGCGCCGATGAGGTCGACGCCGAGGTCACGTTCGAGAACGGCATGACGGCCGCCTTCAAGGCCTCGCGCATGGCGCTGGCGCGCGAACGCACCATGCGGGTCGTCTACCCCAGTGGTGAGGTGGCGATAGATTTCCTGACGCGGGCCTTTTCGAATACCACGCCCTTTGCCCTCAATGCTGATTTTGCCGATGCGGCGATTGCCAAGGACCCTCTGGGGACCAGCGTCTTCCGCTTCCTGGAAACGGTGCTCGGCAAACGCCAACGTCCCCTGTGTACCGGCACCGAGGCCGTGGCGGCCCTGGGCCTTGCTCTGGCGATAGATGAAGACGTCGCTGCGACCGAAGCTGCTCAATAAAACAGACAGACAAAACAAATGCCCAAAAGTGCGATCCACTTTTGGGCATTTTTGTTATAGCGCACAGCCGATGATTAGTGGGAATGTCCCTTGAACAGGACACCGAAGGCCAGGACGCCATAGCCGCCGATCGCCAGCCAGTAACGGTATTCCGTCAGGTACGGGATGTCGCGTACCCAGCCGGCAATGCTGGCCATGACCAGCGCGGCGGAGGCAAAGAAAAATAAAAGAGTCAGAGCTGACAACTTCATGACCGACGCGAACCCACCCACCTGAGATTTTTCTTCAGCCGCACAGGGCTGCTTCCGCTATCGCAGAACGCACCTGCGATAAACGCAAGAACCTTAACAGTCGCTGTTCAAAGATTTGTGACTGGCCTTACCGCCGTCGTCAAGCCCGCACTGCAATAATCTTAACTATAACGCGCGGATGGCGAAAAGCAGTTCGTGCAATACCGCCACAACGGCGAAAGTGGAGGCCGCCAGGAACATCCGGGCATAGCCCAGCTCATCCGGAATGAAGGCCGTACGGCCTTCGATAATGGCGACGAAGGGAATGATCGACGTCCGCTTCTTTATCGAGGCGTAGACATCGCCCATCAATGCCAGGCGCTTGCGATCGATATTGTTGGCGCCGAGCGCACACAGGGCCAGGATCGAGCCGAAATAAAGCCAGGCGGCGAGGTTGCCGTTGCAGATCAGGTGGAGCAGGGCCCACAAGCCGATGCCGGCCAGGATCGGATGGCGCGACACGCGGATGATGCCGTGAACCGACTTGTCCGGCAGGCGATAAAGCGCCAGCAGATTGGTGGGGGACGGGCTGAGAAAGCCCAGGACGATCAGCAGGAAGGCGACGAAATTACCGACCAGGGCAATGATCCGCAGGAAGAGCGGAGCCGTCCAGAAGACGTGGTTGAAGCCGTCCTGGTTGCCCAGGGCGAGGGCAAAGGCAACGCTCATCCAGATCAGGCCGGCGATCGAGAACAGGGAAAACAGCGAGTAATAGGCGATGCCGCCGATACCGCCGATGATCTGCTCCTTGAGCGTGGTTCCGCTCACCATCAAATGGATGCACAGGAAGAAGGCGCAGGCAAGCGCAAGGGTCCACATGGCGATCCGAAACGTTAGATATACGGGATGAGGGGGGCGTTCATAACGTCTCCCTCGGATTTGGGCGGGGCTGCCGGAGTTGGGGCAGGCGTGTCAGGCGCAGACAGGTGCGGCGCCGCGGCGACGGCGACCTTTGCGGGCTCCGGTGCCGGCGCCATGGGCGGAGGCGCCTTGATGTCCTTCGGCGCCGGGCGGCGCAGAATCGCCTCGATATGATAGAACCACTTGCGTGCGGTTTCCATCGCCGCGCGTGGACCTTCGGCACGGGCGGTCAGGGCGTCATGCGGATCCCACAACACCAACTCATAGTCCGGATGTGCGGGATCGTCGAAGATCAGCCTGATCGTGACGCGCGTTACCTGCGGCGCGATATCGTCGAGCATCTTGTGCGGACCGCCGCGGATGACACGCGCCACCAGGCGGTTGTCGACGAAGACCTCGATGCCGATCAGGTCGTTCATGGCGTACATGCGACGCGGCTTCTTGCCGAAGTCCCGGACGATGACGATTTTGTTGGCGTTATAAGCAATGGCGATGGCCGCCTTGCGCACTGGCTCGATCGACTCGACGTCCGGCTTGGCGCCGTCCAGCGCCTCCTTGATCTCGTCTTCGAGTTTTTTCGGTTCCTCGACGCGGGTCTCGTAGATCCTGTACAGGATGAACAGGATCGCCAGACCGGCGGCAGACAGGATAACCAGGGCGGGCAGGAAGGTCGGCAAAGGAAGACTCAGGCTGCGTGGTTAGCGGACGAACACCCATATTAACCACGATTTCTCACCGAGGGTAAGAGGGGGCGACTGCATTTACCGCGCACGACGCACAATCCGGAGAAAAACCTTACTTTTCCATCGGCTTGTGGTTTGTTTGCCGCAACCCTGAAACGCGAGTCCGGGAGTCTCTTTACGCCGTCTGTCGTATATATTCGGCTTCTGCACCCATGCCGTCATCGTCCTCCCAAGGGGGCGTGACGGTACCGGGGAAAATTTCCGTACCTTGGGACGTTGCGGCGGGCGTTGCCTTGGGCTCGATACGCGGGGCGCCGTGTTGTACGGCCGGGGCAGCGAAGGCCTCACCGGCATAAGGAGCGGCTTGCGGCACGGCCGGGTTCTGGGGCATGCGCTTGATGACCGCATCGATGTGGCTCAGCCACTTGCGGCCGAGGCGCACGGCTTCGGCGGCCGTCTTGGCATGTACGGGGTTCTGGCTGATTTCGCCGAACAGGCTCAGTTCGAACTCCGGCATTTCGACATTGTCGAACATCAGGCGCAGCACGACGCGCGAAGCGCTGGAATGGGTTTCGTTGAGCAGGCGGCGTGGTTCGCCCTTCTGGGCGCGGGCGACGACGCGTTCGTCGACGATCAGTTCGGCGCCTTCGATCTCGTCGAACTGGAAGACCAGCCCGTGCGATCCGGTGTCCCACAGGACGGCAAGATCGCCATTGGTGAAATCGAGGCCTGCGGCCTTCTTGCCGGCCAGGTCATAAACGACGGCGTCGGCCATCTTGCCGAGCGCAGCGTGCAGGGCGCGGGCGAGACGGCGCGAGGCTTCGAACCACCACATGAGCCCCGAGGCGATCAGGGTCAGTCCGATGCCGGCGAAAAGGAAATAGAGAAGGATGCGTGCGACGTGGGCCATGGCTGGCTTTTTGCCTGTTTATGGCTAATGAGACCTTAAGTGTCGCGCCGCCGGGTTAAAAATACCCTAAGCCCGCAATATCTTGGTCCGCCAACAGCTTAATCGGCCAGTTCGACGACAACTGGGACGTGATCGGACGGTTTCGCCTCGTCATGAGTGCGGCCGCGGGCATCCTTGTGGATGACGAGGTCGACCAGGCGATCGGCAGCCTGCGGCGATAGCAGGTGGTGATCGATACGGATGCCTTCGTTCTTCGGCCAGGCGCCTGCCTGATAATCCCAGAAGGTGTACCGGTTGCCCTCGGGCTGGATGGCTTCGAAGGCGTCGGTGTAGCCGAGATTCTTCAAGCCTTGGTAAGCGTGGCGGACGGCGGGCTGATAGAGGGCGTCGTCGAGCCATACGCTTTCCTTCCACAAATCGTCCTTTGTCGGAATGATGTTGTAGTCGCCGGTGACGACGGTGGCCTCTTCGAAGACCAGCAGTTCCTTCATGCGCGCATGAAGGCGTTCCAGCCAGCGCAGCTTGTAGGCATATTTGTCGGTCCCCAGCGGATTGCCGTTAGGTAGATAGATGCCGACCAGACGCACGGGCTTCGGCGCCTCGATCAGGGCTTCGATATAGCGGGACTGTTCGTCGCTTTCGTCTGTGCCCAGGGTCTTGCTGGACAGGCCTTTGGTAACATCGCTCACGGGGTGTTTGGAGACGATGGCGACGCCGTTATAGGTCTTCTGGCCATGGACAACGCAGTTATATCCCAGCGACTCAAAGGCATCGTAAGGGAATTTCTCGTCGATACACTTGATCTCCTGCAGAGCGCAGGCGTCGGGCTGGACTTCGGCGAACCATTCAAGGATCAGCGGCAGCCGGGCATTGACCGAATTGACGTTCCAGGTAGCGAGTTTCATGCCTGCCGGTTTAGGGCAGGTGCCGGATTCGAGCAAGCCGGATTCCGTAAGATAGATTGGTGCTAAGTCGGCTCGTGGCGGCTAAATCGCTTTCGCCCACCCAGCGAAGCGGCGAGGGGGGCACCGTCAGGCGGTGGGAGGGGCAACGCTTTCGCGTCCGCAAAATAATGAGGCCGGAGTACGTAAGATAGCCTCAGGCAAATAAAGCGGTATTGCGATTAGAGCAGCTAAAGCGAAAAACTGACGCCGCAGCCGCACGACGACACGGCCAGGGGGTTGAGGATCTTGAACTGCGAACCGACCAGTTCCTCGACATAGTCGATCATGGCGCCGGCCATCAGCGGCGCCGACATCTCATCGACCAGGGCAATGGCGCCGTCGCGGGTAATTTCGCTCTCGTCCGGCTGCCGGTCCTCGACGAGATCGAGCTTGTATTGAAAGCCCGAACAGCCGCCGCCTTCGACGATAACCCGCAGCATGATCGGGTGGCCGGCGTCGTGGCTCAGGGCATTGATATGGCGCGCCGCAGCGGCGGTGAGGGAGATATCGTGGCTCATGCCAGACAATATGGAGGCATTCCCGCGTAAAATCAGCCCCTTGTCCACGAAAATCGGCGATTTTTTAGGTGATCGTTACGAAATAAGGTATACACGCGGGGCGATAAACATCTGTGAGACCGATCATGCCCCTGGCGAGCTATGCCGAAGACGTCACCAAGAGCCTTGGCCGCCTGCATAACGAGTCCGACAGTCCGACCCGCACCGCCTTTGCGCGCGACCGCGATCGCATCATCCATTCGACAGCCTTCCGCCGCCTGAAGGGCAAGACCCAGGTCTTTGTCGCCAATGAGGGCGACTATTTCCGTACGCGCCTGACCCATAGCCTGGAAGTGGCGCAAATCGCGCGCTCGCTTGCCCATTCGCTCGATCTCGATGTCGACCTGGCCGAGACCATCGCCCTGTCGCACGACCTGGGCCATCCGCCGTTCGGCCACGCCGGCGAGGATGAGTTGCACAAGTGCATGCAGCCCTGGGGCGGGTTCGACCATAACGTCCAGACCTTCCGCGTCATAACCAAGCTGGAAGTGCGCTATCCCGCCTGGGATGGCCTTAACCTGACCTGGGAAACCCTGGAAGGCATCGTCAAGCACAATGGCCCCGTCGGTCACCACATGGCCGAGCCGTCGTGGAAGTCGATCGTCGATTTCAACGATCAATGGAACCTGCGCCCGGACACCTTTGCTTCGCTCGAAGCCCAGGTCGCCGCCATTGCCGACGACATTGCCTACAACAATCACGACGTCGATGACGGCCTCCGCGCCGAACTGTTCACCATTTCCGACCTGCTTGACGTGCCGATGATCGGGCCGGCGATTGCCTCGGTGCAGAAGGACTGGCCGGCGCTCAACGATCGCATGCTGCGCCTCGAAGCGGTGCGGCGGATGATCGGTGTCATGATCGCCGATGTGCTGGTCGAGACCGAAAAGCGCCTGAAGGAAGATAATATCCGGACGTCCGAGGATGTTCGTACCGCCAAGCGTCAGATGGTGCAGTTTTCCAAGACGGTCTATGACGACCTTTCGCGCCTGCGCGGCTTCCTGTTCCAGCGCATGTATAAGCATTTCAAGCTCAACCGCACGCGCTCCTACGCCAAGCGCACCCTGAACGAGATGTTCCATCTCTTCATGCATGAGCCCGACACCCTGCCGACCGAGTGGTTTGAACTGGTCTGTTCCAAGGATACCGAAACGGCGCGGGCCCGGGTCATCTGCGACTATATCGCAGGCATGACCGATGCCTTCGCCATCGAGGAACATCGCCGGCTGTTTTCGTTTTAAAGGCGCTAGGCTGCGGCCAGGTTCATCCTGCAAACTATCCCGCCCGGGCGATTTCAAAGCTGATTGCGCCTTTATATGTGAGGGCGGCAAAGGCGCGACAAACTTACACCGCCGCGCCCATTGTCGGTCTGTATGCAAACACGCGTGTTTGCCATTCACGCCTGCCGGTCTTTCAAGGCCCGATCTCCCCCCCCACCACCAAAGGAGCTTGCTATGCGTAAGTATCTGACCGTTGCTGTCGGCCTGCTGGCCATCACATTTGCAACCTCGGCCTGTTCGTCGATGATGAACAAGGACGGTATGGCGAGCGGCTCGTCGTCATCGACGTCCGCCAGTATGTCGTCGAGTATGTCTTCGTCGATGTGAGATTGCTGAAATCAGCATCTACCAAAGGCGCCGGACAGCCGGCGCCTTTGTCATGCCGGTTGCAGCAGGTCCCACAGATTGCCGAAGCGATCACGGAAGACGGCGACGACGCCGTAAGGCTCGTGCCTCGGGGTTTCTGTGAAGATAACGCCGGCGGCGCTGAAACGCGCGTGGTCGCGGGCAAAATCGTCCGTGTGCAGGATCAGGAATACGCGCCCACCGGCCTGGTGGCCGATCTGGGCTATCTGTTCCGGTTTTGACGCCTTTGCGAGCAGAAGGCGCGTTTCGCCTGAGCCCGGCGGCGCGACAAGCAACCAGCGCTTGCCTGCGCCCATGTCGCTGTCTTCGATCAGGTCGAAGCCCAGGCCGTCGACATAGTGGGCTATGGCCTCGTCGTAATCGGGGACGAGCAGGCTGATGGCGGCAAGATGCGAATTCACCGGCTGGCCTTCTTGACCAGGAACATGGCGGCGTCGGCCTCCGACAGCCATACCTCGGCCGACGACTGGTCGGCGAAGGGGCGCACACCGAATGAACCGCCGACCTTGAGATATAGGCCATTATATTCGAAGGTACCCAGCGACAGCTCTGCTTCCAGCTTCATTGCCTTGATGCGTGTCGAATTGATATCGGCGCGACGGAGCAGGACGGCGAATTCGTCGCCGCCCATACGGCCGACGCTGTCGCCTTCGCGGACGCTGGCCTTGAGCGCATCGGCGACATAGCACAGGGCGGCGTCGCCGGCGGCGTGGCCGTAGGTGTCGTTAATGCTCTTGAAGCCATCCATGTCGAGGAAGATCAGGCAGGCCTGTTCGCCATAGCGGCGGCAGTCGGCCATGGCGCGGTGCATTTCACGCAGGAAGGCGCGGCGATTGAGGGTAGGGGTCAGGACGTCGGAATCGGCCTGGGTCTCCGCCAGCAACCGTGCCTCGGCCTCGCTGTGCAACTGGCTGCGCAGGCGTTCGTTCTCGGCCATTAGCGAGTCGATCAGGGCCTGGGCCGACACCGGCCAGCTTTCTGTGCCGCTTGTCTCTACCGGCGTCGCAGTGGATTCAGGGGGCGCCGGCATCGAAACCGTGGGCACCAGGGCTTCGAGTTGCGGCAACAGGGCAGCCAGTTGTTCCCCCGGCGACCGCTCGCGCGTTTCACTGGCATGGCTACTCAGGGCGTGGACACGCGTGGCTTCGAACGGCTGATGCTGCGACGGATGGTCGACATGCTGCGTCTCGAAATGCTTGGTTTCGAAATACTGGGCCAACAGGCTCTGCATCGACGCCGTCGTCGCCGTACGCGGCGAATCGTGCACGGCGAAATTGGCGTCGGTGTCGGCTGCAGGCGCTGACTTCGGCGCGCCCGTCTGTTCCGCCAGCGAGGGTATGATCTTGTCTGGACCCATGGTTCCGAATGTCTGTGAAAGGAAGGCTTCCCCGGCCTCCGATGCTGCATGAAAGCACAGGACGCCTCAGGGCGCAATGTGCCGGAGGCGCCGTTAACCGCGATTAACGGCAAGAAAAAACGGTTAACAGTGGATGAGCCGGCAGAGCAATGCGCGTGACAAATGATCGCTTGCAGTCACAGGGCATGTGGGCTACTTCGCGCGCGTTCCATCTTACTCTGTTTGCTGCGAAGGATTGCTATGGCCGCTGCCTCACCGGAGACGCCGAAAATTGCGATTATCATGGGGTCGCGTTCCGACTGGTCGGTGATGAAGGCCGCCGCCGCCGCCCTCGATACGCTGGGTGTCGCCTACGAGACGAAGGTTGTCTCGGCCCACCGCACCCCGCAGCGCATGGTCGAATTCGCCACGACGGCAAAGGACAAGGGTTTTCAGGTCATTATCGCCGGAGCAGGGGGCGCCGCCCACCTGCCGGGCATGACGGCCTCGATGACCACTCTGCCGGTCCTGGGCGTGCCGGTGCCGGTGCGCGACGGCCTGAAGGGTATCGATTCCCTGTTGTCGATCGTCCAGATGCCGGGGGGCATTCCCGTCGGTACCCTGGCGGTCGGCGAGGCCGGCGCCAAGAATGCCGGCCTGCTGGCGGCGCAGATCCTGGCGCTCAATGATCCTGACCTTGCTGAACGTGTCGCCGCCTTGCGCCAGTCGCAGACCGATAGCGTGCCCGAGACGGTGGAAGACTGATGAAACCCCTCCAGCTTGGCGCGACGATCGGCATTCTCGGTGACGGCCAGCTTGGCCGCATGCTCAGCCAGGCCGCGTCCCGGCTGGGTTTCAAGGTGGTGACCTTTGGGCCCGACAAGGGTTCGCCGGCGGCGCAGGTATCGCTGGCCTCCAAGGTCGCGGCCTATTCCGACGAGACGGCGCTGGCGAAGTTCAGCGAGGGCTGCGACGTCATTACTTTCGAGTTCGAAAACGTGCCGGCGAAAAGCCTCGACTTCCTGGTCGACAAGGGCGCCATCGTCGCGCCGTCGTCGAAGGCCCTGCGCATTACCCAGGATCGGGTGCTGGAAAAGACCTTTGCCCGCGACCACGGCATTGGCACCGTCGACTTCTTCGAGGTCGGCAGCCTGGAGGACCTGGTAGCCGCCTATCGCGAAAGTCCGACCAAGGAAGCGCTGTTGAAGACGCGCCGCGAAGGCTATGACGGCAAGGGCCAGGTCTGGGTGCGCAGCGCCGATGAAGTCGTAAATGCCTTTGCTACCCTGGGCGGCCGTCCAGCCATTCTCGAATCGAAGGCCGATTTCGTGCGTGAGATTTCGGTGGTGGCGGCGCGGGGCTGGGATGGCGCCGTGCGAACCTTCCCGATCGGCGAAAATCATCATGTCCACGGCATCCTGTCGACCACGCTTGCGCCGGCCGATGTGCCTGAGGCCGTGCAGGCCGAGGCGCGCGCCATTGCGACAAAGGTCCTGGAAGGGCTCGACTATGTCGGCGTGCTGGCGGTCGAGCTATTCGTCCTGCCGGGCGACAGACTGCTGCTCAACGAAATCGCTCCGCGTGTCCACAATTCCGGACACTGGACCCAGGACGGCTGCCTGTGCGACCAGTTCGAGCAGCATATCCGTGCCGTGGCGGGTTGGCCGCTCGGCGATGCCGATGCGCGCTTTACCGTCGAAATGACTAACCTGCTGGGGCCCGATATCCTGGAATGGCCGAAGCTGGCGGCTGAGCCGAAGGCGCGTCTTTACGTGTACGGCAAGGACGATCCGCGTCCCGGCCGCAAGATGGGCCATATCAACCGGATCGTATCGTAATGTATATCCTGTCCCTGACCTACAAGGTGCCGACTGAAGAGGTCGACAGGCACCTCGACGGCCACGTCACGTGGCTGCACGAAGGCTATGCCACGGGCATGTTCCTGGCGTCGGGGCGCAAGGTGCCGCGCACCGGCGGTGTGATCTTCGCGCAAGGGGCGCGCGCCGATGTCGAGGCCATGGCCAAGCTCGACCCGTTCACCGTTTTTGGCGTGGCGGATTACGAGATCACCGAGGTCAACTTCACCATGACCGCCGACGGGCTCGAGGGCCTGAAGGCTTAAGACGAACCTCCCTGCCGTCGGACGACAGGGAGGTAGACGGTCTACATCTTCATACTATGCAGCTTCAGCGTTACGAAGGCGACCGTGCCGTCGGGATGTGAGCCGTAGACCGGCTTAAGGGCGTCCGGCACGCTGCCGAACTGGCGCACGATCCCGACCCCGATGCTGGCGTCCTTGCCAAGGGTAAAGACGCGCATGCCGCCGATCTCGGCCTTGCCGACCCAGTAAGCACCGGGAACCAGTTCGTCGTTACAGACGCGCTCGAAACGCGCCAGCGCCGTCCACTGGGGCGTGATCGCCCAGCTATTCTCGAACAGGTAACCGTCGGAGGCCTTGCTGCCGCCGTGCTCCACCTGTTTGCGGCCCCAGGCCAGGGTCGAGGCAAGGGAACCATAGGTTCCGAAGTCGTGGCTGTATTCAAGGCTAATGGAGCTTTTGTCGAGGTTGACCTCCGGCTCCAGTTCTTCCGGACTGACCTGGCGCGCCCATGAGGCTTGAGCCGACAGGTCTGCGGTCATCCGCCAGGTCAGTCGCACCGAGGTTGAATCGAGGCGGACCGGATCGAGGTTGAAGCGGCGCTCATCGGGCTCGCGGCCGCTGAACCGTGAGGTCTCCAGAGTGAAGGGGCCGGAACTGACCCCTGCCGTGACGACGCCCATGGTAATATGGCCGCTGTCGAGCCAGTGGTGGGTGATCGGCGCCGTTGGAAAGTCTTCGCCGGAGGCGCGATGCATGAAGGCGGTCGGGCCGAAGGCGAATTCGCCGGGATAGCCGACCTTGACGAAGGCGCGGGTGTCACCGGCGAAGCGGTGGGTGACTTGTGCCGACAGTCCCATGAAGAGGTCGTGCGGATGCTGGCGATCGACGAGGGGATGGACGCCATCGGCGGTTTCTCCCGTTTGTAGCAGCAGGGGATAGCCGTCCTTGCCCATGAAGGCGTCAGGCGACAGCATGGCTTCGAGCTCAAGGGTATTGTCGGCGCCGAAGGCACGGCTGGCCATGATCATGGTCATGCCTTCCAGGAAGGTCTTGTTGCCGCCGCGCGGCCCTTCCTGGTTGTCGGCCACCAGGCTCAGGCGGGTATGGCTGTGGATCATCCAGCCGCCGTTGCCATGGGCCGACATATCCATGCCTGACATGTCCATATCTGACATGTCGGGTTTGGCCGGTACGGCTTCGGGTTTGACGGCGGGCTGCGCCGGCATGGTCATGCCGGGCATATCCGGCATTGTGGATTGGGCAAGGCTTATGCCCGGCGTCATGGCGGGCAGTATCAGCGCCGCAAGCGCGGTCGCGGTTCGGAAAGACATATATGTCTCCTTAAAACTGTGATCGGAAAAGGTTTTCGACGATCAGGCAGTCTGGGGAGGGCGAGGCTCGGAGGGCAGGATAAGGCCGGTAAGGACACGGGCGGGGGCAGGCGACAGGCGCACGGCCTCGACACGCAATGCCACCGGAACAGCGATTTCTGCTGGCGCCACGATAACGGGCTGGCTGCAGCACGGCATGGTGCCCTGGTCATCGTGCGGTGCCTGTTTCGAGGCAGGCGCCGTGCTCGGCATGTCGACAACAGCCATTTCGGCTGCCGGCATGCCGCACGGTGAGGCATCCATGGATACCGGCATGGCATGCGCCGTTGCGGTCAGGCCGAATAGCGCCCAAAGGACCACAAGGAGGAGACGAACCGCCTTCATATACCGGTATCGGCGGGCTTACCGATATGGCCGTAGCGCAACTTGCCCAGGCTCGAGGCCAGGCTTAGCAGGGCCGATTCGGGACGGAAGGGGAACTTGGCCTTGGCCTTCTCGTACTGCATCACCAGGTCGATATTGCGGGCGACCTGCTCGGCCTGGACGTCGGCTCCGCGCGTCAGGCGCGTCATCAGGGCGGCGGCAAGGATGCTGCTGACGATGGTGCGCTTGGAATAGTGGTTTTCGTCGAGCGCCTTGTCGCCCGCCAGGCGCCAGATCACATCCGAAGTTTCCCAGATCAGGCGGCGATGCAGGTCGATATGCGTCGGCAGCATAAGGAAGCCAACCAGGCGATGCGCCAGTTGCTCTTCGCGCGCGAAGGCGTCGATTCGCAGATTGATCAGGTGGTTTATCTTTTCGCGGATCTTCATGCCGGCAAGTGTTTCGTCCATACCGGGCGCCGTCAGGACGGCATCGTGGCTGCGCCAGATAAGGGCGGCGATATCCGAAGCGCCATTGGGCGCAATCAGGTCGCGTTCGCCGCGCGTGAAACCGGCTGCCTTGCCACCGGCTTCGAAGCTCATGCTATTGAGACCCCAGTTGCGGGATAAACGGGATAGTCGCCTCGACCAGGCGCTGTTCGGCAGCCTTCAGTTCTGACGTCGCTTCGGGGCGGGGGGCGTTTTCACTCATGGCCTTAAGGATAGGCGCGTTGGGCCGCAGAGCCAAGGGACACACCGGTAATTTATAGAGTTACACGCAAAAAAACGCCGGCGATTCCCTTTTCCGGCGGGGTTTGTCTGGACAGGTGTAGCAGGCTGATGTAAGGGCAGTGCCGATCGACCCGCAGACACCCGTTTGCGGGCGCACTTTATTTTCACCCTAGCGGACGGGAACCGGCGAAAGCGCGGGAAGGTCCCCGCCACAGCCGCTACCGAACCCCGAATGGAGAGAGTCCTCTGGTACAGATTTTTGTCCGTGACAACAATGTCGATCAGGCCCTGAAGGCCCTGAAGAAGAAGATGCAGCGCGAAGGCTCGTTTCGTGAAATGAAGCGCCACGTGCATTACGAAAAGCCCTCCGAAAAGCGCGCACGCCAACAGGCTGAAGCCGTTCGCCGCGCCCGCAAGCTGGCCCGCAAGCGCATTCAGCGCGAAGGCGGTGTTACGGCGCGTCCGACGAAAGGCTAAGCTGATCTTCACGGATTAATCTGTGACTTTCACGGTTCGATGTTGCAACGCAGCGGACCAGGTTTATAAAAAGCGCTGAGGACTCATGTTCTCAGCGCTTTTTGCTTATGGCTCAGCGCTTTTTGCATATGGCCACCAAGGGGACAACCTTATGACCACAGGCTCCAGCCCGGCCGACCTGCCCGATCCAAATGATCTGGCCGTCCTGACCACGGCCATGCCGGCCGACACCAATCCGTCGGGCGATATCTTCGGCGGCTGGCTGATGTCGATGATGGACCTTGCCGCCGGCAATATAGCTGCACGCGTATCGCGTGGCCGGGTCGCCACCATTGCCGTCGACGGTATGCTGTTCCTGACACCGGTCCAGGTCGGCGACGAGGTCAGCGTCTATGCCAAGCTGCTGACGGTCGGCCGCACCTCGATGAAGATGAAGGTCGACGCCTATCGCCGGCCGCGCGAAAGCCTGGAAAAGACCCGGGTCACCGAGGCTGTCTTTACCTTTGTCGCTATTGATAGCGAAGGGCGGCCGCGGCCGGTGCACGCCTAATGCTTTAAGACCCTTTCCCGGGGATTAAACTATGTTAATAATGCGGCTGCGACGAGAATCCGTGCCAAGCTTGAAGTCGGTTCGCGTCCTCGCCGGGAACATAAGAAAGTAGGGGTCTTTATGTCGAAATCGTCCTTCACGAGCCGTTTTCAGGACTGGCTTAACGACTGGAGCGACATCAAGACGCGCCAGACGCTGGTTGTCGTGTTGGCGGTACTGCTGGGCCTGTTGATCGGTGTCGTCAGCTATACCATCATAAAGCAGGTCTTCTACGACATCTTCCCGCGCGCGCCGCTGATCGATTACCGCGACCCGACCCAGGCGACGGAACTGCTCAAGACCGATCCGGTCGGCTCCTACTGGGTTATCGCCATCTCGTGGATGCTGGGCACGATCGCAGGGACCTATTGTACAACCCGTGTCGCCAAGCTGGGACAGTTTCCGGCCTGGATCGCCGGCGTCCTGCTGGCGGCCTTCTACCTGCTCGACCTGTTCTTCCAGCCCCATACCGTGCTGATCTTCATCCTGTGCCCGGTCCTGGTCGGCGCAGCCGCCTATGGTGGCGGCTGGCTCGGCATGTATGTCACCGTGCAGAAGCAGATGCGCGCTGCCGGTACTGCGATGAGCCCAGAAGTCTGAAATATCTAGAAGTCTGAAATATTAGAAAGTCTGAACTATCTGGCGGAAATATAGACGGCTGTCGGCGCACGATCGAGCGTGACCTTCTGTGCGTCGGCCATATCGCCGGGCGCAAAGCAGGGGCGTGCCGGCCTTGACGTCGTCGGTCTTGGCAGCCCCCTTGAGGGGAATGGTCTTGCCGTTGGCAAGTGTTGCTGTGCCGGACGTGGTACCATCGAAACAGGCCAACTGGAAATCGGGCACCATCATCGCCATCAGGCCGGCGGCCTTGCGTGCGCCGGCATGGGCCTGGTCGACGCTGGTCTTCAGGTCGCGGGCATCATAGGCCACCGTCAGGGGCAGGGTGGCCGCCACCTTAAGAGTTATGCCGAATTTCGCCCCGTCCGGCGCCGACATGGCGATCGGCGCCTTGGTCGTCAGGTCGTTCAGGGTCGGCAGCGACGTAATTTCGCCGGAAGCGGCAAGACTTAAGGGCACCTGCTCGGACGGGCGCTTCAGCACCATATGGACGTCGCTCAGGCGCGCGCCCTGCGCCCGCAGCAGATAGATCATATGAAAATGATCGCGGCTGGCGGACGGCAGGGCGAGATAGGTTTGCAGGAAAGGAAACAGCGATGTCGACGGGATGTCCTTGGTCTTCGTCTGGGCGCCGGCGGCCTGGCTAAGGAAAAGCAGGCTGAGACCGGTGGCAAGGGCTATGCGTCGCATCGAGGTTCCTTATTTGGGTGAGTTGTCGAACAGGGCAATCGACGGTGCGCTGCTCAAGGATATTTTCGTCGCGCCGTTGAAGTCGGACGGAATGAAGTAGGGCGTCCCTGCCGGGTATTGACCGGACTCTGTCGTGCGCGGCAGGGGCTTTTGCTGGCCGCCGACGTCAACCGTGCCGGAGCCACCGCCGACGAAATAGACGCGATCAAGCTTCTTCAGCAGGAAGGACGCAGCGCCTGCGACCTTGCCCATGGCGGAATTGCTTTGCTTGATACCCAGGGCCAGACCCGCGGCATCGTAGGTGCGCGTGGCAGGCTGCGTCGAATAGACGTGCAGCTTGGGGCCGATAGTGCAGGTCGCGGGTCCGCTCAGTTCCAGCGTAGCGCCACTATTCAGTTGTTCGCGCGTCGGCAGGGGGCTGATGCGGCCATCCCCGGCCAGGCGCAGGGGGATCGTCTGCGCGCCGTCGTGCAGGGTGGCATGCAGTTGCGAAGCGTCGCAGTTCTTCACGCGCAGGATATAATAGACATTGATCTGGCTGCGCTCGCCGGCGGGCAGGTTGAGGAAACCCTTGAGACCGGGGAAGGCGTCGGAGGCCGACGAGGTCGAGTGCGACACGCCGTTTTCAGTGGTAACCGGCGGCAGCTTGGGAGCGGCCATGACAGGCGCAGCTAAAGATGTTGAAAGCCCAAGGGCCAAAAGGATAGCGGCAGAATTCATCTTCGTTTTCATCGAGGTCTCACCTTCAGATCGGCGCAACGCAACGTCGTGCCTATCATAGGAAAACCATAGTGCCAAATTGTGGCTGAATGGCGTGTGAACGGTGGCAAGGGGCTGCCGTTGTCGCTTCACCCGATGGGGGAAAACGGTGGAAACAAAGCCATGTTTTTGCCGCTTTTGGAGTGGCTACCTGTGGTCCGTTTCTTTTGGGAAAGGGCTACGGCTATGGGACTTTTAGATGGTGTTTTTGGTGCGTTGGGCGGCCAAAGCGCGGTGACCTCGGATATCGAAGGCCTGGTGGGGCATTTCGGGGGCACAGGGCTGGAATCGATCGTGACGCAGTTCGAACGCGGTGGCCTCGGCAATGTTGTACAGTCGTGGGTAGCCAGCGGAGCCAACCTGCCGGTCAGCGCCGACCAGCTTCATGCTGTCCTGGGTTCCGACATGGTGACGCGCCTGTCACAGTCCCTGGGCATCGATCCTTCGCATCTCGCCGAGGCCCTGCCGCAGGTGATCAATCATCTGACGCCGAACGGACAGATTCCATCCGGCGGCCTCGATTCTGCGGCGATCGGCAATATTCTCAGCGGTTTCCTCAAGCCGAACGCCTGAGGCATAATCCGGCGCGCAAACAAAAAGGGATGGAGTGTGGCTCCATCCCTTTTTTATTCGTATTGCGACCGGACTACAGGGCCTTGACGATACCCTCGACCATCTTCTTCGCATCGGCAAACAACATCATAGTGTTATCGCGGAAGAAGAGCTCGTTTTCGACGCCGGCATAACCCGCTGCCATGCCGCGCTTGATAAACAGCACGGTACGCGCCTTTTCGACATCGAGGATCGGCATGCCGTAGATCGGGCTTTGCGGATCTGTCTTGGCCGCCGGATTGGTGACGTCGTTGGCGCCGATGACGAAGGCGACGTCGGCCGTGGCGAACTCGCTGTTGATATCCTCCAGCTCAAAGACCTCGTCATAAGGGACATTGGCTTCGGCCAGCAGGACGTTCATGTGCCCGGGCATACGGCCGGCCACGGGGTGGATGGCGTACTTTACCTCGACGCCTTCCTCTTTCAGCTTGTCGGCCATTTCGCGCAGGGCGTGCTGGGCCTGGGCGACGGCCATGCCATAACCGGGGACGATGATGACCTTGGACGCATTCTTCATGATGAAAGCGGCGTCGTCGGCCGAGCCTTGCTTGACGGGGCGCGTCTCGACGCGGCCACCGGCAGCGGCCGCAGAGGTGTCTCCACCGAAGCCGCCCAGGATGACCGAGATAAAGCTGCGGTTCATCGCCTTGCACATGATGTAGCTGAGGATGGCGCCCGACGAGCCGACCAGGGCGCCGGTGATGATCAGGGCGATGTTTTCCAGTGTGAACCCGAGCGCTGCGGCGGCCCAGCCCGAATACGAGTTGAGCATGGAGACGACGACCGGCATGTCGGCGCCGCCGATCGGGATGATCAGGGTGATGCCGAGCATCAGGGACAGGCCGAAGATCAGCCAGAAGGCCCACTTGGCGTCGCCGTGGGTGGCGATCAGCACGCCGATCAGGGCGACAATGGCGACACCGAGCGCGATATTAAGCAGGTGGCGCGCCGGCAACATGATCGGCGCCCCGGACATATTGCCGTTGAGCTTGGCAAAGGCGATGACAGAGCCGGTAAAGGTGATGGCGCCGATGGCGCAGCCCAGGGACAGTTCGATCAGCGACTGGCTGCGGATGGCGCCGGCGCCGTCGTCGATATGAAAGGCCATGGGTGAGAACAGGGCGCCCAGGGCCACCATACAGGCTGCCATGCCGACCAGGCTATGGAAGGCGGCGACCAGTTGCGGCATCGACGTCATCGACACCCGGCGCGCAATTACCGTGCCGGCGATACCGCCGACCGCGATGCCGCACAGGATGATGACGATGGTCGTCGGATCGAGTGCGCCCTTGAACAGCAGGCTCAGGACGGTTACGCCGACAGCGATAGCCATGCCGACCATGCCGTAGAGATTGCCCTGGCGCGAGGTCTCGGGCGAGGACAGGCCGCGCAGGGCCAGGATAAAGAGGACGCCCGATACCAGGTAGGCGAGGGCTGAAATGCTGGCGAAACCCATGATTATGCCCCTTCCTTCTTTGGTGCGGGCTTTTCTTTTTTATGTCCTGCCGCTTCGCTGCTTGAGGACACAGACTTCTCTTTCTTCTTGTACATGGCCAGCATACGGCGCGTGACCATGAAGCCGCCGAAGATATTGACGGCGGCCAGGGCCGAGGCGATGCCGCCGGCGGCCTTGGACAGCCAGGCCGAGACCGTCATGCCCTGGGCCGAGGCGGCGGCTGCGATCAAGGCGCCGACGATGATGACCGACGAGATGGCGTTGGTGACGGCCATCAGCGGTGTGTGCAGGGCCGGGGTGACGCTCCAGACGACGTAATAACCGACGAAGATGGCCAGGACGAAGATGGCCAGGCGGAAGATGGTGGGATCTACGATTTCCATGGGTTGTTCCTTATGCCCGCACTCAAGCCTGTAAAGCCGGATGGACGACGGCGCCGCCCTGGGTCACGAGGGCAGCCTTGAGGATTTCGTCCTCGCTATTGGCCACCAGGTTTCCTTCGGCATCGAGCAGCAGGCCGACAAAGGCGTGGATATTCTTGGCGTACAGGGCCGAGGCGTCGGCGGCGATACGGGTGACGATATTGGAGAAGCCAAGGATCCGGACACCGTCGACATCGACGACCTGATCGGCAACGCAGCCCTCGACATTGCCGCCCTGCGGAGCGGCCAGATCGATCAGGACCGAGCCAGGCTTCATCGAGGCCACCTGCGCCTGTGTCACCAGGATCGGCGCGGCGCGGCCGGGAATAAGCGCCGTGGTGATGACGATGTCCTGTTTGGCGATGTGCGACGATGTCAGCTCTGCCTGCTTGGCCTTGTACTCTGCCGACATCTCCTTGGCGTAGCCGCCGGCGGTCTGGGCGTTTTTGAACTCCTCGTCTTCGACGGCCAGGAACTTGGCACCGAGCGACTCGACCTGCTCCTTGGTGGCCGGGCGGACGTCGGTCGCGGTGACGACGGCGCCGAGACGGCGGGCCGTGGCGATGGCCTGCAGGCCGGCGACGCCGACCCCCATGATAAAGACCTTGGCCGGAGCGACCGTGCCCGCCGCCGTCATCATCATCGGGAAGGCCTTGCCGAAGGCTTCGGCGGCCTCGATGACGGCGCGATAGCCGGCCAGGTTGGCCTGCGACGACAGGGCGTCCATGACCTGGGCGCGGGTGATGCGCGGCACGAACTCCATGGCGTAGGCGGTGGTGCCTTTTGCGGACAATGCTTTGACCGCGTCCTTTTCGCGATGGGAGTCGAGCAGGGCGACGACGACGGCGCCGTCCTTCAGGCAGGCGATCTCGGGACCTTGCGGCCCGCGGACCTTCAGCACCAGGTCGGCGCCTTTCACGGTGTCGGAGGCGCTCGTGGCGATGGTGGCGCCGGCGGCGGCATAGGCGGCATCGGTTATCGATGCGCCGATGCCGGCAGTCGTCTCAACGGTAACGGCAAGACCAGCGCCCGTCCACTTCTTGACCGTTTCCGGCGTCGCGGCGACTCGCGCCTCGCCGGCCACGGTTTCCTTGAGTATCGCAATGGAGACAGCCAAGATGTTTCCCTCTTTTACTTTGACCGATGATGGACGACTGATTGCATCCGTAACGACTCTGGCGGTCGTTTATTCAATCATCGTGTTATGGGGAAACGGCGGTCGAGTAAAGGCGTAAAGATCGGTCGGACAAATAGCCTACGACCGGTCGCGTGCCGTGCGAACAAGAGTGACAAGGCTGTCATCTATATCAGCGGGTGCGGTCAGCAGGATGGTCGATTTGAGCCGTTCGGACCAGGAATCCTTGCCGGCCGGTACCAGGCGCGAATCGCTGTCGGAGAGGATGGCTAGCGCAAGCTGGGCATGGCCGCCCCGAACCGGTTTCAGGGCGGCGAACTGCACCTTGCCCGACCAGGCGGAAAAGCCCTTGCGCTGGGTCGGGATGACATCGGGAATGGAGGCGATTGCCGCTTCGAAGGCGGTGAGGATGGCGAGAGAGCCGGCGTCCTTCCACAAGGTCTCGCGCAGGCGTTCCGGTTCGCTCCACGGATCGGGAGAGGGGTTGAGGGCGTCTAGAATTTGGGCGGCGCGGTTGCCGCCGATGCCGTAGGTGGCTTTCAGCCAGGCCGTCTGTTTGCGGAAAGCTGTTTCCGGGCAATCGCGGCGGACGATCTCGACCCACTCGGCAATCGGCTTGCCGGTGTCGCGTTGCAGATTTGCCTGGACCGAGGCGAACCAGGCCTTTTGGCGTGGAGTGAGGTTGTCGCTCACAATCGAGGCCTTAGTGCGAGGTGTCGGCCTTTTTCTTCAGCAGCAGCCAGCCGACGATGGCGACAATAATGGCGACGATGGCGGCGGTGATGAAGCCGGCGCCCTTGACGCAGGTCAGCAGGACGAGGAAGACCAGACCGACAGCGATATACAGGCTGCCCCACTTGGTCATCAGCGCAAACAGTTCAAAGCTGTGCTGGTTCTGGGCGATATCCATTTCGCCGTGAACATAGTCACCGTGAGAATCGTGGTGGTCGGCCATGAAACGTTTCCTGCGTAAAGCTTTGAAGCTACATCTGTGCGTAACCGTATAGCATGGTCTTACAAAAGCCTTGTGATTTGGTCAATCGCGCTTTTGGAAGCGGGTAGGCCTGCGACAAAGCGACGCGAGCGCAGGCGACTTACGCCTCCCCATCGCAAGCGACAGGGCGGCGTAAATAACAGCAAGTGTTCGACTAGTTCAACGCCTCGAAAGCATCGATCAATCCCGCAAGACGGGCGCAACCCATCTTCCAGAACGATTTATCGCGCGGGTTCATGCCGAACGGCGTCAAAGCCTCGACATAGGTCCTGGTGCCGCCGCCGGCCAGCAGGGTGCGATAGAGCGGCGTAAAGGCCTCGGGATCCTCGCGACGCTTTTCCATCAGGGCCGAGACCAGCAGGTCGCCGAAGCTGTAGGCATAGACATAGAAGGGCGCGTGAACGAAGTGGCTGACATAGGCCCACCACACTTCATAGCCGTCATTGAGCTTGATCGCAGGTCCCAGGGATTCGCCCATGACGTCGAGCCAGATGGCGTTGATCTGGTCGAGCGCCACTTCGCCGTCCTGGCGGGCGGCATGGAACGTTTCCTCGAAGCGGTGGAAGGCAATCTGGCGGATGACAGAGTTGAGCCCGTCTTCGATCTTGCTGGCCAGCAGGGCCTTTTTTTCCTCGATCGTTGCCGTGGCCACCAGATGCTCGAACACCAGGCCCTCGGCGAAGATCGACGCGGTTTCGGCAAGCGTCAGCGGCGTGTCGGCCAGGATCGAGCCCAGCGGCTGGCATAGGGTCTGGTGTACGGCGTGACCCAGTTCGTGCGCCAGGGTCAGGACTTCGCGGCGGTCGCCGGTGAAGTTGAGCATGACATAGGGGTGACGGTTGGCCGTCACCGGGTGGGCATACGCGCCCGACGACTTGCCGGCGCGCGGGGCGGCATCGATCCACGGCTGGTCGAAGAAGGTGCGGGCGCGTTCGGCAAATTCCGGCCCCATCTGGGCAAACGAGCCGAGCACGATCTTGCGGGCTTCGTCCCATGAATAGTTCTTCTGCGGCGCCTCGGTCAGGGGCGCATTGCGATCCCAGAAGTCGAGCTGTGTCTTTCCCATCAGGCGAGCCTTCAGGGCGTAATAGCGATGCGACAGCGAACTATACGATTCGGCGACGGCATCGGCCATGGCGTCGACGGCATCCTTGTCGACTTCGTTGGCCAGGTGGCGCGAAGCCGCCGGCGACTCGTACTTGCGCCAGCGATCCTCGACCTGCTTCTCGAAGGCCAGGGTATTGAGGCTGAGGGCAAGAACGGGCGCATTGTCCTTCAGAGCTTCGGTCAGGCCGAGTGCTGCGGCCTTGCGCACCGCGCCTTGCGGCGACGACAGGCGCGTCAGGGCTTCGTTGAGCGTCAGGCTTTCCTTGCCGACCTTTGCCCGCAACCGGGTAAGCGTCTCGTCGAACAGGCGCGTCCATTGCCCGATCGCCGGCATGCGTTCCAGCATCAGGCGTTCGAGGTCGGCCGTCAGTTCGTGGGGGCGCGAGGCGCGCACACGGCGCAACCACGGACGCCAGCGTTGCGCCTTTTCGGTGACCTTGAGCGCCTGTTCGATTTCCCAGTCCTCGAGCTTGTTGAGCTCCAGGCTGAGGAACAGGCTGTCGGCCGAGATCATCGCTGCCTGCGTGCGCAGGTCGGATTCGAGCTTGGCGATCTGGGCGTTTTCGCGATCGATGGTCGAGGCCAGGGTGGCATAGGCCAGGGCCCCGCCCATATCGTCCATGGCCTTCTCATAAAGAGAGGCTGCTTGGTCGATCAGCAGGCCCAGCCGCACGGCATTGCCGCGCGCCGAGATAAACTGCCCCTGGAGCTTGGCCAGTTCCTTGACGTGACCTGCCCCGGACTCGAAGTCCTGGGCGATCTTCGGATCCTCCGGACCACTGTAAAGATCATTGAGATCCCAGATCGGAAGCTGGGTGGCGGAATCAACGGGAAGAGTATCGGGCATGTGTTGGATGTAATCTTTCACCCGACGTAAATCCAGCCTGTTTTGCTCAAGCCCCACAGTTTGCCTGCAACCTTTTGTGTAGTGTCCGGTAACGGGCCATAAGACTGACGAGCAGCGGCCAGCACCTGTATCGTTCGGGGAGCGGGGCCGTAACCTCGTGGAAAAACGATACATTTACCATTCTGCTAAACCGGATTTTCACCGCAACTGCGTAAGGTTGTCCCAAAATAAGCCGGATCGCAAAAGCGGACCCGGAACAATCATGATGAGAACGGGTGCTAGAATGGCCAAAACGATCCTGATTTGCGACGACGATCCGACGCAGCGCCGGCTGATCCAGGCCGTGCTCGAGCGCGAAGGTTTCGCCGTCCTGCACGCCGAGAACGGCGGCCAGGCCATCGACCGCCTGTCGACGACATCGGGCATCGACGCCCTGATCCTCGACCTCGTCATGCCCGGCCAGTCCGGCATCGACACGCTGAAGGAAATCCGCGCCGCCGGCATCCGGACCCCCGCCATCGTGCTGACCGCTTCGGGCGGCATCGACACGGTCGTCAAGGCCATGCAGGCCGGCGCCCAGGACTTCTTTATCAAACCTGCGTCTCCCGAACGTATCCTCGTCTCGGTCCGTAACGCCCTGCAGATGGGCGACCTGTCGGCAGAGGTGACGCGCCTCAAGAAACATACTGCCAACCGGACCTCGTTCGACGACCTGATCGGGACGTCTTCCGCCATGACCATGGTGCGCCGCCTCGGCGAACGCGCCGCCCGTTCGACCATTCCCGTGCTGATCCTCGGTGAAAGCGGCGTCGGCAAGGAAATGATCGCTCGCGCCATCCAGGGCAGCAGCGATCGCGCCGGCAAGCCCTTCGTGGCGGTGAACTGCGGCGCCTTGCCGGAAAATCTGGTCGAATCGATCCTCTTCGGTCACGAAAAGGGCAGCTTCACCGGCGCCTCGGACAAGCACCTGGGCAAGTTCCAGGAAGCCAGCGGCGGCACGCTCTTCCTCGACGAGGTCGGCGAACTGCCCCTGGACATGCAGGTCAAGCTGCTGCGGGCCCTGCAGGAAGGCGAGATCGATCCGGTCGGCTCCAAGCGCCCGGTCAAGGTCGATGTCCGCATTATCTCGGCAACCAACCGTAATCTCAGCGACCAGGTCAAGGCCGGCGCCTTCCGCGAAGATCTCTTCTACCGCCTTAACGTCTTCCCGGTCGAGGCGCCGTCATTGCGCGAACGCCGCGAGGATGTTCCGGCCCTGATCGAGCATTTTATCCGCCGCTTCAACGTCGAAGAAGGCAAACGCGTCACGGGCGTGTCGAACGACGCCATGCAGTTGCTGTGTGCCTATGACTGGCCGGGCAATGTCCGTCAGCTGGAAAACACCGTCTACCGTGCCATCGTCCTGGCCGACACGCCGCACCTGCAGGCCTTCGATTTCCCGGCCATCAGCGGCGTCAACGCGCCCCTGCCGGCATCATTGCCCACTTCTCAGCCGGTGCCGACCCGCGCCGTAGTCGAAGAACATATCGACGCCATCGGCGCCCTGCACGACGCGCCGGTGCGGATCCTCGATGAGGCCGGCCATCTGCGCAAGCTCGAGGATATCGAGCGCGACCTGATCGAACACGCCATCAGCGTCTATGCCGGTCATATGTCGGAAGTGGCGCGCCGTCTCGGCATCGGCCGCTCGACCCTGTACCGCAAGGTCCGCGACTGCGGCCTGGAGGGCCTGGTCAAGGAAGCCGGCTGATCGGTTTCAATCGGATACAAAAATGAAATCGGCGGCGCCGGCAAAATGCCGGCGCCGCCGATTTGCGTTACAGGTAAGGAAGGATCAGCTGCGCTTGGCGAACAGGCCGATCTGCAAGCGGCTGACCTTTTCCACGGTGACGTCGTAAAGGCCTATGACCATGGCGCCGACGAAGAACAGGACGGCGGGGACAAGACCGATCATCAGGCGGATATTGTCGAGCAGGGCAGGCGAGGGGTGGGCGTTGGCGGTATAGCCCGGCGACGAGAAGGCCCAGGTGACTACGGCGATCGCCAAAGCCGCACCGATCTTCTTGGCGAAGGTGATGACCGAATAGGTCATGGCTGTGGCGCGGTGGCCGGTCTTCCAGGCATTGTAGTCGGCGGTGTCGGCATACATGGCGAAGGTCAGGGTCGAGACGGTACCGAGGGCCGCGCCGCTGAGGACCTGAAGAGCGAAAATCAGCCACAGCTGCGATGCCGGCGCCAGTGACATGCCGACACCCGAAAGCCCGGCCACGACCAGCATGAGAGCGATCAGGCGGATGCGGGGAACGACAAGAGTCAATGTTGATGTTATCGCCGATCCCCCGGCCAGTCCCAGCATGAAGAGCATGGTGAAAGTGCCTAGCAGCCTGGGCTGCGCCAGATAGTATTTGATGAAATAGGGCGCCGCCGCCGTATGGACGGTGAACCCCAGCATGACGATAAAGCCGAGGATGAACAGGGCCACCCATGACCGATTGCCGAACAGGTCGGCGATGTCGTGGAGCGGATTGGTCCGTGGCCTGGCGTCGACCGGGAAGCGCTCACGTGTGTTGAGGAAGAGGTTGATGAAGATGGCGAAGGCAATGACGCCGTACACGGTCATGGCGAACTGCCAGCCCAGGGAGACCTGCTTCGTGCCGGCGAAGGCGACGACCATCGGGGTCACCCAGGTCAGGAAGACGGCGCTGAGGAAGGATATGCCAAAGCGTACGCTCATCAGCACTTCGCGCTGGCGCGAGTCCGGCGTGATGACGCCCGACAGGGCATTATAGGGCACAGTGATAGCCGTATAGATCAGGTTGAAGGTGATCATGCTGGTATAGACAATGAATAGCTTGCCACTCTCGGGAGCGTCCGATGTCGTAAAGGTGAGGACGCCGACCGCGGCCATCGGTACCGCCAGCAGCAGGAACCAGACGCGATAATGACCGTAGCCGGTCCGGGTGCGGTCGGCCATGGCGGCCAGGACCGGTTCGGCAAAGGCGCCGACGAGGCGGACCACGACCATAAGCATGCCGACCTCCTTCATGCTGAGGCCGACAAAGTCGGTGAGGTACAGCATCAGGAAGGCGGTGACAGGGGCCCAGTAAAGATTGACGCCGACGTCACCCAGACTATAGCTGACGGTCTCGCGCAGGCCTATCGGTTCGTAGGCTTGAAGCGGTGTCTGTTTGTCAGGTCCCGTACGCATGGCGAACTCCAGAGCCTGCCCTCACACAAATAGAGGCTCTTTTGTGGCGGATTTTCGCCCCTGAGGGTTAATGAAACCGTAAGGGATTGAAATCTCTCGCCTTGCAGGGGAGTTTTACGGCAACTTCGTGGTTAATTCCATTGTTATAACAAAAATAATGTTTATAATTCAATTATTTATATCGTTATAACTATGGTATTAACCGTGAATCCAGGCGCTTGTTCCCGAATTTGTCTGCGGAAACCTATGCAAAATCCATGAAACACGGCTGCAATAAGCCTCTGGTCACGACCGCAGTGATTGGCTAGGTTATCCTTCAGTCAAAGCCAGCCTTATAAGGACATACCATGTCAGGGACCTCGTCACGCGGTATCGACCGCCGCCTCTTTCTTGCCGGAACCGCCGCTGTCTTATCCGTGCCCGTGGGTGCGCAGGCCGCTGTCGGTGACCTGATGTATTATGTCGGCACCTATGCCGCGGCGGGCGGCAAGGGCGCCTCCCTGCTGACCTATTCGCCGGCCTACGACAAGTGGACCCTGGGCAAGACCGATCCGGCCGCCCAGAACGCCTCGTTCGGCGTCTACAGCCCCAAGTTCAAGCGCCACTACATCCTGAATGAACAGGACGACGGCAAGATCGGCGTCTATCAGATCAGCAGCGGCGGCAAGTTCACGGCCAAGGGCGAGGTATCCAGCCACGGCAAGTCGCCGTGCTATATCTCCATCGACGCCACGGAGTCCTATATCGCCGCCGCCAACTACGGTACGGGCAATATCGTCGTCTACAAGCTCGATCCCAAGACCGGCCTGCCGATCGAGCCAGGCATCGTCAAGGAGAATTCCGGTACCGGCAAGGATCCTGAACGCCAGGAAGGCCCGCACGCCCACTGGGTCAAGTGGTCGGCGGACCAGAAGTTCGTCTACAGCATCGACCTGGGCACCGACGAACTGATCGGTCACACCTTCGATGCCGCGACCGGCGCCGTCGGCGACAAGTTCACGGCCTTCAAGTTCGAAGCCGGTTATGGCCCGCGCCATATGGTTTTCCACCCGTCGGGCCAGGTGGCCTGGGTGGTCGGTGAACTGGCCAATGGCGTCGTTACCTTGCGTCCGCAGGCTGACGGCACCTTCCTGGGCACGCAATGGACGTCGACCCTGCCGCAGGACTATACCGACCACAGCCAGGCCGGTCATATTGCCCTCAATGCCGACGGCAACCGCCTCTATGTGTCCAATCGTGGCCATAACAGCATCACGACCTTCGGTGTCGACGAGACCGGCCGCCTGGCTCTGATGCAGATTCAGCCTACCGGCGGCGACTGGCCGCGCTTCTTCCTGGTGCTGCCGGGTCTCGACCGCATTATCGTAGCGCATCAAAAGGGCAACGATCTGGTTACTCTGGCGCTGCACGCCGATGGCACCCTCTATCCCAACAATCAGAAGTTCACCGTACCGTCGCCGGTTTTCATCGGCGCAGTTTCGTAAAAACGGCGCGAAAAAAGCGCCTGTGTCTTCGTCGATAAGGCCCCTGGCGACCTGGTCGTCAGGGGCTTTTTCTTGCCTGTTACTCCTTGTATGATCAACGGTTGATTGAAATAAGTCAACGATACGTGGGAATGCAAACTTCCTTGTGTGTAAGGCATTAAGGCATTTGCCAGGTGACCGGGCTATTGAGTTAATGGCACGGCGGAAGAGGTTGTCTCAACATAAAATCAACGTTGATTTTTAACTGAGGCTACCGGCGCCGATTACGGTGTGATTGGACATATCTCCATCCATCGAAACATCCCCATAACCGAGCTCCCCTTTCGAAGGCTAAGCGATTCACACATCTTGGATGACGAGATCGACTTGGATGACGAGATCGCCTTTCCTTAAACCGCCCCGCTACGCGGGGCGGGGGACCGCATGAGCCGAGCCATGCTTAGGCTGTGACGTGATGCACAACTTTATCCGGGCTCGGCGAAATGGGGTGGTGGGGGCCTTTCTTGGGGGGGATTACGCGCGATACCTGCCGAAATTACGCGTTTCCAACACGTCATGCGCTCTGCCTCGAAGGCCCCCACCACCGCATCTAGCGCGAAATAAATTTAGGTATTTAAATGACTTCACCGGAGCGGCGCGCTTCGTGCGGTCCCCCTCCCCACGTAGTGGGGAGGTATAAGAAACTCTTAGCCACTCACCCGAGAGACCCCGTCACCAGAGATGTGTGCATACCCTAGCTTTCGAAGGGGGAGGTCCGTTTCCGCGCTAAGCGGAAAGCGAGAGGGGGGAGGGGCAGCCAGCCCGATATTGGCAGGAGGGTTTCGTGTCAGTCCGCTTAGACAGGCGCTTTTGGCGGATATCTACACTCTGTCGAAAGCAATTGGCACTGTCAGAATTCCCTTTCAAAAAAGGAATGATTACTGCCCGCCATCTCCGGGATGCATGAACCTTCCGCGCGCGCCTGCGCAAGTCCCGGCTGCCAAGCCGCGCTATGACGCTTGCTCCCGCTTTCCGCTTGGCGCGGAAATCGAGCTCCTCCGTCAAAAGGGGGCGTTCTTTTAAGGTCGGAATTCAGCGCTCGATAATCCTTATCAACAGATTTATACACATGTGTATAAATTGTTGAAAATGTGATCTTATCCGTCTGCCACTTAAAGTGGTCAGAGCTGATCGAAGTTCGCGCTTTTGCGTTCCGCCAATTCCCGCTGTATGTCCGCCAGCTTGCGATCGGTAAGGCTATAGAAGACCATAATGCCGGCAGCTATGAGGGCAAGCACACCGGGCACTATGCTCATCAGCCATACCATGCCCTGCAGGGATGCCCCCGATTGTGCCTGGTTGGCGACATAGCCGAGGGTCGCCAGGACCCAGCCGATGACGGCCGAGGCTATGGCGCCCCCCAGCTTTTGCGCAAAGATGGCGGCGGAGAAGGTCATGGCGGTGGCGCGCCGGCCGGTGGTGTATTCGGTGTAGTCGGCGGTGTCGGCATACATGGCGAAGGTCAGGGGCGATTTGGGCCCCAGGCAGATGCCGATCAAAGCCTGCAGTACGTAGGCGGCGAGCAGTTGATTGCGCGGCAGGAAGTAGAAGGCGATCGAAAGTAGCCCTACGAGGATGAGGAGGGCGATCATCAGGGGTTTTCTTCCGAACAGCCGCGCCAGCGGTGGCGTGAGCAATGAGCCTGCCGCCAGGGCGACGCCGTAGACGGTCAGGAAAAGAGCGGTCTGGTCGGGCCGGCCGACGTAATATTTCATGTAATAGGCGGCCGCGCCCATACGCGTGCTGATCGTCACCATCACCACCAGGGCGAGGGCAAACAAAATCATCCATGGTTGATTTTTGCCGAGATCCTGGATGTCGCGCAGGGGGCTGACCTGCACGTCGTTTATTGGAAGGACGCGTTCACGCGTCACTCGGAACAGGTTGACGAACAGCGCACAGGCGATGACGCCATACAGCGCCATGGTCAGTTGCCAGCCGAGAACATCGCTGCTTTCGGCGCTTGCCGGCCCCATTATCTGCTGCCCGGCCTGGCCGAGAAGGGCTACCAGTTTCGGCGTGCAGTAGGTAACGAAGGTGCCGCCGAGAAAGGCGCCGACGAACCGAAAGCTGTTGATCTGGGTGCGGGCGCGCGGATCGCTGGTGAGGACCGCCGACAGGGCGCCGTAGGGGATGTTGATCACCGAATAGATGACCATCATCAAGGCGAAGGTGGCATAGGCGTAGACCAGCTTGGCCTGGCTATCGAGGTGCGGGGTGGTAAAGGTCAGGACGCCCGATGCCGCCAGAGGAATGGCTGCCCACAACAGCCACGGACGAAATCGGCCCCAGCGGCTGCGGGTGCGATCGGCAATCGCGCCCATCAGCGGATCGGCGAAGGCGTCGACGATTTTCGTGGCCAGCAGCATGGTGCCGGCGACTTTCGGATCGAGCCCGAAGCTGTCGGTGTAGAAGATCAGCAGGAAGGCCGAGACCGTCGTCCAGTACAGATTGAAACCGAAGTCACCGGAGCCATAGCTCAGGCGCTCGAACAGTCCGGGCGTATCGGCCCGCGGACCTTCATTCTTGCGCATCTTCCCACCGTTAGAGCGCGATGCCATAAAGTGGGTACCACTTTTGGCTTAATTGCGCGATCAAGCAAAGACCTAAAGCATGGACCTGAGTGAAGCGAAGGTCATCATACCCTGGTGCACTTGTCGTCACCGGTACCACGCTTTGGAAAGCCCTGTCATGCTGGATTTCATCGAGCCGTTCCTATGGGCAGGTTTCCTGCGCGGGAAATAAATCAACTATTGATGCCACACTAATCAGCCCCGTCGTCCGTATCGGTTTTACGAGACTGGGCCTTCTTGCGGATTTCCCTGAGCTTGACGCCCTGGCGTAGGCTCAGCGTTCCTGTCATGGCGCCCTTGTCGGGATCGGCAAAGGCGCGTCCATAGGTCTTGACCCGTTCGGCGACGCCATCGAGAAATTCGCTCTCCCACTCGGATAGATCGACCCCGGCCGCCTGAGCCTCCTGTCGCGCCTTTTCCAACAGACGCAGGGTAGATTTTTGCAACGCCTTCTTCTGGGCCGCGCGCTGTTCAGCCGGCGAGGGCGATTTTCTGTCCTGGAAAGATTGCGCCGGTGACAGTGACTGTGAGTATGACAATGGCTTGGGTTTTGCCTTGAAGCCCGAGCCGGCCTTCATACCACCCTTGCTCTGCAGCGGCGCCGATCGGCTCATGCTCTTTGCCGGAGGTTGGCCTTTTCCAACCGGCCGCCCCTTCGAGGGCGCCTTGCTCTTAAATGCCATGGTCTTGCGCCGGATATGAAAAGGCCCGCTTCATGCGATCAAGCATGGAAAGCGGGCCTTGAAGCGTCAAGCCGGAAATCGGCGTTCACCGGATTTGCCTCCGTAAAATCAGCCTTCGATGGCCGACATGTAGAGGTCGATCAGCGCCTCTTCTTCCGACAGCTTGGCCTTGTCCTGCTTGCGGATGCGCACGACCTTGCGCAGGATTTTGACGTCGAAACCTTCACCCTTGGCTTCGAGATAGACCTCCTTCAAGTCATTGCTGACCACGGCCTTATCTTCCTCAAGACGTTCAATGCGTTCGATGAAAGATCTGAGGCGGCCCTGGGCGGCGCCGGTGATGACATCGTCGGATTGGAAGGAGGGGGCGTCATCGGCCATGGCGGGACTATCCTGAAAGCGAGGGAGATACAATTCGACTTAACCATAGCCAAGTGATTCGCGCAGGCCAACTCACGACTTGGCGCGCAGCCATTTTGCTGTGGATGATTCGCCTGTGAAGCTTGTTTACTCGGGCAGGACGCCCGCCGTCACCAGGGCAGGGCGCAGGGTATCGGGCCGGTCGAACAGGTGGGTGACGAAACCCAAGGCGTCGGCTGCGGCGATATTGGCAGGATTGTCATCGGTAAAGAATACGGCCTGCGCCGGCACGTCCATGCGTTCCAGCGCCAGTCGGTAGATGGCCGGGTCAGGCTTGATCATCTTTTCGACACCGGAGATGACGACGTCGCGCATATGATGAAAGACGGGAATATGATCGAAAACCGACTGCGCCTTTTCGGCGGGCATATTGGTCAGGGCATATTGCGGGATGCCGTGGGCTTCGAGTTCCCGGATCACCGCCATGGTTTCGGGAATAGGCTCGCCCAGCATCTCATCGTAGCGGGTATCGAAAGCCAGGATCTCTTCGCTGAACTCAGGGTAGTTGGCCAGCAGTTCGCGGCGATTGTCGGCAAAGCTGGTGCTGGCATCATGATGGACGTGCCAGTCCATGTTGGCGATATTGTCGAGGAAATGGCGGCGCCGGACGTCGTCGGCAATCACCTTGCGGAACAGGGTCTCCGGATTCCAGGTGATCATGACATTACCGATGTCGAACAATACAGCCTGGATGGTCATCGGTCATCTCCGCAAGATTCGCGCACGAAAAAACGCTTAAAGCGCAATCGCTTTAAGCGTTCAATCATGACAGGATCAAGACTGCAAAAGCAGTCCCGTTTCAAATCAGCCTTGCTTGGCCTTGAAACGCGGATCGGTCTTGTTGATGACATAGACGATGCCCTTGCGGCGCACGATCTTGCAGTCGCGGTGACGTGTCTTGAGCGACTTGAGCGAGCTACGGACTTTCATTGGTTTTCACCTGGTCTTTGGAAAGGGCGTTGATGGGATGTTCGACGAAAGACGTATCTACAACCATCCGGTTGCGCCGCGCCTCTGCCGATAGAGCGGCGGTTCTTATGTGAGGGCCGGGCGCTTGTCAACGCGTTTTGGCGCTTTTTCGCCATTTCGCACGCTTAAGCCCGTCGCAATTCTCATTTAAACTGTTGGAATAGGTCAGGCAATCAGCTTAAGCTTACCGCACCGGAGGAGATATAATGCGTTTTCGCTATCTGAGCCTGTTCGTCGCTTTGAGCGCCTGCGCCAGCACCGGTGAACACGTGCCCGACAAGGCGACGGCGCCTGTGGCATCCATGCCGGCGACCCCGTCGGCCCCCGAAACCTCCGCGCCTGTATCGTCGCCCGTTGCGGCAGCGACGGCGCCCGTCACTCCGGTGCCGATCACCGCCTACGCCAGTTTCGACGACTGGAAACAGGCCTTTACCGAAAAGGCCGTGCGCAAGGGATTCGACCCCATATTCGTCAGCCAGGTCTTCGAAGGCGTCCAGCCCCAGGCCTCGGTGACGGCATCCGATTCGCAGCAGCCCGAATTCTCCAAGCCAACCAGCTCCTATATGCGCCAGGCGGTTTCGCCGGCGCGTTATCAGGCTGCTCGCACACGCCTCGACGCCAATCTCAATGCGCGTGAGATCGAGCAGGGCTACGGCGTATCGCAATGCATATTCGGCGGTATCTGGAGCATGGAAAGCGACCTCGGCCGTGTCCAGGGCAATATCGACGTTGTCGCCGCCCTGTCGACTCTCGCCTATAATGGCCGCCGTCGCGCCTGGGCCGAGGACGAACTGATCGCTGCCCTGACCATCCTGCGTGACCATGGCATTGCCCGGAGCACGCTCAAGGGATCCTGGGCCGGGGCCATGGGCCAGACCCAGTTCGAGCCCGACAGCTACCTGTCCCTGGGCGCCGATGGCGACCATGACGGCAAGGTCGATATCTGGAATTCCGATTCGGATGCCCTGGCCTCGACCGCCAACCTGCTGGCCAAGGCCGGCTGGAAGGCAGGGGAGACGTGGGCTGTCGAGGTCACCCTGCCGGCCGGATTCGACTACTATATGGCCGAAACGGAAAAGAAGACGCCGGCGGAATGGCTGGCCCTGGGTCTCAAGCGCGCCGATGGCGGTTATTTCACGCCGGCCGAGACCGCGGAAACCGCCACCCTGCTGCTGCCCTCGGGGGTAAGGGGCCCTGCCTTCCTGGCCCTGCCCAACCACTACATTATCCGCAAGTACAACAATTCGACCTCCTATGCCCTGGCGGTCGGGCTGCTGGCCGACGGTATCTGCGGCAAGCCGCCGCTGGTTACGGCCTGGCCGGCGGAGCCGCCGCTTAGCCTCGATCAGCGCCTGAAGTCGCAGCAGGCGCTGAAGGCGGCCGGTTACGATCCGGGCACGGTCGACGGTGTCATCGGTGTCGGGACGCGCACGGCGATTCGCAACTGGCAACGCGCCAACAACCTGCCGGCGGACGGTTACCTCAGCTTCGAACTGGCCAACCGTCTCGTGCTGATGCAGGGCGGAACGCCGGCCAACGCGCCCGGATCGTGATGGCGCGGATCGTGATGGAATGTCCGGCAATATGGTAAACGCCGCCGGCTAAAAACGCGGGCGAAGAAACCGCCTCTTAATGATTAACGGCGATAGTGACCCCAGTTTAGCTTCGGGTGTCCTTCCTCCATGTTCCAGATTATCGGTCTCGTCCTCCTGTTCGGTACGGTGTTCGGCAGTTACCTCATGTCGGGCGGCAATATGGCGCCGATCATCGAATCAGCGCCGCACGAACTGATGGCTATCGGTGGGGCTGCCATCGCCCAGACCCTGATAGGCAACAGCCTTGGAACGATCAAGGCCCTGGGGGGCGGCTTCGGCAAGGCCTTCGGGGGTGCCAAATGGAAGGCGTCGGACTACAAGGATCTCCTGTCCCTGCTGTTCCTGCTGACCAAGACGATGAAGTCCAAGGGCGTTATCGCCCTGGAATCGCACATCGAAAAGCCACACGACTCGACGATCTTCAACAAATTCCCGAAGGTCATGAAGGACCACTTCGCCATCGACTTTATCTGCGACACGCTGCGCATGATGACAATGAACCTGGAAGACCCGCACCAGGTCGAGGACGCGATGGAAAAGCAGCTCGAAAAGCATCACCATGAAGCCCTGGCACCCGCGCATGCCCTGCAAGGCATGGCCGATGCCTTGCCGGCCCTGGGTATCGTTGCCGCCGTGCTCGGCGTTATCAAGACCATGGGCTCGATCACCGAGCCGCCGGAAATCCTCGGCGCCATGATCGGCGGCGCGCTTGTCGGTACCTTCCTCGGCGTCTTCATGGCCTATGGCATGGTCGCACCTCTGGCGGCGCGCATGACCCAGGTCGTCGACGAGGAAGGCTCGTTCTATAAGATCATCCAGGCCGTCCTGGTTGCCCACCTGCATGGTAACGCCGCGCAGATCTCGGTCGAAATCGGCCGTGGCAATATCCCGTCGGACTCCCAGCCGACCTTCCTGCAGATGGAAGAGGCGCTGAACTCCATTCCGGGCGACGCCGCCTGATAACGCAAAGATGCGGGTGCGGTCGACAAAAGGCTGAAGGTGCCCGAATTTTGCCAAACTGTGGGCGCTGATGCCTCGATAAATATAGGCGACGCATAAAATCGTCGCCATCAGACCCGACTCACACTATGGGTTGTGTTTCGCAGCCTGCGGTGGGATTTCCCCGCAGTGCCGGCCGGACCAGGTCACGACCATATTCCCCGTCCGCGGCCCCACAGCGCCCGGCGGGGCCTCGAAATTCATCCTTTTTGATGTAATTGGGTGTGCGGTAGTACACGGGTGATCACACTTTTGTGAAATACCCTCTTGCGGGACTCGACCAAAATCGGTATGTATCTGTGGCGTGGGCTGGGGTCACACTTCCTTTGCCCTCTAACGTTAGAAAAAGGATCTTGATCCATGACCTCCAAAATCGTTCGCTCGGCCCTGATCGCCGCTGCCGCCGTCGCCGCCCTGTCGGTCGCCGCCTGCAACAAGCCTGCCGCTACGGAAGAAACCGCCGCCTCGGAAGCCGCTCCGGCTGAGATGGCCCCGGCCGATGCTTCGGCTTCGGAAATGGCTCCCGCCGCTGAAACCTCGGCTTCGCCGGCTGCTGCCGTCGCTGCTTCGGCTGGCTAATAATTCCTGGCCTCAAGGGGCCTTGAATTGCTAAAACGAGGTTGCGTTTCGGCGCAGCTTTCGAGACTACCAAGACTGCCAAAAAAAAGTTCGTCGGGCCGGACGCTTTTTGTCCCAAGCCCTATAACGTTAGACATAAAGGATCTGAATCATGACCTCCAAGATCGTTCGCACCGCCCTGATCGCCGCCGCTACCGTCGCCGCCCTGTCGGTCGCCGCTTGCTCGAAGCCGGCTGCCACCACCGACGCCGCTTCGGCCGACGCTTCGTCGGAAGCTGCTCCGATGGCTGACACCTCGGCTGACATGTCGGCTGACGCTTCGTCGGCTTCCTAAGCCTTTCGCCTTTCAAGGCGCTGGTTTAGAAAAGGGCTGCGCTTCTGGCGCAGCCCTTTTTGATTCGCGCCCCATGATATCGACAGGCAGGTGACCATGATCGCTTACTCCCGTATCCTTTGTGTCGCCGGCGCCATCTGTGCCCTGGCCATTGTGGGTGCCTGTTCGCCAAAACCTGCCGCCGAGGAATCCGCAGCGGCATCCGAAGGCGACAGCCACGCGCCGGGCGATATTCCCGATAACGATCCAACGGCCGCCGCCGATGCCGCCGCTGCCGTCCAGGCCGCCATGGCCGCGTCACCGACGGCAACCGATGCGCCTTCGGCGTCTGGCGCGTCGTCGCAATAGATTGCACGTAAGTATGCTGGCTGGTAAGCGGCCGGTATGACGTCTGCCCCCAACGACCCCGAACTGTTTTTTGCCGAAGACGGGGCGCCGCGCTCCGGCCGTTTCGGCGATATCTACTATTCCCTGCAGGATGGACTGGCCGAATCGCGCGCCGTCTTCCTCGCCGGTTGTCACCTGCCTGAGGCCTGGCAGGATCGCCGCGATTTCTGCGTCATGGAACTGGGCTTCGGCACCGGCCTGAATATCGCCGCCCTGCTGCAACTGTGGGCAGCGCATCGCCCCGATGGCGGCCACCTGCATATCTTCACGATCGAAGGCTTCCTGATGGAGGCTGGGGCAGCCCGGACAGCCCTAGACGCCTGGCCGGAACTGGCGGAATTCACCGAGTCTATCCTGGCACAATGGCCCAGGTCGCGTCGTGGCTTCCACTATATGGATTTCCCGCAATGGGGCGTCAGCCTGACCCTGGCGCTCGATGACGTCCGCTCCGCTCTCGAACAGTGGCAGGGGCATGCCGACGCTATCTTCCTCGACGGTTTCTCGCCGGCGCTCAATCCGGATATGTGGGCGGACGATGTCCTGGGCGCGGTCGCCGGCAAGGCGCGGCCGGGGACACGGCTGGCCACCTTTACCGTTGCCGGCTTCGTGCGCCGCGGATTGCAGGCCGCGGGCTTTACCGTCGCCAAGTGCCCAGGCTTTGGCCGCAAGCGTGAGCGGCTTGAGGCTGTCTTCGCCGCCGAGGCGCCGGTCACAAGTCCAGGCCATCCACGCCGTATCGCCATTGTCGGCGCAGGTATTGCCGGGGCTTGTCTGGCGTGGCAGGCGCGGCTGGCAGGTCTCGAGGCCGACCTGTTCGATACCGCAGGTGCCGGGGCAGGGGCCTCCGGCAATGCGGCGGCCCTGGTGACTCCGCGCCTCGATGCCGGTGACCCGGCCATAGCCGGCCTTTTCGCCGATGCCCTGAGCTACGCCACGGGTCTGTATCGTCGTCTGGCTCCGGCAGCGATTTTGTCGGACGTCACCCTGCTGTGCGAAAGCAGCCCGCGCGATTCGACCCGTTTCGACAAGCTTGTCGGTCAGGACATCTATGCCGAGGGGGATATTGGGCGTTTTGCGCCGGGAGAGGCGGCCGACATTCCCGACCGTGGCGGCCTGCATCTGGGGGCTGCCATGGCCGTGATGCCGCAGGTCCTGCTGACGGCGCTGCTGGAGGGGCAAGCCCTCCACTGCGGCAAGGTGACGGGCTGGTCGCGGCGGCCGGACGCAGGTTTCGCAATTGAAACAGCCGAGGGCACGCGCAGTGGCTACGACGCCATAGTCCTCGCCTGTGGTGATGGCCTGATCGATCTGACACACGACCTCGACCTGCGTCCGGTGCGCGGGCAGGTGGAATATGTTGATAGCGACGTAGCGCCCGACCTGCCCATCAGCTGGGGCGGTTACATCGTACCTGTGGCTGGCGGGTTTGTGTTTGGCGCCACTCACGACCGGGAAGATCGTGGCTGCGATATCCGCGGTGGCGATGTCAGGCGCAATATCGACACCCTGTCGAAGGCCCTGCCGCATCTGGCCGACCGTGTCGGACAGACGAGCTCCCAATCCCGCGCAGCCATTCGTATTACCACCCGTGATCACCTGCCGGCCATCGGTGAGGTAGAGGAGGGCGTCTTCGTCCTCACGGGCCTCGGCGGGCGCGGTTTTTGCCTCGCGCCCCTGCTGGCCAGGGCAGTGATCGCCGAGATAACGGGGATACCGTCGCCGCTGCCGCTACGGGCAAAAAAAATAACGCAGGTTCACCGCCTGCGCCGCCCTTGAACCGCGTATAAAAGAGGTTAACGTCCGGATGTTGTTCAGGCACCGTTCAGGTTGGACGGCTTAATCCGGTATCGTTTCGAGGTGGCATCATGAAAACGCAGGCGCTTCTGGCTTCCCTTATGATCGTCAGCGCAGGGATTGGCGGCATTGCCGCTATCGGCGGTGTCGCGTCGGCCATGTCGAGCCGCCCCAGCACCAGCGTCAAACCGACAGGTGATCGTGACCGCTGCTTCGACAGCCAGTTCATTCGCGGCTTCCAGACGCCGAACGACCACACGGTCATCATCATTTCCGACCGCAACCAGGCCTATGAGTTGCAACTGGGCGGGGTCTGTATCGGTCTCGACTCAAGCTTTGCCATAGGGGTGCGCCCGCGCCACGGCATGGACGAGATCTGCGGGGCCTTCGATGCCGACATCGTCTACGAAGGCATGGACCGCCACAGCCCGTGCCCTGTGACGTCCGTTCGTCACCTGACCGGCGACGAGGCCGCGCCCTATGTCAATGCGCCCGGCAAGGACAAGAAGAAATACAACGACGCGTCTGCTGCCGCGGCGTCTTCCAGTGCGTCGGGCAGCGCATCGGCCAGCAAGTAAAAACGCCCCAGGGAGAGTACCATGTTCGCAATCTCATTCAGCCGTACAGCTATCGCCTTCGCCGCAGCCGGTGGCCTGGCAATCGCCGCCCTGTCCGCCATCGGCGGATCGGCCATGGCGGAAGACAAGGCCGTCAAGCCGACGCCGAAATGTCTGGATATCCACTATACCGGCCGATTCCATGTCGTCGATGACCATACGCTGCTTGTCTACGACACCTGGGGCAATCCCTATCAGCTCGATATCGGTGGCCCCTGCCGCAGCATGACCGACTTTTCGCACTTCGGTTTCGAGGTCAATGGCACCAGCCAGGTCTGCCAGGCCCACGATGCCATGCTGCTTTATTCGCAGGATACCGAGCGCCCCGTTCGCTGCCTGATCAACGGCGTCAAGCCGCTGACCAAGGCCGAAGCCCTGGTGCTTGACCCGGACCCGAAGAAAAAGAAATGAGACCGTTTTCCCTGACGATCAGCCTGGCTGTGCTGGCTGCCGTCGCCGCCACCGTTGCGGCATGCTCGACCACGGACGGCAGGGCCACCACTGGTGCGCAGGCGACAGCCGACAGGTGCATCCAGGCGCCGATCGTGGCCACGCGGCCGATCGATCGTCAAACCGTCGTTGTCGAGGGTACAAGCGGCTCTGCCCTGCTGCACATGACGACGGCCTGCATCACCGATCGCGACGCCCAGATCGTCATCTCTGTTCGCGGGGCCGGCGACCGGCTGTGCGATCGCACTGACGCGGACGTCACCAGCGTCGTCTCAAGCCTGCCAGCCGCCTGCCAGATTGCCTCGGTTGAACCTCTGACCGTGGCGCAGGGATACACCTACAAGACCAAAGCCATCGATAGAAAGAGCTGGTAAATGATCCCCTTTGCGAAAACGACCCTGATAAAGGTTGCCGCAGGTATCCTGGCCACTGCCGGTATTGCCGTGACGATAGCGGCCTGTACGACCACACCGCAGACTGCCGATGCGTCGAAGGCGCCTAAGCAATGCCTTATGTCGCCGCTCGAGACGACCCGAGTGATAGATGAATCGACCCTGTATATCAGCGATCGCAGCGGCAAGAGCGCTCTCGTGCACATGAACGGCTCGTGCATGAGCACGTTCGAACCGGTCGGTTTCAAATTCCACGGCGCCAGCGATATTTGCGATCCGATCGATGCCGACATTACCGGGTCACTGTCGTCGATCCCGACCCATTGCTTCGTCAAGTCGATCGAGTTCCTGACCAAGGAACAGGACAAGGCATATTCCGGCGCTTCGGCCAAGACAAAGAGCTAAAAAAAGGGGAGCCGGATGGCTCCCCTTTTTCGTATCAATCGTTATCCATCTTGAGAGCGGCGATGAAGGCCTCCTGCGGGATTTCGACCTTGCCGAACTGCCGCATCTTCTTCTTGCCTTCCTTCTGCTTCTCCAGCAGCTTCTTCTTCCGCGTGGCGTCGCCGCCGTAGCACTTGGCCGTAACGTCCTTGCGCAAGGCGCGGACGGTCTCGCGGGCGATGATGCGGCCGCCGATGGCTGCCTGGATCGGAATGACGAACAGGTGCTGCGGGATCAGGTCCTTCATCTTTTCGCACATGCCGCGGCCGCGCATTTCGGCCCGGTCACGGTGGACCAGCATGCTGAGGGCGTCGACCGGCTCGCCATTGACCAGGATCGACATCTTGACCAGGTCGCCTTCGCGATAGCCTTCGATGTTATAGTCGAAGCTGGCATAGCCCTTCGAGACCGACTTCAGGCGATCGTAGAAGTCGAAGACGACTTCGTTGAGCGGCAGGTTGTAGACGACCATGGCGCGATTGCCGACATAGGACAGGTCGACCTGCGCGCCGCGGCGATCCTGGCATAGCTTGATGATCGGGCCGAGATAGTCGTCGGGGCACAGGATGGTCGCCTTGATCCACGGCTCTTCGATATGTTCGATCTTGACCGGATCGGGCATGTCGGCCGGATTGTGCAGGTCGATGACATCGCCATTGTTCATGAAGATCTTGTAGACGACCGACGGCGCCGTCGCGATCAGGTCGAGATTGAACTCGCGCGACAGACGCTCCTGGATGATTTCCAGGTGCAGCAGCCCCAAAAATCCGCAACGGAAGCCGAAGCCCAGGGCCGCGGAGGTTTCCATTTCGAACGAGAAGCTGGCGTCGTTGAGGCGCAGGCGGCCCATGGCAGCGCGCAGGTCTTCGAAATCAGCGGCGTCGACCGGGAAGATACCGCAGAAGACCACCGGCTGGACTTCCTTGAAGCCCGTCATGGCGGCGGCGGTCGGTTTGCGTTCGTCGGTAATGGTGTCGCCGACGGCGGCGTCGGAGACTTCCTTGATCTGCGCGGTCAGGAAGCCGATCTCGCCGGGGCCAAGCGCCTCGACATCGGTCGCCTTGGGCATGAAGACGCCCAGCTTGTCGACTTTGTAGGTGGCGCCGGCATTCATCAGCTTTACCTGCATGCCGGGCTTCAGCACGCCGTCGAAGATACGCACGAGGACGACAACGCCGAGATAGGGGTCGTACCAGGCATCGACCAGCAGGGCCTTCAGCGGGGCGGTGATGTCGCCCTTCGGGGCGGGCAGGCGGGTAACGATGGCTTCGAGCACATCCTGGATGCCGATGCCGGACTTGGCCGAGGCCAGGACCGCTTCGGAAGCATCTATGCCGATGACATCCTCGATCTGGGCGCGGATACGTTCGGGCTCCGCGGCCGGCAGGTCGATCTTGTTGAGGACGGGGACGATCTCGTGGTTGTTGTCGATGGCCTGGTAGACATTGGCCAGGGTCTGGGCTTCGACGCCCTGAGAGGCGTCAACCACCAGGATCGAGCCTTCGCAGGCGGCCAGGCTGCGCGACACTTCGTAGGCGAAGTCGACGTGGCCCGGCGTGTCCATAAGGTTCAGGACATAGGTCTTGCCGTCATTGGCCTTGTAGTTGAGGCGAACCGTCTGCGCCTTGATGGTGATGCCGCGCTCGCGCTCGATATCCATATTGTCGAGGACCTGCTCCTTCATTTCCCGGGCGGTCAGCCCGCCGGTGAACTGGATCAGGCGGTCGGACAGGGTCGACTTGCCGTGGTCGATGTGGGCGACGATGGAGAAGTTGCGGATAAGGGACAAATCAGTGCTCATGCGCGTGCCGATAGCATGACGCGTCGCAATAAGCAAAGGGGCGCGGGCGCCTGGGAAGGCTTAGTTGAGCGAGGCCAGTTGCCCCTTGGGCATAAACACCTTGTCGACCTTGTAGATCATGCCGTTGCCCTGGTGCTTTCGTCCGTGGGTCAAGGTGGCGGAGACACCGTTTTCGTCGGTCAGGGTGACGACATTATGCACCTGGGTGGCGGTCAGTACGCAGCCGCCAGCGGTGATGACGGGGTAGGAGCCGCCATTCTGCTTTATCATGTCGGACAGGGCGCCCGGCGTCAGGTCCGACGACATGACGTGACAATTGACCAGGCGGGCCAGTTCGTCCTGGTGATCGGGGCGCATCAGGTTGCCGGCCTGCAGGGCCGACTCCAGCGCGGCATTGTCGGGGGCAAAGACGGTGACCGGCTTGCTGTTGCTCAGGGTCGCTGCGACGCCGGTGGCGCGCGCGGCGTCGGCGAAACGCGACACGGTAGCATCGTTACGCAGCGAGGCTTCGACCGATGCCGGGCGCGACCCCAGGCTGATCGAAGTGGTGACGGATGTGTTCGACGCTACCGGTTTATTGCTGCCATCCGTGGCGCAGGCGGTAAGGGACAGGGCTAAAAGAGCCCCGGTAACAAGGGGAACAGAATTGCGCATTGTATAGTCTCCCGACGGTCAAATGCTTGCGAACAGCCATCGACACCGTAGCCGCCGGCGCTGTCTATTGGGATACGGTTTGGTCCGGCCGGATGTCAGGATTTCATGAAATGGCAACGAAGGAATTTTACGGTAGCGCTAACATTTTACTGGCCTGACCTATTTTTGAATGCTATCCCTGTCGCAACAAAAAAACAGGGAGACTCGTCATGCGGATGCATAATCTGCTGGGCGTCTGCGTCAGTGCGGTGGCATTGATGACCGGCTCTGCCATGGCAGAACCGTTACATATCAATGACAAGGGCTATTACGAGGCGAGGGGCGTCAATGTCCTGGCCTTCAGCAATTGGTATGACGGCCTGTTCAGCGACTCCAAGATAAGCGGCATTGAACTGATCCATCATGGCGTTCGTACCGCTACCAATGGCGACGTTCGTATGAGCCCGACGCCTGGGCAGTGGGACCTGATCGGCCTGTTGGTCGACCGCAAGGTCGACGCTGAACATGGCGTCATCGAGACGACGCTGAAATACGCCGACTTCGACTTCACCTACAAGATCCGCACCGAAGCACACGGCGACGGTGTGACCGTCAGCGTCATCCTCGACAAGCCCTTGCCGGCGGAGCTGGCCGGGCGTGCCGGCTTCAACCTCGAATTCGTGCCGGCGGCCTATTTTCACAAGAGCTACCTGGTCGACGGTAAGGCGGGCGGCTTCCCGCTCTATCCGTCGAGCCCGATGGCGCTCGAGCCCGACAAGCGCTTTGCGCCGCAGACGGGACCCGATACCAAGGCCTTGCCGCTGGCCACCGGCCATACCCTGGTCCTGGCGCCGGAAGACGATATGCGCCGTGTCACCGTCACCAGCGACAGCGAGGTCAGCCTCTATGACGGCCGTAACCAGTCGCAGAACGGTTGGTTCGTCCTGCGCAGCCAGTTGCCCGCCGGCAAGACCGGGACGGTGGTGTCGTGGCAACTGACGGCTAACAGCGTGCCCAACTGGGTGCGCGCGCCAAATATCGCCCATTCGCAGCTCGGCTATGCGCCGGCGCAGAAGAAGGTGGCGGTCATCGAGCTCGACGCCAATGACACGCCGGCGTCCACGGCCAGCCTGTTGTCGGTGTCGGCCGATGGAACGACGAAGACCATTGCCACCGTGCCGGCCAAGGTGTGGGGCAAGTACCTGCGCTATAACTACCTGACCGCCGATTTCAGCGCGGTGACGACGCCTGGCCTGTACGAGATCGCGTATAATGGCCAACGCACTGCCACCTTCCGCATCGCGGCCGACATCTACGCCGATGCCTGGCATGAGACCAACGATGTCTACCTGCCGGTGGCCATGGACCACATGTATGTCCAGGAAGGCTACCGCGTCTGGCATGGCGACAGCCACCGCGACGACGCCCTGCAGGCGCCGGTCAACGAAGAACACCTCGACCTCTACGGCTCGGGCGCGACGACCGACACGAAGTACAAGCCGTTCGAGCATATTCCCGGCCTCAATGTCGGCGGCTGGTTCGATGCCGGCGATTTCGATATCCGCACCCAGAGCCAGTACGCGGTCGTCCAGCAACTGGTCGACAGTTGGGATAAATATCACCTCGATCGCGACGTCACCTCGGTCGACGAGACCCGCCGTCATGTCGCTATGCATGTGCCGGACGGCAAGCCTGATATCCTCGAGCAGGTCGAGCACGGCACGATTCAACTTGTGGCGCAGTTCCACGCCGTCGGCCACGCCATCAACGGCATTGTCGAGCCCGACCTGACGCAGTACCCGCACCTCGGCGATGCTGTCACCAAGACCGATGGCCTGGTCTATGATCCGTCACTCGGGCCCGACGAGGTCAAGGACGGCCGCAGTGGGATGAAAGACGATCGCTGGGCCTATACCAACAAGTCGAGCGCCCTGAACTACGGCTCGATCGCAGCGCTGGCCGCAGCAGCCCGCGCGTTGAAGGGCTATAATGATCCGCTGGCGGCAGAGGCGTTGCGGCTGGCCACGACCACCTGGACCGAGGAGCACAGCCATGCGCCCGACCTGTTCCGCCATGGCAATGTTACCGGCGGCGACCTGACGACCGAAGAGCTGTCGGCGGCGGTCGAACTGCTGACGACCACGCGCGACCCGCAATATGCCGCCCGCATCGATGCCCTGTGGCCTGAAGCCTCGAAACGGTTCGCTTTCAATGCGCAATGGATCACGCGCGCCATCCCCCTGATGCCGCCCGCGTTCAAGACCAAGGTCCGTCCCGCCGTGGTCGCCTACAAGACTGAGGCCGATGCCCTGGCGACGAAGAACCCGTTCGGCGTGCCGATCACCGAGGGCGGCTGGGCCGGCAATAATACCATCATGACCTACGCCTTGACGGCGGCGGCCCTGCACGACGTCTATCCCGACATCATCAGCAGCGACGCCGTCTTCCGTGGGCTCGACTACATCTATGGCACCCATCCGGGCTCGAACCTGTCCTTCGTCTCGGCCGTCGGCACGCAGTCGAAGGAGGTCGCCTATGGTAATAACCGGGCCGACTTTACCTTTATCGCCGGCGGCGTTGTCCCGGGTGAGCTCATCATCAAGCCCGACTATCCGGAAAACCGCGAGGACTGGCCGTTCTTCTGGGGCGAAAACGAATACGTCATCCCGGAAGGCTCGACCTATATCCAGCTGGTCAATGCGGCCAACGCATTGGTTGCGAAGGGCAAGTAAGTTTTATCTTTGGTTCCTCCACCTGAAAGCCCGGCAGCGTTCGTTCCTTGCGCTGTCGGGTTCTTTTTTGGCGTTATGTGGCTGGCTAAGGCGACGAGCTGGTCTCACGGTGGATGCGGAGACGCTGCAAGTAGAATTGGGTCCGCAGATTAACGCAGATTAGCGCAGATTGGTTCAGTGCAAGTGGCCGCCGGAGGCGCTTTACTATTGCCCTATATCGCGCTCCGCACGCTCATTATTTCCCCTATTTTGCAGCCCGCTCGGGCCAATCTGCGCTAATCTGCAGATACCCCCTTCTTTTTGACCTCTCGCGAGCGAAGTTATCTGAACACCCCCAGATCGACTGCATTACCCATGGCTGTGTATCCATTGGTTGGGTGCAGATGGTCGCCGGAATCGTAGGCCGGATTAAGCCGGGTCGCATCTGCCGGATCGCGGGCAATGGCGTCGAAATCGATCACGCCGTCGAAATGGCCGGGCGCGCGGATCCAGGCATTGATCGCCTGGCGGTCGGCTTCGTTTTCCGCCGTCGGATGGTAATAGGTATTACCCATATAGGGGGTGATGGTGGCGCCGATGACGGTCAGGCCGTGAGCGTGAGCCTGGTCGATCAACTGCGCATAGCTGGTCAGCATGCGGGTCACCAGGTCGGCGTGGGCAGCAGCATCGACGGGAGCGTCGCGCGTCAGGGTGCCGAGATCGTTCACCCCTTCGAAGACCACCAGATATTTGACGCCGGCCTGGGCGAAGACATCGCGATCGAGGCGCGCCAGGGCATTGGGACCAAGTCCGTCGAGCAGCAGGCGGTTGCCGCCGATGCCGAAATTGAGGACTGAGAGGGGGCGGTGTGCTGCCTGCAGCTTCTGCATCAGGGCGTCGGGCCAGCGGGTATTGGTGTTGGGCTTGACGCCGTAGCCATCGGTGATCGAATCACCGAGCACGGCGATGGCGCCGGTGGTGGCCGGCCCCTCTACGTCGATGGCGGCGATATCGAACCAGTGGTCGAAATGTTTAGCGCCAGAAGTCGAAGAGTCGGCAAGGTCGGTATCCGCCACATGGTTGCCGTGGACCAGATAGGATGTCGCGCGCGAACCCGGATGGCTGGTCAGGGCGGTGACGCCGGCGGACTGCCAGGTCGAGATGACGATATCGCTCAGGGGCGCCACCGCCATGTCGATCGGATCGGAGACATATTCGGCGCCGGCGGGAATGGTCACCGACACCTGGCCGCCGAAGGTGACGGCATGCGACGTGCCCGAGACGATGCGGGCCGTGGTGTTGTCGGCAGACGCCGCAACCGATACGGCATCGAAACGCAGGGGGGCGGTGCCGAAGGCATTGGACAGTTTCAGGCGGATGCGCGTGCCACCGGATGTCACGCGCACGATCTGGCGCAGGGTGGCATCGGCCTGGTCTTCGGGGGCAAGGGCGTTATCGCTGCCCGGTATCATCTGCGACGTCGCCCAGGCGGTGACCCAGTTCGGCCTGGCCGGCGTGCGGGCGTCCGCGGCAGTCACACTGGTCATCAGGGCCAGCGTTACCAGCCCCGTGGACAAGAGGCGGATTTTTTTCATGATTTGGTCTCCCTGGTCGCCTGTTAGCGTTATCATTTGCCGGCACGGTATGCCCGATAACGCGAATTGGCAATGTGGCGGACACGAAAAAGACCCTGGATGCTATGGGCTAGATTGCATCCAGGGTTTAAGTTTCCGATGAGCTTAGGAGCCATAGGCCAAGAGCCATCAAGATGAGAGGGCAAAACGACTCTTGTAACAGAGATATAATTCGCCAAATTAACTAATCAAGATATTGAGAAGTAAAAATTTAAGACTTAATCACGCCATGATTTCGCGCGGCTTTTGCGATTATGCTGACATGTTTTTGACACTATAAAATTTCGAATTTTACCTGCCTGTAAAAGCGAACATTTCGCCATATGGTGCGCTTGTCTTCAAAGTACAGACCGGCTGCAATCGGCTTGACAGTGCGTAGGCGCGCTAGAGCGCTAAGCGATTTGGTAGACCAAATTCGCGCTCTAGTTCCTTGTTTTGGCGCGCAATTTAACCGAAAAGTGGCTTCCACTTTATCGGATTGCGCTCTAGTCTCCAGCGAAACCTCCCGGAGACTCTGACATGTCCATGCGCGCCCTGCTGGCATCCGCCGCCGTCCTTGCCCTTGTATCCGCCCCCGCTCTTGCCAGGCCGGCCAAGACGACCGCGCCCGTCATCAGTGCCGCGCGCATCTCGCAGGACATCAAGGTCATCTCGGACGACGACTACCAGGGCCGCGGTATCGCCACGCCGGCGGAGGACAAGGTGATCGCCTATGTCTCCGCCGGCTTCAAGGCGGCGGGCCTGCAGCCGGGCGGCGAAAACGGGGGCTGGACCCAGGCGGTCCAGTTGCGCAAGTTCGCGGTCAGCGATGCGGCACTCGCCTTTACCCTCGGTGACGGCTCCCGCATCGACCTGAAGCAGGGCACCGACATGGTAACCTCGACGCGCGGCGTAACCGGCGATGTCAGCTTTGACCATGTGCCCCTGGTCTTCGTCGGCTACGGCGTCGATGCGCCGGAACGTGGCTGGAACGATTTCAAGGATGTCGATGTCAAGGGCAAGATCCTGGTCGAACTGATCAACGACCCCGACTTCGTCGATCCGCAGTTGATGACCTTCAACGGCAAGGCCATGACCTATTACGGCCGCTGGACCTACAAGTACGAGGAGGCCGCGCGCAAAGGCGCCGCCGGCGTCATCCTGATCCACGACGCCGACGCTGCTTCCTACGGCTGGGACACGGTGCGTAATTCCTGGACCGGCCCGCAGTTCGATATCGTGCGTCCCGATCCGTCCGCCGTCAGCCCGAAGCTGGAAAGCTGGATCACCCACGACATGGCCGAGAAACTGTTCAAGGCAGCCAACCTCGATCTGGCGGGCCTGCGGACAAAGGCGCGTTCGAAGGACTTCCAGCCCGTCGTCCTGAACGTCTCGATGACGGGCGGCTTCAAGGTCGCCGCATCGGAGATCACCACCCATAATATCATCGGCCGCAAGGTCGGTTCGACCCATCCGGACGAGACTGTGCTCTATGGCGCCCACTGGGACCACCTGGGCGTCTGCGCGCCCGAAGCGGCGGATAAGATTTGCAACGGCGCCGTCGATAACGGCACCGGCGTCGGCACCCTGATGGAACTGGCGCACGCCTTCGGCAAGACTAAGACCGACCGCAGTGTCGTCTTCATCGCCTTTACCGCCGAGGAAAGCGGCCTGCTGGGTTCGGAATATTATGCGGCCAATCCGGTCTATCCGCTGGCCACCACCGTCGCCGGCATCAACATGGATGCCCTCAATGTTCACGGCGCCACGCGCGACATGGAGGTCACCGGCGCCGGCCAGTCGTCGCTGGAAGACCTGCTCAAGGTCTATGCAACCAAGCAGGGGCGCACCCTGGTGGCGGACCAGACGCCGGAAGCCGGACACTTCTTCCGTTCCGACCACTTCTCCTTCGTCAAGCGCGGCGTGCCCATGCTCGACGCCAGCTCCGGCGAAGATATGGTCAAGGGCGGCACGCGCGCCGGCAAGGCCTTTGCCGACGACTATGTCCATAACCGCTACCACCAGCCGGGCGACGAATGGTCGGCGACATGGGACTTGAGCGGCCTTGTCCAGGACGCCACGCTTTATTACCAGATGGGCAGGGACCTGGCGACGACGCGCACCTGGCCGACCTGGCGCGACACGTCGGAATTCAAGGCGGCGCGCGACGCCAGCGCAACGGAACGGAAATAACCGTGCTGACCCTGGACCGGCTGTGTGACATCGCCCTCGAACTGCCCGGCACCCAGCGCGGTACGTCGTGGGGAACACCGTCGGTCCTGGTCGGCAAGAAGGCCCTGTTCCACTGGCATCCAAAACATCAGGCGATCGTCTTCGGCATGGATTTCGAACGGCGCGACCTGTTGATCGAGGCTGATCCGGAAACCTTCTTCACCACCGATCACCATCGCGGCTGGCCGTGCATCCTGGCGCGACCGAATCGGCTGGATGAAGAGTGGGTACGAGACTTTTTCCGCGGTGCCTGGCGCAGCATGGCGCCGAAGAAACTTCTAAAAGAATATGGTGACCAGGTATTGCCGGTGTGACACGATGTCAGAAGGCCAGGAAACAAACATCGGCTTTGCTTGGCGGAGATTTGGCATCAGCTGTATTATGCTTCGCATAGACGCCTGACGCAGTTACATCCGCTATCATAAGCAGTGTCAGGACGAAGAGCAGAAGCTGAGGCGTCAGCCAGAGAACGCGCCATTTGCCGACGATCGCGACATAGGCGATCAGTACAAAGACGATGGCCTGCAGGGCTATGAAGGCAAATGTTTGCGAAGGAACAGGATTACACCGCATCCCGTAGCTCTGTACGTCGTGATTGACGATCAGATTACCGACGGTGATCAGGTAAGCCGCAATGATCGCCGGCCAGATAAATCGCGTCGATGGCGGCTTGCCGAATGTCCTGTCCATCATCCCCTCCATGACGATTAACCCGCGACTAACCAATATGGCGAATCCGCGGCCGGGCAGGCCCTATTCGCGCCACACGCCGCAGGCACTTTTGTAACACAGGGCAGGGGTGCCAAAAAGGCCGGGCTAATTGTAAAGACCGTATTAACCCTGATGCCTCTAAGTGTGCCTGATACAGATCGCACCACAGGAGTAGTTTATGGAGCGCCGGACCTTTATTCTTTCCAGCCTTGCGACCGCCGCGGCGCCCATGGTGCCGGGCCTTGCCTCGGCCGCCCAGAGCGCCACCAATAACAATACCAGCAGCAGCGCGGACAGCGATCCGAACCGCACCTATTATGACCGCGATGAAATCGTGGCCGCGGGTTCGAACTTCCTCGGCGTCACGGCCGAGGCCCTGGGCGGCGCCCTGGAAAAGATTTTCGGCGACTATGGCGACCATCCGACGGCCTATCTTGCCGGCGAAGAGGTTTCCGGCGCCATCGGTGTCGGCGTCCGCTACGGCAAGGGGAACCTGTTCATGAAGTCCGTTCCGGACCCCACCCATGTCTACTGGCAGGGCCCTTCGATCGGTTTCGACACCGGCGCCAATGGCTCCCGTGTCTTCTCTCTGGTCTATAACCTGAAAGACCCGAGCTATATCTATCGCCGCTATCCGGGCGTCGAAGGCTCGGCCTACTTTATCGGCGGCCTGGGCGTCACCTATCAGCGCGCCGAAGGTGTCGTGCTGACGCCGATCCGCGCCGGTGTCGGCTTCCGCCTCGGCGCCAGCGTTGGGTATATGAATATCTCGAAAAAGCGCCGTATCCTGCCGCTGTAACATGCACTTTTCGCCTCTCCCCGTTTACGGGGAGAGGGTGGCCCGCAGGGCCGGCTGAGGGGCAGTATCGTGGCGCCTGCGAGTACATAATTCCAAACAGGAAACCCGCCCGGTTACATCCGGCAGGGCAATCTGTGGCCTTTCAACGCACTCTGAAAACCAAGATCGAGCAGGCGCATCACCTTCAGCGCATCCTCCGCCGGCACAGGATTAGGCGCACCATTGCGAACCGTCTCGGCTATACCCTCATAATAGGCAAGATAATTGCCCGGGACGGCTATGACGTCTTCATTCGCACCGACACCCTCAGGCGTTGCCGGCGTCAGCCGGGCCAGGACCGCGTCCGCCCCCCAGCCGTCATCGCCCGGCGTACGTCCGGCCTTCAGCATCTCTTCCTGCGTATCCATGCCGTACTTGACGAAGGCGCCGCCGGAGCCCTGCGCCTCGAAACAGGCACCAGGTGCCGCCGTCATCATCGACGAATGCAGGATAACGCGCAGAGGCCCGTAGCCCAGCACGACATGGAAATAGTCGTCGGTCTTTGCCCCCGGGCGCTGGCCGGCGATATCGGCATTGATCCAGTCGGGCCAACCGAACAGGCTCAAGGCCTGGTCGAGCAGATGCGAACCGAGATCGAACCAGATACCCGAGCCCGGGCCCTGGCGTTCGCGCCAGCGATCGCGCACCACCGGCCGCCAGCGATCGTAGCGCAATGCGAACTGGTAGATATCGCCGAGCCGCTCGCGCACCGACTGGAAGGTCAGGTAGTTGCTGTCCCAGCGCCGGCAATGAAAAACCGACAGGGTGCGCCGCTCGCGCGCGGCCGTTTCGATCAGGCCCTGCGCCTGGGTGACGTCGAGGGCAAACGGCTTGTCGATGACGACATGCTTGCCGGCCCTGAGCGCAGCCTCGGCCTGGAGTGCATGCAAATCGTTCGGCGTGGCGATGACGATCAGTTCGATATCGGGATCGGACAGGGCCGTGGCGAAGTCATAAACGCGCATGCCGGGCAGGTCGGCGTGGACATCGTCCGGGCGGCTGGAGACGATGGCGGCCAGGTCCAGGCCCTTCGCTGCCCCGATCAGGGGCGCATGGATTGTCTTGCCGGCATAACCGTAGCCCACCAGGGCAGTTCCGATATCAGGCATAGTTGAAGCTCACCGAGATGCGCACATCCTCGCTCAGGTTTATCGGCACCTCGTGGCGCAGCCAGCTTTCCCACAACAAGACCGTGCCGGCCGCCGGCGCCACCGAGGCAAAGGCCTGGTGATCGGGCCGGGCCTGCGCCTTGCGTACCGGGGCATTCATCATGAAACCAAGGCGCGGATCCTCGAACCGCAGGGCCGCGGCCCCTTCGGGGATACTGACGTAAAACGTGCCCGAGATGACGCTGTGCGGATGGATATGGCCGGAATGGGTGCCGAGGTTTTCGAGCACGTTGATCCACATATTGTCTAGCTTGAGCTTGCGGCCGTGCAGGTCGTAGTCGAGCTTTTCGACAAAGGCGGCGACATGACCGTCGAGCCAGGTCTTCAACTCGGCAAAGACCGGCGCATAGGCGGGCAGGTCGGTCAACGACGCGTAGGAGGTATAGCCGAGATAGGCTTTCTGCTGCGACCATTCCTGACCGGCCTCGTCTTCGTCGGCGATGGCGCGGCAGGTATCGTCGAGTTCCTCGAGATACTCTCCGCGGCCGTTCATTTCGGCGCGATAGATCTCGGTGACAAACAAGGGGGTGATCTGGCCTGGGGTCGTTTTGCTCATATGCCTGCTTTGGCGCAAACGGCCGGCGGTAGCAAGGTCAGAAACACTCGGCCGCTGCGCTGTCACGGTCGATTACCGGCGGGCCATAGCGATTGCTGCGCCGCTGCCCCGGCCACAGGGAAAGCACGACGGACATGATCAGGAGCACCGCAAGTTGGCCGTAGCCCAGCCAGGTTGGCCAGGCCGGCGGCCGCGATCCATTATGGAAATAAAGGACCGTCACAACCGCCGTTGCTATCGCAATGCACGGCCGTAACAGGTGGAGCAGGGCGGGAACAAAATTGCAGCCGACATCATGCAGCCGTTTGACGGTCGCCGCGTATAGCGGCCACAACAGCACGAGGATGGTAATGCCCACGATGAGCCGGGTGACGATCCAGGTGTGGTATTGCGGCTCGCCAACGTGGGGAACTCGGAAAATGACCGGCGCGATGTTGAACCCTGCCAGGGCCATCTGCACGGGAAGGACGAAACACGAAAATGCGCCACGCGTGATCCGTCCTTTGAGGGAAAAGGCGAAACCCCAGAATCGGAAAGGTGGCTTGACGATATTCGGCATGATGAATCTCCCGTGTAGCGGTATCAGCTTATAGAGGTCCAGAGCGCAATGCCATAAAGTGACGTCCACCTTATCAGGAAATGCTCGGTAGCGTGGGCCGGGCGAAGCGAAGGTCATCATGCTCTAAGCCTTTGCTTGGTCGCGCAATTTAAGCCAAAAGTGGTACCCACTTTATGGCATCGCGCTCTAAAGCCGGACGATATCAAAAATGCTCGGCAACCGCGCTATCGCGGCGTTTCGCCGGCGCTCCATAACGATTGGCATTGCGATTGCCCGGCCACGCCATCAGCGCCAGGTCGCTTAGCACGATAGCAGCCAGGGCGGTCAGGCCCAGGATGGAACCGATGCTTACGTTTCGGTTGGCGATCCACAGCGTGAAGCCCAACAGACCGATCGCCGGTGCGTGCAGCAGGCCGACGCCGAAATTGGCGTAGAGGCCCATGGTCATGATGATCAGCAAGGGGAAACCGAAGACCGCCGACAGGCCGACATCATGCAAGCGTTTGGACATGACAAGGAATTTCAGCGGGAATACCGACAGGACAAGGGTGTTGAGTAGATAGATCATGACCGCAGCATGCTGCGCGCTCCACGCATTGATCAGCAGGATGAAGGCGATATAGCTGGCGATCGTGAACGGGATGAATGGCAGGCGCGGAATGCGGCCGTACAGTGAAAAGAAAAACCTGCCCACCACCCCGGCTGGGCTCGACACATAATCCATCCGGTCCTCGACGCGCTTTGTTCCCCTTATTCCACGCTTGGGCAGTCACCGGCAAGCTTGCGCGAATAGGCGTCGACCAGGGCAGAATAGGGCGGCACGAAGGTCAGGGCGGTCAGCTTGGTGCCGTCACCCAGCGTTTCGGCCTGGGCAATGCGGACCTCGAAGTGCAGGTGGATGGTGGTGTGCTGCTGCTTGCCGTTGGAATCGACGCCGAAATTGTCGGAGACCAGGCCCAGCTTCTGGCCGCGCTTGACGTGGTCGCCATACTTCACCTTCAGCGACGCCACCTGCATATGGAGATAGCGGAAGATACGGTGCGGCTCGTCATTGCCGGTAATGGCCACTGTATAGGAGCCAATTTGGGTGACGACACCGTCCTCGGCCGCCACGGCCCAGTACATATTGGCCTTGCAGGTCGTCGGGCGAATATCCTGGCCCTGGTGCCCGCTGCCGCTGGTGCACATGATATTGGTCCAGCCGCGGGTCTCGCAGAAATTGTCATGCCACGGATAGGCGTAGTTCTTCGGATCGCATTGGACGCCCGAGGCATGGCCATAGGACGGATAGTGGTCGCCGCCGGGATTATAGACCTGCGACGAGGCGTAGTCCGGCGTCTGCGCCAGCGGGAAACAGATGCCTGGCGCCCAGTTGGTCCGGTCGCTGTAGCCGGAGCCCGACCCGGCCAGCAGGACGGAAGCCTCCTCGTGCGGGAAGTCGGCCATGGCCACGGAAGACGATGATGTTTCCTGGGACGACTCTTCGGAAGACGCGGCCGAGGTGTCTTTCGAGGCAGCCACGGATTCGGACGCCGCGGCGCTGTCGGCCACCGAGGTCGTGTCGGACGCGGCCGCCGCGCTGGAACTGCTAGAGGTGTCGGCGGGTGGATTGAGCTGGTCGCAGCCGGCAAGGCCAAGGGCGATGGCGCACACAATGAAGGCGAGGGGCGTAATGGGGCGCATGACCTTAGCCTCCCGTCTTGAAGAGTTTGCTGAAGATGCTGGCGGGCGGCGCCTTGACCTGCTGCTTCGCTTCGGACTGGGCATTGGCGCCCATGGTCACGTCGGTGAATTCGGCAATGGCCTTGCGGATATAGCCGTCGCCGGCGCAGTCGGGACTGTCGGTGACGTCGCAACTGACGTCGATACTGTAGACGACGCCGTAGCGCGTAAAGGTCGCCGTCCAGCCATCCTCGATCTGGGAGATGCGGATATCTTCGGGGATGCCGGGCAGTTTCGTCACCGGCCGCGCCGATACCGCGCCCTTGTCGGCGGGCACGAAGCTGCGATTACCGTACATCGTGACCTGGGTCCCCTTGGCCTGGGGCAGATTGAGCGAATAGGCGTCGCCAAGCGACACCATACGGGCGGCGGCGGTGGTGATCAGGCCCTCGCGCGGCAGCAGGACCGGCAGGCGGGTGGCGTCGATCTGTGCCTTGGGCAGGCGAAAGGCCAGGCTGTTGGGTTTGCGCTGGGATTGCATGCGCGCCGACTGGGTGATGGCAGCCTGCCATTGCACGATAGCGGGCGGCAGGGGCCTGCGGATCAGGGCCGGCCGGACCCGGGTCGCCACGGGGACAGTGTTGGTGGCGACGGGCCGGTTGGCATTGGTCGCCGCCGCAGTGGTGGCAAGGGGCCGCCCGGCCGCTGCGCTCTGTGCCAGGCTGTCGGCGGTTATCATGCCGCCGGCGGCGATCATGACCACCGCCACAGACGCCATATGTTTGAAATTCGTTGCCACCCGCGTGCTCCCCATCCGCACCAACCCGCCGGGACATTACGTCATGATAACCATGTTCGCAACAGCACAACGCCGCGCTCTCGTAAAAGAGCGCGGCGTTATTTTGCGCAGACGGTAGGCGTTTATTGCAGTTCGAAAGTCGCCGTGACCGAGACGCTTTCCTGCAGTTCACCACCGGCAACCGGCGTCGAGGCGTCCGCGGCCTTGGCGGCAAAGCGCACCATCGGCATCGGCGGCTGGATGACCATCGGGCTGCCTTCCTGCAGGTTGATCAGGCGCTTGACCTTGAGGCCCGAGGCGCCGGCATAGAGGCTGGCGCGCTGTTGCAGCGTCTTGACGGCGTCGAGGCGCGCCTTGTCGAGCACCGCGTCATCGTCCTTCAGGCCAAAGCTGATCTGGTCGATCTGGTTGATGCCGGCATTGATGACCGTGTCGATGACCGGGCCCGTCTGGGCGAGGTCGTTGACGCGGACAGTGATCTGGTCGCGGGCCTCGTAGCCGGTCAGCTTCGGCGGCTGGCCGTCCGCATAGACATACTGCGGGTTGAGGTTGAGGCTCGAGGTCTGGATGTCCTTGACGGCGATGCCTGCCGACTTCAGCGCCGCCATGACGGCGTTCATACGCGTATTGTTGGCCTTCATGGCGTCGGACGCCGTCTTGCCCTGGGTGACGACGGCAAAGCTGATCGTTGCCATGTCGGGGGTGGCGCTTGACTGGCCGGTGACGGTCAGGCTCAGTGTCGTCGGCATCGGGGGCAGGACAGGGGCCGTATCCGCCATCGCCAGCGGCGCGGCGAACAGGCTGGCGGCGATGGCCGTCGCGGCGATGGACTTGACCAGGGTGGTTTTGGCGGCAGGCATTGGAACTCTCTCCGTTTTGAATAGCTATGTGATTGTTAAGAACTGCAATCACGGCATGCATATGACACTATTCCGGCTGAACGGCGGCTGAACGCCCCATGCAGGCTTCCGTTATGCGAAAGCTGGGGACGGCCGCTATAAAACAGGCTTTAATTTCATGGCCACCCATGTTAGGCACGCCGTCTCCCGTAATGGGGGCCTGTAGCTCAATGGTTAGAGCTAGCGGCTCATAACCGCTTGGTTGGGGGTTCGAGTCCCTCCGGGCCTACCAGCCTTTGCTCCTTCGGAGCTTCGGCTCGGCAAGTCAGCCTTCGTGGCGGACGGTAGAGGGCAAGGCCCGACAGCAAGCGCTGGAGCGTTCGTGTCCAATCTTCTTATCGATATCCAGAACTGCAGCGTCTTTCGCAACCGGCCGATTCTCGACCGGGTGACGCTTCAGGTCGCGCCATTTGCCCATACGGCCATTGTCGGGCCGAACGGCTCGGGCAAGTCGACCCTGATCCGCCTTTTAATGCGCGATCTTTACCCATCGCGCGGAGAGGGCGAGGCGCCGGTCAATCGCTTCCTGGGCGAAGATACCTGGACACAGGCTGATCTGCGCCAGGCCATCTCGCTGGTGTCTATGAAGTTCGCCGAAAACCTGCTCGATGTCGGGACGCTCGATGTCTTCGAAGCCGTGATCTCCAGCGTCTTCGGCACCTATGGCTTTTATCGCCCTGATGCGGTGACCGCCGAACAGCGCCAGGCGACGGAACAGGCGCTGGAACTGATGAACCTGCACCGCATTGCCCGGCAACCCTTGCATCTGCTGTCCACTGGCCAGTTGCGTAAGGTTCTTATTGCCCGCGCCATGGTGCTCAAGCCGAAACTGATTCTGCTCGATGAGCCGTCCCTGGGCCTGGATATTGCCGCCCAGAGCGAATTCCTCGACTACCTGACCAAGGTCATGACCTCGGCGACGGTGGTCATGGTGACCCATCATCTGGAAGAAATCCTGCCGGGCATGGACAAGGTCCTGCTGATGAAAGACGGGCGGGTGTTCACCTTCGGCGACAAGGCCGATATCCTGACCGACGAGACCTTGTCGGCCCTGTTCGATATTCCTGTCCGCGTGCGCATTTCCAGCGATGGCGTCTACTCGATGCATCGGGGGTAGGGGGGGCATTGCAGCGCTCTCAAAAAAATCTGCGCTAATCTGCGTCAATCTGCGGATCAACTTTCTTCCTTCCGACCTACCGTAGCAAAGCTACTCCGCTGGTACGGCCGTAGGCTTCGCCGGCTTCGGTCGGATGATCAGCAGGGCAGCTATGGCGGCGGCCAGGCACAGGCTGCCGGCCAGCAGGAAGGCCGGGATATAGCTGCCGCTGGTGGTGCGGATCACGCCGGCGGTAAAGGCGATCGAGGCGGCTCCCAACTGGTGCCCGGCAAAGACCCAGCCGAAGACGACGCCGGCCTTTTCGCGGCCGAACTTTTCCGCCGTCAGTTTAAGGGTCGGCGGCACGGTGGCGATCCAGTCGAGACCGTAGAAGACCGCAAAGGGCGACAGGCCCCACAGGGTAAAGGTCGAGTGCTGCAGGTAGAGCAGGGACAGGCCGCGCAGGGCGTAATACCAAAAGAGGAGCCAGCGCGAATCGAACCGGTCCGACAGCCAGCCCGAACCGATCGTGCCGAAGAAATCGAAAATCCCCATCATGGCCAGGACCGAGGCGGCCGCCACCGCCGCCATACCGTAGTCGCCGCACAGGGAGACAAAGTGCGTCTGGATCAGGCCATTGGTGCTGGCGCCGCAGATAAAGAAGGTGGCGAACAGGATCCAGAAGGTGCGGGTCTTTGCCGCGTCCTTCAGGACAGCTAGGGGCGAAAAACGGGTCAGGGGTGCTGTCACCGGCGCAAGCGCTTCGGTTTCGCCGAACGGGTTGAGGCCGACATCGGCCGGGCGATCGCGCAGCAACAACAGGACCAGGGTGAGGGCGATGCCGAGCAGGGCGCAGACCAGCAGCAGGGCGACACGCCAGCCGTAGGCCTGCGATAGCTGCGCGACGACCGGCAGGAAGGCCAGTTGCCCGGTGGCGCTGCTGGCCGTCAGGATGCCGATGACCAGGCCGCGCTTTTCGGTGAACCAGCGGTTGGCCACTGTCGCGCCCAGGACGATGGCCGTCATGCCGGTGCCGCAACCGACGAGGATTCCCCAGAACAGCACCAGTTGCCACATCTCGTGCATGACCAGCGAACCGCCCAGGCCGGCAAGGATCAGGAGTAGAGCCAGGGACACCACGCGCTTCAGGCCATAGCGAATCATCAGGGCGGCGGCGAAAGGCGCAATAAGCCCCAGCAGGATCAGGCGGATGGCAAGCGCCGCCGAGATCTCCGCCGTCGACCAGTGGAATTCCTTTTCCAGCGCCGGCATCAGCACGCCCGGCGCCCCCAGCGCACAGGCCGTCGTCAGCATGGTGACGAAGGTCACGCCCAGCATGACCCAGCCATAATGGATATTGCGACGGTTGAGCTGGCTGGCGAGTGTGCTGGAAATCATGAGGGCTTCACCTATTGATGATGATTGTCATGTTTGCATTAATGATGGCCATCATGTATGCTGTCAAGGTAGATTTGAGAGTGTGCTATGAAAACATCCCGGGCCCAGGTCGAACAGAACCGCGAAAACCTGCTAAAGGCGGCCTCCGAAGGCTTTCGCCGCAAGGGATTTGACGGCATCAAGCTGTCGGAGATCATGTCCGATGTCGGCCTGACCCATGGCGGCTTCTACAACTATTTCGCCTCCAAGGACGACCTGGTGGCCAGGGCCTGCGAGATGTCCCTGGCGCGCCAGGCCGACAAGCTCAGGGCGGCGAAGGACGGCGATCCGGCAACCGAGCTGACAGCCTATTTCGAGCGCTACCTGACGGCGGAGAACCGCGACGATCCCGGCCAGGCCTGCGTCTTTCCGTCCCTGGCCGCCGATGTTTCGCGCCAGGGCGCACCGGTGAAGCGTGTCTTCACCGAAGGACTGGCGGACTATCTTGGCGCGCTTGGGGATATTTCGGATAAAACCGGCGACAAATCGCAACCGGAAAATGCTATAGCCATATTATCGACACTGGTCGGCGCGATGGTCCTTGCGCGGGCCGTCGACGATACCGACATGTCGGATGCCATCCTGAAAATAGCGAAGGATTCGCTTAAGGGGCGATACGGCCGTTAGCCGTATATGCGCCAGCGTGTTAGTCTTGACCGCCTTTGGGGCACGACTTTTTGGTCACAGGGCTGTCCAAATCGCCCGCACATCTGTAATCTCGCGCGCGCCTGTCCGGGAATCAGGCGTTATAGCTTATTTGGGGGCCCTCCCGGCCCGGGATCTGAACGACAATGCCTGATAAAGACAGGGGTACCTATTCGCCGCCGACGGAGGATAACCTCTCCTATGAAGCGCGCCGTCCTGCCGGTCGTGACCAGGCGCCCATCACCCTGATCATCAGCGGCATCTTCCTGGTGCTGCTGCTGCTGGCCGTCGTCCTGTTCTACAATTCCGGTCTCAACAATCATGGCGGCCGCACGCCGCCGGAAGTCGGCGACAGCCTGGGCGATATCAAGGACGCCAAGGTCGAGGACGCCAAGCCGCTGAGCGACGCGCAACTGGCCGAGCCGACCGACGATTCCGCCGCCAATGCCAAGTTCGCCCCGGGCACCGAGGCGCCGCTGCGTGATCAATCGGCTTCCGCCGGCGTCACCAACGAAGCACCGCCGGTGGCCGCGCCGATCACCGGGCCGCTGCCGTCGCAAACGGGCAATTCCGCCATTACCGGCCAGGGGACTGCTGCCGCTGCCGCGTCTCCGGCCGCCGCCGTCGCGCCGCTCAAGCCCCCGGTCCAGACCGTGGCCCCGGCGACCTCGGGCACGGTTGCCACCTCGGCGCCCGCCAAACTGCTGCCACCGGTAAAGGTCGCACCCGCCGCCAAGCCGGCTGCGGTCGCCAGTGCTTCGGCCTCGGCCATGCCGACCAAGGCTTCGGGCTCGATGGTCCAGATCGGCGCCTTCGACAGCACTGACAAGGCCAACACACAATATGCCAATGTCGCGTCCTCCTATGGCCTCTTCCTCAGCGGCACGTCGAAGCGTATCGAAAAGGTCGAAACGGACAAGGGCACCTTCTATCGCACCTCGTTCGCCGGCTTCTCGACGCCGGAAAAAGCCAGGTCCTTCTGCTCGGCGCTCAAGGCGGCCGGTCACGACTGTATCGTGAAATAAGGACGGGATGGCCTTGGCCACGCGCGCATGCATACTGGGCCTGAGCGGCCCTGAACTCACCGCCGAAGAGCGTGACTTTTTCACGGATGCCCAACCCCTGGGCTTTATCCTCTTTCGCCGCAATGTCGAGACGCCGGACCAGGTAAAGAGCCTGACGGCGTCCTTGCGCGCCTGCGTGCGCCATGAGCCGATGATCCTGATCGACCAGGAGGGCGGCCGCGTTCGCCGCCTGCGTCCGCCGCTGTGGCCGGACTATCCGCCCGCCGCCACCTTTGCCCAGGTCACCAACGATCCGGACGAAGAGCGCTCGCTGGTGCGTCTCGGCGCTCGCCTGATGGCGGCCGACCTGTTCGACCTGGGTATCAATGTCGACTGTGCTCCGGTGCTCGACGTGCCGCAGCCCGGCGCCCACGACATTATCGGCGATCGCGCCTACGGCTTTACCCCTGAGGATGTCGCCGTCATGGGCCGCGCCGCCTGCGAAGGCCTGCTGGCCGGTGGCGTCCTGCCGGTCATCAAGCATATCCCCGGGCACGGCCGGGCAGGGGCCGACAGCCATGCGGCCCTGCCGGTGGTCGACGCCTCGCGCGACGAAATCCTCAATGTCGATTTCTATCCGTTCCAGATCAATTCCGACATGCCGCTGGCGATGACGGCGCACGTCCTCTACACCGCCATCGACCGCAAGCACCCGGCGACGACGTCGAAAAAGTGCATCAGGTTGATCCGCGAAGTCATTGGTTTCGATGGCCTTCTGATGTGCGACGACCTGTCGATGAACGCCCTGTCCGGCGATCTCGGCCACCGTGCCCGCGCCAGCCTCAAGGCAGGATGCGACGTCCTGCTGCACTGTAACGGCCAGATGGATCAGATGCGCGAAGTCCTGGCCGAGACGCCGAAGCTGAAAGGCCGGGCGAAGCAACGCACCGAGGCAGCCATGAAGCGCCTGCTGCGCCTGCCCGAGCCGTTGAAGCCCGATGCCCGCCAGCGCTTCGACGCGGCCCTGGGCCGCGGCACGGCCGCCGAGGTCAAGGCCGACCCGACCGAGTTCCAGGCGGCGACCTAATCCCATGGCCAAGTCCCTGAGTGGCCTCGAGCACGACGTCCATCAGCGCAGGCTGGACTTTGCCGGCAACGCGGCGCCGCAGGTCGCCGAAGACATCGCGCCCGAGGAAGCCCTGGTGCTCGACCTCGACGGCTACGAAGGCCCGCTCCACGTCCTGCTGGCCCTGGCGCGGTCGCAGAAGGTCGACCTGCTAAAGATTTCGATCACGAAGCTGGCGGAACAGTACCTGGCCTTTATCCAGGAGGCGCGCCGGCTGCGCTTTTCCCTGGCTGCAGACTATCTCGTCATGGCGTCGTGGCTGGCCTATCTCAAGTCACGCCTGCTGCTGCCCAAGACCGAGCGCAAGCAGAACGACACCGAGATGGCGCCGGAAGAGATGGCCCTAGCCCTGGCGTTTCGCCTGAGAAAGCTCGAGGCTATGCGCAAGTCGGTCGAGGCCCTGACGGGGCGGCCGCAGCTCAAGCGCGACGTCTTTGCCCGCGGCGACCCCGAATCACGCCTGATCATCCCGTCGTCGCGTATCGACGCCAATGTCTTCGACCTCATGAGCGCCTACGTCACCCAGCGCCGGCGCGAGATCGAACGCACCTACGACCCGACGCGGCGCATCGAAGCCTATTCGCTGGAAGATGCGCGCGATAACCTGCGCAGCCAGTTGCCGCATCTCAACAATTGGACGCCCCTGGATGAGGTGGCGCCTCAGCCAGTGGGCGAGGGTGGACCGAAGCGTGTCTCCTATATGGCCTCGACCCTGTCGGCGTCGCTGGAACTGGCCAAGGAAGGCCAGTTGCAGATTCAACAACTGGCGACCTTCGAGACCCTCTATATGCGAAAGCGTCCGAAACTGATCGAAGGACACGACACATGACGCCTGAAATCGCCGAACGCGCCATCGAGGCCCTGCTGTTCGCCGCCGACGGGCCCTTGTCGGCCGCCGAACTGGCCTATCGCCTGCCCGAAGGCACCGATGTCGGCAAGGCCCTGGCGGCCCTGAAGTCGCGGTATGCCGGGCGCGGGGTCAACCTGGAGATCATCAACGACCGCTGGCAGTTCCGCACTGCCGCCGACCTGGGCTACCTGATGGTCGAGGAGCGCGACGAGCCGCGCCGGCTGTCCAAGGCGGCGCTGGAGACCCTGGCCATCATCGCCTATCACCAGCCTGTGACCCGCGCCGAGATCGAAGTGATCCGCGGTGTCGGCCTGTCGCGCGGCACGCTGGATGTTCTCCATGAAATGAACCTGATACGCCTGCGCGGCCGTCGGCGCACGCCGGGCCGGCCTGTGACCTATGGCACGACCGAGACCTTCCTCGAGCAGTTTTCGCTGCCCAGCCTGGCCGATCTGCCCGGCGCCGCCGAAATGCGCGCAGCAGGGTTACTTGATCTTAACGTTCCTGCCGACTTTATGGTGCCTGATCCGTCCTCCGGCCAGGTGCTGGAAGACTCCGCCACGCTCGACGATCTCGAAGAGGTCGAGTTCGCCCAGGATTTCTTCGACGAGAAGGAATAGGGGCGCGGTCAGCGCTGGCAACGGGCAAGAGAATTGCCTAAAAACCGCTTTGATGTCGTGATAAACTACGACTATATGGGCATTAACCGGCCAATATACGGCTGATCTTAGTACCGGCGCGCCGCTACGCATATGGCGAGCCTTTGAGGAGACGATTATGGGTGCTTTAAGTATCTGGCACATCCTGGCCATTGTGGTCGTGGCTCTGCTTCTGTTCGGCGGCGGCGGCAAGCTGTCCGGCCTGATGGGCGACGCGGCAAAGGGCCTGAAGGCGTTCAAGGACGGCCTGAAGGACGAACCCGAAGACGACAAGAAGGCCAAGAAGGTCGAAAGCGAAGAACCGAAGGCGTAATGCCTTTACGTTCCCAGGGGTTGGCGTCGCGCCGGGTGCAGACCGGGCGCGTCGCATGCTGTTTATCCAAGAGAAAGCGTTAGCGCATGTTACCCGGTATCGGTGGCGGTGAAGTCGTCGTCATTGCTGTGGTCGCCCTGCTGGTCGTGGGGCCCAAGGACCTGCCGAAACTGTTGCGTCAGCTTGGCCGCTTCGTCGGCAAGATGCGATCGATGGCAGACGATTTCCGCAGCTCGTTCGAAGACATGGCCCGACAGAGCGAGCTCGATGAGCTGCGCAAGGAGGTCGAGGCCATGCGCAATACGCGCAACAGCCTGCCCGGGCTTAACGACGTCTCGACGTCGCTGACTTCGCTGGAAAGCGATATCAACCAGAATTTCCAGGCATCTCCGACCCAACCGGTAGAGGTACAGGCGCTGGAAGCGCCGGTCATGACGCCGATCGAGCCGGCAGCTGAAATCGTCCCGGATACCCAGTTGGCCAGTGTCGAGCCCGGCGAGCCGCAAATAGCCGATCCTCAGATTGCCGATCCTCAAATGGAGGGCTTGCCGCCGCAAGGCGCCCGGCCTGCCGAGCCTGAGCCCGTCGTTATCAAGAAGGCGCGTGCGCGCAAGGCGCCGATCGTTTCGGCCTCCTCGGACGAAACCGCTGAAACACCTGCGCCGGCCAGAAAACGGTCGCGCGCCAAGAGCACCGTAGAATGAGCCTTCCCCCGCAAGTCGTCGACGACAGTTCCAAGCGCAATCTCGTCAATCCGGGCGACCGCGACCAGGCCGAGATCGACGCCTCGCGCGCGCCTTTGATGGAGCATTTGATCGAGTTGCGCGCCCGCCTGTGGGTCATGGTCGCGGCCTTCGCCGTCGGCTTCGTCGTCTGTTTCGTCTTTGCCACCCAGATCTACACCTTCCTGCTGCATCCCTTCGAAATGGCCAGCCGCCTGCTCGAAGAACAGAAGGCTGCCGGCCACAAGGGCGGCCCCTTCGACCTGATGCTGGTCCTGTTCGGCTTCAAGGCGGCGCCCGCCGCGCTGAACAAGACCCTGTCGCTGATCTTCACCGAGCCGCTGGAATTCTTCTTCACCAAGATGAAGATGGCCATGTTCGGCGCCGTCATCCTGTCCTTTCCGGTCATTGCCTGGCAGCTGTACCGCTTTATCGCGCCGGGCCTGTATCGTCGTGAACGCAATGCCTTCCTGCCGTTCCTGATCGCCGCACCGTTGCTGTTCGTGCTGGGGGCGGCCCTGGTCTATTTCACCATCCTGCCCATGGTCCTGTGGTTCGCCCTGAACCAGCAGATCGTGACGCCGGGCGTCAGCGTCACCGCCATGTTCAAGGTGTCGGACTATCTGCAACTGGTCACGACCCTGATGCTGGCCTTCGGGTGCTGCTTCCAGCTGCCGATCGTCATTACCCTTCTGGGCCTGGCCGGCATCGTCAACGCCAAGATGTTGTCGGGTTTCCGCCGCTTCGCCATCCTCGGCATAGTCGTCGTCGCCGCGGTGGTGACGCCGCCGGATCCGATCTCGCAGTGTCTGCTGTCGATCCCGATCATCCTGCTGTACGAGATTTCGATCCTGTGCGTGCGGGTTATCGAACTGCGCCGGCCCAAAGCCGGTTAAGCCGGGTATTTTCCACGTAAAATCGCTTTGACCTTTGCCGCTTCGCCCCGTAAACGAGGCGCAACAGGTCACGCGTACAGGTTCGCATGACCGTCCGATGTAAATTGAGGCTTGGACCATGCACGATATCAAGGCTTTGCGCGAAAACCCTGACGCTTTTGTTCAAGGCTGGACCTCGCGTGGCCGTGAGTCGGCGCAGAAGGATGTCCACCTGCTCGTGAGCCTCGACGGCGAACTGCGTGCGGCGCAGACGGCGTTCCAGACGGCGCAGTCCATGCGCAACGATGTCTCCAAGCAGATCGGCCAGGCCAAGGCCCAGAAGGACGAAGCCAAGGCTTCCGCCCTGATGGCCGAGGTCGAGGGGCTGAAAGGCGCCATTGCCGAGGCCCAGGAGCAGGAGCGCATCAAGGGCGACGAATTGCGCGATCTTCTCGCCGCGCTGCCGAACCTGCCATTCGACGATGTGCCTGCCGGCGCCGACGAGCACGAAAACGTCGAACAGCGCCGCTGGGGCACGCCGACCGTCCAGGCCTTCACGCCGAAAGATCACGCCGATCTCGGCGAGGCGCTGGGTTTCATGGATTTCGAAGCCGCGGCACGGATGTCAGGCTCGCGATTCGTGGTGCTCAAGGGCCAGTTGGCCCGCCTTGAACGCGCCGTCGGCCAGTTCATGCTCGACGTCCAGACGCAGGAGCACGGCTATCTCGAGGTCAATCCGCCGGTCCTGGTGCGGGACACGGCCCTCTACGGAACCGGCCAGTTGCCGAAGTTCGAGGAAGACCTGTTCAAGACGACCGACGATCGTTACCTGATCCCGACCGCCGAGGTCACCCTGACCAATCTGGTGCGTGAAGCCATCACCTCGGAAGAGGAACTGCCGCTGCGCCTGACGGCCCTGACCAACTGCTTCCGCGCCGAGGCGGGTTCTGCCGGCCGCGACACCAAGGGCATGATCCGCCAGCACCAGTTCCAGAAGGTCGAGATGGTGTCGATCACGACGCCGGAACAGTCGGGCGAGGAACACGAGCGCATGACCGAATGCGCCGAGACCATCCTGAAGAAGCTCGACCTGCCGTTCCGCACCATGCTGCTGTGCACCGGCGACATGGGCTTCGGTGCGCGCAAGACTTACGATCTCGAAGTCTGGCTGCCGTCGCAGAACACCTATCGCGAAATCTCGTCCTGCTCGAACTGCGGCGACTTCCAGGCGCGCCGCATGGATGCCCGCTGCCGCAAGACGGGCGAGAAGGGGACGCGCTTCGTCCATACCCTCAATGGCTCGGGCCTGGCTGTCGGCCGGACCCTGGTCGCCATCATGGAAAACTATCAGGACGAAAACGGCCGTATCGTTATCCCGTCGGTCCTGCTGCCCTATATGGGCGGGCTTACCCACGTCGGTTGATTGCCCTTTTCTTACGCCTGCCCATCGCAAGCGATAGGGAGGTGTAGGGAAGGTGCCACCGCCCAGCTGTTAAAACTCCGTGATTTTGCACTGCGGCGACTTGCGTTTGTTCACCAAATGGTCCTAAAACCGGCCTTCGGTTAACGAAGGCGGCCATGCGTATTCTGCTTACCAATGATGACGGTGTCGAGGCCTACGGGCTGGCGCTTCTTTATGATCTCGCCCGGACCCTGTCCGACGATGTCTGGGTATGCGCGCCGGTGATCGAGCAGTCGGGCAAGGGCCGGGGTGTTACCCTGCACGACCCCTTGCGGGTCAAGCGTCTTGGCGACAAGCGTTTCGCCGTTTCCGGCACGCCGACCGACTGCGTCCAGATCGCCGTCAACGACCTGTTGCCGAGCCCGCCCGACCTGGTGCTGAGCGGTATCAACCGGGGATTCAATCTGGCCCAGGACGTCACCCTGTCGGGTACCGTCGCCGGCGCCCTGCTGGGCATGACGCTGGGCGTGCCGTCGATCGCCCTGTCGCAATGCCTGGACTTCGATTTCGATAGCGAAACGCAATGGGATTCGGCGCGCAAGCATGGTGCCCCGGTTATAGCGGCCCTGCTGGAACGCGGCTGGCCGGCAGATGTCATCATGAATGTCAACTTCCCCGATTGTCCCGCCGAGGCGGTGACCGGCATCGAGGTGACGAAGCAGGGTTTCCGGGATATGCACGAGATGCATGCCGTCAAGCGCCGCGATCCGCGCGGCCGCGATTATTACTGGATGGACTTCCACAGTTTCGAGCAGACCCTGGTCGATGGTACCGACCTGAAGGCCGTGGCGGAAAAGCGTATTTCGGTGACGCCGCTGCATCTCGACCTGACCCACTATGCTACCCTTCACGACATGAAGAAGACCCTGGGTGGCACCGTGCCGAAGCAGATCAACCTGACGGAGACGGCGAAATGAGTGCGGTCGATGCTGGCTCAGACACGCCCGAGGAATCCGCTGGTGAAACCCGGCTGGAGCGTTTGCTGCGTGGCCTGAAGGCGCAGGGCATTACCGACCGCAAGCTGCTGCACGCCATGGAATATACGCCGCGCGACCTGTTCGTGCCGGAACTGTTCCTCGACCGGTCGTGGGAAGACTCCGCCATTCCGATCAATTGCGGCCAGACGATCTCGCAACCCTTCATCGTCGGCCTGATGACCCAGGCGCTCAATATCGAAGGGCGCCACCGTGTGCTCGAAATCGGCACCGGCAGCGGTTACCAGACGGCGATCCTGGCGCGACTGGCGCGTTACGTCTACACCATCGAACGCTACCGCTCGCTGATGCTGGAGGCGGAAATCCGCCACAAGCGGCTGATGCTGGAAAATATCATCTATCGCTTCGGCGACGGCTGGAACGGCTGGCCGGAGCAGGCGCCGTTCGACCGGATCCTTGTGACCGCGGCGCTTCCGGATGAGCCCACCGAACTGCTGGCGCAACTCAAGCCCAAGGGCGTGATGGTCGGGCCGCAGGGCCGCGGATCGACCCAGCGCCTGCTGCGCTACACCAAGACGGCGGATGGCGGGTATAATACCGAGGATCTCGGCGAGGTGCGTTTCGTGCCCCTGATCGCCGGCGTCGCCAAGGAAGCTTAAGGCCCAAAGGGTTTTAAACCGGCCAAAACCTTAGACTGGCCAAAACCTAGACCGGCAAGCCGACCATGCGCAGGCCGGGCAGCATCTGGCGCCAGCTCAGGGCCAGGGTGCCCAGGGCTGCCAGGATCACGACCGCCGGCAGCAGTTCCCGGCCGAGATGCGCAAGTGGGGCGGTCAGATAAGGCATGATGATCGCCATCATCAGGCATACAAGCACGCCGCTCACGGCGAGGACGATCAGGTTTTCGCGCAGCTTTTGCTTCTCCACCCGGGCCATGACGTCGAGGGTAAAGCCCATGTCGAAGGCTGGCGCCGTCGTTTCGGCGTCGCTGTTCAGCAGGTCCTTGAGGGCATCTTCACTCATGACTGTACTCCCAGCAGGGCATTGAGCTTTTCCCGGCCTTTCTGAATATGCGTCTTCACGGTGCCGAGGGGAAGACCCAAAATCTCTGCCGCCTCGCTATGGCTATAGTCGCCGGCGACGCATAGCGAGACTGCGGCGCGAACATCGATCGGCAGGTGTTGCAGGGCTGCCTGGACCGAAAGGCGCGCCTCGACCGTCGAGGATGCGCTCTGTGGCGTGACGTCGTACCACTGGGTGTCGCGCGCTGCAGACCGGTTGAAACGACGCCGGTCGTTGAGTGCCTTGCGATAGGCGATGCCACAGACGAAGGTACGGAACGACACGTCGGGCTTTAGGGCGTCAAGCTTGCTCCAGGCGGTCACGAAGGCCTCCTGCGCCAGGTCGTCGGCATCGGCCGGATTGGGCGCCAGCCGGCGCGCAAAGGCACGAACGGCCGGCTGGTGCTCCGAGACAAGCCGGGAAAAGGCGTCGTCGGAGCCCTGCCGGGCGCGATGCACCAGGGCGGCATGTTGGGAAGCGTCCATGACGGTGTCGCGCTGCCATTGCTCCTTCTGGCATCAGTCCTTCAGGTCGCGGTCGTCGATGCGCGGATTGGTCAGGGCGCGGACGACTCCCAGAATGGTCAGCACGGTCGCGGCGACACCGAAGGCCAGGGCCAGGGCGATGAAGACCTGCGGACCACCACCGTAATAGCCGAAATAACCGAACCCGGTAGCCATGGAGGCGAAGACCGCGACCTGCCACCACCAGCCACCGCGATAGTGGTTGCGGCGCCAGCGGCGGCGGCCGTAATAGCCGTCATAGTCGTGGGCACGGGCCTCGTCGCTGCGGATGGCGTCGAGCAGGGCCGGGGGCGGATCCTTGCCCTGGTCCGCGTAGGACTTGATCAGCTTCAGCATATCGCTCTTGTGGCGGTAATTGGTGATGTTGCCGATAACGCCGGCCACCATCCAGAACAGCGGAAATACCAGCCACCAGTAGCTTTCGAAAAGATGTTCGAACGAATCCATGTCGGTCCTCGGAATTATGCCAATGGCCGTTGTCCAGGCCGTTGGGGGAGGCGTGCGGTGGCACGCCACATTGTGTGTATCAGTAGTCGCGGTACAGGCCCGGAGGAACGTCCTTGCCCTTGTCGAGATAGGCCTTGAGCACATCCAGCTTCTGACGCTCATAGGAACTGCGCAGGATCATGCGGACCGTTCCCATGACCACCCAGAACATCGGGAAGATCATCCACCAGTAGGACCAGAAGAAATGCACATTCATCGTCGTCTCCGTGGGCCGGGGAAGGTGAGAAGCATTCCGGCCGCCTTTGACACTGAATGTCCGCAGGTGTGGCGATTGGATGTGGGAAAATTCAAAAAAGTTTCTGTCCCCACACTTTTCCCCGTCGGCAGCCGGCGTTAACGCCTTTTTGCCTGAATTTTGCGCATAGCTTATAAGGTCGTAAACGATTCGTTATCCTTAATTTCGTCATAACGGCTATGCGCAATCGCCTGTTCGTAAAGGGCAGGGGCGTGGCCGCACACAATGTACAGGCCGGCATACAGGAATGGGAGCCAGGACAATGAGCCCGAAGGATCGCTACCAGGTCACGCTACGCGGCGCCGTCAAGCTGGGGCTTTTCGGCCTTGCCATCCTGGTGCTGCAAGCCTGTTCGAGCACCATGCCCGAAGCCAAGTATCCCGTCTACATGCAGGACAAGCCCGCAGAGGCCACGCAGACCGTGGCCCAGGCCGGCGACGACAAGCCGACGAATCCCGGTGTAACGGCCCAGGGCAGCAAGGGCAGCATCGATACGACCGAACTGGCGCCGCCGCCACCTCCGCCCCCGCCGCCGCCTTCGATGACCTCTTCGTCATCGTCCAGTTCGTCCGCGGCCGTTGCCCCGGTCAAGGACACACGCGCGGCTTACGTCTACATCCTGCAGCCGCATGATACCCTGTATGGTGTGTCGCGCCGTTTCGGCGTGCCGGTAAAGGTCATCTACGAAATCAACGGCCTGGCTCCCGACGCCTCGCTGCGTATCGGCCAGAAGATCCTGCTGCCGGCCAATGCCGTCGACAAGGGTGTCGAAGAGCATGCCAACGGCACCGGGCTGGTCAAGCTGGCTACCGCCCTGGCGACCAAGCCGACGACGCCTGTGCAGACCCCACCTGCGCCGGTAAAGCCGGGCAGCAAGCCAGTCGTCGCACCGGCGACGACTACGACAACCACCACGACCACGCGCCCGACGGTTACGCCGCCGGCCGCTACGACAACGACCACAACGACGACCAAGCCGGCTGTCGGCAAGCCGGTGGCAACGACCACGACGACGACCACGACTGTGTCGCCGCCGGTGTCGGGCTTCCCGAGCAATACCCAGCTGTCGCAGATGGGCCGTGGCCTGTTCGTCTGGCCGGTGCGCGGCCGTATCCTGGTGCCGTTCGGCCAACTGGCGCCCAATGTGCGCAACGACGGCATAAATATCGCTGCCGACCAGGGTGTCGACGTCAAGGCGGCTTCGGACGGCGTCGTCGTCTATGAAGGCGACCAGGTCAAGGAATTGGGCAATACCGTTTATATCAAGCACGCCAATGGCTGGTACACGGGTTATTCGCACCTATCGGCCATGACGGTGAAGAACAACGAACACGTCACCAAGGGCGAGGTCATTGGCAAGGTCGGCCAGTCCGGCGTCATCGACCGCCCGCAACTGCACTTCGAAATTCGTTATACGCCCTCGACCGATATTGCCCGGCCGATCGATCCGACCCTGGTGCTGCCGTAGGTCTAGACGCCTCCAAAACAGTCTAAATCAAGCGAACTATATAACAGTACAAAGGCTTCCGCAGTGCAGCGGAAGCCTTTTCTGTTAAGACTTTCCGTGGGAATGACACAGTTGAACGCGGGCGGCGAACAATTGCATTGACCTTTTTAGTCTTGTGCCTATGTATGGCACACAATTTCGGGGCAGGGGTGCAGCCGTCAGGCGCAGGCCCTTTCCCGTTCGTCAAGTAATCGGGAGATTTCCTCGTGTTCGCTACGCCCGCCTTCGCCCAGACCGCAGGGGCCGCCGCCCCCGGTGGTGACCTCCTGTCCATGCTGCCGCTGCTGATCGGCTTCGTCGCCATCATGTACCTGTTCATGATCCGCCCGCAGTCGCAGCGCGCCAAGCAGCACAAGGCCATGCTGGCCGCCGTGAAGCGCAATGACACCGTGGTCCTGAACTCGGGCCTGATCGGCAAGGTCACCCGCGTCGAAGACACCGAGCTGATGCTCGAAATCGCCACCGGCGTGAATGTCCGCGTCGTCAAGTCGATGATCGGTGAAGTCCGCGCCAAGGGCGAACCCGCCCCGGCCAACGACAAGGCCGCTTAAACACTCCTGCCGTCCGGCCCCGATGCGTGCGCATCCGGGCCGTTTTACGTGTATCAGACTGTAAAGATAACGATCATGATGAACTTATCACGCTGGAAGGTGGTGCTGGTTTCAGTCGCCGTCCTTCTGGGCATACTGTTTTCCGCGCCCAACTTCATGTCGCCCGATGTGAAGTCCAGTGTGAAGAGTTTCCTGCCGACGCAAGGCCTCAATCTCGGTCTCGACCTGCAGGGTGGCTCGTATCTGCTGCTTGAGGTCGATACCGACGCCCTGGTGCGCGAAAAGACCAATGACCTGATGGAAGATGTTCGCGGTCGCATGCGCGACGCCGGCATTGTCTTCGGCGGTCTGAGCGCCAACGGGCCTGTCGTCAGTGTGCGTATCACCGACCCGGCCAGTGTCGACAAGGCCTATGGCCTGCTGACCAAGCTGGCCGTGCCGCTGGTCAAGACGCCGGGCCAGATGGACCTTGCCATCGCCAAGGGCGCTGACCAGACCATCACCATGACCTACACGCCGCAAGGCCTGCGGGACACGGCGTCTGGCGCGGTTGACACCTCGATCGAGATCGTCCGCAAGCGCGTCGACGCCTTGGGTACCAAGGAACCGTCAATCGTCCGCCAGGGCGTCAACCGCATCGTCGTCGAAGCCCCGGGCGAAAGCGACCCGGAACAGCTGAAGCGCATTATCGGCCAGACGGCCAAGCTGACCTTCCAGATGGTCGACGAAACCGTCAGCCCGGCTGACGTCGCCGCCAACCGCATCCCGCCGGGATCGGAACTGCTGCCGGACGACGAGCCCGGTCCGGGCGTCCTGGTTGTCAAGAAGCGCGTCCTGGTATCCGGCGGTGAACTGACCAGTGCCAATGTCGGCACCGACCAGTCGCAACGTCCCGCCATCGACTTCCGTTTCAACGGTTCGGGTACGCAGAAATTCGCCGAAGCCACCAGCCAGAATGTCGGCCACCGCTTCGCCATCATCCTCGACGGCCGCGTGGTTTCCGCGCCGAACATCATCAACCCGATCACCGGCGGCAGTGGCCAGATCACCGGCAACTTCACCATCCAGAGCGCTTCGGAACTGGTCAATGTGCTGAAGGGCGGGGCCCTGCCGGCGCCGCTGAAGATCGAAGAACAACGCAGCGTCACCGCCGAACTGGGCGCCGACGCCGTTGCCAAGGGCGCCTTCTCAACCGTCATCGCCTTCTGCGCCGTCGTCGTCTTCATGTTCCTGGCTTATGGCTTCCTGTTCGGTGGCATCTCGGTCATCGCCCTGCTGGTCAACCTGGCCCTGCTGATCGGCGGCATGTCGCTGATGCAGTCGACCCTGACCCTGCCGGGCATCGCCGGTCTTATCCTGACGCTTGCCATGGCCGTCGACGCCAACGTCATCATCTACGAACGAATGCGCGACGAGGTTCATAGCGGCCGCAGCCTGATCTCGGCGCTCGACGCCGGTTTCTCCCGCGCCCTCGAGACCATTCTCGACGCCAACGTCACCACCCTGGTGGCCGCCGCCATCATGTACTTCTTCGGCGCCGGCCCTGTGAAGGGCTTCGCCGTCACCCTGATGCTCGGCACCGTGACCTCGGTTTTCTCGGCCGTCATGGTCACCCAGGTCCTGTTGTCGACCTGGTACAAGACCCGTCGCCCGAAGATCCTGCCGATCGCCGACGACGTGGCGCCCAAGGCCTGGCCGCTGATCAAGATCCTGCCGAAGAAGACCAAGATCCACTTCGTCGCCTTTGCCCGTATCGCAGCCGTCCTGTCGGTTATCGCGGTCTCAGCCTCGCTGTTCATGGCCGTCTATCCCGGTACGCCACCCTGTGGCGGCCTGAACTGCGGCGTCGACTTCAAGGGCGGTACCAGCCTGGAAATCGCCACGCCGGGCCAACCGATCGATCTGGCCAAGCTGCGCGAACTGCTGGGCACGCAAGGGCTCGAAGGCGTCCAGGTCCAGGGGGTCGGCGACGGCACCGATGCCATGATGCGCTTCGAGACGCCGAATGCCGATCCCGTCGCCAAGGTCGAGACCGTCAAGGCCTCGCTTAAGGCAGCCTTCCCGGCGGCCAAGTTCTCCAACACCGCCGTTGTCGGCGCCAAGGTGTCGGGTGAATTGCTGACCGGCGGCATCACCGCCCTGTTTATCGCCATCGGCCTGATGATGCTCTACATCTGGTTCCGCTTCGAATGGCAGTACGGTCTGGGCGCCGTGTTCGCCCTGTTCCACGACGTTATCCTGGTGTTCGGCATGTTCGCCATATTCCACCTGGAATTTGACCTGCGCGCCGTGGCCGCCATCCTGACCATTATCGGCTATTCGATGAACGATACCGTCGTCGTCTTCGACCGCCTGCGCGAAAACCTGCGCAAGTACAAGAAGATGCCGCTGGCAGACGTCATCAACATGTCGATCAACGAGACCCTGTCGCGGACCATCATCACCGGGGTCACGGCCGTCATGGCGCTTGCCGGCCTGGCCTTCCTCGGTGGCGAGACCCTGTTCAGCTTCTCGATCGCCATGATCTTCGGTATCGTCATCGGCACCTATTCGTCGATCTATGTCGCAGCACCGGTTATCCTGCTGTGGGGCGTCAACCGCAATTCAGGCGACGCAGAAGTCATCGACATGGGCGGCTTCAAGGGCAACAAGAAGCCCAAGGTCCTGCCGTAATTGAAAATGGCTGTGATGGAAAACGAATGCGAGCCGCGGTCGGAAGACACGCGGCTCGCCTTTGCCTTTATCGGCGATGCACGCAAGCGTGCTGATGTAATGGTGCTCTATGCCCTGCTGGAGACCCTGCGTGACATCCCCGAGCGCGTCAGCGAACCCCTCATGGGGGAAATCCGACTGCGCTGGTGGTATGAGGCGATCGAGGAAATCCGCGATGGCCGTACGCCGCGCTATCACCCGCTGAGCGAAGCCCTGCAACGGATCATCCCGCAATATCGCCTGTCGGCTGAGGATTTCCTGGCTGTGATCGAAGGCCAGATGGCCTTGCTCGATGCCGGTCCGCTCAGCATCAAGACAGCCCTGGCGGTTGTCGATGCCGGTGAGGGGATCATCGCCCGGCTGGCGGCGGCAATCGTTGATTCACAACAGGACAGTACTGCCCTGGCCGCGCCGGCACGCTTTACCGGTCTTGCCGGTTTCCGTCGCAATGGCCGTCTGCCCGAGGCCGGCGAGGCCGAGATGGCCCATCTGAAGCGCGATGCGGCCACAGCCGCGAAGACTTTGCCGGCCAGCCTGATGCCACTGGCCCTGCCGGCCGCCATGGCCGAGGATGTCTGGTCGGGACGGACACGGGCGCCGCTGAGCAAGCGTCTGAAGCTGTTCATGGCCTTTATAACCGGGAAGATCTGAAAAAGGCCTGCTGTGTTGCCAACGGCTTTTGAGGCCGTTGGAAGCGTGCGACTGCGCGCCCGAGCTTATGCGAGGAGCCATGCGGCAATTGAGCTGAAATGCTTTACCGACTGCCATTCTACATGGCCGTCGGTAAAACGGCCTTTTGTCTATTTCGTTTTCTTCTTCCCGAGGAAGCCGTGCATCAGGTCATCATAGGGCATCTTGGTCACGGTGACCGGGGCGGGCGGCGGCGAGGCCACGACCTTGTCCGGATAGGCCTTCCAGCCGCTGAGAATCAATTCGCGAAATCCGCGGCACCCGGGCATGATCTTGACCACACCGGTTGCAGGTTTGACGAAAGGCGCCGGTTGGCCGACATCGGGACGCGTCGGATCGACAAACATCCAGTCGCCCTTGAGGCCGTAGCCACCTTCACCGCCGGTGCGTACGGCATTGTAGGCTATGCGCGCCTGGAACTCGCTGACGCCGAAGGCGATCATGGCGCGGTAAAAGGTGTCGTCGGCCTCGAGACGGTTATTGGTCTGTCCGATGGTATACAGCCAGTCATGGATGATGGCGGCGCGCGCCGTTGGCCCCTGCGGATCGATGACGCCCTGGCCGTACCACGGCACCGACGCGAAGTCGGTGACATACCATTTGGGAACGACGATGACGTGGCCGTTCACCGGGTCGCAATAGGGGAATTCTTCGTTCAGCGTGAACAGCTTGCGGCCCTGCTTGGTCTTGTTGAACAGGATCACCGGTTGCGGGGTCAGGGAACTGGGGACGACCTTGGGCGCCAGAGGCACATAGACGGTCGTGGTCTTTTCGGCGCAACCGGCAAGGCACAGGGCCGAAGTCAGCACCGCGGCCACTGCCCATTTACCCGCGGACGAAACCCGCATCCTGGTTTTGGGGTCGGGCGCCCACATTTTCGGTTTGGGGTCTGGCGCCCACATCTTCGTTTTGGGGTCTGGCGCCCACATCTTCGTTTTGGGGTCTGGCGCCCCCCGGCGCAATCCCTTAGTCATCATCGTAGTCAGGTACCTGATTATGCCAACACGTTTTGCGGTTCTAGCCACGAATTAAGGTCATTTAAAGCCCGGATGCTCATCAGGCGCTTCTTGGCGCGACCGCGTTCCTTGAGGGGAATCTTGTCGCCATTGTCGTCCTTTTTCGGCGCTTCCATGGGGGGCAGTAGGCCGTAATTGATGTTCATCGGCTGGAAGGAGCCGCCTTCCAGGTGGCCGACCGTAATGTGGTTGATCAGGGCGCCGAGCGCCGTGGTTTCGGGCGGTGCCTCCAGGCTGCGGCCCAGGGCTTCGGCGGCGGCGAATCGTCCGGCCAGCATGCCGATAGCGGCGCTTTCGACATAACCTTCGACGCCGGTGATCTGGCCGGCAAAACGAATTGATTTCCTGTCGGAAACCGCCTTCATCCTCAACTGGCGATCGAGGATCTTCGGCGACTGGATAAAGGTATTACGATGCAGTCCGCCGAGACGCGCGAACTGAGCATTCTCAAGGCCGGGAATCATGCGGAAGACGTCCGTCTGGGCGGCGTACTTCAGCTTGGTCTGGAAACCGACCATATTGTAGAGGGTGCCGAGCGCATTGTCCTGGCGCAACTGGATGATGGCGTGGGCCTTGACCGTCGGGTTATGCGGGTTGGTCAGGCCGACGGGCTTCATGGGGCCGTAGCGCAGGGTCTCGCGGCCGCGCTCGGCCATGACCTCGATCGGCAGGCAGCCGTCGAAATAGGGGACGTTTTCCCATTCCTTGAATTCGGTCTTGGGGCCGTCGAGCAGGGCGTCGATAAAGGCTTCGTACTGTGTCTTGTCCATCGGGCAGTTGATATAGGCGGCCGCATCGCCGCCCGGACCTTCCTTGTCGTAGCGCGACTGGCGCCACGCCTTGGACATGTCGATCGATTCGGCGTGGATGATGGGGGCGATGGCGTCGAAGAAGGACAGGTGGCCTTCACCGGACAGGTCAAGGACTACGTCGGACAGGGCTTGCGAGGTGAGGGGGCCGGTAGCGCAGACGATATTGTTCCAGTCCGTGCCCATCAGGTCTGTGACCTCTTCGCGCACGACTGTTACCAAAGGGTGGGCCGCCAGGGCCGCGGTCACGGCCTGGGAAAAGCCTTCGCGGTCGACAGCCAGGGCGCCGCCTGCGGGTACCTGGTGTGTGTCGGCCGAGGCCAGGATCAGGCTGCCGCAACGGCGCATTTCCTCGTGCAGAAGGCCGACGGCATTGAACTGCCAGTCGTCCGACCGGAAGGAGTTGGAACAAACCAGTTCGGCAAGGCCATCGGTGTGGTGGGCATCCGTGGTGATCGGCTGGCCATCGCGGGCACCGCCGCGCATCTCGTGCAGGATGACGGGCACACCTTGCGAAACAAGTTGCCAAGTGGCTTCCGATCCGGCGAGACCGCCGCCGATAACGTGAACGGGTGTCATGAAAGTGACTCCAAAAATGTACTAGACGCAAACAGGCTGCGTCGAATGCCTGCGAAATCACCATCGACTGTGCAGGTGCGAATTGACGTCCAGTCCGTCGCGAGAACCTTCGCGCTGGTCTGATGCCAAAATCTCCGAGGTCTATCGGACCTCGGCAAGGGCGACCGCCCGCCCGAGCTGATGCGAGGAGGCTCGCGCCGTTTGAGCGGAAAACTGTGGCCCTATAGCAAGACCTGGGGGGAAATGTGAAGTGCGGTGCGAAATAAGCTTTTAAAGCGAATGCGATTGTACCTAAAACGTTAATGGCCCGAAGATGTGTGTGCAGACTATGTCTGATCGGGCGAGCTAAAAAATCGGGTGGGCATTTTTCATGAGTTCCAAGGCGTCATTTTCGCTCGGTCGTGCCGTGTCGAGCGCTGTTTCGGCGTTGCCGGCATCGCTCGGAGGCGCCTGGGGGGCGCTGGCGGTGCTATGGCTGGTTGCTACCTTCGGTCACACGATTGTCGAGCATAGCCCGGTTTCCGCCTGGCTGCTTCCGGTATTTTTGATTTTGCTCGTGGTGGCCAAGCTGATGGCGCAGGGCGCCTTGTATCGCATTGCGCTGTTCGGCAAGGACGCGAAGGCCGAAGGCCTGGGCATCGGCGGCCTGCAGTTCGGCGCGCCGGAACTGCGCTTGCTGGTCGCAGGCATCTTTGTCAGCCTGTTCATGCTGATGGTCATTGCCGCCGTGTTTATCGTCTTTGCCGTCGCCTTCAATACGGCTGGGATGGCCAACGGTCACGAGAACACCTTGAAGGCCGTAAAGGCCATGCTGTCGGCCCCCACACCTGCCGGATGGGCCTTTGTCGTCTACATGGTCGCTGCCGGGATCTTCTTTATTTTCGTTGCCCTGAAGTTTGTGCTTGCCCATGCCGCTACGGTGGCGGAGCGCCGGATCGTTACGCTCAATGCCCTGGGCCTGAGCGCCGGCAATGTCGGCAAGCTGTTTCTCGGGGCATGTCTCTTCGTCCTGCCGGCCGTCGTCCTGGTGGTGGCGGTTGTCCATTTTATCCTGCCGCATGGCCACAGGGTTGCGGATGACGGTCATGACCCGTTACGCCTGATCGTTCACGCGGCGCTGCAGGCTGTGGCTGTCTTCATAATTGCACCGCTTTTGACGGGATTTTTGTCATCCGCCTATAGGCAGATTGTGCAAACGCGGGCAAAATAAGGCGAACACAGGGGACGCCCCAAGGGAAGCCAATGAAGCTGTCACTCGATTTCGCCTTCGAAGGCTTTCGCATTATCCGTCAACGACCCATGGTTATCCTGTATTGGGGCATTCTGGCCCTGATCGGCAACAGCATAACCATGTACACCTTCGAGGCCCTGGCAGGGCCGGCCTTGCGGCAGATGCAGACCATGTCCGCAACCTCGCCCAGTACGCCTGCCGAAGTCATGGCCATGTTGAGCGTCCTCGGCCAGACCCTGCCCGGATACGGCGTCATGATCCCGATTGCCCTCGTGATGAATGCGGTGCAGTCCTGCGCCGTCTTCCGATATGTCCTGAATGACAAACCGTGGAGCTTCGGCGCCCTGCACTTCGGTAAGGACGAGTTTCGGCAGATCGGTGTCAGCGTCCTGTTTTTCCTGATCGTTATCGGTATGTATATCGCCACCATCATCGCGGGCACGGTTGTTGCCGGTATCGTGGCAGGCGTCCTCGGCCTGGTGTCGCAGGCCCTGTCGGCCGTGGCCCTGGTGATCTCGATCGTTGCGGTTATCGCCGCCTTCTTCTGGTTCGTAGCCCGGCTCAGCCTGGCGCCGGCTCAGAGCTTCGATCAGCGTCGCATCAATATGTTCGGGTCGTGGGCCTTGACGAAGAACAGCAGTATCGCCCTGGTCGTGGGGTATGTCATTGCCCTGGTGATGGCGCTGCTGGTCTATATGCTGTGCCTGCTGATCTACGGGGCCGTCTTCGCCGTCATCAATGGCGGCAGCATGGATGCCCTGAAGCAGCTTATGCAGATGGTCCAGGGGGGAACGCAATATCTCGGGCAGCCGCCGATGATCGTCTATATGATTGTCGTCAATCTCCTGGTCAGCCCGTTATTGATGGCGATTACCCTGGGGGCGCCGGCCTCGGCTTATCGCTTGCTGTCGCGTAATCGCGGTGGCCCAGCAGGCGTTTTCTAAGGTTACAGGCCAGATATCCTTCGATAATCCGCCGCTAAAAGAGACGGTTGCCGTGGCAACCGATCCGCTTTAGACTGTTCGGCCAGATGAGGGACCCGCTATATGGGCTTGCCGTTCGATTTCGCCTTCGAAGGCTTTCGTATCCTCAGGGCACGGCCACGGCTGGTCGCCCTTTGGGGACTTGTCACCCTGTTCGGTTACGGCCTGTGCTGCCTGATCCTGGTGGTTACCCTTGGCCCGTCGCAGCAGAGCTTTGTCAATCTCGGCACCCGGCCATCCGATCTGGCCCTGAGTGACGCCATGCTGCAGCAGGCCCTGATGGGCTTTGCCGCCTGTGCACCGGTCTATCTGCTGACCTCGTCGGTGCTGAACTGCGCCGTTTGCCGTGCCGGCCTCGACGAGGGGGACGATCCTTTTGGTTTCCTGCGGTTCGGAACGCGTGAAATCCATGCCATGGTCCTGTCGGCGGTCACCTTCGCCCTGCAACTGACAGCCCTGTACGCCGTGATTATCGTCACGGCCCTGATGCGCCTGCCGTCCTCGCTCGACGGCTTGCGTGTCGGGCTCGCCCTGCTGGCCGTCTTCTGGCTGCGGGTCCGCCTGTCCCTGAATATTCCCCAGAGCTTTGCTACCCGGCGCATGGATATCTTCGGCAGCTTTGCCCTGACGCGGGACCGCTTCTGGGCCCTGGCCGGTGGCTACCTTATGGCCTTCGGAATGGCGGCAATCATTGACTACCTGTGCCAGCAGGTCATTTCTGCCGTCCTGGCCGTCGGTTTCCAACAGATGCCGGGTACGGTTACGCCGGACGTCAGCAGCCTGGCGGCCTTCCTGACGCCGGCGCGGGCCGCGGCCATGGTGTTGTGGTTCGGTCTGGTGGCGCCGCAGATGACGGCAATCATGGCCGGCGCGCCGCTGGGCGCGTGGCGTGCCATAAGCCCGGCGCCGACGCCGGTCGCGGCTGCGCTATAACCGGCGGCGTGCGGTGCACGCTCCCGACGGATTAATCGTCAAGGGCCAAGGCCGTCGCTATAATCAATTATTGTTGGAGACGTGCAGATAGTCGCGGTCGTTGCGCTTCTGCATGGGCCGGGCATTGGGGCCGACCAGGCGCTCGAAGGCGTCGGCCTGTTCGGCGCTGACGCTGAGCGGCGAGGAATAGACCATCCAGGTCACACCTTCGGTGCAGGGCGGCGTCGTCAGAGAACCGGAATAGGCATAGAAGTCTTCGGTCGCCGGCAGCAGGTCCTGGGCATTGATCAAAAGATCGGACAACGGAATCGGCCGGCCGGGATCGGTCGGCAGATAGGTCCATAATGAGCCCAGCATGGGATCGGCGACGCCGACGTCGTAGAGGACGGCGACGATAACCGTATTGCCCTTGGCGTCCTCATGGACGAACTGGCTTTCCAGCGTGGCCCGGTGACCGTTGATGGCGTGTTCGCTTGGGCTGTGGAACTCGATATATTTGAGGTCGTAGGTGACGCCGTCTAGGACCAGCGCGCCACCCTTGTCCGGCGTCAGGCGAACAGTCTTGCCGGTATTCTGGATGGTCGCGGCGACCGAATTGTAGTTCAGCCGGATATCCGAGGTCTGGACCTTGACCGTTCCGGTGACATCCACCGGCGACTGGCGGGTGCCTGTGCCGCAAACGACCGCCTTGCCGCCCAGTTGCGCCCAATGGTCCGGGCCTGTTTCGCCGCCATAGGTCCACTTGGTGATGACCGGGCCGGGTGCCGCCGCGTCTTCGTGTTCGCTGTGCTTGGGCGAACAGGCGGTCAGGGCAGCAAGGGCCAGGAAGGGAAGGGCGCGCGCGAGTCTCATGTCAGGAGAATCGCGCGGAATGGTTAAGGTTTGTTAAGCGTGTTGGACCGTTTCACTACGGGTAGTTAAGATTTTTTTGCCACGAAAAACACGAAAAACACGAACGCATCGAGTATGGTTATTCTACCGCGCTTACTATTCAGAGGTAATCGACGGCGCAAAGCGCCGTCCTTGACCATCACATTTTCGCATAGCAGTTTCCCCAACTCAAAGTTCGTGCTTTTCGTGTTTTTCGTGGCTAAAAACTTTTATATCCAAAGCCTACCCAGAAATACTTATTGCGCCGGTTCGAGATGCCGCGTCTTGTGCTTGGCCAGCATTTCCTTGAGGTATTTGCCGGTCCACGACTTCGGGTTCTCCGCCACCTGTTCCGGCGTGCCGAAGGCCACGATCTCGCCGCCGCCGTCGCCGCCCTCGGGGCCGAAGTCGAGCAGCCAGTCGGCCGTCTTGATGACGTCGAGATTATGCTCGATGACCACGGTAGTATTGCCGCTGTCGGTCAGTTCATGCAGCACTTCAAGCAGCTTGCGGGTATCCTCGAAGTGCAGGCCGGTGGTCGGCTCGTCAAGGATATACAGGGTCTTGCCGGTGGCGCGTTTCGACAGTTCCTTGGACAGCTTGACCCGCTGGGCTTCCCCGCCCGACAGGGTGGTCGCCTGCTGGCCGATCTTGATATAGCCGAGGCCGACGCGCTTGAGCGTCTCCAGCTTGTCGCGGATGGTCGGCACGGCCTTGAAGGTATCGGCGCCTTCCTCGACCGTCATGTCGAGGACGTCGGCGATCGAATAGCCCTTGAAGACGATGTCCAGGGTTTCGCGGTTGTAGCGCTTGCCCTTGCAGACATCGCACGTGACGTAGACGTCGGGCAGGAAGTGCATCTCGATCTTTATGACGCCGTCGCCCTGGCAGGCCTCGCAGCGGCCGCCCTTGACGTTGAAGCTGAAGCGGCCCGGGCCATAGCCGCGCGCCTTGGCTTCCGGCAGGCCGGCGAACCAGTCGCGGATCGGACCGAAGGCACCGGTATAGGTGGCCGGGTTCGACCGGGGGGTACGGCCAATCGGCGACTGGTCGATCTCGACGATCTTGTCAAAGAACTCCAGGCCCTCGATCTTGTCGTGCGCCGCCGGGTGGGCCGAGGCATTGTTCAGGCGGCGAGCGGCGGCCTTGTACAGGGTCTCGAGCGTAAATGTTGATTTGCCGCCACCCGACACGCCGGTGATGCAGGTCATGACGCCGACCGGGATGGATCCGGTAACGTTCTTCAGATTGTTGCCGCGGGCGCCGATGACTTTCAGCATCTTCTTCTTGTCGATCGGACGGCGTTCCTCGTCCGTGTCCTTGGAATAGTAGAGGGGGATCTCGCGCTTGCCCGTCAAGTATTGACCGGTGATCGATTTCGGGTTGGCCTTGATTGCTTCGGGTGTGCCCTGGGCGATGATCTCGCCGCCATGGATGCCGGCGGCCGGGCCCATATCGATGACATAGTCGGCATTGAGGATGGCGTCTTCGTCGTGTTCGACCACCAGGACCGAATTGCCGAGGTCGCGCAGGCCCTTCAGGCTTTCGAGCAGGCGGTCATTGTCGCGCTGGTGCAGGCCGATCGACGGCTCGTCCAGGACGTAGAGCACGCCGGTCAGGCCGGAGCCGATCTGCGACGCCAGACGGATGCGCTGGCTCTCGCCGCCGCTCAGCGTGCCGGAATTGCGCGACATGTTGAGGTAATCCAGACCCACATCATTAAGAAAACGCAGACGGTCCCTGATTTCCTTCAGGATTCGCCGGGCGATATCCATCTGCTTTTCGCTCAGGCGGTTCTCGATGTCGTTGAACCAGGCATGGGCATGCTTGATCGACAGGGCGGAGATTTCCGAGATGTTTTTGGCATCGATCTTGACGGCCAGGGCTTCAGGCTTGAGGCGCGCGCCCTTGCAGGCTTCGCACGGCGTTTCCGACTGATAGCGACCCAGGTCTTCGCGCACCCACGACGAATCGGTCTCGCGCCAGCGGCGATCCATATTGGGGATGACGCCTTCGAACGGCTTGGTGACGTCGTAGCGGCGCGAGCCGTCCTCATAGGTGAACTTGATCTTTTCCGAGCCCGAGCCATTGAGGATGACATCCTGGACCTGCGGCGTCAGGGCGTTCCATTTGGTCGTCATCTTGAATCCATAGTGGATTCCGAGCGACTGCAGGGTCTGGGTATAGAGGGGCGAAGGCCCCTTGGACCACGGGGCGATGGCGCCGTCTTCCAGCGACTTCTTGCCGTCGGCGACGATCAGGTTGGTGTCGAAGGCCAGCTTGACGCCCAGGCCGTCGCACACCGGGCAGGCGCCGAACGGATTGTTGAACGAGAACAGGCGCGGCTCGATCTCGGCAATGGTGAAGCCGGACACCGGGCAGGCGAACTTTTCCGAAAACAGGATACGCTGCGGCTCGGTAGCACCCTCGGCGAGGTCAGCGAATTCGGCTATGGCCAAGCCGTCGGCCAGGCGCAGGGCGGTCTCCAAGCTGTCCGCCAGCCGCGCCATGATTCCGTCTTTGACAACAACACGATCAACGACAACGTCGATGTCATGCTTGAAGTTCTTCTCCAGCTTGGGAGCGTCTTCGATGGGGTAGTATTCGCCGTCGATCTTCAGGCGCTGGAAACCCTGGCGCTGCAGGTCGGCGATTTCCTTTTTGTATTCGCCCTTGCGGCCGCGGACATAGGGCGCCAGCAGCAACAGGCGCGTGCCTTCAGGCAGGGAGACGATACGGTCGACCATCTGCGACACGGTCTGCGATTCGATCGGCAGGCCGGTGGCAGGGGAATAGGGGATGCCGACGCGCGCCCACAAGAGGCGCATATAGTCGTGGATTTCGGTGACGGTACCGACGGTCGAGCGCGGGTTCTTGGATGTTGTTTTCTGCTCGATGGAAATAGCCGGCGACAGGCCTTCGATCAGGTCGACATCGGGCTTCGACATCAGTTCCAGGAACTGGCGAGCGTAGGCCGAAAGCGATTCGACATAACGACGCTGGCCTTCGGCATAGATGGTGTCGAAGGCCAGCGACGACTTGCCAGATCCCGACAGGCCGGTCAGGACAACCAGTTCGCCGCGGGGAATATCGACATCGACGCCCTTGAGATTATGTTCCCGGGCGCCGCGAACCTTGATGAAATCGGGGTCGTGATGCGGGTTCTTCGCCATGATGTCGTCTATTCCTTCGAAGCACTTAGATCGGCATATATAGACGCTCTGCCGCGATTTGCCAGTCGCCTGCAAGAACATTTCAGCAACATTTTTGCGCGCTGCGATATCGGGGATAAATCCATATGCGTTTTTTATGCTGGTCGGGGGATATACCTAATTGTGACAGTACGATTTGCCAAAATGCCCCGTTCAGGACACAGTAGGGACGGAATTGCAGGGACTGATGGCTTCTCGCGCCGGAGAGGGGGCTGCCTATGCATATCGCCTTTGGTCAAAGGGCCATAGTGGTGACGGTTGCGGGACAACGAATCCCGATCGACCGCCGCTCGCGTCTGGCCGCTTCGACGGCGCTGGTGTTGATGATGCATGTGCTAGTCTTCTGGGGCATGACCCTGGTCCAGCCACGGCCGCTCGATCTGACCTATGACGATCGCAACAACGTCATCGATACCGAACTGTACCGGCTGGAGCCCGAGCCGGAGCCGATCCCTGAGGTCGAGCCGGTACCGCAACCGACACGCCACGTCGCCGAACAGCCGCAACAGAAGCAACAACCACAGCCGGTTCCGCCGCAGACACAGGCGCAACAGCAGCAACAGCAACAGGCCACCCAGCCCGTGCCGGCTCCGCAGCCGGTGCCTGTGCCCGATCCCAGCCTGGCTGTCGCGCCGCGCCCCGTCGATTCGTTCCAGAAGGCGATTGCGCCCACCGCGCAGAAGCAGGCCGATGCTCGCCTGAAGACCGATGCCGCGCCGCTGGCAACGGTCGAACCGGATCCCTCCCTGACGAAGAAGAAAAAGCAGGAAGAGGAAAAGCTCGATGCCAATCCGCAACTGGCCAACACCAGTACGGCTAGCGACCTGAAACTGCACGAAAGCCCGTCCCAGGCGATCACCGCCACGGCGCCGTCCGGCCTTAGCCCGGATAATTCCCACCTGGCGTCCAATCCGCCAGCAGGTGGTTCGGCCGGCGCCGGGGCGGCGGGCGGCCGCGCAGGCGGTGGCGGCGCTCCCGGTGCTGCGGCATTGGGCGCCTTGAAAGGCGGACGCAGTGGCGTGACCCAGGCCTTGCAGAACCACGATTCCTGCGTTGCCATCCAGACGGCGGGCAAGCCGCTGCCGGCAGGCTGTAACATGAAGTCGCTGGCGGAAATGAAGGGGCTGGGGCTTAAGCCCGATGCCGGGCTGCAGGCGGCTGCTGCCGCGCGCGACGCGAATCTGAATTATAAGACTCAGGCTGGAAATGCCGACTACTGGAAGCGCGTCAATGCCGGTCCGCAATCACGCTATGAACCCGGGGACGGCACGCCCAAGCCGGGGCAATATGCCAATCCCAAGGACGACAAGGTGATGAACGGCATCAACGGCGATCCGAAGGCCAAGGTCTCTTATTGAGCGCGTGGCGTTACGCCATCTTGCCGTAGTTCAGCGACTGCGGGCCCGTGGCCTGGGTACGGCCCTTGGCGCCATAGGTCATGACGGTCGACTTGGCGGTGTTCATGCAATCGGCGACAGCAGAGATAATACCTTCGGTGACCGTTTTGGCGGCGACCACGGCGCGTTCATAACGGGCCAGGTGATCGTGGAAGGTCTTGGTGGCGTCGAACAGGGCTTGTTTTTCCTGCGCCGTGATGCCGGCCAACAGGCTGGGGTCTGCCTTGATGCGGATGGTTTCGATCCGGTACATGTTCGACAGATTGCGCGTTTCTTCGATGCCGGCGAACAGGTCCTGCGGCCGGTGCGCTTCCAGCATCACCGTCTCGTCGATCAGACGCTTGGTCAGACGTTGGGTCAGGGCCAGCAACTGGCTGGCACGATCGGAGGGGTTTTGTGCGGATATTGCCATAACTCTAGTGTGCACCTTGTAGCTTAAGGAGTTCTTTCTGCATCATCGTGGAGATGCCGAGACCGCCATGTTTGGTCACTTCCTTGCCGACGGCGTCGATATAGAAGGACTTCATGGCGTCTTCGCCTTCGCCGCCGCCGAAGGTTTCATTGGTCTTGATGCCTTCGAACATGGGTTGCAGCAATTGCGAGATAACCATCGATTCGAAATCGGCACCCAGCTTGGCATTCGATTTGCCGCCAGCATGGGTCGCAGCCGTCGTGATGGCGTTCTGCTGGCCGGTCTGGACCGAGGTCTGGGCGCCTTGCAGGGTAAGAAGCGAAGCGGCGTCCATTACATTACCTGGATTTCGGCTTGCAGGGCGCCGGCGGCCTTGATCGCCTGCAGGATCGAGATCATGTCGCGCGGCGTGACGCCCAGGGCATTGAGGCCGGACACCAGGTCGGACAGGGATGAGCCACCGCCAAGCTGAATCAGCTTCTTGCCCTTTTCTTCCTCGACGCTGACATTGCTCGAAGGCACGACAGCGGTCTGGCCCTGCGAAAAGGGGGCGGGCTGGCTGACGCCCGGCTGTTCGTCGACCTTGATGGTCAGGTTGCCCTGGGCAATGGCGACGCGCGACAGCCGGACGTTTTCGCCCATGACGATGACGCCGTTGACCTCGTCGATCACCACCTTGGCAGGCTCGTCGACGTCGACGGTCAGCGGCTCGATCAGGGTGATGAAATCGCTCATCTTGGTGCCGGCCGGCGGCTTGATCGCGACGATGGTCGGGTTCTGGGCGATAGCGGTGCCGGGATAGGCGGCGTCGATGGCGTTGGCGATGCGCTTGGACGTCGTGAAGTCGGGATTGTGCAGGGTCAGACGCAGCCAGGGCATAGCGTTGAGATCGAACTGGGTCTCGCGCTCGATCGTTCCACCCGAAGAGATGCGGCCGGCGGTCGGCACGCCCTTGGTCACGGACGAACCCGAAGCCCCGCCGGCCGAGACCGAACCGGTTTGTACCGTGCCCTGGCCGACGGCATAGGCTTCGCCATCGGCGCCAAGCAGGGGAGTGACCATCAGCGTGCCGCCGAGCAGGCTCTTGGCGTCGCACATGGCCGATACCGAGACGTCGAGCTTGGAGCCTGAGGCGCCAAAGGCCGGCAGGTCGGCAGTGATCATGACGGCGGCGGCGTTCTTGGTGTTGAGGTTGCCGTCTCGGATATTGACCTGAAGGCGTTCCATCAGGCCTTCCATCGACTGCATCAGCATGGGGCAGTTACGGACGGTATCGCCGGTGCCGTTCAGGCCGACGACAACGCCATATCCAACCAGTTGGTTGGTGCGTACGCCTTCGACGTCGACAATGTCCTTGATACGCGACGATGCCTGAGCCGGATTGGCCAGCAGGGCGCAGGCCACGGCGCCCGCCGCGATTGCCGCCATGCCGAAGAGGGGTGTCAGAACTGCCAATTTACGAGCGCGCATTGCCGACTTTCGTCCGTTAACCATAACTGCCCATCTGTTTGCCAGTTTCGTGCCAGAGTTTCGTTGAAAAATATCCTATTTAATTCAATGTATTGACTGGGCGGGCTGTGCGTTGAAAAATCGAGGGGAAAAACTTGCCGGGCCGTTAAGGCTTCACTTACCCTAACGCGGCAATAATGGCCTCCTGACGCGTAGGCCAAAATGGCCCTGACGATGAGAACCGGGGCGCGCGGACTATAGTACGATGATACATGCGCCAAGAATGTGCGCGTGGCGCAACGTGGGTTCAGGGCTCTATGACAATGAAAATTACTTCTGCGACCGGAATGAACATGGGATCGGCTGGCGGTGTCCGCCGCTCCGGTGGTGATTTCAGCCTGGGCAAGTCCGGTGACGGCAAGGCGGCGGCCGGGCCGGCGCAGGCCTCGGCGGCCTTCGGCGCCTTTGGGGTTGATGCCCTGCTGGCCATCCAGGCAGAAGAAGATGTGCTGACGGGGCGCCGCCGGCGCCAGATCAAGCGCTCCAACGACATTCTCGACGCCCTTGACGATATCAAGGTCAGCGTCCTGTCCGGTGACATCGACGACGAGGCGCTGCTGCGCCTGCGGGGCCTGATCGCCCTGCACCGCGAAGACACCGAGGACCAGAAACTGCAGGGTGTTTTGAACGAAATCGAGACACGCGCCTTTGTCGAACTGGCCAAGCGCCGGCTGATGTAAAGGGCGTTGCAAAAATTTGACAGTTGCGACATGTGAAATCGCTTCACAGGGGATAGCAGCCGCATTATAAGCCGCCGGAGTCCGGTGGGTGGGGCGTTTAACGGTCTGCCGGAAAGATGGTATTGTTTTTGCTGCGGGTCTTCAGGCTTTGTCCGGCAATGTTCAGCCACAGGACAAGGTGCTCAGTCCCTGCCAATAAAGTTGGCGTCGATCATCAGGGGTACAGATAGCTTATGTCAGTTGCAAGCGCGCCTAATCTGCAAGGCGGTTATCGTCCGACGGACGACGAAGAGTACATGAATCCCGGCCAGCTGGCCTATTTCCGCGCCAAGCTAAATGCATGGAAAGACGAGATCCTGCGGGGGGCCAAGGAAACCGTCAATGTCATGCAGAAGGAAACGGAAAATCACCCGGACCTGGTCGATCGGGCCTCGTCCGAAAGCGATCGCGCCCTCGAGTTGCGCACCCGCGACCGCCAGCGCAAGCTGATCAGCAAGATCGATGAAGCCATTTCGCGTATCGACGACGGCTCCTACGGCTTCTGCGAAGAAACCGGCGAACCGATCGGCCTTGGCCGTCTCGAAGCCCGCCCGACGGCGACCCTGAGCATCGAAGCTCAGGAACGCCACGAGCGCTCCGAACGCGTTCACCGCGACGATTAGAACTTTTAAGCCCCGCGGCTCCGGCCGCGGGGTTTTTTGCAATCTACTCCTCTCTATTTCGGTTAAAACAGGAGGAGTTGGTAAAGCGCTATCGTGGCAATTCGCCTGCCTGATAGTCGTAACCGTATGCACTGGCGCCTTCAAAATCTGCGCCCGTTAAATCGGCGCCGTCGAAGATCGCGGCGTCCATAGCGGAGTTGCGGAACGTCGCATTTCGCAAGTTTGCACCCGAAAAATCACAAGTCTTGACGTTACAGTCTGAGAAGTCTGCGCCCTCCAAATTGGTATTTCGGAAGCTGCCGAAGACAGAAGACCCGGTAAAAAACCGCCGATGACAGGTTTGCACCGTCAAAATAATAATTGCCGTCGCCCCGACCGAGATCCGTAAATAATCTCTCGCCGGTAGCATAACGGTGCAGAATTTTTCGGCTGATGGCGTTTCTGGACATGGCAGCAGGTTAAACAATCGGCGATCTGATTTCACTTTAAAAGTCGCCCGGCGCGGCGTATGGGGTGTGTCCGTTTAATCGCCTGCCTCAGAGACCGCATTCCCATGACCGTCAAGGTTCGTTTCGCTCCGTCGCCCACCGGCCGTATCCACGCCGGCAATGTCCGTGCCGCTCTCGTGAACTGGCTCTTCGCCCGGCGTCAGCAGGGCATCTTCGTCCTGCGCATCGACGACACCGACCTGGAACGCTCGACCAAGGAAAACGAAGATCTTATCGAAACCGACCTGACCTGGCTCGGTCTGGAATGGCAGGAGCGCTACAACCAGTCAAAGCGCTTCGACATTTATCAGAAGGCTGCCGATTACCTGAAGGAAATCGGTCGCTTGTACCCGGCTTATGAGACGGCGGAAGAGCTTGACCGCCGCCGCAAGGTTCAATTGTCGCGTGGCCTGCCGCCGGTCTATGACCGTGCCGCCCTGAGCCTCACCGATGAAGAAAAGGCTGCCTTTGACGCCGAGGGCCGCAAGCCGCACTGGCGCTTCAAGCTCGAGGGCAAGCGCGTCGCCTGGGAAGACCTGGTGCGGGGCCATTGCGAAGTCGACACGACATCAATGTCCGACCCGGTGCTGATCCGTGAGGACGGCGCTTTCCTCTACACCCTACCGTCGGTCGTCGACGACATGGACATGGCCATTACCCACGTCATCCGCGGTGAAGACCATGTCGCCAATACCGGCACCCAGCTCGAAATATTCGAAGCCCTGGTGAAGCTGTTTCCGGCGCCGCTACCACAGTTCGCCCATATGCCACTGCTGGTCGGTGCGGACGGCGAGGGGCTGTCCAAGCGCCTCGGCTCGATGTCGATCTCGCAGATGCGCGAAGACGGTATCGAACCCCTGGCCATCACCTCGCACCTCGCCAAGATCGGCACCTCCGATCCACTGGAGGCCGCGCCGTCGCTCGATTCGCTGGCCGACCTGCAGGACTTCGGCAAGATGGGCCGCGCCCCGGCGCGCTATGATTTCGACGACCTGATGCGCCTCAATGCCGGTGTGCTCCAGGCCATGACCTATGCTGACGCCAAGCCGCGCCTTGAAGCCCTCAGCGCCGATCTAGGTGAGCTGTTCTGGGACACGATCCGCATGAACCTGCATAAGTTCAGCGAAGTGCGGGAATGGGCGCAGATCGTCGGCGGCGACATCGAACCGAAGATCGAAGACCCGGCCTTCGCCACCAAGGCCCTGGAACTGCTGCCATCGCCTTACGAGCGCGATTCGTGGCAACAGTGGTCGGGCGCCATCAAGGAGGCCACCGGCGCCAAGGGCAAGGCCCTGTTCATGCCGTTGCGCCAGGCCCTCACCGGCATGGACCATGGTCCGGATATGGGCGCGCTCAGCTTCCTGATCGGCCGAGACAAGATCGCAAAGCGCCTCGGCGCATAAACGGGTTTAACAGGAGCGGGTAATGCGTAAACAGGTCAAGTGGTTATGCATACCCGCCCTGTCGGTGGCAGCGCCAGCCATTGCCGGCCAGAAAACGCCTGAAAAGCAGACGCCTGAACAGCAATCCAGAGCGACCGAAGTCTGGTCGCCGCAGCCAAAGCCCGTCGATACGACAGGCAATATTCCCGGAGATGCCTTGCCGTTGGTGGCAGCTGACGCGTGGGAAAATGCTGCCGGCGGGCCGGCAAAATGGACATTCGACGCAGGGGAGATTGTCGTATCGCCGGGTACAGGCGATATCCGCACGCGCGAATCGTTCTGCGACGTCCAACTCCATGTCGAATGGCAGGTGCCGTCGCCGATCGAAAACGGCAAGGAACTGACCAGCCAGGATCGTAACAATTCCGGCATCTTCCTGCAGGAACTGTACGAGGTGCAGGTGCTCGATTCCTATCGTGCCGCCACCTATGTAAACGGCCAGGCCGGCTCGATCTATAAGCAGTCGATCCCGCTGGTAAACGCCTCGCGGCCACCGGAGCAGTGGCAGTCGTACGACATCATCTACACGGCGCCGAAGTTCGGGTCAAAAGGCAGGTTGCTGGCGCCGGCACGTATCACCGTCCTGCAGAACGGCGTCCTGGTACAGAAGGATTTTGCCATCCAGGGACCGACGGCTTGGATCGGTCATCCGAAATACAAGGCGCATGGCTGTGCGCCCCTGCGCCTGCAGGACCATGGCCATCCAGTGCGTTTCCGCAATATCTGGATCCGTCGCCTGTAAGGCTTGACCTGTAACGGCGCTCCTTAATTCCAGACATAAAAAAAGCCCCTCGCGAAACGAAGGGCGATTTTCACATGTGCCGTATGGTCAGACGACCCGGCGCGTATCGATCTGGCGATCGACCGACATCATCTCGGCAATGGCCGGCAGGACGTCCTCGATCTTGTCGACGCTGACATAGGTGTATTTGAACGCCGGCGGAGTGAACTGCGCCTGCAGGGTATAGTCGACCAAAGCGAAGAACGGATCCCAAAAGCCGTTGATATTAATGAATACGATCGGCTTCTTGTGCAGGTCGAGGCGGCGCCACGACAGCAACTCGATGACCTCTTCCAGGGTCCCGACGCCACCCGGCAGGACGACAAAGGCATCCGACTCTTCGAACATCATCATCTTGCGTTCGTGCATGGACACCACGACACGGGTTTCGACATCATCGAACAGGATTTCGCGCGAGCGCAGGAATTGCGGCATGATGCCCAGGACCTTGCCGCCGGCTTCGTGCGCGGCGCGCGCCGTTTCGCCCATCAGACCGACGCCACCGCCACCATAGACAAGACGCAGGCCAGCACCGGCCAGCACCTGACCGAGATCGTTGGCAGCCGTCTTGTAAGCCTCGTCATTACCGAACGACGAGCCGCAATACACACACACAGATTTAATATCATGCTTGGACAAAGGCATATTCTTCTTGACCTGAATTCACCGTTTTTGGGAGGGAAGTGTAAGCCTCTATTCGCGACGATGAAAAGCGGATAATGCTTGCGACGTGAAAAAGATGCACCTGAAATCTGTTGGCACGCTGTTTATGGTGCTTGCCGTCCCCTCCGTGACTGTCCTTTCGCTGGATGCCTGCCAGCGCAGGGCGCCGGCCCCGCATCGCGACGCGGCTGCAGAACTGATGGCGCAGGGCTATTCGCTGGCCCCTGTCATCACCGAAGTCAGCCAGTCGGCGCCCGATCGTATCGTCGTGTCCGGCATTGCCCAGCCCGATGGCCGCGTCCGGTTCCAGTACGCCCAGTCCGGTGCCATCGTCGCCACGGCGGACACGCGCGGGCGCTTCGTTGCCGAACTGCCGGCCGGCCCGCATGGCAGCGTGTTCGACCTGTCGATGGAAAATGCCGGCCTGTTGATCCACGCCGAAGGCCGCCTGTTCGTGCCGCCGTCGGCGCCGGGCAAGGCTGTGGTCCTGCGCCCGGGTGCGCCCAGCCTGCCGCTGGTGTCGCAATCCGGCGGCCTGGCCATTATCGACTACGATGCCGCCGGCGCCCTGTCAGTGACCGGGCGCGTGGCGCCGCGCAGCGTCGTCAATGTCATTGTCGACGGTGAAATCCGTGCCCAGCCGACCAGCGATGCCAACGGCATGTTCACGGCGGTGACTCAGATCCCGCCGCCGGCTGAGGTTCCCGCTACGGTCAATATCTCGGCCGAAGCGGCCGGGGCGAGCTGGAAACGGACGATCGATGTCAGCGCCGCGCCGGCCGGCGCCATCGATGCCGTGACTGTCATTCCGGAGGGGTGGCGTGTCGACTGGCACCTGCCGGGCGGCGGCAACCAGACAACTCTCGTCTTCTAGCGCTTTGCGCTAGAAGACGAGAGTCTTTAAGTGCGCTCAAGCACCGCGCGGGCTCGCGCCATGAGGCGCGGCGGCCGGTCGGCCTTGCCTCGCTGCCTAAGGCAAGCTCGGAGAATTATTTTATAAGGCCGACTACCGTGCAAACTTGCAGCACGTTAACAACAGAAGGTCAGTGAGGGGCAGCGGCAGTTCCGCAACCCTACATCATCTCCGCTTCTTTTTTGCTCGACGAGAACAGCTTCTTGAGGAACTCGGTCACGCCGTGGCGCTTGGCCTTGCGGGCAACGGCGTCTTCGCTGACCAGCCAGGCGATCTGGACGACGCGGCGCTCGCCCTCGAACGGCTTGTGGCCGTGCCACGAATTGTCGAGACGCGGGAAGGCGATGAAATGGCCGTAGCCGGGATTGACCTCGGCCGTACCGGGACCGTCCTGGTCGGCGCTTTCCAGGAAGCGCAGATTGCCGCCGCTCGAGCCTTCGCGATTAAGATAGATCAGGGCCGAGGCCAGCTTGTCGGCGCCGTCGGTGTGCGGACGGCCATCCTTGAGCGCCGACCACTTGCGCACCGTCACCCACGACGGCTTGCCGGTCAGGTCGACGCCCAGCTTGTCGCCGACCGCGCGGGCGAAGTCCTGGCTGCGAACCTCGGCCAACAGGTTTTTGAACGCCGGGCCCATGGGGAAGTCTTCCGGGCGCATGAAGCCGGTCTTGTCGATCTGCGGAAAGTCGCGCTCGATGGCGTCCTGGTCGTCGGCCGACAGAATCGCCTCGCCGATCAGGTTGCGGAACGGATAGTCGGAAGCCGGAGTGGCGGCGATGGCCTCATAACGCAGCATGGCAGAACCTCGGATACAGCACAGTCGCTCATATATAGCAGTTTTGCCTGCGATGGGCAGGGGCGAGCGCTATAAAATTGCACGGCAAATTGCCACGTGAAGCTGGCTAGATATAGGCAGCCTCAAGCCAGTCGTGCGGTGTTGTGGACGGCTGCGTCCCTTGCAAAGCGAAATCGACGGCCGCCGCAGCATGGACGAAGGTCGAGTCGAAGCCGGGCAGGGGCAGGGCGTCCGGCGTAATGCTCAGGCCCAGTTCCGTGCAGCCGAGGATGATACTGTCGGCGCCGGCGTCGCGTCCGCGCAGGGCCATGTCGTAAAGCGCCTGGCGGCCCTGTTCGGTGACTATCCCCTGGCACAACTCGTCGAAAATGACGCTGTGGCACAGGGCACGATCATGGGCGTCGGGCGTCAGCACCTCTATTCCATGGCTGCGCATGTGGTTGGCGTAGAAGCCGTGCTCCATGGTGTAGCGCGTCGCCAGCAGCAGCGGCCTACGGTATTGCGCCGTCTTCAGCGCGGCTGCGGTTTCGTCGACGATATTGATCAGGCGGATGCCGCAGGCGCGCGCCACCTGCGGCGCCACCAGATGCATGGTGTTGGTGCATATCAGGACGCATTCGGCGCCGGCGGCTTGCAAGTCGCAAGCGGCCTTGCCCAGCATGGCGGCGGCGTCGTTCCAGCGGTCGGCTTTCTGCAGCGCGACGACCTGCTGGAAGTCGAGCGAGCGCATGACGATATCCGCCGAGGTCAGTCCGCCGCCCATGCGGTCGCGCACACCTTCATTGATCAGCCGGTAATAGACCGCGGTGCTTTCCCAACTCATGCCACCCAGAAGGCCGATCGTGCGCATATGCGTGCTCCATACTTAGACGAACACAGCTTACGGCGGGGTGGGCGAAATTGGCGCGCGTAATATCGGCTAATTTACGCAGGCGGCGCACTTAAATTGCGACTTTTTATAATTTCCTGCATAATCATGGCGCAACCTTGTGGAGGCTGTAAATGCTCGACGAACGCGACCGGCGAATCCTGTCATGGCTGCAACGCGATGCGGACATGCCGCTGGCCGAACTGGCTGAACGCGTAAATCTGTCGGCATCTGCCTGTTCACGACGGGTCACCAAGCTCAAGGAAGACGGCTATATCCTGCGTAGTGTGGCGGTCCTGGATCGCCACAAGATGCGCGTGGCCGGCACGGTCTTCGTCATGATCAAGACAGCACACCACACCGTCGACTGGTTGGATCGCTTTCGCGACGCCCTGATGGATATTCCGGAGATCGTCGAAGTCCACCGCCTGGCGGGCAATCTCGACTATATCGTCAAGATCGTCGTGCGCGACATAGCCCATTATGACTCCATTTATAAGCGCCTGGTCAGCCGAATCGATCTGTTCGACGTCTCTGCCTACATTTCAATGGAGACCCTCAAGGACGATGTCTCCGTGCCGACCGGACATGCCTGAGCGTCGCCAGGTGAGTGGTAAACAGGTGAGTAGTAAAAAGAAAACGGCTGCAGACATGTCTGCAGCCGTTTTATGTTTTCGTAGGGTGGTGCGTCAGATGTGGCCGTTGCCGGCGGTGTCCGCCTCGATGCGGGCATCGACGACCGGGGTGGAGTCGGCCGGTGCCGCACCATAGTCTTCATCTGCCGCAGTCGTGTCGCCGCCGGTGGTTGCCGCCATACTGCGATCTGCCGGCATGTTGAGGAACAGGGCGGCGCTGACGGCGATCAGCACCATGGCCAGGAAGGCGAAGAAGCTGCCGCGGGCGATTGTGGTCGTATTGCGCATGACTATACCCGGCCAAGCAGCATAAGGATGATGAGGATCAGCAGTATGGCGCCGATGCCGCCGGATGGCGCATAGCCCCAGTTGTTGCTGTAGCGCCAGTTGGGCAGAGCACCGAGAAGGGCGAGGACGAGAATGATAAGAAGAATGGTGCCGAGCATGACATTTGCCTCACAAAGAAACTGTTGAGGCGATTGTGGTCCGGGGATCGGTAAGCGCGATATTCCGGAGGAACGGCAAATAATAAAAACCCGGCATGGAGCCGGGATTTATCGGAAAGCTTTATATTTCAGGAGAAAATCTCGCGGTGGCTCCCCGGACAGGGCTCGAACCTGTGACATTTCGATTAACAGTCGAATGCTCTACCAACTGAGCTACCGAGGAATGCAGCACCGCGAGGAGCGCCCTATAGCAACGCTTACGCCGTGATGGCAAGTGCCAAGACGAATTTATTCACATCTTCTGTAAAATTAATGCTGTAGCGGGATTTTATCGCCGGTGGAGCCGCACAGGGGGCGATTTCGAGTCGCGCGGCCCCCTGTTGCAGGCACAAAGAAAAGCCCGAAAGAAACCTTCCGGGCTTTTGAAGTTTGGTGATGGTGGGTGTCTTCAAAAAAGCAAAGACACATTCTTAATGAATGATTTGCCTTAACGAGGGGTTAATTCGCCGAAACGGTGATATTTTTTGGCAACGGATATATTTCTAAGGCGTTGCAGGCCTGCAGCGCCTTTGAGACGATGCCGATTTCATCGCCCGGGCTGTCAATTTTGCAGCCGTCCGGAACCCTTGCCACCGGGGTGAATTACGATTCCTGTCAGCCTGAGCCGCTGGAGATGTTTGTGGCGTTATCGAGAAGGGGGGGGTGTGATCTGGCGATTTAATTTGCCGTAAAGGCCCGTAAATAGGAATACACGCCGCGTCTGCGTTCCTGGGCCCCGAAGGGCTGAGTTTTTGCTTGTAGGGAAAACCGCTGGAGGCCTGACCCGGAGTCGAACCGGGCTACACGGATTTGCAATCCGCTGCGTAACCGCTCCGCCATCAGGCCTCACTGGAGCGAAGGGCGTTGAGCTATCAGATCGTCTCCGCCGCTGCAATTGCTGATAGGAGGATTTTTTTAAAAAGACGTCAATTTGCACAGGTTTTGCTGTGAATTACGCTATGCGTACGAAAAACGCGCCTTGCCGCTTGCGCTGATGGGGGCGCGGCTTTTATTATGCGCCGCAAAATTACCTGTACGGACGGCGACTCGTGCGCACTGTCCGTGTGTTTCCGAATAATCAGTCTTAGGGGCTTCCTCATGGATTTCCACGCCGCCCGGCAAAACATGGTCGAATCGCAGGTCCGCGTGAACGATGTCACCGATAGCGGCCTGCAGCTTGCCATGCGCCACGTCGAGCGTGAGCGTCTGTGCGCGCCGTCGCAGACCTTCGGTGCCTATGGCGAGCTCGAATCACCGATCGCACCCGGCCGCGCCCTGATGAAGGCGCGCGACATTTCCAAGCTGCTGCAGGCTATCGAGCCCAAGCCGGGCGAAAAAGTCCTGGCGATAGCAGCTCCCTATGCCGCTGCCGTCCTGGCCAAGGTCGGTCTGAGCGTAACCGCCCAGGAAGGCGATCCGCGCACAATGGCGGTGATCGAGCCCTACCTTAAGGAACTCGGCGTCGCCACGGCCGTTGCCGACCTTAAGGTGCCGGCCGGTACCGCCTACGACGCCATTATCGTCGAAGGCGCCGTCGCCGAACTGCCGGCAACCTGGCTGAAGGCGTTGAAGGTCGGTGGCCGCATGGCTGTGGTGCTCAAGGATGGCCCTGTCGGCCGCGCCCGTCTCTATATTCGCCTCGAGTCCGGCTTTTCCGAACGCGAAATCTTCGACTCGTCGCCGTCGACCCTCCCGGGCTTCGACCGTTCGCCGAGTTTCGAGTTCTAATCCGTCAGTTCATGCCGTTTTTTGACGTGGGGTCTGCGAAGATGCCTGCGCGAACATGAAAAAAGCTTAACTCGCCAGTTGCAACGACTTCTGGCAGTTTGTTCCGAGTTCAACAGTTTTGGGCGATTGGGGCGGCCGGCATTCGGCCCGCGTGCAACATGTTGCGGCGGGCGTGCGGCGCATGCGATCTGCGTCACGGCGGCTATTCAGGGGTAATACATGACGAACAGGTTTGGTTTGGCGTTTGGTTCTGCGCTTCTGGCGGGTGTGTCCGCCCTGGCTCTGGGGACGTCGGTCCAGGCAGAGACCCTGTCCGACGCGATCGCGATGGCCTACAGCCAGAGCCCGGTCCTGGGCAAGGCGCGGGCGCAGCAGCGCGCGACGGATGAAGGTTATGTCCAGACACGCTCGCAGTTCGGCCCCAGCCTGTCCCTGAGCGCCGACCAGTCCTATGCCGACCGGGCCCAGACCCTGACCGGCGACCGCTCCCTGCAGGCCGTCAGCCTGTCGGCCAGCCAGACCCTGTTCGCCTCCGGCGGCCTGTCGGCCTCGCTCGACGCCTCCAAGGCCACCGTACAGTCTGGCCAGGAAGGCCTGCGCTCGGCGGAATCCACCCTGCTGCTCAACGTCATCAGCGTCTACACCGCCGTCCAGCGCGACCAGCAGTCGCTGCAGATCAGCCAGGACAATTACGACATCCTCAAGCAGCAGCTCGACCAGACTCAGGCCCAGTTCGAGGCCGGCCAGCTGACCCGTACCGACGTCGCCCAGTCCCAGGCCCGCCTGTCGGCCTCGGCCGCCGGTCTTGCCTCGGCTCAGGCCCAGCTCGATTCGGACCGCGCATCTTATGTCGCCATTGTCGGCCAGGCGCCGGTCGCCCTCGAGGCCACGCCCGACCTGCCGGGCATGCCCAGCGATTTCAATGGCGCCCTCGATACCGCCCAGAAAAACAATCCCGACCTGGCCGCGGCGCAATTCGCCGATGACGCCGCCCTGGCGCGCGTCAAGGAGGCCCGTTCGACCTTCGGCCCCAGTGTCGGCCTGTCGGTATCGTCGGGCAAGAGCGGCGTTGCCGGTCAACTGAGCAATGTCGATACCTCGACCTCGGCGACCTTACGCGTCTCGGTGCCGCTGTTCTCGTCGGGCCTCAACGGCTCGCGCGTGCGCCAGGCGCTGGAAAACGAAACCGCCGCCAGGCTGACGGTCGAAGAGACCCGCCGCACGGTGGTGTCGACCGTGTCGCAGGCCTGGTCGAACATGATCGCCGCGCGCTCGGCCGTCACCTCGAACCAGGAGCAGGTCAAGGCTGCCCAGGTTGCCGCCGAAGGCGTCAAGACCGAACAACAGGTCGGCCTGCGCACCAATATCGAAGTGCTCAATGCCGAGCAGGAACTGAAGTCGGCGCAACTCGACCTGGTCAATGCCCAGCGCACCCAGTATGTCGCTGCGGCCCAGTTGCTCAGCGTCACCGGCAACCTGACGGCTCAGGCCTTCGTGCCGGGCATCGCCACCTATGACCCCAAGACGCATTTCGATAAGGTCGCCTCCAAGGGCTGGACCCCGATCGTGCCGGTCGTCCACGCCGTCGACGGCGCTGCCGAAGGCCTGCTGGGCGGGAAGAAGTAAAAACAGGCCTCTTTCCTATACTTTAACGAATCACGCGCGCCTTAAGCAAAGGCGCGCGTGATTTCGTTCAGTCACAGAAAAATTAGCGGACGACGCGACTTTTTCACCGTAGACTCAAGCCACGGGAGTTGCAAAAGAGGCCGAATATGTGTCTCCTATCGCTGGCTTCATTTTCCGAACCCGATTCGCAGCAGTTAAAAGACAATGGCAGAACAATCCGCACACGAACCGACAATGGAGGAAATCCTCGCCTCGATTCGCCGTATCATCTCGGAAGATGACGCGCCGGAAGATGCCGAGGCCAAGGCCCCCGAGCCCGCTCCCGTGGCTGCGGCGCCTGCTCCTGAGCCGGAACCCGAGGTCGAGGAAGAGCCGGAAGAAGACGACGTGCTGGAGCTGACCGAAACCTACGAAGCCCCGAAGTCGGCATTTATCGGTGACATCGAGGCCTATGAACCCGAGCCTGAGCCGGAACCCGAACCTGCACCGGCCCCCAAGCCCGCACCGCGTCCTGCCGCCGTTGCTGCCCCCGCCGCTGCCGGCGGTCTGGTCAGCGATCGTACGGCTGCGTCGGCGGCATCGGCCTTTGGCAACCTGACGGGAGCGCTGCTCGTGCCGCAAAGCGATCGTACCCTCGAAGACGTCACCCGCGATCTGCTGCGTCCGCTGCTGCAGGCCTGGCTCGATGAAAACCTGCCAGCCATTGTCGAGGAGCAGGTTCGTCTCGAAGTCGAACGGATTGCTCGCCAATCCCGTCGATAGGAACTGGCGCGTAGGTATGGATTGGCAGACGGTCAATCCCTGCGTTTACAGCCGTAATATCCTAGATTTTCCAGCCCTCACGGGCTAAGAGAGCGGCTCACGAATGTGCGCCGCTCTTTTGTTTTCGCGCCCTGCCAAATTGAACAGACCGATATGCTTGACAAGACCTTCGACCCGTCCGCCGTTGAACCCCGCCTGTACGCCATGTGGGAGGCTTCTGGCGCCTTCTCGCCGGACAAGGCCGAGCCCGGCGCCGAAGCTTTTTCGATCGTCATTCCGCCGCCCAACGTAACCGGCAGCCTGCACATCGGCCACGCCCTTAACAACACCCTGCAGGACGTCCTGACCCGCTTCGAGCGCATGCGCGGCAAGGCGGCCCTGTGGCTGCCCGGGACCGACCATGCCGGCATCGCCACCCAGATGGTGGTCGAGCGCCAACTGGCCGCGGCCGGTAATGCCGGCCGTCGCGATATGGGCCGCGAAGCCTTTATCGCCAAGGTGTGGGACTGGAAGGCCGAATCCGGCGGCACCATTGTCCGCCAGCTGCGCCGCCTGGGAGCATCGTGCGACTGGTCGCGCGAACGGTTTACGCTGGATGACGGCCTGTCGGCTGCCGTGCGCAAAGTCTTCGTCACCCTGTACAACCAGGGCCTGATGTATCGCGACAAGCGCCTGGTCAACTGGGATCCGCACTTCCAGACCGCCATCTCCGATCTCGAGGTCGAGCAGAAGGAGGTCGAGGGCGCCTATTATCACTTCGCCTATCCTCTTGCCGATGGGGTGACCTATCAGCACCCGGTCAAGGACGAGGAGGGTAATGTCACGTTTGAGACGCGCGACTATATCGTTGTCGCCACCACGCGTCCCGAGACCATGCTCGGCGATACCGGCGTTGCCGTCCATCCCGAGGATGAGCGCTACAAGGATCTCATCGGAAAGTTCGTCACCCTGCCGATCGTTGGCCGCCGCATCCCCATCGTCGGCGACGAATATGCCGATCCGGAAAAAGGCTCTGGCGCCGTCAAGATCACGCCGGCACACGACTTCAACGACTTTATGGTCGGCAAACGCAACAATCTCGAGGCCATCAACATCCTGGATGTCTATGGCGCCCTCAACGATGTCGTGCCCGAGGCCTATCGCGGCCTCGACCGCTTCCAGGCGCGCAAGGTCGTCATCCAGCAGATGGAAGACCTTGGCCTGCTCAAGGGCATCGAGAAGACGCGCCACGTCGTGCCGCACGGCGACCGGTCCGGCGTCGTCATCGAGCCCTACCTGACCGACCAGTGGTACGTGAACGCCGGCGAACTGGCCAAGGAGGCCATCAAGGCCGTCGAGGACGGCCGCACCGTGTTCGAGCCGCGCAACTGGGAAAAGACCTATTTCGAGTGGATGCGCAATATCGAACCGTGGTGCGTCTCGCGCCAGCTGTGGTGGGGCCATCGCATCCCGGCCTGGTTCGCTGAGGACGGCAAGATCTTCGTCGCCGAAACGGAGGCCGAGGCGCAGGCGCAGGCCGACGCCCATTACGGTGCCCCGACGGCGCTGAAGCAGGATGACGATGTCCTCGACACCTGGTTCTCGTCGGCCCTATGGCCGTTCTCGACCATGGGCTGGCCGGACGATACCGCCGACCTGAAGCGCTTCTATCCGACCAATACCTTGGTCACTGGCTTCGACATCATCTTCTTCTGGGTCGCCCGGATGATGATGATGGGCCTGCATTTCACCGGCGAGGCGCCGTTCAAGCGCGTCTTTATCAATGCCCTGGTCCGCGACGACAAGGGCCAGAAGATGTCCAAGTCCAAGGGCAATGTCATGGATCCGCTCGTCCTGATCGACGAGTTCGGCGCCGACGCCCTGCGCTTTACCCTGACCGCGATGTCGGGGCAGGGACGTGACATCAAGCTGGCCAAGCAACGCATTGAAGGTTATCGTAATTTTGGCACCAAGCTGTGGAATGCCACACGCTTCTGCCAGATGAACGAGTGCGCCCGTATCGCCGGCTTCGATCCGTCGTCGGTCAAGCTGACCCTGTCGCACTGGATCCGCGGCGAGGTGCACAAGACCCATGCCGCCGTCACCGTCGCGCTCGAGGCTTGCGCCTTCGACGACGCCGCCAATGCGCTCTACAAGTTCATATGGAACGTCTTCTGCGACTGGTATCTCGAACTGGCCAAGCCGATCCTCAATGGCGACGACGAGGTGGCGACGACCGAAATCCGCGCCGTCACGGCGTGGGTGCTCGACCAGGCCATGATCATGCTGCATCCGGTAATGCCCTTCCTCACCGAGGAGCTGTGGGGCAAGACGGGCGGCGAGGGCATGTTGATCACCGCTAAGTGGCCGTCATTCGACGCTTCGGCGATCAATGCCGACGCCGACGAAGAGATCAACTGGCTGATCGATATGATCAGTGAAATCCGGTCGATACGGTCGGAAATGAATGTGCCGGGTTCGGCGCGCGTGCCGCTCAGCCTGCTGGGCGCCTCGGATACGACGCGGGCGCGTATCAAGACGCACTGCGACCTGATCCTGTTCCTGGGCCGCGTCTCGGACATCAAGGTATCGGACACTGCCCCGGCCGGCTCGGTGCCGTTTGTCGCGGGCGAAGCCACGGCCCATCTGGCCATTGCCGAATTCATCGACGTCAAGGCCGAGGAGGCACGTCTGCGCAAGGAACTGACGGCGCTCGACAAGTCGATCGACGGGACCGAGCGCAAACTCAACAATCCTGACTTCGTCGCCCGTGCGCCGGAAGAAGTGATCGAAGAGAATCGTGAACGGTTGCAGGAAGCGCAGAACAGCAAGGCCAAGCTGTCGGTCGCACTCAGCCGCCTGACGGCTGTCGTCTAGCAGCATTTGCCAATGTGGTACGACGTGGTAAGCACGTCGTACCATTCAACTTTCAGGGTTTCACTGCGATGGTCGCAAAACCGGGCCCCGTGCCCATTCCGGACTCGGTGACGATCACAATCACCAGCTGCGGACGCCTCGACCTGCTCGAACAAACCCTGACGGCGTTCGAAAAGTATAATAGCGGCGGCCGCTATATCATCTCCGAGGACTCGGCCGATGAGGACGTGATCGCCAGGGTCCGGGCGCGTATGCCCGCCGCCACCGTCCTGTCGAGCACCGGCCGCACCGGCCTGATGGCTTCGCTCGACCGGCTCTACAGCGCCGTCGAAACCCCCTACATTTTCCATCTGGAAGACGACTGGGTCGTCGATGCTCCCGTCGACTGGGATACTGCCATAAAGGCGCTCGAGGTCCCGGGGGTCTCGGAGGTCTGCGTACGCGCGTTCGACGAAATCCGCGCCAAGTGGCGCCGCCATTCAGACCCGCTGGACATCAACGGCCATCACCTGGCCCATATGCGGCCCGAGGCCCATGTCGAGTTCTTTGGCTGGTCGCCGAACCCCAGCTTGTTCAAGACTGAGCTCTATCACCGCTTCAAGCCGTTCGCCCGTGTGCTGCCCGACCAGATGTCGGCCATCATCAAGAAGGACGGCAATGTCACCATGGCCTTCCTGCTGCCGGGCATCGCCCGTCACATCGGCCACGGCCGCAATGTCACTGACCCGACCATGCCGGCGCGCCCCAAGAACCGCCTGGCCAAGTTCATCCGTCGCTTCAAGAAGCAGATGTACTATTGGGGACTGCGCAAGCAGCCTTATTGAAGACGTCAATGATTGCCTGACGCTGCCGCAGGGCGGTCAGGGCAGCGATGGCGACCGTGACGCAGCAATAAACAAAGACTGTCACCGGCGCCCGGTGCAGTACGGGCACCTCGAAGATATTGGTTACGACGCAGCCGATGAGCGTGCCGGCGATTGTCCAGCTTACCCATGTAAAGATGCGTTGACTTAAAGGTCTGGCCAGCATGACCAGCAGGGCGACGAAGGGCGCGAGCGCCAGCATGTCGTAATCCATCAGGCGCGGATTAAGCAGTTGCGCCACCCCAATGCCCCAGACGATGCGCTCGTCCGGCGTCAGCCCGCCCCATTCCGCGACGATCCATCCGCTGGCAGCGATCACCACCATGAAGAGAGCTAGCAGAATAAAGGTGACGGGCGAAGTGCCGCTCAGGCCGATCAATGATGTATAGGAAAAGAAGCCCACGCCCGGCTGCTGGCCAAGGATAAAGGCCAGCAGGTCATGCCAGCCCTTCGACAGGGGGCCGGCTGTCAGCAGGATGGCGACGACACCGACCAGTCCGGCCGCAGCCGCGGCCATTCCTGTCGTCAGGCGGGACCACAGGGGGCGGCTGTCGACCAGCAGGACGAACAGATAAGTCAACATGACCGGCTTGATCAGGGCACAGACAACCACGGCCAGGATGAAGGGTAGACGCGACCTGTGCAGGTACAGCGCCGCCAGGACGACGCAGGCATTGAGGACAAAACCGATATTGCCACAGGTGACGGCACTGCCCGCGATGGCGGCCAGGGTCATCAGGCGCAAGGCATAGGGGGCGCGAACCATCGGGCGAAACAGGGCGTACCAGGCCAGCACGATCATCATCGGCACGACAATCGGCAACCAGGCCATGCGCGATCCCGCCAGGCCGAATAGGTCGATGAAGGGCGTAAAGGCACGGGCGATTTGCGGTGCATAGACAAATGGCGCCGGGTCGAGGCCGGGGCAGACGGGATGGCGCACATAGGGCGACAGTCCATGATTGAGCAACCAGGAACCGCAGGCCAGGGCGTCATAGTCGTTGAGCAGGTGGCGATGCCGGGACAGCTTGCTGATCATCGCCCCCAGGATGGGAAACAGGAAGACCAGGTGGAAGACGATCTTGCCCGTCAGGGTACGCGTGTGTTTCTCGATAAAGGCGACGGCGTCGGTCATGGTTTTATTCCGCAGGCTCGGACAGGCGTATAGGGCGCGGGGCCCAGGAGGTCGCAACCTTGCCGGCGAGGCGGCGCAACGGCACCTGACCCGCCAGCAGGACGTAAAGACAGAAGCCCAGGACGACCAGGCGCGTGGTGACGTCGCCGGCGCTGGTTAGTCCGCCGGCAAGCGCCAGGGTGCACAGGCCGGTAAGGATGACCGGGCCATTGCGCAACACCAGGATTTCCAGCCGCGACGACCGCGCTGTCACCAGGGCGGTGGCGTGCCTTGCCAGCACCAGCAGGCCTGGCGCCAGCAGGAACAGGTCTGGGCTCATGATGCGGGGGATCAAAAGGCAGGCAAGACTCAAGCCCACCCACAGGCGCTCCGACGGCCGCAGCTTCAATTCGCGGACGAGGACGATGGCGCAGGCGACCAGGGCGATGGCCAGCCCCGCCCACAGGCCCTGGGCCAGGGGGGAGCGGCCGTTGACGCCCAGCCATTGTAGCCACCCCAATATGCCGTAGCCCGGCGTGACATCGCAAACGAAGTGTTGCAGCAGGTCCAGCCACTGGTGCGACAGGGCGCTGCCCGAGGTCGTAAAGGCGATGGTGGGCAGGATGCCGGCAATCGCGCCCAGGCCGATCATCAGGACCTTGCGGGCGATCGCCATGTCGGCAAGGGCAAAAACGACGAGATAGGCGAGGAAGACCGGCTTGATCCAGGCCGCAACGATAATCGCAGCCAGCAAGAGCCAGGGCGTGGTCGCGAAAGCCATGGCTGCCAGCAGGATACCGCCGTGCAGCAGGATGGCGATATTGCCGCACATGACGGCACTGCCGCTGAGCAGGGCGGCGAAGGGCAGGCGTTGCCGCCATTCACCGGGGACGCTGCCGGCAAACAGGGGGATGGCGATCATGGCCGCCAGGCAGATCAGGAAGAGGGCGAGATAGACGGCAAAGAAACCTGTCTGCCCCAGTGAACGGATCAGGAAGCCGGTCGCATCGGCCACGCCGGGCAGATAGACGAAGGAGGGGACCGGTGCCTTGCCGCAGGTCAGTTGCTGCGAATAGAAGGCCTGGCCGGCGGCTGCCTTGATGCCGGCGCAGGCGACCGTCTGGTACTCCCCGAAGATGCCGCGCGAGTGCAGAAGCTTGGCTGCAACCCCGAAAACCAGCGGCAACAGGTACAGGAAAATCATGGGGCGGCGTAAACGCGAACGCAGAAGGGCGCTCAATAACGGGCTTTCGCCGCGCATCAGTTTCTCCATTGTAAAATCGGGTCTAAACGATTATGGGAGCAGAAAGCCGTCCTGATCCTCCCGATGCGTTTTCGATCGGTAGGAGTGGCAGAGGGCCTAAGTTTGACCCGACTGTTACAGGGCTGAAGTCAGGAGTTTTTTTTGCTCGATCCCGTAAATGGCCACCAAGACGGCGGCGCCCGGCCTGCACCCGACCTGAGCCTGATTATCTGCACACTGAATGAAGGCGCCGCGATTCGCAGCGTGATCGAAGAGATCTGCACGACGCTGGGCGACATCAATCATGAGATCGTCGTGGTCGATGACAACTCGACCGACGCCACCCAGTCGGAAGTGCTGGACCTGGCCAAGACCCGCCCGAATGTCCGCCTCCACGTCCGTTACGATGAACGCGGCCTGTCGTCGGCGGCCATCAAGGGCTGGGACCTTGCCTATGGCCGCTATCTCGGCGTCATGGACGGCGACGGCCAGCACGATCCGGCGGCTATTCGCGAACTGGCCCTGATGATCATGAAGGGCGACAAGGACCTGGTGTGTGCGTCGCGCTATATCGGCCAGACCGATACCGGCCTCAGCTTCTTCCGCGATCTCGGCTCCAAGGCCGCCACCGCCGTCACCGGCCTGGTGCTGAAGGTGCCGCTGACCGATCCGATGAGCGGCTGCTTCATGATGACGCGCGAATACTATCAGTCGGCGCGCCCCAAGCTGACCGGCGTCGGTTTCAAGATCCTGGTCGATATCGCTGCGTCGGCACAGGCCAAGCCGCGCTTCGGAGAGGTCAAGGCGGCCCTGCGCCAGCGCCAGGGCGGAACGTCCAAGCTCGACGTGCGCGTCGTCCTCGACCTCGGCGCCATGCTGGTGGAAAAGGCGACCAATGGCTTCCTGCCGGCGCGCTTCGTGCTGTTTGCCGGGGTCGGTGTCACCGGCGTCTTTGTCTATACGGCGATCCTGATTATCTGCCACACCCTGCTGAGCGGCAATCCGCCGGCCGCAATCTATCGCTATAAGATGCCATCGGGCGACACGATCAGCTACAGCGTAGCTATCTGGATATCGATGACCTGGAACTTCTTCGTCAACAACTCGATCACCTTCCGCGACAAGCGCCTGAAGGGCTGGGCTATCGTCCGCGGCCTGTTCGGTTTCTACTTCGCCTGTTCGATCGGCGCGATCCTCAGCCTGGCCCTGTCCCTGTTCATGAAGGACCACCTGCATATCCACTGGCTGGTTGCCGGTGTCGGCGCCGCGCTTCTCAGCAGCGTATGGAACTACTGGGCATCGACCATGTTGTCGTGGCGCAAGAAGAAGTCCTGATAACCATCGGAATAGATTTAAAATAACAAAACACCCCGGAGCCAGCGGCTCCGGGGTGTTTAACTTTTCCTCTCACCGAAAAGTATAATATTTTTTCGCTCAGGCGCCGCTAGGCTCGCCGTAGTAACGGCGGCGTGCCGTCGCACGCTGCCGACGGCCGATGAGGCCGCCTGTATTACCAGTTGCGGTCGCGACGGTCGTCACGACGATCATCGCGGTGGTCGTCCCAGTTGTTATGGCGATCGTCGCGGCGGTCATCGCGACGATCGTTCCTGTCGTCATAACGGTCGTCACGGCGGTCCCAGCGATCGTCGCGACGATCATCCCGGCGATCCCAGCGATCATCGCGGCGATCGTCATAGGCGTAGTCGCGGCACTTGGTATTGTTCTTGGCAACCGAGGAGCCAATGGCTGCACCGACGACGGCGCCGATCACGGTGCCGGCGCCACGGTTATTACGTCCGCCGGCGGCATTGCCGACGGCGGCGCCGGCAACCGCACCGATAACGGCGCCACCTGTGGCGTTGCCGTTCTTGTGGTCACGGCAGCTTTCGGCCGCGGCGATACCGGGCAGGGCCATGGCGACGAGGGCTGTGGACATCACCGCTGTCGCGGCCATCTTGATCATCTGTGTCGAACGCATAACCCCGGTCTCCTCTGTTTCCCGTGCAGGCCGGCGAGTCGCCTGACCTTATGCAAGGACTATAGGGTGGCGAATATGAACGGAGGTTGATAACTTCGTTCATCTTCATTCATCAAGCGTGTGCCTCTCCATGATATCGCCCATTGAGCGAAAAAAGCCCCGGCCGTGGAAAGGCCGGGGCAGGATCTGAACCGGGGAGGGACAGGAAAAACTTACCAGCCGTGATATTCGTGGCGGTAATGGCGATAATAGCCATAGCGCGGTTCGACATAGACGCGCTCACGTTCATAATAACGGCGCGGCTCGACATAGACGGTGCGCGGTTGGACATATACCTCGCGGTAGCCGCGGTCGTAATAGCCGTCCGAATAGCGGTAACCATTATCCTGGCGATAGCCGTTGTCGTAATAGCCGTTGTTGCGATAGCCATTATCGTAATAGCCATAGTCGCAGTGGGTGTTGCCTCGGGCGATCGACGAGCCGACAGCTGCGCCGACTAGCGCGCCGGCCACCGTACCTGTACCGCGCGAACGGCGGCCCGACGTGCCATTGCCGATAGCGGCGCCGGCGAGGGCGCCGATCACGGCGCCATTGGTACCGGCATCGCTACGGCGAACGCAGTCGGCGGAAGCGACGGCAGGGATTGCGGCAGCGGCGGCGCCGGCAGCCAGTACGGACAGGGCAATAATCTTGAGCTTGGTCATAACAGGTCTCCTTTACAGGGCATGTGTCCTGTGTCTGTTCCTGCGACGAAAACCGTCCGCCGCATCATGTGACAAAGTATAGACAAGGCGACATGAACAGGATTTGAGCGTCGCATTCATCTTCATTCATGTGCTGACCGTAGCAAAGCAAAGGCGCAGATCGCTATATCGACCTGCGCCCAATTGGTAAGAAACGGATAGTGTTCCTGGGGTCGCGTCACCAGGGGCGGCGCGGCCAACGGTATTCATAGGCGCCGCGCTGATCGTAGTGGGCGCGCGAGTCAAAGGTGTTGGCGTCATAGTCATACAAGGCCGGGCGGTTGTACCAGTGGTTGCCATAATACAGACGGCTGCAGCCACAGCGCCGCCAGTAGTCCCGCGGCGGGGTATGCAACTGGCCATCGCGCCAGCCCTCCTGTTCACCGGCACGGGGATCGCGCGGCGGCAGGCCTTCGTAGTCATAATATTCATGGCGCAGATAGTCGTGCGCGATGTCGACTCCGGCGGGTGGCGGAGGCGCGTCATAATCGTCACGATCGTCGTAGCGACCCTGATCCTGGTATCGGTCGTGATGGTCCTGTGCCACGGCGGGGACAGTCATCAGGCCGAAAGCCAGACCGGCGGTGGCAGTTGCAGCGAGTAAGCGGGAAGCGGGCATGTCAATCGTCTCCGGAAGACGGTCACCCGATGCGCGGTGGCCGGATTTGCAATTCACTGAATGGACGCACTGTCACTGGAGAATGCACGGGAAGAAATATCGGACCGGGGCGGCGTCGCACAATTTTTGATAAACACCGCCCGTCGTCTTTTACGGATGCTCGATCCAGTCCGGGTAACGCTGCCAGTGATGGTGGCGCGGGACACTGTCGTAATCATAATGGTGGACGACGCGGATGCGGTCTTCATAGACAACCCGAAACGGGACCTGGACCGGAGCTTCGGCGACGATGCGTTCACGCGGCTGCGGATACCAGACGCGCGGCGGGGCGCGATAGACCACGACCTGTTCGGGCGGGCGGCGGTCGGGAACGGTGACGTATTTGACGACGGTTCGCACGGCGCAGGCGCAAGGCGGAGCTGCCTTCACGACCTTGACCTTGACGGTCTTCACACGCGGCTTGGTCTTGACGGTATGAACGGAGGCCTTGGCTGCGGTCGGGCAATGCGCGGTATTATGGGCCGAAGCGATGCCCGGGGCCGCTAAGGCGGCGACAAGTACGGTTGCGGTAAGCGCCGCGGCCATGGGTTTATTCAGGACGGAAACCATAGGTCTCATCTCCTTACAGACAGCGCCGCCCTCTGCAGCGCCTTCATATCCCCAGTGGTAAGCTTTCGTTAATGAATGGGAGCTGAAGCGAAGTGAACAGTGCCGTTCATGACGCTATTCACTCGCCGGTCGTTTGTTTTGTCGCACTTCTTATCCGAAAAGCGGCCTCCACTTTGTCGGGAAGTGCTCTTGCGATAAGGAGTCCATGCGGCCCTGAGGTCGCACGTGCAATTTAGTTACCGCACTTGACCTTGTCCTTGGCATACTTGGAGCCGACAACGCCACCGACGACAGCGCCGGCGACCGTGCCTAGGCCCTTGCTCTTCTTGCCCGAGACGACATTGCCGCCGACAGCGCCGGCCAGCGCGCCGATAACGGCGCCCTTGGTTTGGCTCTTCTTCTTTTCGGCTTCGCAGGTCTTGCGGTCTTCTTCTTCGCGGCGCGCAGCCTCTTCACGTTCGGCGTCACGTTGCGCCTGGATCTGCGCGGCGGTCTTTGCCTTGGCGAAGGACACGGCCGGAACGGCGCTGGCGATCAGGCCGGTGACGGCGACGGCAGCAAAAACGGTACGGATGATTTTCATGATACAATTCCCTAGCTCTCACAGACGGACGATAGTGGGATCTCCCCGTCGAATCGTACGCCCCGAGTTACAGTTATAAGGCTTTTGCGGCGAAAATGGGTTGCAATTCGCACGTTTTCCCTTATGCGAGCCTCTCCCTAGGCCGACCGGCTAAGGCGGGCAAGTCAGGATATATGTATTGGCGGATTTTGAGGCACAAATAGACAAGGTTGGCTTCCAGGGTGATGGCATCACCGCGGGTGGGCTGATCGTGCCGCTGACCCTGCCGGGTGAGCAGGTCCGCGTCCGGGACGGAAAAGCCAAAGACCAGGGGCGCCTGGAACTGATCGAAGTCGTGACGCCCAGTCCGCAGCGTGTCGAGCCCGCCTGCCGGCATTTCGCCGCCTGCGGCGGCTGCGCCCTGCAGCACTGGGACATGGCGGGCTACAGCGCCTGGAAGCGCGAGGTCGTCGAGGCGCAGTTGCGCCGGGCCGGGCTGGACACCGAGGTCATGCCCATCCTGACCACGCCGCCGGGTACGCGCCGCCGCGTCGGTCTGCATGCCCGCAAGGCCGGCCCGAAGAAGAATGCTCCGGTTGAGCTTGGCTACAAGATGCGCCGGTCGTGGTCGCTGGTGCCGATCACGGAATGCCCGATCGCAGAGCCGGCCATCATGCGCGCCCTGCCGCATCTGAAAGAGATGTCCATGGGATTGTTCGAGCATCCCAAGTCGGCGCCCATCCTGCACGTCACGGCGTCACAGACCGGCCTCGATATTGATATTTCCGGCGTCGAGCGCAGCAAGAGCGGCGGCCTGTCCGCCGATGCCCGCATGCAGATCGCCATGGTCGCCGGCGCCGCCGATTTCGCGCGCGTCACCATGGGCGACGATATTCTTTATGAGACACGCAAGCCGCGGGTCACCTTCGGCAAGGGGCAGGTCGCTCTGCCGGCCGGTTCCTTCCTGCAGGCCAGCCCTGCCTCCGAAGCCGACATGGTGCGCCTGGTGAAGGAGGGCGTCGGCGATGCCCGGGTCGTCGCCGACCTGTTCTGCGGCGCTGGCACCTTTACCTTTCCGCTGGCCGAGACGGCGGTGGTCCATGCCGCCGACGGATCGGCGCCGGCCGTCGCTGCCCTGCGCAGCGCCATCGCCACGGCGCCCGGCCTCAAGTCGATCTTCCCGGAGGTCCGCGACCTGTTCCGTCGGCCGCTGCTGGCCGAAGAGATGAAAAATCTCGACGCCATCGTCTTCGATCCGCCGCGCGCCGGCGCCGAGGCGCAAAGCGCCGAGATCGCCCGATCGAAGATCGGCCGCGTCGTCGCCGTCAGCTGCAATCCGCAAAGCTTCGTGCGCGACGCCAATATTCTGGTGGCTGCCGGTTTCCGGCTGGAAAAGGTCACGCCGATCGACCAGTTCCTCTGGTCCTCGCACGTAGAATTGATCGCGGTTTTCCACCGATAATTAGGCTGGGGACAAGTGGGCCGGACCCATTTCGTTTCGCCATCCTGTGATAATATCCGATCCCCTGCGCAAGAATGCGCGGGCATCTACCCAGACAGAAAGTTGCGTCCGTGATTTCCGTTGTCATCCCGACTCTCAATGCCGAGGACCATCTGGTCCGCACCCTGACCGCCCTGGTTCCCGGGGTCGTCGAAGGATTGATCAAGGAGGTCATCGTCGTTGACGGCGGCTCGTCGGATTCGACGCTTGAGATCGCCGAGTCGACCGGCTGCACCATTATCAATGGCGATGCCCATCGTGGCCTGCAACTCTGGCAGGGCTGCCGCGCCGCCCGTGGCGAATGGCTGCTGATCCTGCATCCCGACTCGCAACTGGGCGAGGGCTGGATGGAACAGGTCGAAAACCACGTCCGCAACTACCCTGCCCAGGCCGGCTATTTCCACCTGCGTTTCGAAGAACCGTCGCTGATCGCCCGCCTGTGGGGCGAGGTTGTGGCCCTGCGTGCACGCTGGCTGGCTCTGCCGAGCGGCGACCACGGCATGCTGATGTCCCGCGCCCTCTATGACTGCGTAGGTGGTTACAAGGACCAGGCGGCGTTCGAGGATGTTGCCCTGGCGATGGCGCTGGGCCGTGCCCGGCTGCGACCGATGTCGGTGGCCCTGAGCACCAGCAACAAGCGCTTCAAGGCGCGCGGTTGGGCCCTGGGCGTTGCCGGCAGGAGCATGAGCTTTGCCCTGTATCTGCTGGGTATTCCGCCCAAGCCATCGGTCAATCGGCTGGCGTAAAGGCCGCCAAAAAGACGCCCCTCGGTCTACTTTGCTTCGCTCTGAGCCGGCATCAAGCCGGATCAGACGGAGGGGGTTCTTTCTTCGTTACCTACTGATCGTCGTCGTCGACCATGGCGACAGCGCCGGGACCGGCATCGGCCTTGGGGTCGATGACCTTGGCATCGGCAGCGGCTTGGCTAAGGCTGGGCGTGTCCTTGCCCATCAGCTGGCGATAGATCCAGTAGTTGGCGGCGACTTCCTCGACATACTGCCGGGTCTGGGCGACCGGGATTGATTCCATCACCAGCAGCGAGTCGGCGTCATTGCCCAGCGAGCTTACGGCGTCCTTCACCGGGCCGGGGCCGGCATTATAGGCGGCAATGGTGCGCAGCAGGTCGCCACCGACGGCCTGGGAGTCGCGCAGGCGAGCGATATATTTCTGGCCGACGCGGAGGTTCACGGCAGGCTTCAGCAGTTGCTTCGGCTTGCTGTTGAAGCTCGGATCATTTTCGACCAGGGCAGCGGTGCCTGGCATCAGTTGCATCAGGCCATAGGCTCCGGCATAGGACTTGGCGCTGGCGTTGAACTTCGATTCCTTGCGGGCAAAAGCATAGACCAGGGCGCTGTCGACGCCGGCATCGTTCTTCAGGCGATATTCCGGAATGGGATAGAGCGAGGCATTGAACAGGCGATCCGAAGAGGTCAGCTGGCTGACGGCGATATGGTTGTAGGTGGCAAGTGCCAGCCAGTGATCGCGCGCCGTATCGTCGCTGGCGGTCTGGACGGCCGTCTGCAACTCGCCCTGGGCATCGCTGGTGCGGCCAAGCTGGACAAGGGCGCTCAGGCGATGCGCTTGCGGGCTCGCCTTGGTCCAGGCAAAATCGTCGGTCAGCGATGCCGTCAGGGCGTCGCGGGTCGTGTTCTGGAAGGTTGGCGGCAGGCCCTTCTTGGCCAGGGCCACGGCCGGCGTCACGCCCAGGCGCGCCTCGGCCAGCAGGCCGTAGAAGGTGAAGGGGAAGGAGGCCGCGATCTTGAAATAGGTGTCGGCGGAATCGCTGTCACCGAGGCGCAAGGCACAACGGCCGGCCCAGTAGGCACCGCTGGCCTGGCTCCAGGCATTGCGGCTGGGGTCGGTGCTGACAAACTTGAACTCGTTCAGGGCCTGATCGTAGCGCTTGAGACGCCAGTTGGCGAGACCAGCCACCCAGTGGTCGCCGATCTTGCGACCCAGATTGACCGCCTGGTCGAGCTGACCGTTATTATAGGCAGAGCGCGCCGACTTCGGCGTCAGGTCGGAATCGACCGTATCCAGTTGCGGGGCGCCCGGATTGAAATCGGCCTTGACCGGTCCTGGCGCCAGGGTCGTCGTCGCCGACAGCTGTACAGCAGCGCCACCGTTTGATGCCAGGGTCTGCGCCACATTGGCCGCATTGCCCATCAGCGACGGGAAGGCGGGATCAGGCGCGCCCTCCGGCTTCTTGCGCTTGGCCAGGGCCCAGACGCGCATGGCGGTCGGCTGGTCGCCGTATTGCGACAGCCAGGCCGTCAGTTCTTCGTAGGTCGCCTGATAGTTCAGGCTGAACAGCTTGTGAAATTCGGCGTAACCGACCAGGCTCTTGTCATTGACCTGAGCCAGGCTGGCCTCGGCGCCATCATAGTCACCGCCGTCGATCTGCTCGAAGGCAGCCTGATACAGCTGGGCGTCAGCGGCCGTCAGCACACCATTGGTGTTGACCGCCTGCGAGCGGATGCGGGTATAGGGAACAGGCGCCGCATTCAGCGCCACGACTGGAGCTGGTGTCGCCGGCGCAGCTTGCGCGAACAGGGATTGCGGCAAACGCATCAGCGCATTGGTCAACGATGCCAGGGCGCCGGGCCTGGCGGCGGCCTGCGTCGCGACCTGGACGGGCTTGCTCTGAACCGGATTGGCCGGAATAGCGATCTTTGCCGGCGCGGGAAGGGCAGCCACTACCGTTCTTGCCTTAGGTGCTGCATCGGCAATAACGGTCTTCGCCTTGTCCGATCGCGACGTGGCGGCAGCCAGCTCGGTCTTGCCCGATTTTTCCGTCTTGTCTGTCTTGGACGACGTCTTGCCCTTGGCGCCCTTTACCGGCGCGGCATCGTCATCATCGGCAAGTTCGGTCTTCTTGCCGGCCTTTGACGTGCCGGCCTTGCTCTTGCTGCTCCTGGAAGAGGCATCGTCGTCATCGGCCAGTTTCGACCTGGAATCCTTGTGCGCGGCTTCCTTGTCCGCACTGGCCTTGTGCGCAGTCGCCTTGGACGATGTGTCGTCATCGGCATAGGCGAGCTTCGTCTTGCCAGTTTTGCCTTTTTCGGAAGATGCCTTGCTTTTTTCGGCTGACGCCTTGCTGCCCTTCACCGGGGCATCGTCGTCTTCAGCCAGCTTCGACGGCTTCGTCTTCGCGCCGGCCTTAGTTGCCTTCTCGGCTACCTTTTCGTCGCTATCTGTGTGCTTGCCCTTGGAGGACGTCGACGCTTGCTTGTCGCTATCGTCGTCGGCATCGGCGAGCTTCGTCTTGCTCTTGGCAGACTTTGCAGCGGGCTTGTCGTCGTCGCTATCGGCCAGCTTGCTGGTCTTGTGATCGGACTTTGCCGACCTGGACGACTTCGAATCCGTATCGTCGGACTTCGCTTCGGACTTTGATTTTTTGCTGGAGGATTCGGATTTTGCTTCGCTTTTGACGCTTTCAGTCTTGTGCGACTTTCCTTCGGCCTTCTCACCGGCCCAGGCGGGACTGGTGGCGGTCAGGGCCAGGGCGAGACAGCTTACGCCCAGCAGGGATGCCAACCTGTTTTGTACAAGTTTGCTTCGCATATTACCCTGTCGGTCCGCGCACGGACTGTGGGAAAGGCGTTGGCTGAAAGTCAAAACGTCGCCCTCCCGGGGCCGCGAAAACCGAAAACCTAGCACAAAGACTTTATCAAAGATTAACGGCGAGGCAATGCCGTAAGGATTGCATTACCATGCTGTCCTTATGCAAAACTTATGTGTGCAGCGCATCACGTTCAACACAAAAGACCCGTGAGGCGAGTCACAACTTATTTATTTGCCTTTAAAGGCCTGCAGAAACAATGAGTTGCAGCATGTCGCGCCACAGGTGCGCCTTGCAGGCCGGCTGCCGCAGCACGAAGGCGGGGGGGTAGCTGGCGATCACGGGTAACGGCTTTGTGCCCTCGCTGTAGCTGACCGGGCGTCCGCGCAGCTTGCTCAAACTCTGGTCGAGGTTGAGTACGCTGGTGACGGCCGAGGCGCCGAGCAGCAGAATCGCCTTCGGTGCCGCCAACCGGATAAGGGCGTGGATAAAGGGCGCATTCAACGTCGTGTCTTCGGTTGTAAGGGGGCGTCCGCCGGCCGGGCGCCAGAAGACGCACGGCGCCAGCATGACCTTGTCGGTCATGCCTGCCGCGGCAAGGGCGGCATCGATCAGGCGGCCGGGGCGTCCGGCAAAGGCTTCACCGCTGTCGTCTTCCTCGGCATCCGGTATCTCGCCGATGACCAACAGCTCGGGCGTGACGCTGCCACGAAAGCGCACCAGGGACTTCGCGCCCTCATGCCGCATAGGCATGGCCTGGAAGGCGTCGATTTCCGTGTAGAGCTCGTCGAGGGTACGCACGCCCGCGACCCGTTGTTTGGCCTCGTGCACTACTGCCCCTAAGTCAAGATGGGCAAGGCTTTGCGGTCGCAGGGCGTTGACTTGTGCCCCGGAGGCCACAGGGGTCACGGGGATTTGCGCAACTGCCGCAGCGGCACGCGGGAATAGAGATTTATTTTCCGCGAGAGTCCGATTAAGAGGCTCAGCTTCATAGACCTCTTCCAGGTCATGGTCGCTGAAGAAAGCCAGATAGCTTTCCATCTCCTTGGTGAGATCGTCAGGCGAAACCATGGGCGGGCAGGGGTCCAGAACGCGGGGGGTGACTGTCGACGCCTGTCATATGCACTCCCGGCGAAAAGTTCAAAGCAAAAGAAGCCGGGAGCATTGGCCATATGGCGGATACCGAAGACACTGTTCAGCGCGAGTCGATGGATTATGACGTCGTCATCGTCGGCGGCGGGCCTGCGGGCCTGGCAGCGGCGATCCGCCTGAAACAGCAGGCCGCCAGGGCCGGCGCCGAACTCAGTGTCGCCGTGCTGGAAAAAGGCTCGGAAATCGGCGCCCATGTCCTGTCGGGCGCCGTCATCGATCCGTCGGGCCTCAATGCACTGTTCCCAAACTGGAAGGAACTGGGCGCGCCGCTCGACACTCCGGTCAAGGACGACAAGTTCATCTATCTCGGGCCCCAGGGCGCGATGGATATCTCGGCCCTGCCCAAGCCCGGCTATATGAGCAATCACGGTTGTTATATCGGCAGCCTGGGCAATCTCGCGCGTTGGATGGCCGAACAAGCCGAAGGGCTGGGCGTCGAAATCTATCCCGGCATGGCCTGTTCGGAACTGCTCTATGACGCAGACGGCGGTGTCGCCGGTGTCGTTGCCGGCGTCTTCGGCGTGGCCAAGGACGGTCATCACAAGCCCGACTACCAGCCGGGCCTGGAACTGCGCGCCAAATACACCTTCCTGGCCGAGGGCGCCCGCGGCTCCCTGTCGCAACTGGCCATCCGGAAATTCGAGCTCGACGCAAATTCCGACGTTCAGAAATACGGCCTGGGCATCAAGGAGTTGTGGAAGGTGCCCGCCGACAAGTTCAAGCCCGGCCTGGTTCAGCATACGCTCGGCTGGCCGCTCGACGACGCGACGGGCGGCGGCTCGTTCCTGTACCACTTCGGCGATCACTATGTGTCGATCGGATTCGTCATCCACCTCAACTACCAGAACCCGTACCTGTCACCGTTCGACGAGTTCCAGCGCTTCAAGCTGCACCCGGTGATTCGCGAACAGCTCGAGGGTGGGCAGCGAGTGGCCTACGGCGCCCGCGTCATCAACGAAGGCGGCTACCAATCGGTACCGCGGCTGGTATTCCCGGGCGGCGCCCTGATCGGCTGTGCCGCCGGCTTCGTCAATGTGCCGCGCATCAAGGGCAGCCACAATGCCATCAAGACCGGCATCCTGGCGGCGGACGCGGCCTTCAAGGCCATTCACTCGGGCACGCCGCCGCGTGTCCTCGAAACCTACCAGACGGCCTACGAGCATTCCGACGTCAAAAAGGAACTGAAGCTTGTCCGCAACGTCAAGCCGCTGCTCAGCCGTTTCGGCACGACCCTGGGCACGCTGATCTCGGGCGTCGAAATGATGGTGACGTCGATCCTCGGCGGCTTCAGCCCGATCACCGGTTCGGGCACGCTCAAGCACGGCAAGTCGGACGCCCATTCGATCAAGCCCGCGGCCGAGTGCAAGCCGATCGCCTACCCTAAATACGACGGCGTCCTCAGCTTCGACAAACTGTCCTCGGTCTTTATCTCGGCGACCAATCACGAGGAGGACCAACCGGTTCACCTGAAGTTGAAGGACCCGCACATCCCGATCGACATCAATCTCGCCAAATATGCCGAGCCGGCGCAGCGGTATTGCCCGGCAGGCGTCTACGAGATCGTCGGCCTGGAAACCCGCGAGCCGCGTCTGCAGATCAACGCCCAGAACTGCGTCCACTGCAAGACCTGCGACATCAAGGATCCGACGAATAATATCATCTGGACCACGCCGGAGGGCGGCGGCGGTCCGAACTATCCAAACATGTAAAGATGCGTTAAGGGTTTTCCTGTTGGGTGGTGAAGGGCGTTCATAATTTTTGTGACGCGCAATTTTATCGGACCATGGCATCATGGTTCGGATTGCACTCTTAGGCAGGTGAACCAGTGACTACGCGTTTGGTAAGTTTGGCGGCGATCGCTGCCGCTATCGCCGCTACGGCAGCCCTCCCGGCTATGGCATCGCAAACCGGCGCCAAAAAACCTGCAATGGTCGTGCGTATGTCGGCATCGGTGCCGGCGACGCCCTATGCCAGTTTCCTGGTGGGGCGCTATGCCATGGCCATGGGCGATGTCGGCACGGCGTCGCGGGCCCTGGGCATTGCCGCCGACGCCGATCCGGCCGAGGGTGAGTTGCGCGAAAAGGCCTTCCTGATCAGCATCCTCAACGGCGATATCGACGCGGCGCAGCACCTGATGCCCGCCGGTCAGTCCGCCGATAGCCTCAGCCCGACCAGTCAGTTGATGAGCGGCCTGGTCAATGCCGTGACCGCCGTCAAGGCCGGCAAGGCCAGTGCGGCCCTGGTTGCCATCGATGCCGCCACCAAGGGCGATAGCGACGAACGCAGTGCGGCTCTGCTGAAGCCCTATATCCAGGCCATGAACGGCAAGTGGGACGCCGCCTTCGACGCCTCGGGCGATGCTGCCCTGGCCACCAATGACCGGGGCGCCCTGATGGTCTTCCTGCTCAAGGCCGAGCGCGCGCGGCTCTATGAAACGCAAGGCAAGGCCGCCGAGGCCGACGCCCTCTACAAGGGCCTGTATCAGCCCGGCGCCGCCAGCTTTGTATTCGGCCCCGACTATGCCGGCTTCCTCGAGCGCCAGGGCCGCAAGGACGAGGCCAAGGCCGTGTGGCAGGCGCTGGTCGATGCCTCATCGGATCCGCTGGCCCGTGACGGCGTGGCGCGCCTGAGTGCCGCGACCTTTACGGCGACGCCCTTGCCCGACCTGAAGACCAGCATGGCCCAGGCCCTGCTGCTGTCGGCAACCCTCTACAGCAGCGACAAGGATTCGGAGATGGCCCTGGCCAATCTGCGCCTGTCGCTTTATCTCGATCCGACCTCGGACCGCGCCCGCCTGTTCCTCGGCCAGACCGAGCAGGACGTCAAGGCGCCGGAAGCGGCCGAAGAGGCCTGGGCGCGCGTCCCTGCCAATTCGCCCTATGCCGCCGAAGCCACCCTGCGCCGCATCTGGTCGCTGCGTGGCCGCGATCACAACGACGACGCTATTGCGCTCGCCGAGACCGCCTTGCAGACCCGCCCCGACGATCTCGCCTTCACCGTGGAAAAGGCCGATATCCTGCACGACCAGGGCAAGGACGCCGAGGCCCTCAAGGTCCTAGACGGCCGCATCGCCCGCAAGGGTGAGGGCGACATGACCTGGCAGGCCTATTTCATCCAGGCCATCGCCTATGATTCGGTCAATGACTGGCCCAGTGCCGAGGCTGCTATCAAGAAGGCGCAGGCCATCAACGGTCAGCGCCCGGAAATCCTCAACTTCCTCGGCTATGGCTGGATCGACCGCGGCCTGCACGTCAAGGAAGGCATGGACCTTGTCCGCCAGGCAATGAACCTTAGCCCGCATTCGGGCGCTATCGTCGATTCGCTCGGCTGGGGCTATTACAAGCTTGGCCAGTACGATCAGGCCCTGTCCTTTATCGAACAGGCCGTGCAGATGGAACCGTCCGATGCCGAGGTCAACGAGCACCTCGGCGATGTCTACAAGGCCATGGGCCGCGACTCCGAAGCCCGATACGAATGGCAGCGCGTCCTGACGCTCAATGCCACGGCGCGGGAAACCGCCTCGGTCAAGGCCAAGCTCGATGCGCCGGTGACCGCCACGGTTGCGACCAAGCCGGAAACGACGGCCTTCAACGACAAGACGGCAGCCAACAAGAGCAAGGCAAAGACTTCCGAGTGACCGCTTTCACGCGATTGGCGCCTGCCAAGGTCAATCTGTACCTGCATGTCGCCGCGCCCGACGGGCGCGGCTATCATCCGCTGCAAAGCCTGGTCGTCTTTGCCGATGTGGGCGATGAAATTGCTTTGGTTCCAAAAGCTTCCGGCGACAACCTGCCTTTGCACCTCAGTATAGACGGCCCGTTCGGGGCCGGGCTCGGGACCGGCGAAGACAATCTGGTCCTCAAGGCCGTCCGTAGTTTCGAAGAGGCTGCCGGCGTCAATGTCGACCGTCACGACATCTACCTGACAAAGAACCTGCCGATCGCTTCGGGTATAGGCGGCGGCAGCGCCGATGCCGGCGCCGTTCTGCATCTGTTGCGTGAGGCCTATGCGCCTGACATGGCAGACGAAGACCTGGAAGCCATTGCCGGCCGCACCGGCGCCGACGGCGTCATGTGCCTGTGGGCCAGGACCTCGGTTGCGGAAGGTTACGGCGAGCGCCTGACCCCGGCAAACGTACCAGCCGTTTCGGCAGTCCTGGTCAATCCCCTGGCGGAGTGCGCGACACCGGCGGTTTTCGCCCGTTACGATTCGCGCCAGCGTTTCGACCATCTCGATCCCGGCGACGTCTTCGACGGTGTAACGGATTTCGATGGCCTGGTATCGGCACTGCGCACCACGCGGAACGATCTCGAAGAGCCGGCCATGGCGCTCGTGCCGGTCATTACCAACGTCCTGTCGGCCCTGGCCGATCAGCCCGAGGCGATTCTGGCGCGTATGTCGGGATCGGGCGCCACCTGTTTTGCCCTGTGCCGCGACGATGCCGCTGCTGAAGCTTTACGCAGACGGCTAGAAGGGATGTGGCCTGCCGCCTGGGTGCGGGCCTGTCGGCTCGGCCAGGCCTAGTTCGGGCGGCCTTGCGCGCTTGCTGCGCATGGCCTTTTCCTTGTGCACGTCCGGGGCGGCCACGAACTTGGCATAGGCGCGCGAATCGACCGGATAGATGGCTATACGGCCGGCGCCGTCATAATGTGCGCCGTAGCCATAGGTCTTGGTCAGGGGCGAGGCACGCATGCATGGATGGCCCTTGCTGAAAAAGGCTTCGCGATGAGCATCGCGATGTTCCGGCGCGATATGGTTACGCAGGCAATGGACCTCGAAAACCAAGCTATCGATGTCGAACTCGTACGGATGCTCGCTGAGCAATTCGTAGTGCAAGCGGGCGATGGTGCGTTCGCCTTCGCCGCGCGGCGGAACCCGGCCCATGGTGGCGGGGCTGTCATCGGCAGCGGTAATAAAGGTATTGGTGATCTTCACGACGGGCATCCCCGGAGCAAATACTTGTTTTTATTGGAACGCATTTGGGCGTTCTGACCCTGTTATCTAAGAGAAGCCGCGATAAAATTGCCATATGATTGGCAGTCTCACGGCGGCCCCGGCGACTCGCGCTTCAGGCGAGTTTGGCCGAGAATACGCCCTTTTTACGCACAATCCAACAGACGATCAGACACGGTAGTCCAAGCGCGGCGCAACCGGCAAAAAAGGCGGCATAGGCGGGAAACAGGGTCATGTGCGGCGTCAGGCCATCTATGAGCTGGCCGGCGAACATCTTCAGCACCTTGCCGGTAAAGGCCATGACCGAATACATCAGGGCGTAGTGGGTGAGGGTATGCTCGCGACCGGTCAAGCGGGTCATGAAGGCGATCATGGCTGTTTCGGCTATGCCATTGGACAGGTCGTCGGCGATCAGCACGGTGGTAAAGACGCCGATATTGCCATGAGCCAGGGACATCCAGGCGAAACCAAGCTTGGTCAGCGGGCAGGTAATGGCGCCCAGCCAGAAGGCGCGTTCCAGGCCCAGCCACAGGATGCAGGCGCCGCCCAGCGCGATGCCGGCAAAACCGGCGACCATGCCGACCGAACCGCGGATGGCGGCAATGGTGATCTCGCTGATGCCGGTGTCGACATACATGGTGCCGACCACGGGGCCGATCAGGTAGTCGGGCAGGCGGTAGAGCGCGATCAGCAGCAACAGGATGCCGGCTGATCCGGCGTGTTCACGGGCAAAGCTGACGAAGGGCTCGAAGATCAGTTCACGCGCCGATCGCGCCGGACCTTCGTGCCGACGTTCATTGACGGTGCGCGGCGCGGCCAGGGTAGCGATGACACCGACGCCGAGACAGGCTGCCATGATGAGATAGGTCGTCGACCAGGCAAAGACCCCGGCCAGGAACAGGGCCAGGGCCTGGGTGACCAGGTTGCCGGTGCGATAACCGAAATTGTAGAAGCTGGGATTAAGCGCCTGATCGGACTGGCTGTTTGTCTCCTCGACCCGCCAGGCGTCGATGGCGATCTCCTGCGAGGCAGCGGCAAAGGCGACGGTAACGGCGGCGATCATGAACAGGCCGAGATGCGCCTTCGGACCCAGCAAAGCCATGGCAGCGAGACCTGCGGCCACGACGATCTGTGACAGCAGCATGTAGGAGCGGCGCTGGCCCAGCCAGCGATAGAGCAGGGGCAGGCGCACCCGATCCATGAACGGCGCCCACAGCACTTTCAGGCCATACATCAGGCTGATGCCGGTCAGGTAGCTGATCAGGGTCAGGGTGATGCCGTCCTTGCGCAGCCAGAAGCCCAGGGTTTGGCCGACCAGCAGAAAGGGCAGGGCGGCCGAGAAGCCCATCCCCATCAGCAACCATGATACCGGCCGTCTCAGGGCGGCGGCGATGTCGGAAAAACCATGTCTGTGCGCAGGCGTGTCGCTCATGGTCCGAGGCAACCGCGATTCTCACGCCCGGGACAGCTTTTGTTCTGAAAAAGCTGGCCTTTTGCCTTGCGACGCGAAGCGGGCATCAGTATGGTCCGGCCACATTTCAACCGGCGATTTTCCATGGCTTCCACCGCTTCTCCCGACGCCCTGTCGTTCCAGGACCTGATCCTGACCCTGCACGCCTACTGGTCGAAGCAGGGCTGCGTTATCCTCCAGCCCTATGATATCGAAGTCGGCGCCGGTACCCTGCACCCGGCGACGGTTCTGCGTGCCCTGGGTCGCAAGCCATGGAAGGCCGCCTATGTCCAGCCGTCGCGCCGCCCGGTCGACGGCCGTTATGGCGAGAACCCCAACCGCCTGCAGCACTATTACCAGTACCAGGTCATCCTGAAGCCGAACCCGGAAAACCTGCAGGAGCTTTATCTCGGCTCGCTGAAGGCCATCGGCCTCGACACCAGCCTGCATGACATTCGCTTCGTCGAGGACGACTGGGAAAACCCGACGGTCGGGGCCTGGGGCCTGGGCTGGGAGGTGTGGTGCGACGGCATGGAGGTGACGCAGTACACCTACTTCCAGGGTGTCGGCGGTATCGAGGTCGACGTCGTCTCGGGCGAGCTGACTTACGGCCTGGAGCGCCTGTGCATGTATTTGCAGAATGTCGACAATGTCTACGACCTGAAGTTCAACAATGAGGGCGTCACCTATGGCGACGTCTTCAAGGAACAGGAACGCCAGTTCTCGGCCTTCAATTTCGAAGCCTCCGATGTCGCTACGCTGAAGCGTCAGTTCGAAGACATGGAAGCCAATGTCACCCGCATCCTGAATACGGAAAACTCCTTGGGATACAAACTCGTATTGCCGGCATATGATCATGTGCTCAAGGCGTCGCACCTGTTCAACCTGATGGATGCCCGTGGCGCCATCGCGGTTGCCGAACGCCAGAGCTATATCGGCCGTATCCGCGACCTCTGTAAGGCGTGCGCCCAGGAATGGGCAAGGCAAGAAGAGACTCGTGCAGGGGAGGCTGTCTAATGGCTCAGTTGCTCATCGAACTTCTCAGCGAAGAAATCCCCGCCCGTATGCAACTGGGCGCCGCGCGTGATTTCGAGCGCCTGTTCGGCGCCAAGCTGACGACGTCCGGCCTGACCTTCGACAGTATCCGTGCCTATGTCGGTCCGCGCCGCCTGGCCCTGGTGGTCGAAGGCCTGCCAGCCGAACAGGCGGCCGTGACAGAAGAGGTCAAGGGCCCCAAGGAAAGCGCCCCGGAACAGGCCATGGCGGGTTTCCTGCGCAAGGTCGGCCTTACCCAGGAGCAACTGGTGCTGGAAAACGGCATCTGGCTGGCGCGTATCGAAAAGCCGGGCCGCAAGACCGCCGATGTGCTGGGCGCCATGCTGGCCGAGGTCATCGCTGCCTTCCCGTGGCCAAAGTCGATGCGCTCGGGTACCAGCAGCTTCCGCTGGGTGCGTCCGCTCAAGCGTATTCTTTTCCTGTTCGACGGCGCCGTGATCCCGTTCAGCCTCGAAGGCCTGACCAGCGGCAACCTGACCCGGGGCCACCGTATCCTCGGCTCGGCTGAGCCGCTGACGGTCTCCGATTTCGCCAGCTACACCCAGGCCCTGGCTGACAATTTCGTCGTCCTCGACCACGCCGATCGCCAGGCAATCATCCTGGAAAAGGCGCGCGCCGTCTGTGCCGACGCCGGCTGCGAACTGATGGATGACAATGGCTTGCTGGAAGAGGTCGCGGGCCTGAACGAATATCCGATTCCGATCCTCGGCGACATGGATCCGCGCTTCCTGACCCTGCCGCCGGAGGTCATCAAGACCTCGATGCGTACGCACCAGAAGTATTTCGCCGTGCGCGACGCGAAAAGCGGCAAGATGGCGCCGCACTTTGTCATCGTCGCCAACCTCAAGGCCAGCGACGGCGGCACCGAGATCAAGCGCGGCAACGCCAAGGTCCTGTCGGCCCGCCTGTCGGATGGCGTCTTCTTCTGGACCGAGGACAACAAGGCCGGTAATTTCGAGGCCTGGCTGGAGCGCCTGAAGGGTACCACCTTCCACGTCAAGCTGGGCTCGATGGCGCAGCGTATCGAGCGCATCACTGCGCTCGCCCGCCATATCGCGCCGCTGCTCAAGGCCGATGCCGACGTGGCGGCCGAGGCTGCGCGCCTGTCCAAGGCCGACCTGGCCTCGAAGATGGTCGGGGAATTCCCCGAGCTTCAAGGGGTTATGGGCGGCTATTACGCCGATGCTGCAAAGCTGGACGGCGACATCGCCAACGCCATCCGCGAACACTACAAGCCGCAGGGGCCGTCCGATTCGGTGCCGGTCAGCGCCGTCAGCGCGACCGTGGCCCTGGCCGACAAGATCGACACCCTGGTTGGCTTCTTCGCCATCGATGAAAAGCCGACCGGCTCAAAAGATCCTTACGCCCTGCGTCGCGCGGCGCTCGGTATCCTGCGTATCCTGCGTGAACACGATGCGCGCCTCTCGATCGGAGACCTGGTCGCAGCCTGGTATGCCCATCTGGGCGGCGATACGCCGGCCCATTTCAAGGCCTATGAAACCGTCCGCGACGATATCAACGACTTCTTCGCCGACCGTCTCAAGGTGCAGTTGAAAGACGAAGGGCAGCGTTTCGATGTGCTCGAAGCCGTCCTGGCCAATAAGGATGACGACGTGGTCCGTGTCACCCTGAAGGTGGCAGCGCTGGAAACAGCCTTAATTCTCGCGCCGGAAGGTGAGGATCTTCTTGCGGTGCACAAGCGTGCCGCGAATATTCTTGCTGCGGAAGCGAAAAAGGCGTCTCTTATCCTGGGCGAGCCACATGCCCAGGAGGACGCGCCGGGCGCCGAAAGCGATCTTGTTGCCGAGCTCAAGGTTCAGAAGCGTGCGGTCGCCGGAGCACTGGCGCAGGAAAATTATCTGGAGGCCTTGAAAAGTGTTGCTGCATTGCGGCAAAATGTCGATGCGTTCCTTGACGGTGTTCTTGTCAATGACAGCGATCCGGCTGTGAGGGCCAATCGCCTGAACATTCTCAACGCAGTGTGTACCCTGTCCGCCGATATTGCGGACCTGAGTAGGATAGCCTGACTGTAAATCGCCCGAGTGCCAGGGCGGCGCCCCCGGTAGAAATCGGGAGCAAAAGACGACCAGTAATCGAAAACTTATAAACAAAACAGGTAGTTTTCGACAAAGCAGAGTGCGTAAGAATTATACCAAAACGCTTGTGTGAAGAGGGAAAGTTTCATGACAAAGCACTGGGTTTATGCGTTCCAGGCCGGCAAGGCCGACGGCGACGCGACCATGAAGGAATTGCTGGGCGGTAAGGGGGCGAATCTCGCCGAGATGTCGTCGCTGAACCTGCCGGTTCCGGCCGGGTTCACCATCACGACGGAAGCGTGCGTCCACTACTTCCAGAACAATTCACAACTGCCGGAAGGCCTGATCGACGAGGTCGAGACCAGCCTGGCCAACCTGGAAAAGGTGACGGGCAAGGGATTTGGCGATGTCGCCAATCCGCTGCTGGTCAGCGTCCGCTCCGGCGCCCGCGCCTCAATGCCGGGCATGATGGATACGGTGCTTAACCTGGGCCTCAACGACGAAACCGTCGCAGGCCTGGTCGCCCTGACCGGCGACGAGCGTTTCGCGCTCGATTGCTACCGCCGCTTCATCACCATGTATTCCAATGTTGTGCTGGGCGTCAGCCACCACAGCTTCGAAGACATTCTCGACGACCATAAGGATCGTCTCGGCATTTCGGTCGATACCGACATCACCGCCAAGGACTGGCAGAAGATCATTGCCGACTATAAGGCCATGGTCCGCTCCGAACTGGGCCAGGACTTCCCGCAGGAGCCGAAAGACCAGTTGTGGGGCGCCGTCAAGGCGGTCTTCGGTTCGTGGATGAACGATCGCGCCAAGTTCTATCGCAAGATGCACGACATCCCCGAAAACTGGGGTACGGCCGTCAACGTCCAGTCGATGGTCTTCGGCAATATGGGCAATACCTCGGCGACCGGCGTGGCGTTCACGCGCAACCCGTCGACCGGTGATGGTGCCCTGTACGGCGAATTTCTGCTCAATGCCCAGGGCGAGGACGTCGTCGCCGGCATCCGCACGCCCCAGGCCCTGACCAAGCGCGCCCGCGAAGAGATGGGCGAAAAGGCGCCGTCTATGGAAGAGTCGCTGCCCGACGTGTTCGCGCAGTTCAAGTCGACCGTCGACACGCTGGAACAGCATTATCGCGACGTCCAGGACGTCGAGTTCACGGTCGAGCAGGGCAAGCTCTACATGCTGCAGACGCGCAACGCCAAGCGCACGTCGAAGGCCGCCCTGAAGATCGCCGTCGACATGGCCAAGGAAGGCCTGATCACGCCGCAGGAAGCGCTGATGCGCGTCGATCCGGGCAGCCTCGATCAGCTTCTTCACCCGATGCTTGATCCGAAGGCGGAAAAAATCATCATTGCCAAGGGCTTGCCGGCATCGCCGGGCGCCGCCTCGGGCAAGGTCGTCTTCACCGCCGACGACGCGGTTCGCCTGGCCGCCGCCGGCGAAGACGTTATTCTGGTGCGCGACGAGACCTCGCCGGAAGACATCCACGGCATGCATGCGGCCAAGGCCATCGTCACGGCGCGCGGCGGCATGACCAGCCACGCGGCGGTCGTTGCCCGCGGCATGGGCCGTCCCTGCGTCTCCGGCGCCGGCGAAATGCAGATCTATGCCGACCGCGGTGAGTTCGTCTCGCGCGGCCAGACCTTCCGCCATGGCGAAGTGGTCACGCTCGACGGCTCGTCGGGGGAGATCATCAAGGGCGCGGTGCGCATGATCGAGCCGGAATTCTCGGAAGACTTCCACCAGATCATGGCCTGGGCCGACGAATTCAAGCGTCTTGACGTCCGCGCCAATGCCGAAACGCCGGCCGATGCGCGCACTGCGCTCGGCTTCGGCGCCAAGGGCATCGGCCTGTGCCGTACCGAGCACATGTTCTTCGACGATGAACGCATCGCCGCCGTCCGGGAAATGATCCTGGCCGACGACGAAGCCGGTCGCCGCAAGGCCCTGGCCAAGATCCAGCCGATGCAGCAGAAGGACTTCTCGGAGCTGTTCCAGATCATGGACGGCCTGCCGGTGACCGTGCGCCTGCTCGATCCGCCGCTGCACGAATTCCTGCCGCATACCGCAGAAGACATGAAGGCCGTTGCCGACGCATCGGGCGTCAGCATCGACAAGCTGCACAAGCGTGCCAAGGAGCTGTCGGAAACCAATCCGATGCTTGGCTGGCGCGGTTGCCGTCTTGGCATAACCTTCCCGGAAATCTATGAATCCCAGTTGCGCGCCATCTTCCATGCAGCGATTGCGGTTCAGGATGCCGGCGGCACGCCGGTGCCGGAAATCATGCACCCGCTGGTGGCGACGGCCAAGGAAATGGCCAATCTGACGACCATGACCCACCGCATAGCCGCCGAAGTCTTCGCCGAAACCGGCAAGAGCATCGCCTACAAGACGGGGACGATGATCGAGCTGCCGCGTGCTGCCCTGCTGGCCGACAAGCTGGCGGAGACGGCCGAGTTCTTCTCGTTCGGCACCAACGACCTGACGCAGACGACCTTCGGCATCAGCCGCGACGACTCCGGCCGCTTCCTGAACCCCTATATCGAGAAGGGGATTTTCGACAAGGATCCGTTCGTCAGCCTCGACCAGGATGGCGTCGGCGCCCTGATCGGCATCGCCTCGCAAAAGGGCAAGCAGACCCGTCCGGATATCAAGATGGGCATCTGTGGTGAACATGGCGGCGATCCTGCCTCGATCGCCTTCTGCCACGCCATCGGTCTCGCCTATGTCTCATGCTCGCCCTATCGCGTGCCGGTTGCGCGTCTGGCGGCGGCGCAAGCCGCGATCGCTGCGGGTAAGTAGGCTTTAAAACGCCAGCGTGCATTTTAGCGCCCTCCCTTGCGGATACCGCAGGGGAGGGCGTTTTGCTTTATGCGTGACCTTTGTCACACCCGCCATGCCGTGGGTGCAAAATGGTAAATTTTGTCGCCATTCAGGTGTTTGGGCTGGTTGTTAACGGCTCGTAAACGCGATACAAATCCATCAGGACAAAAAGTGGGGTGTCTGATGAGGGGTAGAGCGGTCTGGATGCTGGGTTTGTCGGGGCTGGTCGCCCTCGGCGCCGTGGGACTGTACAAGGTCCTTCCCGGCATCGAAAGCGACGTGCGCTCCAAGGTAGCCCGTTCCCTTGTCGACAACAATTTCGACGATGTGCGCGCCCACGTCGACGGTCAGACCGTTACCCTGACCGCCATGGACAACGACCCGGACGCCGCCAAACAACTCGATCAGGCCAAGACAAAGATCGCTGCGCTCAATGACGGCCAGCGCGACTGGGCCAAGGTCGTGTCGCGTATCGAAATTACGCCCGTGCTCGTCTCGACACCGCATGCCGAACTGGCTGCTGCCGCAGCGCCCGTTGCTGCCGGCGCCGATGCACCACCTTTGGCGGTCGCCGGCGAAAAGGCGACCAGCATCGACGGCGTTACTTCCGATCGCCCGGCCGTCGCCGGCAGCGAACCCATGCCGATCAGCAGCAACGTGGCGCAGGGCTGCGAGGAACGCATCTACAAGGCCATGGGCACGCGCAAGATCGGTTACGTCTTCGGCGGTTATGACCTGACCCCGGAAAGTCAACCGCTGCTCGACGATGTCTACAAGATTGTCGCGACCTGCCCGTCGGACCTGAAGGTCACCGTCGCCGGCTATACCGACAGTGCCGGCGATGCCGTCGCCAACCAATTGATTTCCAAGGCGCGCGCGCAAGCTGCTGCAGATGCCCTGGTCAAGCGTGGTCTGGCCTCGGATCGTGTCGTCGCTGCCGGCTATGGCGCGGCATCGCCGATTGCCGACAACTCGACGCCGGAAGGCCGCGCCGCCAATCGTCGCGTCGTCATTCTCGTCACACAGGACTAAAGGGGGCGGACATGCTGCATCTGATTTTCGAATTGCGCTGGCTGCTGCTGGGCGCCGCGGGTCTCGGCCTGATTACCGGTTTTGTTGCGCGTAAGTTAGGCTAGGGGACTGACCATGCTGAATATGATCGCACAATCCGCCGCCCTGCTTGTCGCCGCCTTTGTCCTGTTCTCGGGCCTCGGCTGGCTGCTGGCCGGCAAGCGCCGTGTCACGCGCCGGATGAGCGCCTTTAACGAGGCGCCGGCCGAAATCATCGAAGCCGATTTTACGCCTGTCGCAAAGGAAGAGGCAGCCGAAGTCTATCATTACGATGTCGCCAAGGCGGCCGAACAGTTCACCTCGGGTGTCGTCGTGCCGTTCAAGATGCCGACCACGCCTGAACCCAAGGCGGAAACGCCGCGTGAAGTCCGCCCGGCCTATGTGCCCGCCGATCCGACGCCGCGCGTCGATGTTGCCGCCGCCCGCGCCATGCCGGAGCAGCGATCGTCGCTGCAGCCTCAGCCATCGCAGGCACAACCTTTCCAGCCCCAACCCTTCCAACCCCAACCCTTCCAACCCCAGGCCTATCGTCTCGACCCGAACCTGCAGGGCCGCGTCTCGAGCCTGGCGGCCATGACGCCGGAAAGCGTCGAAGCCGCGGTTCACCAGGCCGGTTCCGGCCTGGAGCCGATGCGCCTGGAAACGCCGCGCGGCTCGATCGACGACCTGACAGTGATTTCGGGTATCGGGCCTGGCAATCAGCAGGAACTGAATGCGCTAGGTATCTTCCATTACTGGCAGATCGCCGGCTGGACGCCGGAGCATGTCGCCTGGGTGTCGAACCGCGTGCGCTTCCCCAAGCGTATCGTCCGCGAAAACTGGATGGCGCAGGCCGCCAAGCTGGCGCGGATGCGGTGAGCAATACCTCTTTCTAAAATATGAAGCGCCCGGGAAACCGGGCGTTTTTTATGCCCGAGGCAGGCTTAAGCCTAATGACGGGCTAAAGCGGAACTGGTCGCGATTATAGCTGTAAAGCTCGGCCGGCCGTCCGCCGGTGTCTTCACGCATGATGCCCAGGGGCGTCACAAAGCCGGTGCGATCAAGGGCCCGGCGGAAGTTCTGCTTGTGCAGGCGCAGGCCGGACAAGGCCTCGAGCGAGCGCTGCAATTCCAGCAGGGTGAACTGTTCCGGCATCAGTTCGAAGATCACAGGCCGGTATTTCAACTTGCCGCGCAGGCGCGACAAGCCCGTGGCAGCGATACGGCGATGGTCGGACGCCATGGCTTCTCCGGCGGAGACGCCAGCCACCGGTACGCCCTTGACGCGCTGCGCTTCGGCGATCAGGTCGGCGCTGTAGAGCAATTCATACCGGTCGAGCACACGCTCTTCGTTCCAGTTGTCGAGATCTTCCGGAAACAGCGTATCGATCCGGCGCTGGCCAAGGTCGCTGTCGGCCGTCGCGGCCCAGGCATCCAGGGCCGGCCGGACACGCTTGAGGGCAGGGTTGCTGTCGCCGCGCCAGTCTTCCCACGGGAAGAAACGGTTGAACGGCACCCAGGCGGCATCGAAGCGCGCCTGGAAATCGCGATTGTCCGTCAGGGCGAGATAGCCGACCGAGATGATATGGTCGCTGCTGGGCGCGCCGTCGATGACAGCCTCGCGGCCGATATCGCCGAAACTGTAGAGCTGTTCGACATAGCCGATATCGAAACCGGTCTGGTCGCGAACAAAGGCGCGCAGGGCCAGGTCGAAGGTACGATGACTGCGGGGAACGAACGGACCCGAGGGCAGGGCATAGGCAGGTGCGTCAGCCTCGCCGCGCGGCAGGTTGCGGCACAGGACGACGGCTTCATTGTCCTTGACCGTTACTACCACTGCAGACAGTTCGATCGCCAGGGCCATGTCAGCGTTTCGCCGTCTCGATGAGCAATTGCTCGACACGGGCGACGAAGGCGATCTGCGCCTCGCGCGCCGGCAGGGGATCGATGACCAGGCTGTAGCCTTCCGGCGGCACGCCGAAGAACTGCAGGGCCTCGGCCTCGGTAAATCCGACCAGTTGCGTCGCTTCGAAATAGGCGCATGCATGGTCGGCCTGCTTGATCAGCTTTTTCAAGGCTGCCGGCATCAGCGGTGGCAGGCCGAAGCGGATGTGGATGGCCTGTTCGAGATGGCTTTCGAAACGCTTGTAGTCGAGGCCAAGCGCCGCCTTGAACGGCGAAATCATATCGCCGATCACATATTCAGGCGCGTCGTGCAGGACCGCCATCAGGCGGTGCGCCGGCGTGATGGCCGGGTCGATATGGGCGCAAATCTCTTCGACGATAAGACAGTGCTGGGCGACGCTGAAGCCATGGTCGCCGATCGTCTGCCCGTTCCAGCGCGCGACACGCGACAGGCCAAGGGCGATATCGTCGATCTCGATATCGATGGCATGGGGGTCGAGCAGGTCAAGGCGACGGCCGGACAGCATGCGCTGCCAGGCGCGGGGCGTTACGGCCTTGATGGAGGATCGGCGGGGGGCGGCTGGCATGGCGAGGCTGAATGTCACATCGGGTTTTTATCGGGGAGGGGATATAATGTAGAGCAGTGCACAGCCAAAGGCTTACGCGAATCGCGAATTGTGCACAATAATCGGCGCGAAATGCGCCAGCCATGGAGGCGGTTATGGACAATAAGGGACAGGCCTGGTCACGGGTGACGATTCCGGTCAGCGGCGCCGCCGGCGAAACCCTGGCGCTCGATATCGCGGCGACGATCGCCGAGTCCTTTGCCGCCGAACTAAATGTCCTGTTCGCGCCGCCGGATCCGGCCGAGTTGTCGCCCTGGCTGGGCGAGGGCTTCATGGGAACGGTGCAGATGTCGACCCTCGACAGCCTGAAGGCGGCGACCGAAGAATCCGAACTGATGGCGCGTTCACATTTCGGGGCGCTTTCCTATGCCGGTAAGACCTTCGCCGCCCTGGAATCGCCGGTGTGGCAGGATCTTGCCTGCGAAACCCGCCTGTCGGACCTGGTCGTCTTCGGCGAACAGAGCGCCAAGGGGCAGGGTATGCTGGCGGAGGCCTTTCAGCAGGTCCTGATGGAGGAGCGGGCTGGTGTGTTCGTGGCGCGCAAACCGTTGACCCTCACCGGTACGGCCCTTGTCGCCTGGGACGGCAAGGAGCCGTCATCGCGCGCCGCGCGCCGCGCCGTCGCCCTGCTCAAGAAGGCGTCGCGCGTGGTGATCGTCGGTGCGCCCCTGGGCGACAACCCGCCGAAGCTCGAACGCCTGGCGGCATACTATGCGGCGCATGGCATCGCCACCGAGGTAGATGTCCTGCCGAAGGGCGAGATCCATACGCAACTGGCCGAGGCCGGTGAACGCCATGGCGCCGACTATATGGTCGCCGGGGCTTACGGGCGTTCGCGCATCCGCGAATTCGCCTTCGGCGGCACGACGCGCTATCTGCTGCAGAATACCGGTATCAACCTGTATATGGCGCACTGACCGGCCTTCATATGCCGCACGGCCCTGGTTTTCCCCGGTTTCGGCTTGGCCGGGCAGGGGTTTCTCCATGCCCGGTCCACCGCTGTGCGCCGTAAAAAATCGCGGGGAAATATCCCGGATTATGGGCGCCATTTAAGACTCCTTTAATCCAAATCCGTGGATTAACCTTTAGGTCCTGTTGCGTCGCTTGGGAAATCGCAGGCGGCGAAACCTGATATTAACCCGCGATGGCGTATGAATGGACAGGTTTCCGCTCATGCCTGTCTCGGTTAGCGTCGGCGCGTAGGGAAACATGAAGGAAAAACAATGCCTTTGAAACTGTCCTTGAAGCCGGGAGAGCGCTTCGTTCTCAACGGCGCCGTGGTTCAGAACGGCGATCGTCGGTGTTCGCTGGTGCTGCAAAACAAGGCGTCGGTGTTGCGTGAAAAAGACATCATGCAGGAAGACGAAGTCAATTCGCCCGCCCGCCACGTCTATTTCCCCGTCATGATGATGTATCTCGACGAGTCCGGCGCCGGAAAATATTACGACGAATTCCTGCGTCGCATGACCGAATTCATGGGCGTCATCGCCAACCCGACCATCCTGGCGGAATGCGTCGGCATTTCCAAGGGCATCATGGTCCAGGAATATTACAAGGCGCTGATGGGTTGCCGCAAACTTATCGAATACGAAGACGAGCGTCTCGGAAAGAAAGCTGAATAAGCATGTCGTTAAAGGCGTATCAGACCGCAACCGCGCGTGCGGAAAATCCCCGTCAGACAGAATACCGTCTGTTCGGCCAGGTGACGCGCGCCCTGCTGGACGCGGAAAAACTGGATCGTTCGAATATCGTTCAGCGCATGGATGCGCTCGACTGGAACCGCCGTATGTGGTCGGTCCTGGCGGCGGACTGTTCAGTCGACGGCAATGGCCTGCCGCCGCAGGTGCGCGCCAATATCATTTCCCTATCCATCTGGGTCAACAAGCATACCTCGCTGGTCATGCGCAGCTTGGAAGATATCGGACCGCTGATCGAGATCAATCGTATCATCATGCAGGGCCTGGCGCCGCAAGGCGGCACTGAGGCCGGTGGTGATACCGTGACCATGCCGTCGCGTCAGTCCTCCTACTGACCTGAAAACAACGGAATATCTGAAGGCCCGGGCAGCAATGCCCGGGCCTTTTACTTTGGGCGGACCTGTGGAATGCGGGCGGGCGAGGGGCCTCCTGAATTATGGCTAACGCGCGGTTAAAATTGCCCGGGCGGCATAAATTGCCCGGGTAATTTCTCAATCCTGTCAGAGAGTTGGTTTGATTCTGCCCGTGGCAAACATAAAAAATCGTGTCTAATCAACATGGTAAATTTTTTATTGCAGCTGCGTAGGTTGGCATCCGGCTTGCTTTGTGTGGTGCAGGCCAAAATGGCCTCTCGGCAAAAGCCGTTACATAAAACCCGACCAGAATGGAAAGGACCACCGAATGTCTAATGTTTCGGTAAACACCAACGTGGGCGCAATGATTGCGCTGCAAAACCTGAACTCGACTACGTCGATGATGCAAACTACCCAGAACCGGATCTCGACCGGCCTGAAGGTGGCGAGCGCCAAGGATGACGGAGCGGCCTACGCAATCGCGCAGACGCAACGTGCCACGGTTTCGTCGCTGGATGCCGTCAAGGATTCGCTGAACCGGGCGTCGTCCTCCGTGGATGTCGCCATGTCGGCTGGGGAAAGCGTCTCGGATATGTTGACGCAGATGAAGGAGAAAGCACTCGCCGCTTCGGACACGTCCTTGGACACCACCAGTCGCAGGGCGTTAAACGAAGACTTCAAGTCGATTCGTGACCAGATTACCAAGACGATCTCCAACGCGACGTTCAATGGTATCAATCTGATCGATGGCAGCACCGCCAATCTGTCGGTACTCGCCAATGCTTCGGGGTCGTCGCACCTCACCGTTGATTCGCAAAAGCTGACTCTCGGTGGTTCGATCATAACCCTGTCGTCGACATCGGCCTTTACCACGGCAACGACCGCTGGTGCGCTCCTGACAACGATCGATACCTCGATCAGCAATGTCTCTTCCGCTCTGGCAAGCCTGGGTACGTCTTCGAAAGCCGTCGCGGCGCATATGACCTTTATCGGCAAACTGCAGGATTCGATCACGGCCGGTATCGGCAATCTGGTCGACGCCGACATGGCCAAGGAAAGTGCCCAGTTGCAGGCGCTGCAAACAAAGCAGCAGCTTGGCATCCAGGCCCTGTCCATCGCCAATCAGGCGCCTCAGATGACGCTGAGCCTGTTCAAGTAAGAATCCGCGTAGCGCCGGGGAAGGGGAATAGCCCCAACCCCGGCCACTCTTTGATAGTGCACCACTTCATATCCAGAAAGTGGCGTCCACCTTGTCGGGGAGTGCTTTTACCCAGTATCGCGATCTGGTGCATCGCGCCCCACGTGTAGCCGCTCCGCCGCAATCCTGCGCCGGGCGGTTTTTTGCATCCGGAAACCGGGTAAAAAGGCGCAATTGCAGGCAGATGACGCGGCAGTTTTTGCCGACGTCGGCAATCTTTGCCGGATTGACGATCTTGCCCGGCAATATTTGCCGGATCGAAACGTGCTTAATACACCTTTAAAACGAAATATTTCAAAGCATTGCTGTGATTTTTGAAAGCGGCATTGCTGGCCCGGCGCTTGCAGTCAATATCGCAGGCAAAATGCCCACCGGTCGACAAAATGTCACCGGACTTTTCAAAATGAAGGTCTAAGAAGAATGTCTTCCTCAGTTAATACGAACGTCGGCGCCATGATCGCGCTGCAAAACCTGAACAGCACTTCCAGCCAACTGCAAATGACCCAGAACCGTATCTCTACGGGCCTGAAGGTCGCTTCGGCCAAGGATGACGGTGCTGCCTATGCTATCGCCCAAACCCAACGCGCCACTGTTTCGTCGCTTGACGCCGTCAAGGACTCCCTGTCGCGCGGTACCTCGGTTGTGGACGTTGCCATGTCGGCCGGTTCTTCGGTTTCCGACATGCTGACCCAGCTGAAGGAAAAGGCGCTTGCCGCCTCGGATACCTCCCTGGACACGACGAGCCGTACCGCTCTGAACAATGACTTCAAGTCGATTCGTGACCAGATCACGACGACCCTGAAGAACGCTACGTTCAACGGCATCAACCTCGTCGATGGTTCGAAGTCGAGCATCACTGCCCTGGCCAACGCTGACGGTTCGAGCAAGATCACGGTTTCGGGTCAGAACATGTCGCTTGGCGGTTCCGTCGTCACGCTGTCGTCGGCCGCGAGCTTCACGACCGCAACTGCCGCCGGTGCCCTGCTGACCACTCTCGATACCTCGATCAGCAACGTCTCATCGGCTCTGGCCAGCCTCGGTACCTCTTCGAAGGCCCTGGATAACCACCAAGCATTTGTTGGCAAGCTCCAGGACTCGATCACTGCCGGTATCGGTAACCTGGTCGACGCCGACATGGCTAAGGAAAGCGCCAAGCTGCAAGCTCTGCAAACCAAGCAGCAGCTCGGCATCCAGGCCCTGTCCATCGCCAACCAGTCGACGGGCACTGTCTTGAGCCTGTTCCGCTAAATGCGGAGGGGAGGGGCGCTTATGCGCTCCTCCCCCTCATTTTCGCGCCATAGCCGAAAGGCGTGGTCGCGGCGTACGCAAAAAGCGTACGTTTCACAGCAAGAGGGCGTTCGGTTGCTCCCACGGCCGGGCGTAATGTGGAGATGATTAACAATGTCATGACCTTTCCGCAGATGCCCGATCCGTCGCAGAACCGGTCCCAGACCGACGCGGCGCTCCAGGCTTCTGGTCAGGTTTCCGCCCAGGCCGACAAGGCCGCCAGCCATATCTCAGGCCTGGAAAAGGCTGCCAAATCCAAGGATTCGTCGGATCAATCCGATGCCGGTACCAGTGGCAAGCGCGAGCCTACACCCTACTACGAATTGCGCCTGACCATGGACAAGAACCCGAAAACGGGGGAATGGGTCTACAAGGCGATCGATAGAGCGACCGGCGAGGTCGTCAAAGAGTTACCGCGTCAAAGTCTTATCGACATGCAGAACTCCTCGAACTATACGGCTGGTTCCGTAATAAAAACAGACGTTTAAGTCGTTCGTCTCACGACTTAACCCCAGAATTGTCCACCGCGCATGGTTAATGCGCGGCAAAAGGCGTTTGCGTGCGTTAACACTTTGCTTACCATATTGATTAAGACTCGACTGAGTCGTTCCTTATGGAGGTATACGGGCTATGTCCGTAAGTATTCACACCAACACGTCCGCGATGATCGCGCTTCAGAATTTGAATGCGTCGAACAAGCAGCTGGAAAATACCCAGCAGAGAATCTCGACTGGTCTGGCTGTGTCGACTGCCAAGGACAATGCCTCGGTCTACGCCATCGCTCAAGGGCAGCGCGCCGACCTGGGTGGTCTCAACGCCGTGAAGGACAGTCTGCACCGTGCAGCCTCGATCGCCGACGTTTCGATGGCAGCCGGTGAATCCGTGTCCGATCTGCTCAACCAGCTTCGCGAGAAGGTGGTGGGGGCGATGGATACCTCCATCGACACCACGTCGCGTAACGCCCTGAATGGCGACTTCAAATCGATCCTGGGCCAGATCAGCCACATCGTCGAGAATGCGACCTTCAACGGGTCGAACATCCTCGATGGTTCGCTGTCGACCAATATCCAGTTTATCGCCAATGCCGACGCCAATTCGGTCATTACCCTGTCGACAAGGACCATGTCGCTGGGCGGGCCGATCATTACGGTGACGGCCAACTCGTCGCTGTCCTCGGCAACCGTAGCGCAAGGCTTGCTCTCCCAGCTCGATGCTTCGATCCTCAATACCAACGCCAATCTCGGCGCGCTGGGCTCGCAGGCCAAGCAGATCGACGGCCACTTGAGCTTTGTCGACAAGCTGTCGGACGCAATTACCGGCGGTATCGGTAACCTTGTCGATGCCGACATGGCCAAGGAAAGCTCCAAGCTCCAGGCCCTGCAGGTCCAGCAGCAGTTGGGTACGCAATCCCTGTCGATCGCCAACCAGGCGCCGCAACAGATCCTGTCCCTGTTCAAGTAATACCAACGGCAAATCCCTTCGACCTATAGCCGTTGGGCGCTCGCAACTGCGTGCCCGAGCTTATGCGAGGGGCCATGCGGCGCCTGAGCTGGAGAAGCTCTCGTTAACGGTATTATTTTCATAGCCCGCGTGTCGTCAGAACGATGCGCGGGCTTTGTTTTTATGGGTTTTGCGCGAAAGCCGAGGGTGGCGGATCGCCTACATATTTACGCTTCTTAAAGAGTATTAAGCGATGCTGGAGGTCCTGTTCAACGCCCAGAAGGGTAACTCCGGTGACGGTCTCGTTCGATTCGAGTCTCCTGACGTCCTACTATAACGCCAAGGCTGGTGTCAGCTCGGCGGCGGCGTCCAGTGCCTCGGGAACGACTGGCGCCGGCACAGGAACATCTTCGACAAAGACCTTGTCGCCGACCGGTTCGGGCACTGCGCCGGCTGCGCCGTGGCTGTCCGATACGGCGGCGGCCGACGAAAATACGCTCGTCAGCCAGGTCCTGCTCGGTCACCGCTTTATAAACAGCGATACTTCTACGTCCAGCGTGGTCGGTGCTTCGCCGGACTATGCGAAACTTTACAGCATGTATCAGGGCCTGAGCGCCCTGCAGGGGCTGGCGGAAAAGGCGCAAAGCGGCAAGCTAACCACGAACGCCCTGGCGCAGGTGCAAAGTCGCTTCAATGCCGGCATGAGTGAGGTCCAGAGCTATATCAGCAGCACCTCATACGACCACGTCGACCTGACGGAAGGCACCCTGACCCAGGAGCTGAAAAGTACGGTCGGTGTTGCCAAGACCAATTCCACCTATACCGCGGACGGCATCACGACAGGGTCGGCCTCGACCTCGGTCAAGGCTTTCGAAGGCGACGTCAAGTTCACCATCACGGCCAAGAAGACAGGGACGCCCGATCCGATCGCCGTCGATATCGACCTGACGGATATGGGCACGACGACGCGCTCGATGTCGAACGTCGTCAGCTTTATCAATGACAAACTCAAGGCGGCGAACCTGAGCACGCGCATGGCCGTCAATCGGACTGCCGCGGTGCCGACGACGACGACCGTGAACGGCAAGACTGTAACGCTTTCCGCGGGACAGGACAGCTATGGCCTGCAGATCAAAGGTGTGTCGTACGAAGCTTTGACCCTGTCGGCGCCGACGACAGCGGATGCGGTCTATGTCGTGCAAACCACAGGCGACGCCAACAAGAAGGTGACGACCAAGGCCAGCACGACCGCCAGCACCACGGCGACGACGTCCACCAGCACAACGAGCACGACGGCGACGAAATCGACCGACGTTACCTCGCAGCTTGTCAAGTTTCAGACCGACGACGCCGGCGGTACCCTGAGCGATCCGATTTCGAAGGTCGGCGACGCCTATTGGGTTCAGGGCGAGTCGGAGCAGACCAAGTTGCCCGACACCATCGCCAATGTGCGCCAGAGCGTCGCCGGACCGGATGGTTCGGTCTATGTCCTGGCGGACGTTAACGGCCAGGTTTCGAATCAGGATATCAAGGGCACGCAGGACGTCGCCCTTATGAAGTACGATTCGGCCGGCAATCTTGTCTATACCCGCACCCTTGGGGCGTCGGATTCCGCCTCCGGCTATACTATGGCGGTATCGGCGGACGGCAAGGTCGCCATCGCGGGCTCGGTAACCGGCGCGCTCGACGTCTCTGCCACGGCCAGCAAGACCTATACCGATGCCAACGGCAAGGCCGTGGCGACGACGACGGCAACCACCAACCAGAGCGTCAATGGCGCAAGCGCGACGACAACGGACAGCTTTGTCACCGTATTCGATGCCGGCGGCGTCGAGCAATGGACCCAGCGCCGCGGTGCGACGGGGGCAGACGAGGCGACGGCAGTGGCTTTCGGCGCGGACGATTCCGTCTATGTCGGTGGTCGCACCATGACCAACATGCCTGGAGCGTCCGGCGAGATCGGTGGCTGGGACTCCTACCTGATGGGCTTCTCCGCCGCGGGCAAGGCGACCTTCACGACTCAGGGCGGCACAGCAGAGAGCGATTCCGTTTCGGGCATCGTCGTCAATGGCAGCACCGTCTATACCTCCGGCATCGAAAACGGTAATGCCGTGGTCAAGTCTTACAATGTCGCCACGGGGCCTGTAACGACCACGGTCGCCAACGGCGACGGGACGACGACCTCGACCACGACCAACAAGACGACGGCTACCCAGACGGCTTCGCGGAACCTCGGCGGTATCGGTGGCGGTACGATCAGCGGCATGGCCCTGATCGACGGCAAGATCTATCTCGGCGGCTCGTCCGGTTCGAACAAGCTTCTTGCCGACGGAACGACGACACACGACTACTCGGGAGGCTACGACGCCTACGCCCTGTCGATCGATTCCAACCTGACCGATACCAGCGCCAGCAGCAGCACGATTGCCTATTATGGCGGTACCGGTTCCGAAAAAGACGCCAAGGTGCAGTTCACGTCCGATGGCACGGCCTGGATTGCGGGCTCGACCACCGGCGATATCGACGGTACGACGACGATCGCAAAGGGAACCACGACCTCCAATACGGTCAAGACCGATGCCTATCTCGCCAAGCTGAATGTCGGCACAGGCGCTTCGACGACTGTTGCGCGGTATACCGGCGTCGACGGTGTCGTCCAGCCGAACGCGATTGCCGTGGCGTCAGGATCGTCGAGTGTCCCTCGACAAGCTGGGCCTGCCCCAGGGACTGATTCAGTACAACGATTCCCCGACCGTGGTCGCGGGTACCAGCGTTCGGACGGGCGATCAGTTCTACATGGTCGATCCGGATACCGGCGTGAAGAAGACGATCACGATCGACGCCGGCGACACGCTTGACAGCCTGGCAAAGAAGATTACCCGCGCCTCGGGCTATAAGCTGACGGTCAGCGTGACGAAGGTGCTGGGCAAGCAGATGAATCAGCTCGACATCAAGCCGGCCAATTCATCGAGCAAGATGGAGTTCGTTGCCGGTCCGACGGGCCGGGATGCGCTGGCGGGCCTGGGGCTGGATGCCGGTATCGTCAGTGCGACCGCCGGCAAGGCGATGGATGCGTCGTCGAGCAATTATCTCAAGTCGCAGAAGAATATGGGCCTGAACTTCGATACGTCGCTCAATCTCAATTCCGACGCCAGCATTGCCAAGGCCATCGACGCGCTGAAGACGACGATCAAGAACGTACAGAAGGTCTACACCTATCTGAAATACGGCGATCCTCAGGCCAGCAACAGTTCGACGACGGTCGGCAAGACCGGCGGCACGGTTCCGACATACCTGACCAACCAGATCTCGAACTATACGGCCGCCCTGCAGCGCCTGACAGCAGGGCAGTAAATCGCCGGCGTCCGGTACCTGGTCGCAAAAAAGCCTTTCCGCAATGAGAACGCTTGAGCGCCCTTGCCGCCTCGCGTAAAATAGGGTTAAGGGCGAGACTGTAGCCCAATATCCGCCCCCGGCAATCGTGTGGGCATCGCCGTTCTCAGGGGGGTCTTATGGCAGGCATGGAACAGAAGCGCTGGATCGCTATCTCGATTGGCGCAGCCGTGGCGATCGGTATCGGCGTCTTTGTCGCGCTGGGCCTGTCCAAGGGTCATAAGGACGAGAAGAAGATGAACGATCAGCCGCCCGGCCTGACCTTTACGGTCAGCGACACGCCGGCGACGCTCGATTCCAAGAAGCCCCTGCGCTGCTATGTCAATGGCGCCTATGTCGGCGACCTGACCCTGGCCGACTGCGCCAAGAAGAACGGTGTTGCCGCCCAGGCCCTCGATGTCGGTCTCGACGACAACGGCAATGTGGTCGCCGCACCGACAGGCTCGTTGACGCCGGTTCCCGGGGCGCCGGCCGCCGCGCCGGTACCTGGCGCCAATACCGGTGCCGACACTGGCGAAGTGGTTCCCGATACCCAGGTGGCGCAAGGGCCGACGGCCGCCTGCCTGCGCTACAATGGCAATGAATGGAACAAGCTGTCGGATGCCTTGACGATCGGCCAATGCGCCCGCCTGTTGTATGACGGCCGTTGCGTGTCGCCGGGTTCGGCGCAATATGGCCGCTGGGGCGAAAAGACATTGCGCCTGGTGCCCAAGCGCGTCGAGGTCTCGGACGACAATACCAATTTCCGTACCCTGGTCGACCAGGGGCAGGGCTGCGCCGTACCGATGGCGCACTAGGCGAGCCCGGTAAATCCCGTGCTGACTTTCCGCGCGCCACGTGATTAAGTCCGGCCGACAGATTCACTGGCCAACAGACTCACTGGCCAACAGTTTCATAAGGGGAAACGCATGCGCGTATCACAGGCATTGCTTATCGGTTGTCTCGGTGCCGCGTCCGTCGGCCTTTCCGCCTGTGAGCCGCAGGTCAAGGCGCCCAACGATGCCGGGGTCTGCTACTTCATCGGCCATACCGGCAAGGACAAGGCGGGCCATGACCAGCTGAAGTTCAATCCGGTGGCGCACAACGTCCCCGACCTGGAACATTGCGCCGTGGAAATCTACAATGTCCGCCGCGGTTTCCTGGCGACCGGCACGGCGGCGATGAAACGCAAGGCACCTATCAGGGCAGCTTCCTGTTCGTCACCAATTCGGAAGTTCGCGTCTCCCAGAAATATGATGGGCCGGAATTCCCCTTCCTGGTCAAATACGGTGACAAGCTGGTTCAGCCGGGTGCCGTTCAGGTCGACGAAACCCTGGCCCCGGGTGGCCCGCAACAGACGGCCGCCGTACCGAAAAGCCTGCCCGGCGCGGCGGACGCCGCTAAAAAGCCGTAGCGGTTACAATCCGGCCACCGTGGCCGGCCTGAACGAGCACCGCGCTTTGCAGTCCCTGTGGCGCCGCCGGCAGCGTGAAGCTGGCAGGCTTTCCGCTCCAGTCGCCGAGCGCAATCAGTTGTTTGACGATATGGCGATGGGGCAGGGTGCGGCCCGTATTTTCCCCGGCGGAAACAGGTACGTCGAGGCTGTGCGGATCGTAGCGCACCAGCCAGACCGTGGCCGTTTCGCCGGCCGGTGCGGCACCGACCGTAACCTTGCCCGATGTAACCGAGATGTCAGGTTCCACCCCGGTGCGGGCAAAGGCCTTCAGGGCCTGATCTACCGAAGCACGAGTCTGGCCGGTAATGGCGCCGCGTCCATTGATCACCATCTGCGGTGTGGCGACATTGTCCCGGCCCATGCCGTGTGCGTAGTCGTACTGCCGCGCGGTAAAGGCCTTTTGCGCGAAGCTGTCCTTCCAGCCGAGATAATCCCAGTATGTCACGGAAAAACTAAGGGTAATCAGGTCGGTGCGATCGGCCAGGCCGTTGAGGACGGCATTGGCGGGTGGGCATGACGAACAGCCCTGGCTCTGGAACAGTTCGATGACTGCGGGCTTCGGGGCGGCAAATCCCGTCGCGGGCACAGCGAGGACAAGACAGCAAAGGGATATCAAAGGGCTGCGCATTGGGCGTCTCCGGAAATATCATAATCTATACGCCGGC
>CBDFFG010000017.1:0-102300 GCA_965246725.1 Asticcacaulis sp.
GCGCACAGGGGTTGCCGGGGCGTGGCCGTCGGAGCCGCCCAGGACGGTGATGGGCGCCCCCGGACGCAGTTGCGTGCCGTCGCGCGGAATGAAGCGGTCGTCGGCGAAGGCCTTGCGCGCGACTTCCAGGGCCGTGGAGGTCGTCAGGCGGCCGGCGGGAATGGCGACCAGGTTGGCCATGCTCGGCGTCAGATAGGCATCGCCGCTATCCGGGTCGACATAGGCGCGCACAATATCGGGATCGTCCTTGAAGCGCGTATCGCGAACCACCAGCGCCTTGGCATCCATGGTCAGCGCCGCAGGCGTAGGCGAGCGTCGCAGGGCCTCGTTGAGGAAATCCACGGGCGGTCGCGAGGGCTTCAGCGCGAACACCTTCATCTCGGCCGGCGCCTTGGGGATCTCGGCCTTGAATTCTATGGCTGGCCGATCGGCAGCGGATTGGGCATAGACGGGCGAGGCGCCGAGGATAAGAGTGGCTGCCAGCGCGGGCAGGGCGGACAGGTACTGGATGGGCAGGCCTCTGGAGGGCCGTTTGGCTGGTCTTCGCATATGGATTTCTTCCCGGCTGGGCGGCCTGTTCAGGCACGCGGATTTGCAGCGCCGCCGTGATGACAGGCGTGCGGTACAGGTTTCAGAAAGACGCTGAGCTTACATAGCGGGTGCACGAATGCATTCCGCCGAAACGGTTCAAAACACTGAGGATTTTGGTCGTATGTTCAGAAAGGCCGCCAAATGCGCGGCCGGTACCGGTCATTGCAATGGGCGCGACACTACGTCAAAAGATCGACGATGGCAAACCAATGTTATGCGAATTTTCTGTCACGATGATCGTCTGAGTAGCAGGCGGACTGAGCCCTGACTAAATACCCGGGAACAGCCCCGGCACCACCAGGTCCGGGCGGGTGCGCGCGGCCGACCAGTAATCGGTCAGGCGAACGCGATGCAGCAGGGCGGCAAAGCGCGGATCGCTGCGCAGGGGCGCAACGGGCGCGCCGAACAGGAAGGTCGTGCTGGCCAGGCGCTGCCCCTGCGGGTGGTCGAAGGGCGCGAACAGGGCGTCGAGCATGTCGAATGCCGCGTCATGACGGCCGATCGTCGCGGCAAAGCCGATAGCCTGCGGGCGGAAGGCCGGCGTTGTCGCGGCGTAGGCCTGCACCGCCGTCATGGCGGCGGTAATGGCGCCGCTGTCCCGGGCATCGAGGGCCCGGGTGACCAGGGTGGCAAGATCTGTCTCCTTCGGCCCGATCTCGGTCGGCGCAATCGCCCGGTTGCCGACATGGGCCAGCGCCGCCGTCTCGCGGCCGGTCAGAGCGTACAGCCAGAAACGGGCCCACCACAGGCCGGCATACCGCGGAAACAGTCCGATGGAGGCGTCGAGCAGGCGATCGGCGTCGCCGACGCGGCCGGCCGAAAACAAGGCATGGACCAGGTCCTGGCGCAGGATGGGCACGAACTGCTCGCTGTGCGTCGCCAGGTCGAGGGCTGCGATTGCCTCACGCGTCCGGCCGACGGCGGCCAGCAGCTTGCCGAGGAAACCGTTGAGCACGCCGTTGTCGGGTTGCTCGACCAGGCCCGCGCGCATCCGCCGCTCGGTCTCCAGCCAATGGTCGCGGAACGGGACATACATGGCGCGGGCGGTCCGCGCATCGCTGTCACGGCCATCGACCGCCAGGGCGCGCGCAACGGCCAGATCGGCGCGCCGGGTGGCGGCATCCAGCTCCGTCGGCGGCACGAAGGCCTGTTCGAAACGCAGGGCCAGGGCAAGCGCACCCAGGATAGCTCCGTCGTGCGGCGCCAGGCCGGCGGCCTGGCTGAAGAAGCCGATGGCCTGGGCATTGTCGTCGCGCGCCCCCTGCTGAAAGGCAGCTTCACCGCGGGCAAACAGGGCGTCGGCGGCCCTGGATCTCTGGCGGCCGGCCCAGACAAGGGCGCCTGTTCCGGCGGCCGCTATGGCGGCGCCGGCACCTGCACCGATCAACAGGTTGCGGCGGTTGAAAAGCGACGGCTGCGCCACCGGTTCCGCTGGCAGTATCCTGCTCTCGGAAGACCGCTCGACCAGCCGATACCCGACACGCGGAATGGTCTCGACGATAAAACTGTCCTGGCCGGCATCGTGCGCCAGGCGGCGCAGTTTGAGAATGGCGCGATTGATCGCGTCCTCGCCGACAATGCGTCCGCCCCAGCAGGCATCGACAAGGGCCTGGCGGCTGACGACCTCGCCGCGATGACGCGACAGCAGAACGAGAACCTGGAGAATGCGCGGCTCGACCAGCTGCGTGCCCGCCGGCCCGGTCCATTCCCGCGTCGCCGGATTGAGCATAACCGTGCCGGCCCGAAAAGGGGCCTCTGCCGCCAGGTCGATCAGCGATTGCGTACCCATCCGCCCCCCGTGGTCGGCAAAAGGTCAGGTCCCGGTCAGGTTCTATCCATGGCCCGGCGCGAAAGCAAGCCCTAGTCCCTGTGTCACCGGCGGCCGCTGTGACGGCCGTCTTCGTCATCAGGAAAAGGGACCGGCGGCAATGACACATAGAGTATCTTTAGGCATCTCCATAGCGGCCCTGGCTCTGGCCATATCGGGCCAGGCATTCGCGCAAACGGCATCGGGGGCGCAGACGGCATCGGGGGACGAGGTTATCGTCACCGCCCAGCGCCGCGCCCAGAATATCCGCGAGGTCCCGCTGAGCGTGACCGCCATTACGGGGCGGACGGTCGAGGATCTCAACCTGCGCGACCCACGCGATCTCGCCATTGCCGTCCCGGGTTTCAGCTACCAGTCGGCGACCTCGACCAGTACGGCGTCGTTGTTTATCCGCGGTGTCGGGATCGGCGACTTCAACGCCAATACCACGGGCGCCGTCGGTGTCTACCGCGACGATGTCTTTGTCGGCGCCAATTCCGGCAAGCTGATCGACATGTTCGACGCCGAGCGCATCGAGGTGCTGGAAGGCCCGCAAGGCACGCTCTACGGCCGCAACACCACGGGCGGCGCCATCCGCTTCATTTCGCGCAAGCCGACAGACCATCCCGAAGGCGATCTCAACCTGTCCTATGGCCGCTTCAACGAACGGATCGTCGAGGGCGGACTGGGCGGCCCCCTGGTGAAGGGCCTGCTGAAGGGCCGAATTGCCGGCCTCTATCAGCAACGCGACGGCACCACGCTCAACCGCGTCACTGGCCACCACGTCAACGATATCGACATGTGGGCCCTGTGCGGCATTGTCGACCTGACACCGCGCGATGGTGTGCTGCTGCGCGCTACCGTCCACGGGGGTGAGAACCGTAGCGGGGCACGGCAGTTCCAGCATCGCGGCCAGGGCTACGACCTGTTCGGCGATGCGGCGGCACTGCCGGACGGCACGCCGCTGGACGGCTTCGGCTATGCCGACACCGACCATGATCCCGACGCCGGCGATTACGACATCGAGGGCAAGGACCGCCTCGACACCTTCGGCGCCGCCCTGACCGCCCAGGTCACCCTGCCGGGCGCCGAACTGACCGGTATCACCGCGTGGGAGACCAGCGATCACCATCTGCTGGAGGACACCGATGCCAGTCCCAACAACGTCGTCACCGGCTATTATGTCGACCGGCCGCGCCAGTTTTCCCAGGAGATCAGGTTGCGCACCACCGGCACGGGGCCGGTGACGACGGTGGCGGGGCTCTATTATTTCGACGAGACCCTGGCCAATGACAGCGCCTTCGACGTGCTGAGGGTCACACGCGATCCATCCCTGCCCCTGGGCGGTTTCGATCCCATGCTCGGCAACGGTTACCAGCGTTATCCGTCGCACGAACATACCACCAGTTACGCGGCCTTCGCCCAGAGCGATTATCGCCTGACGGCGCACCTGACCGTTACCGCCGGCGCCCGCTACACGCGCGACCGCATCCGCTTTGCCTACAAAAGCTATTTCGACGAACCGTCCGGCGTCTATCCACTGGTCGACATAGCCGACAGTCGCACCTTCTCGGACGTGTCGTGGCGCGGCGCCCTGACCTGGACGAAGGACGCCACGACCGCCTATGCCTCCGTCACCAAGGGCTATAACGGCGGCGGGTTTCCGTCGGGCCTGGCCAACTATCCGCAGCAACTGGCGCCCTTCCGTTCGGAGCATCTCTATGCCACCGAGGCCGGTATCCGTACGCAGATGATGGGCGACCGGCTGCAGCTCAGCGCGGCCATCTACGACTATACTTACAAGGCCCTGCAGGTCTTCGTCTTCGATACGTCGAGCGTCATCCCGCTGCAGCGCAAGACCAATGCCGGCGACGCCGACATCACCGGACTGGAAGCCTTGCTGACGGCCCGGCCGACGTCGCGTCTGCAGGTCACGGTCGGCGCCAACCTGCTGCACGCCGTCTATCGCAGCTTCACCGCCCTGTCGGCGGCCGATTACAGCGGTAATCGCCTGGTCAATGCGCCCGACCTGACCGTCACCGGCAGCATAAGCTACACGCATCCCGTCGGCGCCGGCTCGATCGTCGCCCGGCTTGACGGCCGCTATCAGTCGCAGATGTTCCTTAATCCCGACAATGCCGCCGGCAACCGCGTCGCGCCCTACGGCATCGCCGATGCCCGCCTGGCCTGGCGCCTGCCCGGCGACCGGGTCGAGATCGCCGCCTTTGTGCGTAACCTGACCGATACCCGTGCCCTGACCTATGTCGCGCCGATCATCACCCAGGACGAGCTCAACTACACCGATCCGCGCACCTACGGCCTGCAGCTGTCGCTGCGGTTCCGTTGAAAGGAAGACGGACATGCCGACACGACGCATGATAACGGCCGGTCTGGTCGCCGCCGTATTCCCGCGGCAGGCACCTGCCGCGGCCCTGCACCCCGATGCCGCCCTGTGGGATCCCCACATGCATCCCATGGTCGAAGGCTACGCCTCCGGTCCGAACGGCCAGGTCTATTATCGTTCCTATGGTGACGGCCCGGGAATTCCCGTCGTCGTCGTCCATGGCGGACCGGCGGCGGGACATCGCTACATGCGCGCCTATGCGGCCCTGGCCGGGAGTCGACGGGTGATCTTCTACGACCAGAGCGGTTGCGGGCGATCTGAACGGCCGGCGGACCTGCGCCGCTATACGGCCGAAACCTATGTCGCCGAACTGGAAGCCCTGCGCCGTCATCTCGGACTGGAGCGGATGATCCTGCTGGGGCACAGCTGGGGCGGCATGCTGGCGCCGCTCTACGCCCGGGCCTTTCCCGAACGGGTCGCCGCCATGGTCCTGGCGGGGACGGCGTCGCGCTGGCGCGATTTCCAGGATGCGTCGCAGCTCTGGCTGCGCGAGATGGGGTCGAAGGCGGTGGCAGTGGTGCGACGCGCCATGCGTACCGGCGACACCGGCTCGGTTGCCTACCGCGACCTGATGGATCGCTATTATAGTCGCCACCTGTGCCGGCTGTCCCCGCCGCCGCAGTGGTTCCTGGCCGAGGGCGAGATGATCGGGTGCAATCCGGTCTATCTCGCCCTCAATGGTCCAAGCGAATTCCAGATGACGGGCCGTTTTGCCACGCTCGACCTGCGGCCTGTCCTGCCGACCCTGACCATGCCGGTCCTGGTCACGTGCGGGCAGTACGATGAGGGGCCGCCCTGGGTGGCGCGGATCATCGCCGGGCTGCTGCCCAATGCCCGGCTGCACGTCTTCGACGGGCTGTCGCACATGTCGCACATCGAAGACCCGGTGCGAGTGACGCGGGTGACCGATATCTTCCTGTCACACGTGACCTGACGGCGTCAGTTCAGCCCGCCGCCCAGCGAGGCATAGAGGTTGAGGAGGTTGAGGGCGCGCACCAGGCGGATGGAAATCAGCTGCTGCTGCGAAGCATAGAGCGTGCGCTCGGCATCGGTCAGGGTGATGCGGCTGTCGACACCGCGATCGAAGCGTGCCTGGCTCAGGCTGTAGCTGTCTTTTGCCGCGTCGGTGGCGCGGGCCTGGGCGGACAGGCGATCGTCGATGGTCGCCCGGGTCGCCAGCTGATCGGAAACCTCGCGGAAGGCCGACTGGATGGTGCCTTCGTACTGGGCCAGGGCGATGTCGCGGCTGGCCTTGCTGCCACGCAAATTGGCGATATTGGCGCCGCCGGCGAATATAGGCACCGAGATCGACGGGGTGAAGCTCCAGGTATCGGCGCCGTCGAACAGCTTGCCGAGATCGCCCGACGCCTTGCCGGCGGCGCCGGTCAGGCTGATCGTCGGGAAGAAGGCAGCGCGGGCGGCGCCGATATTGGCGTTGGCGGCCTTCAGGGTGAATTCCGAGGCGCGGACATCGGGGCGCTTCAGCAGGACGTCGGATGGCAGGCCGACGGGCAGGTCGCCGAGGATGGCCGTATCGGGCAGGGCGGTCGGCAGCAGGTCGGGCGACACCTCGGCGCCGACCAGCAGACGCAGGGCATTCTGGTCCTGCTGGACGCTGGCGGTCAGGGCGGCGACATCGCCGCGCGCCTGTTCGGTCAGGACCTGGGTCTGGCGCAGGTCGAGCTGGCCGCTGGCGCCGAGATCGAAGCGCTTTTGCGTCAGTTGCAGGCTTTCCTCGCGCAGGCGCAGGGTCTCGCGCGACAGACGCAACTGGTCCTGGTCGGCGGCAAGGCCGAGCCAGGCCGAGGCGACCGATGAGATCAGGCTGATCTGCGCGGCCTTGCGGTTTTCATCGACGGCGAAATAGCTGTTGACCGCCGACTGGCTGAGCGAGCGGACGCGGCCGAACAGGTCGAGTTCCCACGAAGCGCCGAGATTGGCCGTATAGCCTTCGGTCGTCACCGGGTTGCCGCTGCTATCGACCGCATTGGTATTACCGCGATAGCCGGAGACGGAGGCGTTGAGCGACGGAACAAGGCCGGCACGCTGGATACGATACTGCTGGCGCGCCTTTTCGACATTGAGCACGGCGACGCGCAGGTCGCGGTTATTGCTCAGGGCCTGGTCGATCACGCCTTGCAGTCGGCTATCGAGGATGACCTGGCGCCACGGCAGGGTCTCGGCAGATGCGCCGGTGGCGGCGGCAGCCGTGGGGAACTGTCCCGGCACCGGCAGGGCTGCGCGGTCGTAGTGCGGAGCCATGCTGCAGGCGCTCAAGGCCAGGGTCGCGGCCGTAGCCATCAGGGTCGTCTTGATGAAGGTGGTCATCGGTCAGTGCCCCTTGCGGTCGTTGGGAGATTGTTCGAGCAAGGCCAGGGCCTCGCGCTCCAGCGCCATCTTCTTGATGTGCTTTTCGTCGGCCTTGAAGATCTTCTGGATCAGCACGAAGAAGAGCGGGATGAAGAAGATGGCCAGGAAGGTGGCCGACAGCATGCCGCCGACCAGTCCGGTACCGATGGCGTGCTGGCTGCCCGAGCCCGCGCCATTGGCGAAGAACAGCGGCATGATGCCGGCGGTGAAGGCCAGGGACGTCATGATGATCGGACGCAGGCGGACGCGGACGGCTTCCAGCGTGGCGTCCATAAGGCTCATGCCGTTCTCGTGGTTATGCTTGGCGAATTCCACGATCAGGATGGCGTTCTTCGACGACAGGCCGATGATGGTCAAAAGCGCGACCTGGAAGTAGATGTCGTTGGACAGGCCGCGCGACATGGTGGCCAGCAGGGCGCCGAAGACGCCGAGCGGGATGACCATGATGATGGCGACCGGGATCGACCAGCTTTCATACAGCGCCGCCAGCAGGACGAAGACGATGAAGATCGACAGGCCGTACAGCATCGGCGCCTGCGAGCCAGACTGGCGTTCCTGCAGGGACAGGCCGGTCCATTCGTAGGAGATGCCGGGCGGCAAGGTAGCGATGATCTTCTGCATTTCGTCCATGGCCTGGCCGGATGAGCTGCCGGGGGCGGCTGCGCCCTGGATTTCCATCGAGGCCGAGCCGTTATAACGCTGCAGCTGTTGCGGGCCGTATTCCCAGCGCGAGGTGGCAAACGATGAGAACGGGACCATGGTGCCTGCGGAATTGCGCACGTACCACGAATTGATGTCCTCCGGCTTCATACGGAAGGGGGCGTCGGCCTGGACAAAGACCTTCTTAACGCGGTTGCGGTCGATGAAGTCGTTGACATAGGCGCCGCCTAGCGCGGAGCTCAAGGTAGAGTTGATATCGGCAAGGCTCACGCCCATGGCACCGGCCTGGTTCTGGTCGATATCGATGCGGAACTGCGGCGTGTCTTCCTGGCCGTTCGGGCGGACCCCGGCCAGTTTCGGGTTCTGCGCGGCGGCCCCCAGCAACTGGTTGCGGGAAGCCAGCAGCGCGTTGTGACCGACCCCGCCGACATCCTTCAGCTGCAGGTCGAAGCCCGACGAGGTGCCCAGTTCGGCGACGGCCGGCGGGATGATGGCGAATACCATGGCGTCGCGGATCTGCGAGAAGGCGCCCATGGCCCGGCCGGCGACGGTCGGCGCCTTCATGGCGTCACCCTTGCGCTTGTCGAAGTCCTTCAGGCGGGTGAAGGCCATGCCGGCATTTTGGCCCGAGCCGGCGAACGAGAAGCCGACGACGGTGAAGGTCGAAGCGACGGCGTCGTCCTTCTTATAGTGGTCGTAGACCTGGTCCATGACCTTGCCGGTACGCTCTGCCGTGGCGCCGGGCGGCAGCTGGGCGATCGTGAAGATGATACCCTGGTCTTCGTCGGGCAGGAAGGAGGTCGGGACGCGGATGAACAGCAGGGCGACGACGCCCAGCAGCACGGCGTAGATGACCATGAAGCGGCCCGAGCGGCCGATAATGCCGTTCACCGACTTGCGATAGCCGGTCGAGGCGCGGTCGAAATTCTTGTTGAACCAGCCGAAGAAACCGGTCTTGGCCTTTTCTTCCTTCGCCGGACGCAGGAGCGTGGCGCACAGGGCAGGGGTCAGCACCAGGGCGACGAAGACCGACAGCGACATGGCCGAGACGAGGGTGATCGAGAACTGGCGATAGATGACGCCCTGCGATCCGCCGAAGAAGGCCATGGGCACGAACACCGCAGCCAGGACCAGGGCGATACCGATCAGCGCGCCGGTGATTTCGTTCATCGACTTCACCGTCGCCGCCATGGGCGGCAGGTTCTCTTCGTGCATCACCCGTTCGACGTTTTCGACGACGACGATGGCGTCGTCGACCAGCAGGCCGATGGCCAGCACCATGCCGAACAGGGTCAGCGTGTTGATCGAGTAGCCGAAGGCGCCAAGGATCGCGAACGTACCCAGCAGGACGACCGGAACGGCGATCGTCGGGATCAGGGTGGCGCGCCAGTTCTGCATGAAGACGAACATGATGACGAAGACGAGCAGGATGGCTTCGATCAGCGTCTTGACCACCTCGTGGATCGACAACTGGATGAAGGGCGTCGAGTCGAACGGCACCACATAGTGGTAGCCGGCCGGGAAGTTCTTCGACAGGACCTCCATGCGCGCCTTGACCGCCTCGGCGGTGCTGAGCGCATTGGCGCCCGGCGCCAGGCGGATAGCCATACCGGAGGCCGGCTTGCCGTTATACTTGGCTTCGAGCTGATAGGTTTCGGCGCCGAGCTCGACGCGCGCCACGTCGCTGAGGTGGACGATGGCGCCGTTATTGTTACGCAGGATGATATTGTTGAATTCGGCGACCGTGGTCAGGCGCGACTGGGCGGTGATGGTGGCGTTGAGCGCCGTACCCTTGACGGCCGGCAGGCCGCCGATCTGGCCGGCCGACACCTGGGTGTTCTGGGCGCGGATCGCGGTCATGACATCGGTCGGCGTCATGCTGTAATTGGTCAGCTTGTTGGGGTCGAGCCAGATGCGCATGGCATATTGCGAACCGAACAGCTGGGTTTCGCCGACGCCGTTGACGCGCGACAGGTCGTCGAGGACATTGGCGGCGATATAGTCCGACAGGTCGGCATTGGTCAGCTTGGGATTGTCGGAATAGAGGCCGACGACCAGCAGGAAGTTCCGCGCCGTCTTGTTGACGCGCACGCCCTGCTGCTGCACTTCCTGCGGCAGGAGGGGGATGGCCGACTGCAGCTTGTTCTGTACCTGGACCTGGGCGATGTCGACATCGGTGCCGGCATCGAAGGTCAGGGTCACCGTCGCCGAGCCGTTCGAATCCGAGCTCGAATTGACATAGAGCAGATGGTCGATGCCCTTCATGTTCTGCTCGATGATCTGCGTCACCGAGTCTTCGGCCGTCTTGGCCGAGGCGCCGGGATAGGTTGCCTGGACCGCCACCTGCGGCAGGGCGATTTCCGGATACTGGGCGATGGGCAGGTTCACCATCGACAGGATACCCGCCAGCATGATGACGATGGCAACGACCCAGGCGAAGATGGGGCGTTGGATGAAGAAGCGCGAGATCATGCTTGTCTCCTTAATCCCGATGCCGGGGGTGCCGGTATCGGGTGTGCCTGCGACGGCACCGGTATTCGGAACGCCCCGGACGGGGGCAGGCGGGCATCGGGAAGATGCCGGGAATTATTTCTCGGCGGCGCCCATCACGGTCGGCTTGACCGGCGCGTCGGGGCGGACCTTCTGCAGGCCTTCGACAATGACCTGTTCGCCGGGCTGGAGCCCGCCGGTGACCAGCCACTTGTCGCCGACCGTCTGGGCCACCGTGATCGGGCGGCTAGCGGCCTTGCCGTTGGTCACGACCATGACCATGGCATTGCCCTTGGGGTCGCGCGTGACGGCCGGTTGCGGCACCAGTATGCCGTTGCCGACCGTACCGGAAACGATGCGCGCCTTGGCGTACATGCCCGGCAGCAGGACGCCGTTCGGGTTGGGGAAGAGGGCGCGCAGGGTGACGGTGCCGGTGGCTTCGTCGACCGAGACGTCGGAGAATTGCAGCTTGCCCTTCAGCGGATAGGTGCTGCCGTCGTCGAGGATCAGCTCGACATCGGCGGTCGAGGGCTCGCCGATCTGGCCGGCGGCGGCCGAACGCTTCAGCGCCATCAGGTCGTTCACCGACTGGCTGATGTCGAGATAGACCTGGCTGGTATCCTGGATCTTGGTCAGCTCGGTCGCCTGTGCCGCGGTGACCAGGGCGCCCGGCGTTACGCTCGACTTGCCGACGCGGCCCGAGATCGGCGCGATGACCTTGGTGTAGTTGAGATTGATGCCGGCCGTCTGGACCGTGGCTGCTGCCGCATCGACCTGGGCCGATGCCTGGCCGAGCGTCGCCTGCGCGTCGTCATTGTCCTGCTTGGACACCGCATTGATCTTGACCAGTTCGGCATAGCGATCGGCCTTGAGTTTCGCCGTTGTCAGTGCCGCCTTGGCCTGGGCCAAAGCCGCCTGGGCACTGGCATACTGCGCCTGATAGGGGGCCGCGTCGATCTGGTACAGGGCTTGGCCCTTGTTGACATAGCCGCCTTCGGTGAAGAGGCGCGACGTCACGATGCCGCTGACCTGAGGACGAACGTCGGAAACCAGATAGGCCGAGGTCCGGCCGGACAGGTCGGCCGTCAGGTTGACCGCCGAAGCCTGCACCACGACAACGCCGACATCGGCCGGGCCGCCCATCTGCATGCCGGCCGGCTTCTTGCCACAGGCCGTCATGCCGAGGCCGAGCGCCAGCAGGGCCAACGGCACCGCCGTCACAAGGTAAGCGCGCTTGCGGGAGGAGGAGGGCGAGCTCATGCGGTATTCTCCGGTCTGTGGCCTCGGGTCTTCCCGGAGGTCTGGCGCGTATCTACCGCATCGCGGCATGGATATCAAAATGTGTGCGGCGCGGCGGGGGCGTAACCGCATAGTTTTTTGAGAGTGAACGATCATTCTCATTTACTCTGGCAATAGCGGGCTTCCCCGTGTATGTCAATCTATAGACAGTTGGAAATCGTGCAAAGCCCTGAGTAACAAGGATATCGGTAACAGATGCGTAATTCCGTCAGCAGTGGACCGGGATCGAAGCCGCGCCAGGATCGCCAGGCGCGCCAGCAGCATATCCTCGAGGCGACGCTGCGCTGTGTGCGGCGCTCGGGTTTCCACGGCGCCAGCATGGCCGACATTGCTGCGGAAGCGAAGATGAGCGTCGGCGTCATCTACCGCTATTTCGCCAATAAGGAGGCCATTATCGAGGCCATCGTCGCCAACGACCTGCACGAGATGCGCGCCAAGTTCGCCGAGTTCGATGATATTCCCGACGACGGGCTGATCGACACCCTGGTCGACCGGCTGGACGAGGGACTGGACGATAAATACACGCCCGACAATGCGGCCATTGCGCTGGAAGTCCTGGCCGAGGCCGCCCGTAACCCGCGAGTCGCCGCCATGGTCGTAAAGGCCGACGCCCAGGAGCGCGAACTGGGCCGCAGCCTGTGCCGTCGGATCACGCCTGATAGCGACCCCGAGGAGATCGAGGCGCGCAGCGAAGTCCTGGGCATGATGTTCGACGGCCTGATGATGCGCATCATCTCCAACCCGGATGTCGACCGCAAGAAGCTGTTGCGCGGACTGAAATACGTCCTGCGCACCATGCTGACACTGCCGGCCATTCCCGGGAATTAGGCTCCGCCGTCGACGGCGGTCTTCAGGGTTGCCGCCAGTTTCGCCACCAGACGCGCGGTCTCGACACGGTCCTGGTCCGGCCAGTCGGCCATGAAGCGATTCATCAGCCGCCGCCGCGCTGCCGTAAGCGCCTGGACGGTCGCCTTGCCTTCGTCGGTCAATATGGCGTCGCGTACCCTTCGGTCTGCCTGGCCGGGGCGGCGCGCGATCAGGCCGAGAGCTTCCAGCCGGGCGATCTGACGGCTGACTGTCGAATGATCGCGTCCGGCGAGGTCGGCGAGGTCGACCACGTTGATGGTGCCGGCCATGCCGATCTTGACCAGCAGGGGAAAGAGCGCGCGGTCCAGCGTCACACCGGCTTCGGCGATCAGCAGATCGTCCTGACGGGGGCTGTTCATCATACCCATGAGATCGATCAGGGCGCGGCCGAGCGCGTCATTCACCGCGTCCGTATTTAAATGTGTATTATACACGCTTTACAAAATCTCCGATCGGCGCGATGATGTGTGCGTCATACACGCATCATGGGAGGCCGGCAATGGCCGCAAAGGTCCTGATACTTATCGGCAGCGTTCGTGCCGGCCGGCTGTGTCCGGAAATCACCGCCTGGGTCGCCAATATCGCCCGTGCGACGGCAGCGCTCGATTTCGAAGTCGTCGACCTTGCAGACTGGAAACTGCCCATGGATGCCGAACCGGCGGTACCGGCGATCGGTCCCTATGTCACCGCAGTGACCCGGGCGTGGAGCGAAAAAGTCGCGGGCGCTGACGCCTTTGTCTTCGTAACGCCACAGTATAACTGGGGCTATCCGGCAGTGCTGAAGAACGCGCTCGATCATCTCTACCGCGAGTGGCGCGGCAAGCCGGCGGTCATCGTCACCTATGGCGGCCACGGTGGCAACAAGTGCGCCGCCCAGTTGCGCCAGGTGCTGGACGGGCTGAAGATGGTGGCGATGCCGACCATGCCCGCGCTTGAATTGAACGAGGACATTATCCGCGGCGCGGCCTTCAATGCAGGCCTGCAGTTCGATGGGCATATATCCGCCGTCACCCGGGCTATCGAGGAACTTGCCGCCAATCTGGCTGCCTGAAAAAGGCATAGGGTATCACAACTGCAATAGCGGGCTTGAAGACCGCCGTTAATCATGATCATCATGCCTGATGTTCGAGGGCGTCATGTTCAAACTAGCTGTTCCCAGAGTTGCGCTTTTATGCGCGTTCGTGGCCTTTTCGGCCGTCCTGTCGGCCTGCGGCGGCGGGGGAGGCGGCGGGTCGTCTGCCGCCGGTCCGGTATCGTCGGGCAACAGTTCCAGTAGTTCAAGCAGTACCAGCAGTTCGTCGAGCAGCTCGGGCGTCGCCTGGGCCTCCGGTGTCTTCCAGGCGGCGAGCACCTTCAAGGACAAATGCGAAATCGTCCGCACCGGTAAGGACAGCGAAGGCAACGCCTTCACAGACACAGCCGGGACGGCGCTCGACGAAAAGAACTGGCTGCGCTCATGGACGCAGGAAACCTATCTGTGGAACACTGAGGTCGTCGATACCAATCCGGCCAGCGTGACCAGGACCACGGACTATTTCGCCATCCTCAAGACCCTGTTCAAGACGGCGTCGGGCAAGGACAAGGACAATTTCCATTTCAGCGAGGCGACCGCCGATTACCTGGCGCGCCGCAACTCGTCGGCCAGCGCAAGCTACGGCGCCGATTTCGCCGTCCTGTCTGCGACCGTGCCGCGCGATGTCCGGGTCACCTTTACCGAACCGGGCTCGCCGGCCGAGGACCTCGACGGCGGACAGAAGAAGCTGGTCCGCGGCACGCAGGTTTTGTCGGTCAACGGCGTCGACCTCGTCAATGGCGGCACGACGCAGGCTCAGGTCGATACGCTGAACAATGGCTTATTCCCGACGGCGGTGGGTGTCACCACCACTTTCGTCGTCCGTGATCCGGGAGCGACGGCGACACGGACCATCACGCTGACCTCGAAGAACCTGGTGTCCAAGCCGGTCAACCGGACGCGTATCGTCACCGACGGTTCCGGCAACAAGGTCGGCTATATCCTGTTCAATACGTTCAGTCCCTATTCGAGCGAATCCGATATCGTTGCCGCCATGCAGTCCATGCGCGATTCCGGCGTCAAGGACCTGGTGCTCGACCTGCGCTATAATGGCGGCGGCCTGCTGGCCGTGGCGTCCGAGCTCAGCTACATGGTCGCCGGCGATACGCGCACCAGCGGCAAGACCTTCGAAAAGCTGAAATTCAATGCCGCTGCTGGTACGCGTGATCCGGTCACCGGCGAGGCCAATACGCCGACGCCCTTTTATTCGTCAGGTGTGGGCTTTACGGTAACGACAGGAACAACCCTGCCCAGCCTCAACCTGCCGCGCGTCTTCGTGTTGTCGACCGACAATACCTGCAGCGCCAGCGAGGCGGTGATCAACGGTCTGCGCGGTATCGGCGTCGACGTCGTCCTGATCGGTGGCAAGACCTGCGGCAAGCCCTACGGCTTCTACCCGCAGGACAATTGCGGCCAGACCTATTACAGTATCCAGTTCCAGGGCGTGAACGATGCCGGCTTCGGCGACTATGCCGACGGCTTCACGCCGGCGAATTCGACCGATACCTATGGCGTCAAGATCCCCGGCTGTGTCGTCGCCGACGACTACAACCACGAATTGGGCGACGCCAACGAGAACCTGCTTAAGGCGGCACTGACCTACAGTGCGACCGCGGCCTGCCCGGCCACCACGACAATAGCGGCGCGAGGTGCGGCAGCCAAAACCTCGACCACGTCCCTGGCGATCAAAAAGCCGGAGCCGTGGATCATGGAGGTCAACCAGGATCTGACCAGGAAGCGATAGAGGGCGGATCATGGCGACAAAACCTTTGATGATAGTCTTGCTGATGACCCTCGGTCTGGCGAGTTGCCAATCCCTTCCGGCCACGGCGGACGTGGCCGCCACGATCAACCTGGCCGATCCGGCGACACGGTCTGCTGTCACAACGGCCCTGGCTGGGGCTGTCGGACGGGCACATGTCGAGCTTGGTCCCACCGATGCCGATGATGCCACAACCCTGACGGTTCTGCCGCCACCGCCGGGCCCGCTCGAAACCCATTCGTTGGCCCTGCCGACGCGTTTCGACATTGTCGCGCACGGCGGGCAATGCCTTGCCGTCCGCCATGACACAGGTGCATCCTGGCCGCTGCCGGGTGTCAGCTGCAAACCGGTTGTAACCCCGGCGCGGTAACAGGTGGTTGTATGAATTCATTCATGCTTTTGCCCTATAGTCAAAAGCAACGAATGTTATTGCGTACAGGTGTGCCGTGTCGGGTTCCGCAGTTCTTAAAGACGACGATCTCCCCAAGGCGGGCGAACTCTTCCTGCAGGAGCGTATTCTCGATTGCCTGCACGACGGCGTCCTGTTGATTCGTTCCGACCGCAGCATCGCCTACGCCAATCCGGCCTTTGCTCGCCTGTGGCGCGTGCCGGCCGACCTGCTGCAATACAAGAACGACTTTGCCCTGCTTAACCACGTCCTGAGCCAGCTTGTCGATCCGGCCCGCTTTATCGGCGAGGTCGAACGCCTTTACAGCCTCGACGACACGTCCGAGGACGAGCTGGAATTCAAGGATGGCCGTGTGTTCTGCCGCCGCAGCGTGCCGGTTGCCGAAGGGGAGGGCAAGCTGGCCCGCGTCTGGCTGTTCAGCGATATCAGCCAGGACAAGGGTCGCTACGGCCAGGTTGCCCCGGCAGGCCATGCCGCTGAGCCTGAAGGCAATGGCGGCCTGCTGCGCACCATCCTCCGGATGCTGGGTAAGTAGGTTTAAGGCTTAATGCCTGAGAGGCGCCGTCGCGTCGCAACTGCGTTCGCCGTTCAGGCGCGTGACCCACAGGGGTTCGATATACCGGTCGCCGTCGCGGAAACCGGGCGCGCAGCCCTCGGGCGTATCGCTGCCGTTGCGGTTGTCGCCGCTCATGTCGAGCGACAGGGCGACCGACTGTGAACGCCCGCCGCGCTGTCCCCAGCCGCGGCCATAACCGTACCCGCCATAACCATAATTGTCGTAGCCGTATCCGCCATACCCATAGCCGTAACCGCCGTTCTTGCCATAGTCGGTCTGGCTGACGGCGATACCCAATGTGCCGGTCTCGCCGACGGGAATATAGGATGAGACATAGGCGCTGCGGTAACCACCGGTGCCGATACTGACACTGGCCTCGCCATGGATCTGGCGCGGGCCGCTTTTGGTGTCGGGGGCCGGCTGGGCATCGCTGCCCACGCCGTTGCGGGTAACGGGCGGGGCGTCGGCCAGCCAGGCGACGATCTGTTCCTGCGTGGTCAGCGGTTTTGCCGCCGCATCGGCCTTTGCCTTGGCGTCCGCCTGGGCCTTGGCCTGTTCGGCGGCGCTGGGCAGGGCGGCAGGGCGGGCAGTGGTCATGACCACTTCGTCATCGCCGGCCATATTACCAGCCATGTTACCGGCTTGGGCCATACCGGGTATCACGGTGGCGAGAGTCACCCCGGCTGCGGTGACAGCCAACACACGAACGATACGAGACATGGTCATGGCGAACCTCAAACACTTCTACTCTGCCGTTTTTATGACGGGCGCTTTTTCTTTTTTCATCCGGTACACTGCGCCTGGTCTGCAACCGAATTAGGGCTTGAATGTGTCGTTGGCGCAAAGTGATCATGGCCGTTTTATACCGTCCGACCAGTAGCCTGGCTTGCCGACGTCGTCGGGCTTTTGCACAATCCGCCTGAACTTCGCCGGATCATATCCCTGGGCGCGGAATTTTTCCAGCAAGACCTGATAATCGCTGTCGGAGACCTCCGGTGTCCGCGCATAGATCCATCCCAGCTTCCGGTTCTCCTCGCCATACAGCACGTATTTGTAGTCCGGATCGACATAGAGGACGAGAAAGGGCAGGTTGATCGGCCAAAGGACCTGCACCCGCCAATGGGCGTTGTGGCTGCCGCGCCTTACCCAGTCATGGACGGTAAAGTGTTTTTCCGTCGCCGCAAAGCTGCCGCGCCGGACATAGAAGTCTTCGCGTATGTCGCCGTCCGGGCGTCTGGAATAGACGTCGTACGGCGCCAGCATGCCTTTTTCAAAACCGTTGGGTATGGTGGCGACGATATGCCAGCCGCCATACATCCGGTCCATGTCGACCGTCTCGGCAAGATGCAGCGGAGGCAGGGCCGGCTTGGCGCAGGCGCTGAGCGGCAAGGTCAGGATCATCAGAAAGATGGTGGCTTGACGGAAAAGGGCCATGACTAAGCCTCGCACGAAACGTAGCGGCCTTTATACTGGCGACAGGGTCGATGCGTTTGCAATGCGTAATTTCCTGCCGAGGCCTGTCAGGCGCCCGCAGGCACGTCAGACGTCGAAGCCCATCTCCTGCAGGCGCCGGTGCAGCGGTGCGAGCTGGCTTTCATATTTTTTCCAGCCGCCGACGCCCTCGGCATTGATCGGCTTGCGCACCTGGACGGCGCTGGCCGTGGACACCGCCCCCCTGGCTTCGTGCGGGCGCAGACAGGCCTCCTCGAACGGCAGGCCGCAGGCATCGAGCAGGCGGCGGATCTCGGTATCGGGATCGCGAATGACGGCTTCCAGTGACACCTCGATCAGTCCGTCGCCGAGGACCTGCTTCCAGTGCGTCATCAGGTCGCGAAAATGGCCGTAGTGGTCGGCCAGCTCGTCCTGGCCGTACGACCAGCCGTAGGCGCCGGTGAAGAGGAGCTTGTACGAGCCGAACAGCGCGTCCATCGGGTTGCGGTCGAGCGCGATGATGATGGCATCGGGAAAGGCCAGGCGTATAAGACCGGCATATTCGTGGTTGGACGGCAGCTTGTCGATGACATGGCCCGAGCCATCATGGAGGAAGGCCGATTCCTTCGTGTAGGTTTCGGCTATCTGCAACGGGTCGAGGCGCGCGGCGGCGGCAATCACGTCGGGCGCCAGGCGGTGAGCGCTGTCGACCTGGCTTAATCTGTGGGTCGTGACGCCGAAGGTCTTGAGTTCGCCAATGGCCTGGACGTCGCTGTGGGCCGCCAGGATGCGTTCGATCAGGGTCGTACCCGATCGCGGCAGGCCGATGATAAAGATTCGCTTCGGTCCGTTGCGCGGGCGATCGTCCGCGGCAGCAAAGCGTTCCGCCGGAAAATGCTTTTTCCAGGCGGCCACCGTGGCGGCTTCTTCGTCGGCCGACCAGGGTTCTATCTTCTGTGCCAGGCCGGTGGCGACCTGAAGGCAATCCCAGGCCGCTTCGGTATCGCCCATGTCGTCATATTCCTTGAACAGGGTATAGGCGACGCGGCAGGCCTCGAGGCTGGTGCGACAGGACAGGCCCTCGAGGGTGGCGACGTGATTGTCCGTCGCGGTCCATTTGCGCAGATAGGCCAGGTTGAAAAAGGCTGCTACTGGCGGCGTGGGCGACAGCGTCACGGCTGTGTTGAAAGCCTGCTCGGCGTCCTTGATGTCGCCGGTGGCGCGGTAGACGCTGCCCAGGCTGTACCAGGCCTCGGCGTGGTCGGGTGCCAGGGTCGTGGCGCGCAGCATCAGGGGCAGGGCCTCATAGGGCAGGCCGGCATGGGTAAAGGTATAGCTGACTCTTACCAGACTGGGGACATCGTCGACGCCCTCGGCCACCGTCTGGCGGGCACTCTCGACGGCTTCGGCGACGCGCCCGTCGCTCATCAACGGCTTGCCGCGCAGGGACAGCATCTGGGCGCGTACCCTGGAACCAGGAGGCGTGTTCCGGGCGGCTTCGGCGAAGGCTTGTTCCGACAGGGTAAAATCGTCGAGCGCACCGGCCGCCGTGCCCAGCACCCACCATGCCTCCGCCGAAGCCGGCTCCAGGGCCGTGGCGGCTTTTCCCGCGGCCAGGGCTGCGGCCATGTCACCGCGGCGAATGGCTTCGTGGGCTGTTTTCAGGAAGGGCGGGGAAGACGTCATAAGGTGTCCGTTGACAATAGCGCGGCGTCGTTTCCGCTCAGAGGATAGTACCAATTTCTATCATTTTGTCGAGAATCATCCGGGTCGTTAAATGTGTCATGACCTTTAATCGACGATGGCGGGCGCTTTGACGTCACATTTTATCGTTATAAATGTGATGACATAATGATGCGGGCCCTGAGGCCCTGTGTGGCGTGTGGTGCAAAAGCAACATGCCGACAGCTAAATGTATTTTAGTCGCGGGGTGGCTTTGAGTCGATAATTTGTTCAGATTTCAATGGCTTTTTTTCTAACGTCTTGAAAATAATACAATTCCAGTCGATATAATCTGACATAAATGGACATGACAAGTTCGCAATTTGGTCGCTTTTTATGGCGGAATATGACAGTATGACCAAACAGAAGGTTTGACGTCCGCGCGGGACTATATGTAAGAATTATTTCACCAGTGGCTTTGGGCGCGGGGAATTTGGTCCTAAAAAGGTATTACATATAACGAAATTTGTCTTATCGACGATTTCGTTGGGCAAGAGGCGGAGAAATTGGGAATGAAGTTAAGAACATATGCTTTGATTACGACGGCCCTGGCGGGCGTCGCGGTTTCCGGCGGCGCATATGCGCAGGCCACGACGGCTCCGGCCGCCGACACCAAGGATAGCTCGGAAGTCGTCGTTGTCGGCGTCCGCAAGAGCCTGCAGAAGTCGCTGAACGTCAAGCGCAACGCATCGGCACACATCGACGTCATCACGGCTGAAGACGTCAGCAAGTTCCCGGACGTCAACGTGGCCGAGTCGCTGTCGCGCCTGCCGGGCATCACCATCGACCGCACCGGCGGCGGTGAAGGCAACAAGGTCGCTATCAACGGTATCGATTCGCGCCTGGTCGTCGTCACGCTCAACGGTAACCCAATCGCAACCGCGACGGCGGATGCCAACAACCACGACACCGGCCGCAGCTTCGACTTCACCAACCTGGCGCCGGAACTGATCGGCAATGTCGAGGTCTACAAGACGCCGGAAGCCCGTCTCGACGAAGGCGCCGTCGGCGGTACGATCAATATCAATACGCTCAAGCCGCTGTCGCTGCCGAAGAACACGTTGCGTCTCACATACAACTACAACATCAATGAGCGTAACAAGGAAAAGGACCCGCGTTATTCGGTGGTCTACAGCACCAAGGACGATACGGGCCATTTCGGCTGGTTGCTGAACTACTCCTATAACAAATCGGTCCTCGGCAGTGGTTCGATCAGCGCCGCCTACCAGAATGTCTGCAGTGCGGCGCACTGGGGCGGTTGTACGGGGAATGCCTTCACCTCGCCGTCCTCCCTGCCGACGGTGTCAAGCGGCCCCGCGCTGACGACCAGCATGCTGGTTCCGCAATATATCGCCATGTCGTCGACGCAGCAGAACCATGAACGCAAGTCGCTCTTTACGGCCTTCCAGGTCAAGCCGAACGACGAGAGCGAAATCAATGTCTACGGCATCGACGTAACGGACGACGATTCCAGCTATTCGCAGTTCTTCGAAACCGACCTCAGCGTCAACTGGAACGAAACCAACCCCTACTACACGCGCTATCAGGCTGACGTACGTGATGGTAACGGCAAGATCGTCCACAACGCCGGCGATCCGATCCAGGATGCCCAGGGCAATAACCTGTACCCTGTCAAGATGAGCTCGGTGACGACCAACGCCGCCGGTGTCACTGGCGGCAAGGGAACGTTCGCCATCCGTCAGGATGAATACTACAAGCACACCGTCATCCATACTCAGGGCCTTTACCTGGACGGCAAGTGGACGCCGGGCGCCTGGACGATCGGTGCCTCGCTGGGCGAAACCAAGGCAATGGGCGGTTCCAACCCGGAATACTATCTCAGCTTCTATGGTAACGACAGCGGCAGCTGGGCGGTTAATCCCGACGGCGCGACCCTGAACCTCGACAAGAAGGCCACTGATCCGAGCATCTTCGCCACCCGCAAGAAGGGTGACCAGGCCGGCTTCGTGAAGACCGCCGTCTCGCTCGACCAGTTCGACTTCGCCAAGCTCGACGTCAAGCGCGAAGTCGAGTGGGGCCCTGTCACCGAGATTCTGGCCGGCGTGAAGTACCAGAAGCACCGCGATACCAACAAGCCGCACTTCTACAATACGGTCTTCAACGTCACCGGCAGCATGGCCGACTTCCCGACCTATGTCAGCGATCCGAGCCTCGTCGACGGCCTGGGCGCCAGCGGCGACCTGACCACCTTCGTCTCCATGACCCAGCAGGCGATGGCGCAGTATTCGATCGACAACAAGAGCAGCAACAATGCGGCGACCGGCGACTATCGCGATGCCGGCAACTTCTGGGACACGTCGGAAAAGGTCGAAGACGCCTATATCCAGGCGAACTTCCGTGCGGGCAAGTGGCACGGCGACGCCGGCGTCCGCTACGCCAAGACCGAGAACTCGCAGACCTATCGCTCGACCATGGACTACTACCCGTGGACCGAGGAGATGATCACCGTCGACAAGAGCTATGACGACATCCTGCCGTCGTTCAATGCCAACTACGATCTGGCCGACGACATGATTGTCCGTTTCTCGGCAGCCAAGGTGATGTCGCGTCCGACCTTCGCCGACATGTCGGGGCAGGTGGAATTCAGCCTCGATCGCTACAGCCTGGCCGACGGCCACTTCGGCGGTCACGGCGGCAATTCAGACCTGAAGCCTTACCGCGCCACCAACTACAGCGCGTCTTACGAATGGTACTTCGCCCCGAACAGCCTGTTCAACGTCGACCTGATCTACAAGGACGTGGCCTCCTACGTCGTCTATAAGAACATCTTCGAGGACGTCACCATCCCGGCCGGCTCGGTTGGCTACTGCACCAACACGGTCAATACGCTGCACACGAACGGGGCGACCCGGACGGATCCGTGCCAGGTCCACGAGAACATGCTGGTCAACGCCGCATTCAACGGCAGCAACGCCAAGATCTCCGGTCTTTCGATCGGTTACCAGGGTAACCTGCCGTGGGGCTTCGGTATCCAGACCAACGCCACCTACCTCGACCAGCAGTACAGCTCCTATCAGGACAAGTACAACACGTCTGGTGGCAAGCTGTACCTGCCGTACCTGTCGAAGTGGAGCTACACGATCTCGCCCTATTATGAAAAGGGCCCGATCCAGGCGCGTATTTCGTACACCTATCGTACCAAGTACAATGTGACACTGGGCAATGACCTGGTGCCGCCGAGCTTCGTCGATGGCTGGGGTCAACTCGACGCATCGGCTTCCTATGCTGTCAACAGCCGTATTTCGCTCAACGTGTCGGCGCAGAACCTGCTCGACAACCTCCAGCATCCCTATACCAGCGGTGGCCTGCCGTTGGGCTGGAGCAAGTACGGTACGCGCATCACTTTCGGCGTCAGCTTCAAGAACTAGTTCGTCATGCGTTCCGGACGCGGGCAACTCTTCGCCCGCGTCCAACCCGGCGCCCCGGCCGCGCGGCCCTGTCTCCCTGACCGCGCCGCCGGCTCCTGTTACGATCTCAGGCCGGCGCACGATCCTGCCCCTTGCGTGTTTCCCCCTTTACAGGATGCAAGGGCCCTCGTGCCGTCCGTTATGTGTGTGTGCCCTGACGATGCGTACAGCCCGGGACGACCGGCGCCTGTTTTGAACCCTGCAGGCGCCGTTGGACAGGCGGCACGACTGTCCGGTTTCCTCCGACGTGCACAGACGGCGGCGATCCTTGCTTCCCTGGGATCGCCGTCCCCTCTATCGAGTGATGGCCACATGTTCCTCTTCGACTATTCCGCCGACATTTCCAGGGAAGATATCCATGTCCGATAACCGCTCTCCTACGTCGCTGCTGTCCCGCCGCCGCTGGCTTGCCGGCGCGGCTTTTTCCGCATTGGGCGCCGCCGCATTACCTGCGGTTGGCCGTGCTGCTGCGGTTTCCTCGGCCAACCAGCCGACCGCGACCCTGCCGGCCGCCGAACGCGACAACCAGTGGCTGGCGGCGACGCGCAAGTATGCGCCGGAGCGCACCCGCTGGCTGACGACGGCGCGCACCGCCACCGGCCCGTTCCGTCCCGAATGGGCGTCGCTGCAGGCCTACCAGACGCCGCAATGGTATGCCGATGCCAAGTTCGGCATCTTCGTCCATTGGGGGCTGTATTCGATCCCGGCCTTCGGCGGCGAATGGTATTCGCGCAACATGTACGTCAAGGACAGCCCGGAATACCAGCACCACATCGCCACCTACGGACCGCACACCCAGTTCGGCTACAAGGACTTCATTCCGCAATTCACCGCGTCGGCCTTCGACCCGGCCGACTGGGCGTCCCTGTTCCACGATGCCGGCGCCCGTTATGTCGTGCCGGTGGCCGAACACCATGACGGCTTCTCGATGTATGACAGCCACCTGTCGGACTACACCGCCGTCAAGATGGGTCCGAAGCGCGACATCATCGCCGAGATTTCCGCCGCCGTGCGCGCAAAGGGCCTGCACTTCGCCCTGTCGTCGCACCGCGCCGAACACGACTGGTTCTTCGACGAAGGCCGCACATTCCCGTCGGACGTGTCCGATCCCGCTAATGCCGGCCTCTATGGCCCGGCGCAGCGCCGCCTGACCGGCGTCAATGACGAGGACCTGTTCGGCGACTATACCTATGTCTCGCAGGCCTGGCTCGACGACTGGCTGGCGCGCCAGGTCGAGCTGGTCGACCGCTACAGCCCCGATCTCGTCTATTTCGACTGGTGGATCGGCCAGCCCTCCTTCCGCAACACCCTGCCGGCCTTCCTGGCCTGGTATTACAACAAGGCCGCAAAGACCGGCGGATCGGCCATCGTCAATTACAAGCTGGGCGAATTCGCCGACGGCTCCGGCGTGCTCGACATCGAACGCGGCCAGGCGCCGGGCATCCGCAAGGACGTCTGGCAGACCTGCACCTCGATCAGCGACAAGGCCTGGGGCTATATCGAAAACGATACCTACAAGTCGCCGGAGCAACTGATCCACCTGCTGGCCGATGTCGTGTCGAAGAACGGCAACCTGCTGCTCAATGTCGGTCCCCACGCCGACGGCCGCATCCCCGACGCCGCCCGTAAGACCCTGCTGGCCATGGGCGACTGGCTGAAGACCAATGGCGAAGCCATCTACGGCGCGCGCCCCTGGGTGATCTTCGGCGAAGGCCCGACGGAAACCGCCAACGGCACCTTCTCTGAGAGCAAGGCCAAGGCCTATACGGCCCAGGATTTCCGCTTCACGGTCAGGGACGGCGTCCTGCACGCCATCCAGCTGGGCCGTCCCGAAGGTGGAACCGCGACCATCGCCTCTATCGGTGGCGACTATCCAGTCAAGTCGGTACGCCTGCTCGGGCATGACGGGGCGGTCGCCTTCCGTCGCACCCCCGGTGGCCTGGTTGTCACCCTGCCGGACGGGGTCGCGCCGCAGGCGGCCCATGTCTACCGCATCGAAACCTGAATTCCGACCCTGTCACGCCTGTTATAAGGACTACCCGATGCCGAAATTCCTGACTCGGGAGCTGATTTCCGTCTCCGCCCTTATGCTGGCCCTGTCGGCTTCGGGGGCAGCGGCGGCGGTACCGCAGCTTCAGACCCTCGGCAGCGGCTGGAGTTTCCGCATGGCGCCGGACGACTCTGCGCTGACTGCGCATCCGGATGCGGCGGCGTGGCGTGACGCCACCGTGCCCGGCACGGTGCAGGGCGACCTGCTGGCGCTTAAGGCCTTGCCCGACCCTTACCTGGCCGACAACGAGGCGAAGGTGCAGTGGGTCGGCCAGTCGGACTGGCAGTACCGGACGCAAATCACCGTGACGGCCGACCAGTTGACGCGCGACCATCTCGACCTGGTCTTTTCGGGCCTCGATACCTTTGCCCGCGTCCTGGTCAACGGCAAGCCGGTCCTGGCCTCGGACAACATGTTCCGCACCTGGCGGGTGCCGGTGAAGGGCGTCCTTACGGCCGGCGTCAATACGATCGAGGTCGATCTCGACTCGCCGCTGAAAAAGATGAAGCCGCTGGTCGCCGCCATGCCCTATGTCATGCCGGGCGCATATGACTCGATGTTCGGCGACGAGCCGCTCGGGCGCAACTCCTCGACCTATGTCCGCAAGGCCGGCTATCAGTACGGCTGGGACTGGGGACCGCGCATCGTCACCCTCGGCGTCTGGCAGCCGGTGACGCTCGAAGCATGGGACGATGTCCGCCTGGCTGATTTCCACGTCGCGCAGGTCCATCTCGACGACGACGTCGCCGCCCTCGATGCCGATTTCGATATCCAGTCGGACAGGGTCCAGACCGTTATTGTGCGCGCCGAGATCACGGCACCCGACGGCACGACCCGGACGGTTACCCAGGAGGTAAACCTGTTTGCCGGCCTCAATCCGGTCAGCATTCCGGTCCAGGTCGCAAAACCACAGCGCTGGTGGCCGGTCGGTTACGGCAACGCCAACCTCTACACGGTCAAGGCCGATGTCCTGCAGGGGGCGGACATTGTCGGCGAGGTGACACGCAAGGTCGGCCTGCGCACGGTCGAGATCCGCCGCGACGCCGACCAATGGGGGACAAGCTTCGCCCTGGTGGTCAATGGCGTGCCGGTCTTCGCCAAGGGCGCCAACCTGATCCCGTTCGACATGCTGCCCAACCGTGTCACACCGCAGCAGCAGGACCGCATGCTGCAATCGGCAGTCGACGCCAATATGAACATCCTGCGTATCTGGGGCGGCGGCACCTACCAGGACGAACACGTCTACGCCAAGGCCGATGAACTGGGGCTGATGATCTGGCAGGACTTCATGTTCGGCGGCGCCATCATTCCGCACGACAAGGACTTCCGCGAAAATACACGTATCGAAGCCGTGGAACAGGTCAAGCGCCTGCGCAACCACCCGTCGGTTATCCTGTGGGCCGGCAATAACGAGGTGCAGACCGACTGGGAAAACTGGGGTGCCGGCACCGACGCGCTCAAGGCCTCGGTATCGCCCGACGAGCGCGACCGCCTGGTCATCGGCATGGTGCGCATGTTCGACCAGGTCCTGCGCGGCGCCGTCGACCAGAATGCACCCGGCACACCCTACTGGGCCAGCACGCCGTCGACCGATTACGACGGCCCGGCCGATGTCGATACCGACGGTGATCGCCATTACTGGAAGGTGTGGGGCGGCAAGCCGGTCGAGGAATATCTCAATGTCACGCCGCGCTTCATGAGCGAATACGGCCTGCAGTCCTTCCCGGTCATGGCCACCATCAAGGCCTTCGCCGGCAAGGACGACATGGCGCCGGAAACGCCAGTCATGCGGGCGCATCAGAAGTACGACAAGGGCAATGGTAACAAGCGCCTGCTGCTCTACATCCACAACAATTACGGCGAGCCGAAGACCTTTGCCGACTTCGTTTATCTCAGCCAACTGATGCAGGCCGACGGCATCGAACTGGCCGCCACCCATCTGCGCGCCTCGCGGCCGCAGAGCATGGGATCGATGTACTGGCAGCTCAATGACGTGTGGCCGGGCGCCTCGTGGGCCAGTGTCGACTGGTTCGGCCGCTGGAAGGCGCTGCAATTCCATGCCAAACGCTTCTACGCGCCACTTGGCCTCAGCCTGCTGCGCAAGGACGGCGTCACCGAGGCCCATATCCTGTCCGACCTGACGACGGCAAAGGACCTGACCTGGCGCCTGCGCACGCTCGATTTCTCGGGCAAGGTGCTCGCTGAAAAGACCGGCGCGGTGACGGTTGCGCCGCTAAGTAGTCCGTCGATCGGTAGCTATCGCGACGCCGACCTGCTGGCCGGTGGGGCGCCGGAGATGACCCAGACCGTGCTGGAACTGCTCGATGGCGGCAAGGTGGTCGCGAAGACCTTTGGCTACACGGCCGCCACCAAGGCCCTGCACTGGAGCGATCCGAAGCTGAAGGCGACCATTGCCCCGGCGGCCGCCGGCGGCTACGACATTACCGTCACGGCCGCGGCCGCGGCGCGGGGCGTATGGCTTGACACGGGCGAGATTGCCGCCGATCTGTCGGACAACAGTTTCGACATGACCGGCGGGGAAACCGTCACCGTCCATGTCACGACGGCCGCGACCCTGTCGCAAGTGCGAAAGGCCCTTACCGTGCGATCCTATTTCGGTGCAGCGACGGCGTTCAACTGATGCAGACGGCCCCGACTCTCCCGTTTCTGACCCTCCTGTTGCTGGCGACGGCGACTATGCCCGCGGGCGCCATGGCGCGACCGGCAAAGGTGCCGTCCGTCGTCGCCCGGATGACGCTGGACGAGAAGATCGGCCAGCTCCAGGCGACGGCGCCGGCCATTCCGCGGCTGGGCGTCACCGGCTACAACTGGTGGAACGAAGGGCTGCACGGTATTGCCCGCAATGGCGAAGCGACCGTCTTCCCGCAGGCGATCGGCCTGGCGGCGTCCTGGGACACCGACCTGCTGCACGCCGTCGGCGACACGGTCTCGACCGAGGCGCGGGCCAAGTTCAATACAGTCGGCGCCGGCAAGGATCACGGCCGGTATCAGGGCCTGACCATCTGGTCGCCCAATATCAATATCTTCCGCGACCCGCGCTGGGGGCGGGGACAGGAGACCTATGGCGAGGATCCGCATCTGAGCGGCAGCCTGGGAACGGCCTTTGTCGAGGGCCTTCAGGGCCCCGATCCGCTTCACCCCAAGACCATCGCCTCGGTCAAGCATTTCGCCGTCCATTCCGGGCCCGAGGCCGGGCGGCACGGCTTCGACGTCGATCCGTCGCCCTATGACCGCGAGGCCACCTACCTGCCGGCCTTCCGCCAGGTGATCACGCAGGGCCGGGCGCAGTCGCTGATGTGCGCCTATAATGCCCTGCACGGTGTTCCGGCCTGCGCCTCGAGCGACCTCCTGGCCACGCGCCTGCGCCACGAGTGGAGCTTTACAGGTTACGTCGTCACCGACTGCGATGCGGTCGAGGACATGTACGCCTTTCACTTCTACCTGCCGACGCCGGAAGAGAATGCCGCCGCAGCTTTGAAGGCCGGCACCGACCTCAATTGCGGCCGCTATTACAGCTACCTGAAGACGGCCGTGCAGAAAAAGCTGGTCAGTGAAGGTCAGATCGATACGGCGCTGTCGCGGCTATGGACGGCGCGCGGGCGTCTCGGCCTCGATGGCGCAGCCAGCCCCTATAGCACGATCGGCGCCGACCAGATCCATACGCCGGCCGCTGCCGCCCTGGCGTTGAAAGCGGCGCGCGAGTCGCTGGTCCTGCTGAAGAATGGCGGCGTCCTGCCGCTGAAAGCCGTTGGCAAGGTCGCGGTTATCGGCCCTAATGCCGATACGCTGGAAGTGCTGCAGGGCAATTATCACGGCGCGGCGATCGCGCCGGTGACGCCCCTGGCCGGTCTGCGCCAGGCGTTGGGCGCCGATCGGGTTGTCTATGCGCAAGGATCGAGCATCGCCGACGGCGTCGCCATCCCCATTCCCGAAACGGCGCTCAGGACGGGGCTTGATGCCTCGGCCAGGCCCGGTATGACTGGCGAATATTTCAACAATCCCGATTTTGCCGGCGCGCCGGTATTGACGCGGATCGACAGCACGGTCGATCTCGACCTGTACAATGTCGCCCCGGTCAAGGGCTTCGAAAAAGCGCCCTACGGCGTGCGCTGGAGCGGCTATCTTACCCCGCCGGCCGCCGGCGACTACCAGCTGAAAATCTATACCGAACGCTGCTGGGAATGCGATAACCGCCACGACGCGGTCACCCTGTTTGTCGATGGCAAGGCCGTCATCACCGACGCCGGCGACGGCAAGACCTTGAGCGCCGACCTGCGTTTCGACGATGCGAAACCCCACGCCATCCGGCTGGAATTCCGCCATGTCGGCGGAGACTGGGGTGTCCGCCTGCAATGGCAGGCGCCGCCGCAGGCCCAGATCGCCGAAGCCGTAAAGACCGCGGCCGGCGCCGACGCCATCGTCGCCTTTGTCGGCCTGTCGCCCGATATCGAGGGCGAAGAGCTGTCGATCCTGGTGCCCGGCTTCGATCGCGGCGACCGCACCGATCTCAGCCTGCCGGGCCGGCAGGACGCCTTGCTGAAGGCGTTGAAGGCCACCGGCAAGCCGCTGATCGTCGTCAACCTGTCCGGCGGCGCGGTGGCGTTGAACTGGGCGAAGGACAATGCCGATGCCCTGATCCAGGGCTGGTATCCCGGCGAGTCCGGCGGCACGGCCATTGCCGAGACCCTGCTGGGGCAGAACAATCCGTCGGGGCGCCTGCCGGTGACCGTCTATGCTTCGGTCCAGGACCTGCCGGCCTTTGTCGATTATCGCATGGCCGGCCGCACCTATCGCTATTTTGCCGGCAAGCCGCTCTATGGCTTCGGCTACGGCCTGTCCTACACCACCTTTGGCTATAGCGATGTCCATCCGTCCCAGGCTTCGGTCGCGGCAGGCAAGGGCGTCACCGTTACCGCCACGGTCGCCAACACAGGCCCTGTCGAAGGTGACGAAGTGGCGCAACTTTACTTGACGCCGCCGGCCAACGACCAGGGGCTGCAGCGCAGCCTGGTCGGTTTCACCCGCGTCCATCTCAAGCCGGGCGAGCACAAGAGCGTCAGCTTCGACCTGACCCCGCGCGACCTGAGCACGGTCGACGCGTTTGGCGCCCGCGCCCAGACCGCTGGACAATACGGCCTGTTCGTCGGCGGTGCCCAGCCCGATACGGGCAGTCCGCAGCAGACCCTGACCATTACCGGCCGCTTCGCCCTACCCAAATAAGCAGAGACTTCGATCATGACGACACGCAGAGACTTCATCGCCGGCATGGGCGCCCTGACGGCCATCGGCGGACTGGTGCCGGCCGGCGCGTCACTGGCAGCAACCGCGCGGTTCGCCACCGCCGGCGATCAGTTCCTGCTCGATGGCCAGCCGTTCCACGTCATGGCCGGCGAAATGCACTATCCGCGCATTCCGCGCGAACTGTGGCGCGATCGCCTGCGCAAGCTGAAGGCGCTGGGGCTCAATACCCTGTGCACCTACATCTTCTGGAACGCTCATGAAAAGCGCAAGGGTGAGATCGATTTCAGCGGCAATCTCGACCTCGCCGCCTGGATCAAGACGGCGCAGGAAGAGGGCCTGTGGGTCCTGCTGCGTCCCGGCCCCTATATCTGCGGCGAATGGGACAATGGCGGTTATCCCGCCTGGATGCTCAACGATCCGGATATCAAGCCGCGTTCGCGTGATGCGCGCTACATGGACCCGTGCGGCGCCTGGCTGAAGCGGGTAGGGCAGGAGATCGCCCACCTCGAGATCGACAAGGGCGGGCCGATCCTGATGACCCAGGTCGAGAACGAGTATGGCTCGTACGGCGACGACCTGGCCTATATGCGTGCGGTCAAGGACCAGGTCCGTGCGGCAGGTTTCAGCGGCATGCTGTACACGGTCGACGGCGCCGCGGTCATCGAAAAGGGCGCCATTCCCGAACTGTTCAACGGCATCAATTTCGGCACCTTCGACAAGGCGAAGACCGAGTTCGAACGCCTGGCCAAGTTCAAGACGACCGGCCCGCGCATGTGCACCGAGCTGTGGGGCGGCTGGTTCGACCATTTCGGCGAACTGCATTCCTCCATGCCGATCCCGCCGCTGATCGACAGCCTGAAGTGGATGCTCGACAACAGTATCTCGATCAGCTTCTACATGCTGCACGGTGGCACCTCGTTCGGTTTCGATGCCGGCGCCAATTTCGACCGCAAGAGCCAGACCTATCAGCCGGATATCTCCAGCTACGATTACGACGCCATGCTCGACGAAGCCGGCCGGCCGACGCCGAAATACGAGGCAGCCAGGGCCCTGTTCCAGAACTACCTGCCCAAGGAGCGGTTCACCCCGCTGCCCGAGCCGGAAAAGGCGCTGGAGATCCCGCGTTTCCGTCTCGACGCCGTGGCGCCGCTAAGCCAGCTGCTGGGCAAGCCGGTGACGGCGCCGCAGCCGAAGACGCTGGAACAGCTGGGCCAGCCGCACGGCATCGTCGCATACCGTCATACGGCCACGGCTGCCGCTTCGGGCGACCTGGCCTTTGGCGAGGTCCGCGACTATGCCCTGGTCACGGTCGGGGGCGAGAATGCCGGCCTGCTCGATCGCCGCAACCACGATACCCGCCTGCCGGTCTCAGTGAAAAAGGGCGCGGTCATCGAGGTCTTGGTCGACACCATGGGCCACGTCAATTACGGCGAAAAGATCGGCAAGGACCAGAAGGGCCTGATCGGCGATGTTACGCTGGGTGGCAAGACACTGACCGGCTGGCAGCACTATGGCCTGCCGCTCGACGACCTGAGCGGCCTGAAATTCTCCGCGCATCCTGTCGATGGCCCGGCCTTTTATCGCGGCAGCTTCGACGTCACCGAGGCCGGCTTCACCTTCCTCGACATGCGCGGCTGGGGCAAGGGCTATGTCTGGGTCAACGGCCACAATCTCGGCCGCCACTGGTCGGTCGGCCCGCAGCATGCCGTCTTCGTCCCTGCGCCGTGGCTGAAGGTCGGCAAGAATGAAGTCATCGTCCTCGACCTGCATGCAGGCGGCGAACGCTCACTGGCCGGCAGCGGCAACCAGATCTGGGATCGCCCCGGCCTGGTGACGGTATAGGCCATGGATCGCAGGACCCTGATTTTCGGCACAGCCGCCTTGGCGGGCGTGACAACGTCGCGGGCCTTGGCCCAAATACCAACTATGTCGGCCGTCGTCGCCGGCGCCACGCGTCCACCCCTGGCCAGCCGGCGCTTTGTCAGCCCGGCCGTCGAGGCGGTGATCGCCAGAACCACGGCGAAAATCCGCGATCCGCAGATCGCCCGGCTGTTCGCCAACTGCTACCCCAATACGCTCGATACCACGGTGACGGTCGGTACGTTCGCGGGCAAGCCCGACACCTTTGTCGTCACTGGCGACATCACCGCCCTGTGGTTGCGCGACTCGTCGGCCCAGGTTTCGCCCTACCTGCCGCTGGCGGCCAGTGACCCCGCCCTGCGCAACCTGTTCCGCGGGCTGTTCCAGCGCCAGGCGCGCTGTATCCTGATCGATCCCTATGCCAACGCCTATATGCAGGACCCGGCCCAGCCGACCAACCTGTCCTGGTCTTTGACCGACCAGACCGATATGAAGCCGGGGGTGGCCGAACGCAAATGGGAGATCGATTCCCTGTGTTATCCGATCCGGCTGGCCCACGCCTACCTGGCGGCGACGAAGGACGCAGGCGCCTTCGACGACACCTGGCGCCAGGCCGCGCGCACCATCGTCCAGACCTTCCGCGACCAGCAGCGCAAGGACGGCAACGGGCCCTACAAGTTCAATCGCAACGCCACCGAACCGGCCGAGACCCTGGCGCACGGCTATGGCTGGCCGACCAGGGTCACCGGCATGATCCATTCCGGCTTCCGGCCGTCCGACGACGCCTGCACCTATCCGTACTTTATCCCGGGCAATGCCTTTGCCGTCGTCTCTCTGCGCCAGCTGGCCGAAATGGCGCCGAGTGTCGGACTGGACGCGGCGTTTGCCGCAGATTGTCTGAGCCTGGCGACCGAAGTCGAAACGGCGATGCACGCCTATGGCACCATGAAGGATGGCGAAGGCAATACCATCTGGGCCTATGAGGTCGATGGCTACGGCAATGCCCTGTTCATGGACGACGCCAATGTGCCGAGCCTGCTCAGCTTGCCGTTCCTCGGCTTCTGCGCCAAGGACGACCCGCTGTATCTGCGCACGCGCAAGGCGATCCTGAGTCCGCGCAATCCGTATTATTCGGCCGGCAGCGTCCTGACCGGCGTCGGCAGTCCGCATTCGGGCCTGAACACGGTCTGGCCGATCTCGTTGATGATCCAGGCCCTGACCAGCACCAGCGACTCTGAGATTTCGGCCTGCCTGAATGAACTCAAGGTGGCCGCCGCCAATCGCGGATTCATGAACGAGTCGGTCGGAAAGGACGATGCTTCGATCTTCACCCGGTCGTGGTTCGCCTGGGCCAACAGCCTGTTCGGCGAACTGATCCTTACCGTCCTGCGGCAGACGCCCGCACTGTTGAGTTAGGTACACCTATATGTTGTCGCGTCGTCAGGTCCTGGCCGCCACGGTCGCCGCCAGCGCGGTGCCCGCCGTATCCGTCGCCGGGCCGCGCTCCCTGTGCGATCATGTCGATCCGTTTATCGGCACCGGCGGCCATGGCCACCTCTATCCCGGGGCTACCGTGCCGTTCGGCATGGTCCAGCTGTCGCCGGACACCAGCAACCATGGCTGGGATTCGTGCTCGGGTTACCATCAGGACGATGGCTCGATCATGGGCTTTTCCCACACCCATCTCAGCGGCACCGGCTGTCCCGATATGCTCGACGTCCTGCTGGTGCCGGCGACCGGCCCGGTCAGGCTGACCGCCGGTGAGCTGGACCATCCCGAACTCGGCTACCGTTCGCGCTACGATCGCAAAACCGAGACGGCATCGCCCGGCTATTACAGCGTCGACCTGACCGACAGCCGCGTCAGGGCCGAGCTGACGGCGACGACGCGGACCGGCCTGCATCGCTATACCTTCCCCAAGGACGAGCCCGGCCATATCCTGCTCGACCTGCAACACGGCCAGCGCAACTGGTGGGGCGTCGACCAAAGCACCATAGTCGACAATGTCTCGCTGAAGGTCATCGGTAACGACACCATCGTCGGCGGGCGCCAGGTGTTTTTGTGGGCCAAGGGGCGCTGGATCTTCTTCGCGCTCAAGGTGTCGCGGCCGTTCGAACGCGCCGACCTCTATACCGATGACAAGGCAGCCCCGGGGTTCGAGGCGGCCGGGCGCAATCTCAAGGCCGCCCTGCATTTCCCCGACGCCGGTGCGGCACCGCTGCTGGTCAAGGTCGGTATCTCCTCGGTCGATATCGACGGCGCCCTGAGGAACCTCGATAGCGAACTGCCCGATTTCGATTTCGACCGCGTCCATACCCAGGCCCGTTCTGCCTGGGAAGCCGAGCTGTCGCGCGTCCGCGTCGACATGCCGAGCGAAAACGACGCCCGCATCTTCTACACGGCACATTATCACAGCCTGCTGGCGCCCACGATCTTCTCGGATGTCGACCGCCGCTATCGTGGCATGGACAACGCCGTCCACACCCTGGCGGCGGGCGAGGAAAACTACTCGACCTACAGCCTGTGGGACACCTACCGGGCGGTCCATCCGTTCTACACCATAACCCAAGGCCAGCGCCTGCCAGGCATGATCGGCTGCCTGGTGCGCATGGGCCAGCAGAGTCCGGCGGGGACGCCGATCTGGCCGCTGCAGGGTTGCGAGACCGACACCATGATCGGCTATCACAGCGCTGCCGTCATCGCCGAGGCCGCGATCAAAGGCGTGCCCGGTGTCGACTACAAGGCGGGGTTCGCGGCCTTGAGCAAACGCGCCTTCACCGACGATGTCCACGGCCTGTCGCTGTATCGCGCCAAGGGCTACATCCCCGCCGATACGGTCGACGAAGCCGTGTCGCGCACCCTGGAATTTGCCTATAGCGACTGGTGCACCTCCCGGCTGGCTACGGTCATCGGTGAGACCACGGCTGCCACGACCCTGAAGGCGCGCTCGCAAAACTACCGCAATGTCTTCGACGCCTCGATCGGCTTTGTCCGCGGCCGGCGCAATGACGGCCAGTGGGTGACACCCTACAGCCCCAACTCGCTCGGCCACGACCAGACCAAGTGGCGCGACTTCACCGAGACCAATGGCTGGCAGGCGACCTTCCTCAACCAGCACGACATCTATGGTTATGCCGCCCTGTTCGGCGGACTGCCGGCCTTCGAGGCCAGGCTCGACGGGCTGTTCGCCGCTGTGCCGGACCCGAACGAGACCAACCTTGCCGATATCAGCGGCCTGGTCGGGCAATATGCCCATGGCAACGAGCCCAGCCATCACGTCGCCTATCTCTATGCCTATACGGGATCGCACCATAAGACCCAGGCCCGGGTACGCATGCTGATGAAAACCATGTACCGGGCGGCGCCCGACGGCATGGAGGGCAACGAGGACTGCGGCCAGATGAGCGCCTGGTACCTGATGAGCGCGCTGGGGCTCTACGCCGTCGATCCGGTCAGCGGTATCTATGTCTTCGGCTCGCCCCTGGTCGGTCGGGCACAGATCGCCCTGTCCTCGAAGAAAAAGCTGATCATCGAGGCGGCAGGCAACAGCGCCGACAATGTCTATATCCAGGCAGTGACCTGGAGGGGGAAACCCTACAGCCGTTCGTGGATTCGCCACAGCGACCTGATGGCTGGCGGGACATTGCGCTTCATCATGGGGCCGACGCCCAATACGGCCTTCGCCACCGACATGTCCGACCGGCCACCGTCGTTCATCTGAGATTTTGGTCCAACAGGGGGAGCTTTGGAATGAAACGGATACTTGTCTTATCCGCCGCACTGGTTTCGGCGGTCCTGATCACCGGAGCGGTTGTGCCCGGTTCGGCGACAGCGGTCGAAGCGCCCGCCAAGTCGCCTGGTGACAAGCCTCCTGCCACCAACGCACCTGCCGACAAGGCGTCCGGCGACAATCCGGGCGCCGCAGACGCGCGTGCGCTGCGCGCCGACCTGGCCGCACGTATCAAGCGCGGCAATTCCGAAGCCCTGACCTATCTGGCGGCGGTGAAAGAGCAGGGCGACGAGGCCGAGCCGGCGGACCTGGCGGCGGCCTACGATCTCTACGAGCAGGCAGGTCAGATGGGAAATCCCATCGCCGTCAAGAAGATGTGCCTGGCCTACCTCCTGGGCGAAGGCCGCCCAAAGGACGTCGCCAGGGCGGCGGGCTTTTGCAACAAGGTGGACGCCAAGGACCCGGTGACCTTTTTCTGGGGCGGCTACGACTACCAGTTCGGGGTCAGTGGTCCGAAGGACCTGGACTCCGCCAAGGCGGCCTACGCCCAGGCCTTTGAAGGCGGCAGCGGCGAGGCGGCGGACGCCATCGGCCAGATGGCCTATGCCGGCGGGCATCTCGATGTGGCGCATAGCTGGTTTCGCCGGGGTGTCTATCTCGGTTCGGCGGATGCCATGGACCATCTGGCCGGCATGGCCGAGCACGGGCAGGCCTCGCCCAGGGACATGGTCGAAGCGACCTGGCTTTATGGCCTGGCCGCCGCCCGCGGCAATGCCCACGCCATGGCGTGGAAGGCCAGCCATCCGGAGCTCAAGGTGGCGCACTCGGTCCTGAAGACGGACAAGGCCCAGATTGCCCTGACCCATACCTATGGGACCGGCACCCAGCAGGCGACCGAGCCGCTGACCTCGGACCGGATCGCCCTGTTGATGCACAAGATACTGAATAATATCATTAATAGCGGATACGAAGAAGCCTACCGCTACGCGCACTTCGAATGTTATATCGGCCTGTCGCATGAGGTGGAGGCCTGCGCCATGACACGGGAATTTCCGCCCGGCTTCGGTATGTCGGGTATTTTACACGCCATCTGGGATGGCCGGATTTCGGCGCCCGATCGTGATGCCGCCGGCAATCCCATGGCGCAGACCGTCTTCTCGTCAGGCGTGGCGATCTACCTGTCGCGCTGATGCGAACGGGAAAGCGCCTGCGCAACATCTGTGGGGCCGTCCTGGCTGTCGAACTGTGTCTGCTTCTGGCGCCGCAGGCCTTGGCGTCAGATTTGATGCAGGCGCATATCGTGACGGCGCCTCGGGCGACGCCTCAGGCCCGGGCCGCGGTGACCCTGTTACGTGAAGAGGTGGCGCGCCGTACCGGCGCTGCGCCCGGTGGCAGCGGCCAAAGGAGCGGCGAGAGGCTGGTGCTGGCGCGCCGGGGTGAAGTTGTGCATCTGTTGCCACGGCGCGAGCGCGCGGCCTGGGCAAGAAAGCTCTCGCACCTCGCGACGCCCAAGGCCGAAGCCTACACCATCGCCACGATCGGCCAGAGTCTGGTCGTTGCCGGCGACGATGATCGCGGTATCCTGTTCGGTGCCGGCTACCTGCTGCGCAAGGCCGAAATGTCGCCGGGCCAGGCCATCCTGCCCGACGGTCTGGATATCCATGCTGCCCCGCAACTGGCCTGGCGGGCCCACCAGATCGGCTACCGCTTCAAGAACAACAGCTATGACGCCTTCACCGCGGCCATGTTCGAACAGCAGGTCCGCGACCTGGCCGTGTTCGGCGCCAATGGTATCCAATGGATAGCCCCGGTGTCGGACGACCAGAAAGCCAGCCCGTTGTTCCACGCCGATCCGCTCGACATGGCGGTGACGGTATCGGGGATAATGGACCGCTACGGTCTAGATTTCGACCTCTACTATCCGCAGATGGGCGACGATTACGCCGATCCGGCGACGCGCGCCGCCGAATTGCGGCGCTTCGAGACCCTGGTGAAGCGCCTGCCGCGGATCGACGCCCTCTATGTGCCGGGCGGCGATCCTGGCCATACGGCGCCCGATCTGCTGTTTCCCCTGGTGGCCGACGAAACGGCGATCCTGCACCGCTATCACCCCGGGGCCACCATATGGATTTCGGGGCAGGGGTTCGATGCCGCCCAATATGCACGCTTTTATGCGCTGTTGGCGGCACAGCCGCGCTGGCTGACCGGCGTCTTCTTCGGGCCGCAGTCGCGGGACGCCGCCGAGGTGCAGCGAGCGCATATTCCAAAGCGCTACCCATTGCTGTTTTATCCCGACATTGCCCACACAATGCACGCGCAGTTTCCGGTACCGCAGTGGGACCCGGCCTTCGCCCTGACCGAGGGACGCGAACCGGTCAATCCCCAGCCGCGGACGCAAGGCTATATTTTCCGCCATTTCGCGCCGCAGTTCGCCGGCTACGTCACCTATTCCGAAGGGGTGAACGACGACGTCAACAAGACCCTGTGGTCGGCGCTCGGCTGGAACGGCGACACCGATACGGCGGATATCCTGGCCGACTATGGCCGTTACTTCCTGGGTGATGCTGCATTGGGCGAAGACCTCGCGGCGCTGGAGCGCAACTGGGACGGCCCGGTTGCGGCCAATTCCGGCATCGAGCCCACGCTCCGCCGCTTCGAGGGCGAGGCTTTCCGTCATGCCGGCAACTGGCGCTTCGACATGGCCGTCTATCGCGCCACCTATGACGCCTATGTCCGTCGTCGCTCCATAGCCGAACGCGCGCGGGAAAAGGCCGCGTGGGCAGCCATCGGAGCGGGCAAGCCGGAGGCGGCGCGTCAGGCTCTGGACAGCGCGGACAGCGCGGACACCGGCCGCTTGAGGGCCAGGCTGTACGAACTGGCCGGCCAGCTGTTCCGTGAGACTGGCCTGCAACTGAGCGTGAAACTGTACGGCGCCTCCGGTGTGGAGCGCGGCGCCAATCTCGACCGCGTCGATGTCTCGCTCAACGACCGCGTCTGGCTGGAGGGGGAAATCGGCCGGATACAGGCGATAACCGACCCATCCTTGCGAGCGGCGGAATTGAAACGTTTCAATGTGGCCGAGCTGCCCGTAAGCGGCGGATTTTACGACGATCTGGGCGACCCGCAGAATGAACCGCACCTCGTGCACGGCCTCGGTTTCAATAGCGATCCCGAACTGTATAACTCGGCGATCGACGGCATTGCCGACATGACCCCGGACCAGGGGTGGCGAATGGCGTGGGTCACCTACGCGGAGACCCTCTACGAGACGCCGCTCACCCTGCATTATGATGGCCTGAATCCGGCGCGGCCCTATCGCCTGAAGATAGTCTATGCCGGCGAAGCCTATGCCCTGCCGATCCGGCTGACGGCCAATGACGTGGTTTTACACGACTTTACCGAGCGTACGGCAAATCCGATGACGGTGGAGATCGACGTGCCCCCAGGTCTGACTCATGGCGGCGCCCTGACCTTGCAATGGACACGCCCGCCAGGACTGGGCGGCAGCGGGCGCGGCCACCAGTTGGCACAGGTCTGGCTATATCCTCAGGACATGCCGGCGAAATAGGCTTCGTGCGCGGGCATGGTTGCGGCAGCCTGGGCCACGCCTGTGCGCATGGCGTCGAACTGCGCCGTCACTTCGGCATCGTCGACGATATCGGCCAGGGGGTCGTAACCGGTCGGCACGATGTCCTGGCCCAGCATGACGGCCAGCCAGCTGGTTGGCTGAAACAGTTCGCCGGGCTTGAGCACAATGCGCGATGCATTGCGGAAATGGCCGATCTTGCGCGCCAGGGGCTCGGGGATATCCATGTCGCGGCAATAGCGCCAGAAGTCGGAATCGTCGCGTGTCGATGCCGTGTAGTGCAGGATGATGAAGTCGCGGATACCCTCATACTGCTTGCCGAGCGACAGGTTGTACTGCTCCGCCAAGAGCGGATCCATCTCGGGCCCTGGCCACAGGTCGAGCAACTTGACCAGGCCCGATTGGATCAGGTGGATACTGGTCGATTCCAGCGGCTCGAGGAAGCCGGCCGCCAGCCCGATGGCGACGACGTTCTTATTCCAGGCCTGCTTGCGCCGCCCCGTGGTGAAGCGGACGAACTTCGGATCGGCCAGGGCCGCGCCGTCGAGGTTCTGCATCAGGATATCGGCGGCTTCGTCGTCGCTCATAAAGCCAGACGAAAAGACATGGCCGTTGCCGGTGCGGTGCTGCAACGGAATGCGCCATTGCCACCCGGCGGTGCGGGCAGTCGATCGGGTATAGGGGGTGAGGGGTTCGGTGCGGGCGCTGGGGACGAAGGCCGCCCGGTCGCAGGGGAGCCAGTGGCTCCAATCTTCATACCCGCTGTGCAGCGTCTTTTCGATCAACAGGCCCGACAGGCCGGAACAGTCGATGAAAAAGTCGCCTTCGATACAGCGGCCGTCCTCCAGCTCCAGGCCTTCGACAAAGCCAGTCTCGGCATTCTGCCCGACCTGTTTGATCCTGCCCTCGACCCGCTGGACGCCGCGGGCCTCGGCATAACGACGCAGATAGGCGGCATAGAGGCTGGCGTCGAAATGGTAGGCGTAGTTGAGGCCGGGACTGGCCGAACCCTCGCGCGGCACACGAAAACGGTTTGTCCGGGCGGCGGCGCTGTTGAGCGAATAGTCCTCGAACGACTCAGATATGCCGCCCAGGCGGCGGCGCGCCAGGAAATGCTCGAAGCCGGTGCGGCCGATCGGGCTGCCGATGGCGCCGAACGGGTGTAGGTAGCGCGCACCGATCCTGCCCCAGTCGACGAATTCGATGCCCAGCTTGAAGGTGGCTTGCGTCTCGCGGACGAATTCGCGTTCATTGACCTCCAGCAGGCGGTTGAAACGCTTGATCGCCGGAATCGTGGCTTCGCCGACCCCGATCGTGCCGATCGCCTCGGACTCGACCAGGGTGATATCGGCCAGCCTGCCTTGCGTGATATGGGCGATCAGGGCCGCAGACATCCAGCCGGCCGTGCCGCCGCCGACGATAACCACCTTGCGGCGATGGGGGTGAGGCGAAACGTTCCCGGCGTTCGGCATCATGGATATTTCCTTTTATATTTTATATACTTCAGCCCGACCAGCTGAAGGTGGTTGTTGCCGTCACGCCGTCGGCGACGAGACGGAGCGTGGTCTGGCTGGCGCCCGCCGGGCGCGCCAGGGCCGGCACATAATAGGCGTCGCCGCTGATACGTCCCAGCCAGGTTTGCGCTGTGCCGTCACCGGCGAATAGGTCGTAGTGCGCGACGGCCGGATCGAAGCGCCACTGCAGGCGCAACTCGGCCGACTGGCCATCGGGTGCGATGCGCGTACCGGCAATGTGCAGGCCCTCGATTTCCGCGGCTGCGGGCGTGGCGCTGCCGGCGTCGAGCGCAATACGGCCGATCCGGAGGCTGTAGGGTTTCGCGGTTTTTGCGGCGGCATCGACGCCGAGCGAGATCGCCGCCAGGGTGCGGCCGGCAAAGGCCTTAAGCGCCAGGGTGGATTGCCACCAGCCGGCCGTCAGGGTCTTGCCGGGCTTGACAATGACCCACTCCGTCTTTCCCGGGGCATCCTCGAATACCAGACCAGCCGACAGGATGCCGTTGGCGCCGCCCTTGCCGGTCAGCGACAGGGTTGTGGCCTGGTCGACGGCGATATGGGTCTTGTACAGCCGGATCTCGGTGGCATTGCCATGGCCAAGCGGCCCGGAGATCGCAAGCGATGCTCCGCCGTCCCAGGCGTCGGAGAAGTCATAGTCGACGCTGAGCAAGCCGGTGCGGTCGTGATCGCGATCGAAAGCGCCATGCAGGGCTTGCGTCCACCACGTCCAGGTCGGCAGGACGTCCTGGATGCCGAGGCTGAACCATGGCGCGCTGGCCACCGGCCTGCCGTCGCGGAAGAAGCGATCGCCTTCGCCGGTGTTGAAGTTCGAGGCGAAGGGCAGGGCGCCGATGACAGAGCGTTCGGCAATGAAGTTGGCGACGCCGTAGGTGATCGGCAGGCGCAACTGGTCGGTCGGCCGGGCGGCGCCTTCGTAATCGGTGTAGATCTTGCGCGCTTCGGCCGGGCCATAGATGGCGGCCTGGGCGGCCGTTGGCGTATTGTTGCGGGCCGGATTGCCCGACTGGCCCGACCAGAACTGGTCGTGCAGGTGGTACCAGGCGGCCCGACTGTTGATCTCGTCGGACTTGGCCAATCTCTGGGCCGGCGTCAGGGCATCCAGGCGGGCGCGGCGGATCTTGCGCAGGCCGTCCTCGGCGCTGTAGATTTGCAATCCGCCCAGAGTCCTGGTGTGATCGTTCGGGGAGATGACGGTCGGGGCGATCAGGCCGAGATAGCCGGGACCGGGATAGAGTTGCAGGCCGTAATAGACGGCCATCGGGTCATAGCCATTGCCGAGGTCGGTGGCGGTGGGCAGGCTTTTCAACGGATGGCCGGAACAGCAGCCATGGGTCAGGCCGTAATTGCTCCAGCCCTGGTCGACCATCATCGAATTGGCGCGCGGCGCTGTGGCTTCGCGCGGGTTGCCGTCGACATGCGGCGATCCCGGCCAGACCGAGCGGGCATCGGTATAGCCGTCATAATACTGGATATGGAAGTCGGTCAGGCCGACGGCTGCGGCCGCCGTCTGCATCTCGCCGATCAGGTCCTGGACGGCGCGGGCGTCTTCGGGCGTGAAGCTCTCGAAATTGACGAAATAGCCGTCGAAGCCGAAATAGGCGGCAAGGTCGACCAGCTTGCGCGCCACCTGCGGGCGCGACAGGTCCGAGCCGTCGAACATGCGTTTGTCCGGCTGGAACATGGTGCCAAGACACCGGGCGCCGTTGCGGTGGGCGGCATCGGTCAGGGCCGGATTGGGTATCAGGCCCGTGGTGTTCCAGCCGACGACGACGTCCTGGTATTGCCAGGCGCGCTCGACATGGACGCGGTGCGGCGTCGCCACGGCGTACCGGGTGCGGTTGAAATCGATATCGGAATCGTCGAGCGTCAGATAGGCGGCGACCAGGGTACCGCTCGGTACATGGGCATCGAGACCTGGATGGGCCTGGGTAGCGGCGAACGGCGCGATACGTTTGGCGCGGCGGATGCGCGAACGGAAAAACGGCGCGTCCGGATTGCTGGCCGAGTCATAGGTCTTGAACGCCTCCCAGGCATCGCCACCGGTCAGGGGATAGGCGGGGCCGATACCGCCCGATGCCGGGTCGGCCAGGCTGACGGCGGCGGGCACGAAGGCCATGGCCGTGGCGGCGGTCGTCAGGGTCAGGAAGCGCCGGCGGTTGGGGGCGAAGTGCGACATGAGGTGTATATCCGAAGGGATTTGTGGGCTCATCGGGTGATGACGCCGAGCGAACCGATAACGATGACCGGCTTGTCCTGTACGGCGCGTGGCAGGCGCAGCCGCAGGTAACGGGCGGCTTGCGGCGTGGCGAAGCGGATTGTCTGTTCGCCACGACTGGCGGCGATATTGGAGAATTCGCCGCTGGCGACTGGGGCGGCCCAGGCCTTGCCATCCGCGCTCAGCCACGCCTCGTAGGCAGCGGGTGGGCCCATTTGAGCCACGCGATCGACGCCGAGCGAAATGTCCTGCACGGCAGGCGTCAGGGTAAAGCCCTTGACGAGATAGCTCTGGTCGAGGTCGATGACGAGGTCGGCCGGCTGCCCGGCCTGGCCGGTGAAGGTCTTGCCGGCCAGCAGCGGCGTCGCGTCGTCACCATTGGCCGAGGCGATATGCCAGTGGACCGGTGACACGTCGAAATCACGGCTGACCGGAGCGCTGACGACGCCGGTTGCCGGCTGGCGCGAAATCGCCTTGACGGTGCCGCCATCGGCCAGGGCGAAAGGCGTACTATAAACCGTGGAGCGAGCGTCGGGCGCGCTGCCGTCGGTCGTATAGCGCACTTCGAGACCCGCGACCGGGGCGTTGAGAATGACCTGCCCTTGTGCGTCGCGACGGATCGAAGGCTCTTCGAGGATATCGGGCAGGCGGAACAGCCCGATCTTGCCGATGACCGGTGCGGCCGAAGCCGACAGGATGCGCAGACGCACGCGCGTCGTCGTCATCGGCTGGTCGAGGCGGATCAGGCGCTCGGGTCCGATCGCGGTCTGGCGGGCGATTTCCATCCAGGCACCGTCTTTCCAGATATCGACGGCATAGTCGTCGACCCGGACACCGAAGCGGATATCCTCGGCCAGGCGCACGACATCGAAGGTGGTGGGCTTTGCAAGATCCAGGCTGAGCCAGGCGCTGCGGTCGCCGTTCGCGGCCGCCCAGGCGGATGTCTCTGACAGGGCTTTCGGTGCGGCGAAGGCCGGGCTGAAGCGGCTGGATGCCGTCACATGGGCGCCTGCTGCCAGGTTGTGGGCAAAGGTGATGTCGCGGATCTGTTTCCACGCCTTGAGCGAGGCGACGTCGGCATCGGGGATGCGGCCGCGGCGGTCGGGAGCGAGGTTGAGAAGCAAGGTGGTGCCGCGGCCGACCGAATGGAAATATTTGTGCAGCAGGTTGGCGGGCGAGCGCGGAACCTCGTCGGCGTGCCAGAACCAGCCGGGGCGGATCGAGACATTGGTTTCCGCCGGGTTCCACACCGGGCCGCCGCGGACGCCGGCATTGGCCTTTTGCAGGCTGTAGGGCGAGGCGTCCCAGGTCGGCCAGCATGGATCGCCGGCTTCGCCCTCTTCGTTACCGACCCAGCGGATGTCCATGTGGTCGTCGGCGAACATGACGGCGTCGGGCTGGTTCTTGCGTACCAGGGCGCGGACCTTGTCCCACTGGTAATAGGTCTGGTCGATCCGGCGCCGTTCCCGGGCGCCGCCGTAATAGCCGTCGCCGCCATTAGCGCCGTCGAACCACACTTCGAACAGGGGGCCGTACTGGGTCGTCAGTTCTTCGAGTTGGGCGTGGTAGTAGTCGACATAGGCCGGGCGGCCATATTCGGCGTGGTTGCGATCCCACGGCGACAGGTAGAGGCCGAAGCTGAGGCCATGCGCCTTGCACGCTTCGGACATTTCACCGACGATGTCGCCATGGCCGCCCTTGTACGGGCTGTTTTTGACCGAATGTTCGGTAAAGCGGCTCGGCCACAGGCAGAAACCGTCATGGTGCTTGGCGGTGAGGATCAGGCCGGTCAGCCCGCCGTCCTTCGCTGCCATAACGATCTGGTCGGCGCTGAAGTCACTGGGATTGAACAGCGCGGTCGATTCGTCGCCATAGCCCCATTCCCGGTCGGTAAAGGTATTGATGGTGAAGTGGACGAAGGCATAGGTCCGGCGGGCGTGCCAGGCCAGCTGACGGGGCGACGGTACGGCGCCGGAAATGGCGGGCTTGCCGCGCTGCGCGGCCGTGGCATCAAAGGCGGTAAAGGTTGCGCCGGCACCTGCCACAAGCAGGTTGCGCCGATTCAGATTCGTCATGCCAGCCCCTTTGATCTCGTCAGACATGGCGCGTTTCCGTCGATTGGAATGCAAATGTCCTGACATTGGTCATGACAACTTTATTCGGCCTGTCGCCTGACGCAACAAGAAAAACGCTTTTGTATGAAAATTGTCGTGGCTGGCTGCGGCGTTGCCGATAGCTTGCGGGTAATTATCCTTTATATTTCAAAGGTGAAATGTGGTCGGCGCGGTGCGGGTCAGCACAATCTGCGGTGTCTTGATTACAGGTGCGGTCGCACAAATCCCCGGCTTGCCAATGCGTGAGGGCAGATTGAAAAACAAGACAGATTTGTTTCGTGGCGCCCGGCGTATCACGTCGGACATGTGGGCCGGCCTGTTCGCCATCTTTGCCGCTGTCCTGTTCGTGATCTATATGGTCACGATCGGGCCTTAGCGTCTTGCCGGCCAACTGATGGCCACATCAATCGGGACATGCCTCAAGGATTGTGGCCTCAAGGATTGTGGCTGAGTTCCGACATCAGGTCGTAGGAATCGCCGCGATAGTAGGACTGGGTGAATTCCGCCGGGCGGCCGTCGGCGAGGAAGCCACGGCGCTCGATCAGCAGGCCGGGGGATCCCACGGGGATTTCCAGCAGGCGCGCCTGTTCGGCATTGAAGGCGACGGCGCGCAGGCGCTGCAGGGCGCGCACGGGGCGGGTGCCATTGGCTTCGAGGGCCGAATAGAGCGAACCTTCGACGGCTTCCAGCGACGGCAGGCAATCGGCGGGGACGGTCGAATAGTCGAGACCCATCGAGGTGCCATCGGCGAAGCGCATGCGGTTGAACCGATAGACCAGGGTGCCCGGCGACAGGCCCATAGACATAGCCTCTTCCGGGTTGACCGTGCCGGCGGTTTTCGACAGCCAGGCGCTACTGGGCACGCGGCCGCGCGACATCATGTCCTCGGTGAACGAGGTCATCTTCGAATAGCTTTTCTCGACGCGGGTGGCGACGAAGGTGCCGGCGCCCTGGCGGCGGGTCAGCATGCCTTCATAGACCAGGCCGTCGATCGCCTTGCGCACGGTGATGCGCGACACATTGAATTGCTCTGCCAGTTCGCGCTCGGTCGGGATCGCCTCTTCGGGCGCCAGCTTGTGACTGGTGATGGCGTCGCGCAGCCAGTTCTGCAACTGCATATACAGAACCGACGACTTTGCGCCCTCCGCGGAGGCCTGGCTGTTCAATGACATGTGTGACTTAGTCTACCCTGTATGGGACTAAAAACGTTATAACAACCACCACCGGCAGCGTTGTTGTTGACATGACTGGTATTATAACTCGGCCCCGTATGCAAGGCATTACGCCCTTGGCCGTTATTCCAGGCGCGTACTTTCGCTCAGGACGGTATGCTACCAATCCTGTGATTTATATACGAAATTTGTTTCGGGACGGTTAAGGCGTCCGGCCCACTAGCAGGCCAGGGCGGTGCGTGTAACCGGCGAGGGGGAGGCGCTGCCCAATGCGCGCGGAACCGTGAACTCAGTGACCAGGTCCGAACTGTCGCCACGGTGCCAACTGCGTGTCAGCTCGGCGGGACGGCCATCGCTCAGGAAACCGCGGCGTTCGGTATAGAGGCCAGGGCTGCCGGCGGGAACATCCAGCAGGCCGGCTTCCTCTGTCGGCAGGGCGACGGCGCACAGGCGTTGCAGCGCCCGTGATGGCCCAGGGCCCGCCTGCTGCATGGCTTCGTAGAGCGAATCCTCGACCGCCAGTTCGGAGGTCAGGCAGGTGCGCAGGACGACCGAACGCGAAACGGACACGGGCGTGTCGGCATTGTAGCGCAGGCGGTGCAGCCGGACGACCTGGGTTCCGAAGGGAACGCCGAAGGTCATGGCCTCGTCGGCCGTCACCGTATCGACGGTGCGCGACAGCCAGACACTGTGGGTTTCGCGGCCGGGTCCGAGCAAGTCTTCACGAAAAGCCTGCGCGGGCGGCGCTTCGGGCGTCTTCAGCAGGGAGACGAAGGTACCGGCGCCGCGACGACGCAACAGAAGCCGGTCGCGTTCCAGTTCGCTCAGGGCCTTGCGCACGGTCAGCCGGGACACGCGGTAGTGGTCGGCCATATCGCGTTCCGGCGGCAGGGCATCATTGTGCGCCAGCCGGCCATCGCTTATGGCATCGCGCAGCAGGCGTTCGAGCTGCAGATACAGGGGACCGTTGCTGACTTGCAGGACCGGCATAGCGCTGTAGAACGACATTTCGAAACTCCAAGCTTTCCAGGCGATGGCGTTAGTCTATTTGGGCGCCCATTCAGGACTTTTTTCGGCTGGGCTCTTTTCAGAGACGGACGCGGCGCGCGCTGCGGCTATCTCATCCAGGACCGCCAGCAGGCGGGTAATCTCGGTGGCGTCGGTACGGCGGTGATCCGGCGTGCTGTAGCCAAGGCGCTGGGCCTCCGGCGACACGATGGCGCGTGGACGGCTGCACGATCCGTGCAGCCAGTCTACCCCGGCGCCTTCGACGATTTCGCGGGCGGTCTTCGAGCCGACGCCGACACCGGCCATGATTTCCAGGGTATTGCCGTTTGTATGGGCGGCATCGACCAGGTCGCGCAGGGCTTCGATGCCCTTGGGGGCTTCCAGGGCGCCGCCCGAGGTCAGGACGCTGTCGATGCCCAGTCCGGCGGCGATCGCAAGTGCGGCCCTGAGATCGGGGGCCAGGTCGAAGCTGCGGTGCAGGGTGACGTTGAGGTTGGCGGTCCGGGCGTGGTCGGTCAGGCGGCGCAGCACTGCCTCGTCCAGTTCGCCCGACAGGTGGTTGGCGCCGATTACGACGCCGTCGAGACCGAGGCCGGCCACGGCGTCGATCTCATGCAGCATCATGTCGATTTCGCCGGTCGAATAGGTGAAGTCGCCGTCGCGCGGGCGGATCATCACCCGCGTCGGACAAGGCAGGGCCACGGCGACACGCATGATGCCCAGGCTGGGTGTCATGCCGCCGGCGCTCAGGCAACTGCACAGTTCGATACGGTCGACGCCGTTCGCCGCCGCGATTTCGAGGCCTTCGAGGGTATCGACACAAACTTCCAGGCGCGTACGCGTCATTCTGCGGGTATTCCTTGCAAGGCCGAAGCCGGTTGCGCCTGGCGCGCCATCAACAAGGCGCCCGCCAGGGCGTCGGCCTTGGGAGAGGCCAGGTGTTCAACGACATGTGGTTGCAGCCACGGGCGAATCTGCGAAGCCAGCCCACCCAGCAGGCAGACGCCTGGGGCGCCCAGCCTGACCAGGGCCGTGACATAGCCGCCGCATTCGGCCGCCAGGTGGCGAACCAGCGCCAGGGCGGCCGGATCGCGCAGCCGGGCGTAGCGAAACACCAGTGGCGTCAGGGCAGCATAATCCTTGGGCCGCGCCGTATCCGACCAGTCGACAATGTCGGTCGTTGTGCCGAATTCGGCGATGATGGCGCGAGTGAAGGGCGTCGCGACCCCCATGCCGTCCGAAGCCTCGAGCGCGGCACACAAAGCATCGCGACCCAGCGAGGCGGCCGACGCCCGTTCCTTGAGGGCAAAGCCCCAGCCGCCGCGCGACTGGCCGATACCGTCGATAATGGCGTAGCCGGAACTGCCGGTGCCGATGATCTGGATGGCGCCGTCCTCGCCGCCAAAGGCGCCGAGACACGCCGTATGGGCGTCCGACGACACATGCAGCGACTGCAGGTGCAGGGCCTTTGCCAAGCCGGGGGCGAAATCGGAAGGCTTGAGATAGCCGGCAAGGCCAAGACCCGCGGCGGTCTGCTTCAGGACGTCCCGCCCGAGGCCGGAGGCGTCAACGGCCGCATCGATCGCCGACAGGATGTTCCGCCACGCCAGTTCCTGCCCGAGGCGGACATTGGCCGGGCCGCCGGCGCCTTCGCCCAGGATCGTGCCGCCCGCTGCCTGCAGGCGTGCGCGGCAGGCAGCGCCGCCGCCTTCCACACCCAGATAAAAATCGGCAGTTGCGCGGCGCTTCATATCGATGCGGTCTCAGGTTCCCGGAAATCTATTGAGAGTTCATGCTGACCAATTTTTCAGCTTGTCATATCCAATAATACAATCCTTGCCGGTTTGTCTATAAAAACCTCGCAACCGTTGCGGGCAGCCTTATGCCAGGCCTGCCTTGGCTGCCCATTTGGCTTCAAAGTCTATGGGGTCGAGGATCAGCGCCGGGAAGCGTCCCTTCATCAGGACCGATTCGATGGCTTCGCGGGCATAGGGGAAGAGAATCGTCGGGCATTTGCCGAGCAGGATCCGGTCGAGGGCATCGCCTTCGTAACCGGAGATCTGGAAGATGCCGGCCTGCATCACCTCGACCATGAAGGCGGTTCCGCCCGCATTGCTGGCGACGACGGACAGGGTCACCACCACCTCGGTCAACCCGCCGGCTATGCCGCTGTGGCCGACCTGCATGTCGACCTTGATCTGGGGCGACCACGACTCGGTGAAGATCGACGCCCCCGCCGGCGCCTGGAAGGACAGGTCCTTGAGGTAGATCTGGCGGATGGCGAACTGCTGGGTCATAGGAGGCTCGATCTGGGAAAAACACGAATTCAGGCGGTGATGGGGCCGTCGAGATCGAATACGGTCTCGCCGGGCTGGACATAGTCCATGATCAGGTGGATGCGGGCGTCTTCGCCGGTATTACGAACGGCGTGGGTACGGCGGTTGTTGATCTCCCACATCTCGCCCTCAGGCATATGAAACCTCAGCTTGCCGACCATGAAAAGGGCGCCGGGATTGGAGATGACGGGAACGTGGATGCGATGGCACCGCTTCAGCGACTCGCCTTCGTCGATATGGGGCTTGATCTCGGCGCCGGACGGCAGCCGCGTGAGCAGGGCGCGGATGAAATAGCCGGCCCCATGTTGTTCGGCGATCCGGCGTTGCCGCAGGGTCTGCAGATATTGGCCGCGGACATGCGCCATCAGCGGCGCAAGCAGGGGCTCGAGGTCGTGGAAGGCCGGGTGTGTCGTCGGGGCGGTATGGCGGAAATCGCTGTCGGCGATCAACTTGAGCGTCTGGGTGCTGGCGTGGGCGTTGAAGGCAATCTGGCGGCTGCCATCGGCATTCCACACGCTTTCATCGAAAGCGGCGACCGTGGCGCGCAGTGCGGAAATATCGAATGTGCCCAGTTTCTGGGCGTCCTGGGCGAAATTCATGAGCCTGGCTACAGCGCGACCTGACCGGCAACCGTGCCGGAAACCTCAAATTTACATAGGTCAATACCAATGTCTACATATATCATTATATGTATTGTCGGGTTTAGAAAGCGTAGTCGTGGGCCGCGATGACGGGCTGGTCCATCCTTGCCACAAGGTCACGCAGGTCCTGCGGGTAATAGGTCTCATACGGTGCGTGTTCGCTGACATTGAGTTTCGGCACGGTCTGCAGGAAGTCGCGCACCAGCATCTTTTCGGGACCGCGCAGGCCGAGTGGCTGGATAGTCAGGCGCTCGCGCAAATCCTCCATCGGCAAGATGGTCGGCGATGGTGCATTGGCGTACATGCGCTTATAAAGAAAACTGTAGAAGCCAAGACCAGAGCCGCGGATGCCGTCGATGCACTGCCGGGTCAGGTTTAGGCCGGCAGTGACGAAATGATCGGGAAAGGCGTCCATCAGCCGGTCGATGCGCGCATCGTCCTGTTCCAGGGTGACGAGGTTGCGGATCGTGCCGGCAAAATCGAGGCTACGGTCCTCGCTGCAGATGGTGAACAGCGCATTGGGTTTGGCCTGCCCGGCCTGGAAATGGTACCACGACACGTAATAGGACCACGGATTGCGCACGGTGCCGAGAACGGGCAGGTGGCGGAAGGTTGCCGGCAGTTCGTCATAGGGCAGGTGATAGCCCACCCGCCGCGCCGACGGTATGCACTTGACCATCATATGGTTGACGAAGGTCCCGCCGGACTTGTGCATATGCAGGAAGACGAACTTGTCGCAAATGATCATGACCTTTGTATCACACAGGTCGTGCAGGACTGTAAAGCGCGCAGCACCTTGCCTTTATCGAAGGCTGGGCTACAACCGGCCCTCGCAAGGGAGGCGACGGACCATGACCTATTGTGTAGGGCTCAAGCTGAAACGCGGCCTAGTCTTTATGTCGGACACCCGCACCAATGCCGGGGTCGACGATATCTCCCAGGTCCTGAAGGTCCACAGCTGGGAGGTTGCGGGCGAACGGGCCATCGTGCTCCTGGCGGCCGGCAACCTGGCGACTACCCAGATCGTCGTCAGCATGCTGAACGAACGCCTGCGCGGCGCCGATACCCTGTCGCAGTCGATCCTGCAGGCGACGTCGATGTTCCAGGTTGCGACCCTGATCGGCGACACCTTGCGAGACGTCATCAAGCGCTATTCGCCCATGAGCAACCCCGGGTCTTCGCCGTTTGCCGCGACCTTTATCCTAGGCGGACAGGTCCAGGACGCCGAGCCCCGGCTGTTCTTCATCTATCCCGAAGGCAATTTCATCGAGGCCGGCGACGACAGTCCCTTCTTCCAGTCGGGTGAAACCAAATACGGCCGGCCGATGCTGGTGCGTGCCCTGGACAGCGACATGTCGTTCGAGGCCGCGGTCAAGCTGTTGTGTGTATCGTTCGACTCGACCATCCGGGCCAATGCCGGCGTCGACCTGCCGATCGACCTGTGCATCATCCCGGCGGGTGAGCGCCGCATCACGGCCCGCAAGCGTTTCGAGCGTGACGATCCCTATTTCACGCAGGTGTCGCGCGAGTGGAGCGAGGCCCTCAATGAGGCCCTGTCGATCCTGCCGGATTTTACCTTTTAGGCCGTCAAAGGTCTTTTAACAGAGCCATGGCATTGACGAAGTCGCTGTCGGCGAAGCCCTCGCTGAATTTCGCGGTCGTTGCCCGCAGAAGATCGGCGGCCTGTTGCGTCCTGCCCTGGTAGCGCCATAACCGGCCCAGGCTGGTCGCGGTGCGCAGTTGCCACGACAGGGCCTGCTGGCGTTCGGCCAGGCGCAGGGCGCGGCAAAGTTGTTCCTCGGCATCGATGGCAGTCATGTTTCCGGCGGCGAGGGCGCGTTCGGCGTCGTTGCGCAGCACTTCCGGAGCGCACCAGCCGACAAACCCGGCCTCGACCCGTTCGACAGCGTCCTGCGTCAGCAGGCTTTCGTTCAGGGTCGCCAGCAGGTCGAACTGCATATTGTTCTGTACGATTGCCTGGACGGGCTCAGCCAGGGTCAGGCCGCCGCCCTCGAAGAAGGCGACGGCGCGTTCATAACAATCCCCCCAGTTCATCCAGTAATCGAGCTTGAAATCGTCGGCACGGGCGCGCAGGTCGTCCAGGTGGATACGCGCGCCGGGTATATCGCCGCGCCAGATGGCGATGGGCAGGGCCGAGAAGGCGATGACGTAGCACAGGACATAGTCCCAGTTGGCGCGGACGGTCTCGACTAGGACGCGGGCTTCTTCGGTCGCCTGCTGGGGCTTGCCCAGCAGCCATGATGAACGGGCGTTGAGAATAGCCATGGTGATGCGGGGATCGACGCGGTCCCCGGGAATGTAGACCCGCTTGCGGATCTTGCTGTCCGACATCGCCATGATCTTTTGCATCAGAGGTACGGCCAGGCTGTGTTCGCCCATGAAGTGGTGTGCCTGGGCCGCCAGACGTGTTGCCATGATCTCGATGACGGCGGTATTGCCGCTGCGCTCGGCCAATTCGACCATTTGACGGGCATACAGCTTCTTTTCCGGCCCGTTGCCATCACCGAAGGCCAGCGAAAAGGCCGTCTGGTGGATGGCGAACAGGTCGGCGGGATCGCCGGTCTCTGCATAGATGCCCTGGGCCAGTTCGAAAGCGCGCGTCTTCAACCGCGCCATCAGGTCGGTGTCGTTCAGGCCATGCTGGTTGATGCACATACGTTCGACGATGATGCGCAGCTGGAGGCGGGGTTCGATAATGCTCAGGGCGTCATATCGCGCCAGGGCCCGGTCGAGCTGCCGGGCATATTCCTTGATGTCGTAGAGCTTTTTCTTGTTGTCGACGGCCATCGATATCAGGCGCATGCCCGTCAGGGTGTCGCCTGCATCCGAAAAGCTCCATTCCACCGCCGCCCGGATGTCATCGATGGACGCCGCGTGGCTCTGGTCCGGCGTGTCGCTTCCCGAATAGCGCAGTTGTTCCTGGCAATTCAGGGCGTGCCTGCGGGCGACCTCGTTATGGTCGGCCATGCCGCGCAGTTGTTCGCCGGCAAAGTCGCGGACCATGACCAGCATATGATAGATGACCGGCTCGGCGAATTCGGCGACGGCGATCAGGGACTTGGCTGTCAGTTCCGCCAGACCCGCGGTGATATCCTCGGAGGACAGGCCCTGGTCGCCGGCAATGGCCTGGGCCGTGGCCTGGGTGAATTCACGACGACAGACCGACAGGCGGGCCAGCAGCAGGCGCGCCTTGTGCGACAGTCCGTCATAGCTCCATTCCAGCGCGGCAAGGACGACGTCCTGTCGTTTCCATAATGACGCGCCTTCCCGGGCGATGGCGGTCAGGACCTCGGGCTGGGAGGCCAGGGATGATGGCCCCATGATGCAGACCCGGGCCGCCGCCAGTTCTATGGCCAGGGGGTTGCCGTTCAGCGCGCGGCAAAGCTGAATGATCAGCTGGACGGTGTTGAGGTCAAGATCGGGAATGCGGCCATTGTGGCGCAGGCTTTCGACGAAAAAGGCCACTGCGGGGAAGGTAAGGGCGATGTCCGGCGTCAGGGGATTTTCCGGGGGAACCTCCAGGGGCGCCAGCGCCACGACGATCTCGTCGGCCGTGCCCAGGACGACGCGGCTGGTCAGCAGGAGCCGCACGCGATCGGTGCGCTCCAGGATTTCCGAAACCAGGTCGCCGACGGCCGCCGCCAGGTGTTCGCAATTATCCAGGATGAGCAATATCTCCTTGTCCGCCAGCCAGTCGACAAGCTCGAGACGGCGGGAGGCAGCGACCGACGGCAGGGCGAAGGTGGCGGTAATGGCCTCGGCGACCAGGGCCGCGTTTCCGACACCGGCAAGATCGATCAGCCAGACGCCGTCGCGATAATCGGCCAGGGCGCCTGTGGCGGCGGCGAGCGCCAGGGTGGTCTTGCCGACACCGCCGTCGCCGCAGATAGTGATCTGGCGGTGGCGGGAGATTAAGGACAACACCCGTGTTATATCGGTATCCCGCCCGACCAGGGGCTTGTGGCGGGTAGGCAGGTTGTGGCGGCGCGGGGCATCGCGCATACCCCTGGCGACCGCATCGGCCGCGGTTACGGTGGCCTGGAAGCTGTAGCCGGCGCCGGGCACGTGAAGAATGTGCAGGTCTTTTCCGGCTTTTGCCCGCCCGTCAACGGCATCGCCCAGGACGCGCTGCAAGCCGGCAAGCTGGACGCGCAGATTCGCCTCGCTGATGGGCGGACCGCCGCCGATGCCGGCTATAAGCTCCGTTTCCGAAACGATTGCACCGGCCTGTTCGATCAGGACATTAAGCAGGTCGAGTTCGCGTTTCCGCAGACGAAGGGGCTGGTCGTCCTGCCACAATTGCCGCGAGACACGGTCGAAGGTGAAGGCGCCGAAAGCGACCTTGTCCGGTAAGGACAGATGAGAACCCACGGTCATTCGGCACTCCACAGCGGGCCGGCGGCGTGCCTTGCCCGGTTTACCTTCAGGCTTCCGCACCTGACCGGACCCCGGACCCTCTGCCCAACCCTCTGCCAAATGCTGTGATGGAATGCAATCGCTGTCAACACTTGGTCGATACTCGCTTAGGGGACCACGGGAATCCGTGGCCTACAAGCGCCTTTAAGGCTGGCGCCGGTATTGTATATTCCTGCACCAATTGTCGGTTTCTCTCCACTACCCGCAAGGGTCGTGCGGGTTTTAAGGCAGGCTACGCCAAATCGGGGAGTTGCCGACAAGCCCAGGCCCGCCTTTGGCGGTAATCGTCACGGCAGGCGGAGATATCGAAATCTCTGCGCGCCCCGCCCCGCATCCGGGGAGACGCCTCAGGAGATATTCATATGCCCAAGTTTGCCGCGGTAGCGACCGCCCTTTCCATTGCCCTGGCCGCCGGCCTGCCCCTTTTGCCGGACGCCGCCCTGGCCAAGGCGAAGCCGACGCGGGTGAAGTCCGTCGCCAGTGCGGGCTTTGCCCTGCCGGCCGGCTTCAAGACGCGTACGGTCCACGCCAAGGATGCCGACATCTATGTCCGATACGGCGGCCATGGTCCGGCCGTGCTGCTGATCCACGGTTTTGGTGACACCGGCGATATGTGGTTGCAACTGGCCGCCGTCCTGGCGAAGACCCACACGGTCATCATCCCCGATCTTCGGGGCATGGGCCTGTCGTCGCACCCCGCCGGCGGCTATGACAAAAATACCCAGGCCGGCGATATGCGCGCCGTCCTGACGGCGCTGGGCGTCGACCATGCCGAGGTCGTCGGCCACGATATCGGCACCATGGTTGCCTACGCCTACGCCAAGGCCTATTCCGACAAGACCGACAAGCTGGTGGTGATGGATGCCCCCGTACCGGGCATCCCGCCGTGGGAAGACATCAAGCAGAACCCGCTGCTGTGGCATTTCAACTTTTATGGAAAGGACGAGGAGCGCCTGGTCGCCGGCCGCGAGCGCATCTTCCTCGACCGCTTCTATAACGAATTCGGGGCCACGCCCGCGCGCATCACCGAAGCGACCCGCCAGCACTATACCAAACTCTACGCCATGTCCGGGACCATGCACTCCAGTTTCGAGCAGTTCCATGCCTTCTCGCAGGACGCCAAGGATAATCTGGCGACACTTCCCAACAAGCTGACCATGCCGGTCCTGGCCATGGGGGGCGGGAAGTCTTTCGGCGCCATGGAGGCCGTGGTCATGCGCAATGCCGCAACCGATGTGACGGAATCCGTCGTGCCGGAGTCCGGCCACTGGATCATGGATGAGAATCCGGCCTTCGCCATCGCCGCCCTGACCGCTTTCCTGAAATGATCATCCAGGACGGGGCTGAATAATTCCGTATTTACAGAATTATCTCATTCTCGTCCGCTGATCAGCTCCAGCCTCAGGGTCTGGGCGGTGACGAAATCGGTGTCGCCCAGACCTTCGCTGAAGTGCGCCATGGCCGCGTCCAGCAGGGCGACGGCGTCATCGGACCTAGCCTGTCCCTGCCACAGGCGTCCAAGGCTGATGGCTGCCTTAAGCTCCCAGGCGCACGCACCCTGGGTGCAGGCCAGGCCATGGGCGCGTAAAAGACGGGCTTCGGCGCCGGCGGCATCCAGCCGTCCGGCGTCTAATTCCGTATCCGCGTGGCGCCGCAGGACTTCCGGCGTGCACCAGCCTGCTAGGCCCTGGTCTGCGCGCAGCAGGGCCACGGGCGACAGTCCGCCGTCATGAAGACTGGCCAGGTGGTCGAGCAGGATGTCCGGGCCGCGGGCAAAAACCTGCGGATCGATACCGTTTGCCCCGGTTTGCTGCAGGCCGAGAAGGGCTTCGTAGGCCCGGGCCCAGCCGTGCCAGTAGGCAAGGGAGAAGGTATCGACCTTGGCGGCAAGCCGTGCGGCTGCGATCCGCGCTCCATCCACGTCACCACGCCACACGCTGATAGGGATGATGGCAAAGGCCAGGACGTAGCAGGCGACATGTTCCCAGGCGCCGTCCGCGCGGGCCAGCGCGGCCTGCGCCGCCGCCGATGCCTGCTCAGGGCGACCGGTCAGCCACAGGGTACGCGCGTGGATAATCTGGGTGTTGATCCGTGGATCGATGCGGTCGCCGGGCAACTTGATCCGCGCCTCCACCTCGGCATCCGAGCATGCCAGAACACTTGTGGCGAACGCGCTTGAGCGCGCAAGTTCACCGTTGAAGTGCGCGGCCTGGGCGCTGATGCGCCCGATGGCGATGCGCAGGCCCGCCTCCAGGCCGCATTGAACGGCCAGGTCGGCGACTTCGTTGGCGGCCTGCGTCATGGCGGGACTGTCGCCGCTGCCGAAGGCGCGGGCAAACTTCGTCAGGGTCACCTCGAACATTTCGGAGGGATCGCCATGGGTCTGGAAGGCGGCGCGGGCCAGGGTCTCGGCGCGCGCGAACAGGGGATCGCCCTGTGCCGGCGGTTCCTCGGTCTGGAGGGAGATGATCAGTGTCTCGATCAGCATGCGCACGCCGATCTTCGGATCGATCCCCGGCAGGGTATCGAAGTGGGCCAGTCCCCGCTCGAGCATGCCGGCATATTCGCCGAGAATGGACAGCCACCGCCCGAGTTCGATCGAGTTGATGACCAGCCGCATGCCGACGACGGGATCACCGCAGTCGGACATCGACCACTCGAAGGCGAACCGCAGGTCGTCGATCCAGCCGGCGGCGTTCGCCGACTTTACCGCCGGGCTCGCGGCGGACAGCAGGTCGAGGAGATGTGCAGCATGGCGTCCGGCGATCGCGGCCAGTTCGCCGCTTTCGGTCAGTTTGCCGAAGGCGTAGTCGCGGGTGAGGAACAGCATGCGGTAGTGGGCGGGCTGCTGCGACAGGTCGACATTCAGCAGCGACTTGGCGCTCAGTTCCGACAGCCAGTCGACGAAGTCGTCCTCGGGACCGGCGTCACCGGCGACAAGGCGGGCTGAGGCCAGGGTGAAGTCGCCGCGGAAAATCGCCAGCCGCCGCAGCAGCCTCTGTTCATCGGCCGACAGGATGTCGTAGCTCCAGTCGAGGGTGGCGCGCAGGGTCTGGTGCCGGGGCAGGGCGGTACGACGGCCCTGCGTCAGAGTGCCGAAGCTGTCCGACAGCTGGGAAGCCAGGCCCTGGATGCCGAACATGCCGACACAGGCCGCCGCCAGTTCCACCGCCAGGGGATTGCCGTCGAGGCGCCGGCAAAGCTCGGCCGCCGTGGCGGCGTCGGCGTCTGCCAGTTCGAACAGGCTGTCGCTCAGGCGCGCCCGTTCGACGAACAGGCGTACCGCCGGGTAGGCGATGGCCTCGGTCGCCGTCAGGCCGGCGCGCCTGGGGGGCAGGTCGAGCGGTCCCAGTCGCATCAGCCATTCGCCGTCGATGTGCAGTGGCTCGCGGCTGGTGCACAGGAAATGGGCGTTGGGCGTACGGCTCAGGATCTGCTGGACCAGGCGGGCGGCGGCCTCGATCACGTGCTCGCAATTGTCGAGCACGAACAGGATATGGCGGTCGGCGATAAACCGGATCAGGTCGGCTTCCGATCCGCTGGCAGAATTGAGGATGCCCAGGGTTCCGGCCATGACACCGGCGATCAGGGACGGGTTGGACAGGCCGGCCAGATTGACGAAGCGGACCCCGTCTTCATAGGCGTCGACCACCGTTTCGGCCACGGTCAGGGCGAGGGTTGTTTTCCCGATACCCCCGGTGCCGACGACGGTCGCCAGGCGCTGCGCCGGCAATGTCGCCATCAGCTTGGCCGTAACCTGTTCACGGCCGAAGGCTGGCTTCAACCGGATCGGGAGGTTATGCCGGCCGGCGGGTTTGGGGGCGCTGCCCGGCGTCTGGTATGCGGTGCGGGGCGCAGGCCGCCGCGCATCGTCGACCGTGCGCAGGCGACCGCAAAACTGATAGCCGCGGCCGCTGGCGCTGAGAATATACCGCTCGTTCGTCGCCCACTCGTAGGAGGGAATGCTGTCGTCGCTCAAGGTCCGCCGCAGGCTGGCGATCTGGACGCGCAGATTGGCTTCGCTGACCGTGGTGGTGGACCAGACCTGGGCAATGAGTTCCTCACGCGGCACGAACTCGCCGGCACGGGCCACGAGGTACAGCAGGATGTCCAGTTCACGCTGGCGGATATGGACGGGCTGGTCATTCAGGCACAGGGTGCGGTGGACAGGATCCAGTTCAAAAGGGCCGAAGGCCACCCGTCCCGTCGGCGTGCGAGGCGCCAGGTGCGCCGCGGCGCCGCCCGATACGCTGTCGTCCGATTGGGAAAGGGAGGTGACCTCTTCGTTCATCTGCTTGTCATTGGCATCTGCTTGTCAACTGGCATCAGCTTGTCAACTGGTCGAGAAGCCGCCGGGCTGCGGCGGGGTCGGCGTCCTGCAGGCCTTCCGTCCACGAGCCTATAATGTTTTCGAGCAATATGACAGCATCCTCGACCTGGCCCCGGTCGCGCTGGAGCTTCGCCAGGCTGATCGCCCCGCGCAATTCCCAGGCCCGTGCCCCTTGCGTCCGCGCCAGGTCGATGGCGCGGCGGAAACAGGCTTCCGCGCCTGTGGCATCTGAAATGCCCAGCAGATATTCCCCGTGGCCTCGATAGGCTTCGGGGGCGTTCCAGCCGACCAGACCGGCTTCGATTCGCGTCAGGGCCTCTTTCGCCACCCGGGGGCACAGGGTTGTCGCATGGTCGATCAGCTGGGGGTTGGTCAGGAGTATGCCGCCTGTATCTTCACCGGGGAGCAATCCGGAGTCATCGAGAACCGTCTGATAGAAACGGGCCCAGCCCTGCCAATAGGCCAGCCCCGTCGCTGCGGACACCTCCAGTTGCCGGATCAGTTGAGCGGCCTGCGGCTGCTGGCCGCGCCACAGGGCAATCGGAATAGCGCTGAAGCCCAGGACATAGCACATGATAAAGGCCTGCCGTGGCGCAGCCAGTTCCACGGCTTCGAGCGCCGTCTGCGACGCCTGCTCCGGAAAGCCCTGCAGCCATTGGGTCCGTGATATAAGAATACGCGCCGAGATATCGGGGTTTATATAGTCGGCCACGGCGAAATGCCGTATTCGCAGCGCCTCTGCCGGATAGGACAGCACGCGCTCCGCAAGGGACCGTGACCGCGCATGATCCCCGAAAAAATGCCAGGCCTGGGCCTCCATGCGATCGAGGGTTATGTGGACTTTTGCCCACTCATCCTCCGATAGCGGCAGGTTGCGCACCTTCTCGATGAGCCTGAGCATTGCCGGCGCATCGGACTCGCCGACATGGATACTGATCCGGGTCAGCAGGGTCTCGACCAGCGGCATGACGCCGCCGCCGTCCCGCATGATCTGTTCGGCAAGCTCCGTCGCTGTGTCGGCGACCGGACCGATGGCTGCCTGGTCCCCCTTGCCGAACTGCAGGATCGAGATTCGTTCCACCAGAAGACGAAGTTCGAAAATTGGATAGCGACGGCCAAGGTGTTTTATACGGCTGCCGACGCGGTCCAGCAGCAGCTCCCGCTCGTGCAGGGAAGAAATGCGAACCGCCGTGCTGAACGAGGCAGTGACAAGCGCGATGCCCAGGGCGATGTCGCCCGGCTCGCTGAAGACCCAGTAGAGGGCGCCGCGGATATCGTCGATCCAGGTATCGGCCGCGCCGGCGCTGATCTCGTTGCCGTGCGAATGCAGAAGATCGAGATAGGTGACCGCATGGCGACGGGCAATCAGATCGAATTCGCCGATTGCCCTCAGTTTTTCCAGGGCGTAGTCGCGGGTCAGGAACAGCATGCGGTAGTGCGCCGGGCGTCGCAGGGTATCGACATTTACCAAAGACTTGGCGGTCAGTTCCGCCAGGCCGTCGATGACATCATCGGTCGACAGGGGGACAGTTCCGGCGACGGCGACGGCGTCGGCCATGGTGAAGTCGCCGCGGAAGATAGCGATACGCGCCAGCACCAGGCGTTCGCGTTCGGACAGGATCCGGTAACTCCAGTCGAGCGTTGCCCGAAGCGTGCGATGGCGAGGCAAGGCCGTGCGGCGTCCCTGGCTAAGCGTGGCAAAGCTGTCGGCCAGTTGCGCTGCCAACCCCTGCACGCCGAAGAGGCCGACGCGTGCCGCTGCCAGTTCCACGGCCAGCGGGATTCCGTCCAGGCGCCGGCACAGGTCCGCGACCGCATCGGCGTCGGTATCGACGAGCTGGAACAGGTGATCGCTGAGGCTCGCCCGCTCGACAAATAGTCGGACGGCCGGATATTGCAGGACCTGGTCGGCGCTGGAGGTGTTGCAGGGGGGCGGGACGTCGAGCGGTGGCGCGCGGAACAGCCATTCGCCGTCCAGCCGCAGAGGTTCCCGACTGGTGGCCAGGAAGTGGACGTCGCGTGTTCGCGTAAGGATTTTTTCGACCAGCAGGGCACAGCCGGCGATCAGGTGTTCGCAATTGTCGAGCACCAGCAGGACCTGGCGATCGCGAAGATGGACGACAAGATCGTCGATGGGGTCAGGCGATTTCAGGCTCAGGTCGAGCGCGGACGCCACCGCGGTCGAGATCAGGCCGGCATCGGAAAGCCCGGCCAGGTCGACGAGGCAGATGCCGTCCTCATAGGCTTCCACCAGCATTTCCGCACTCGCCAGGGCCAGTGTCGTCTTGCCGATCCCGCCGGCGCCGATGATGGTGACCAGGCGGTGCAGCGGCAGGTGTGCGGTCAGGCGTTGCACGGCCGCCTCGATTCCGAAGGCGGGCTTCAGGCGGATCGGCAGATTGTGTGAGCGTTCCTTCGCTACGGCCCGTGGGAGGGCGACGCGCCTGGCGGTTCCCTGCGGCGACATTGCCGGCAAGGTCAGGTCGGGGTGGCCGGCGGCGGCACGCAGGCGATATCCCCGCCGGGGGGCGAAGGTGATGATGTCCTGATGGACGCCGAGCATACGCCGCAGCGCCGCCATCTGGACCCGCAAATTTGCATCACTTACAGTTGTATTTGTCCAAATACTAGCTATAATGGTTTCGCGCGAGACAAATTGATCGGCATGTTCCGCCAGCAGGATCAGGATGGAAAGTTCCCGTTCGCGCAGGTGTACGGGAAGACCGCCCCGGCTCAGCGTCCGGGTGACCAGGTCCAGCTCAAAGGGGCCAAGGGCGACAAGGCGTGAGGGTAGGATGGCTGTGGGGGTGGCCACGAACGCCTTCTCCGTGCGATTTTCAGCCCCCTATGACGCGGTATTTCCTTGCCCGCGTCTTGGACGTCTGTCGCGCCTTTGTCGTTTTATGCGCTCGGCACCGGCGCCCGTCTTTGCTCCAGGTCAGCCAGCAGGGCCTCGGCGGCGATGTAGTCGCTATCTCCGAAACCTTCGCAAACGGCGTTCATAGCTTCACTCAGAAGATTGCGCGCATCTTCCATCCGTCCCTGATACCCCCACAGGCGGCTGAGGCTGGTGGCTGTCCGCAACTGCCAGGACAGGGCCTCCTGGCTGCGCGCCAGTTCGAGAGCGCGCCGCAGCATGTCTTCTGCTTCGTCAGGTGTTGCGCTGCCGGTGGCAAGCCTGCGTTCGGCTATAGCACGCAGGACCTCCGGCGCATTCCATCCGACTATGCCGTCTTCGACGCGCTTGAGACTGTCCTCACCGGCCAGGCTGTCATGGAAGGTGGCCATCTGGTCGCGCTGAATGGTGTCCTGGACGATGCCACGGAACAATTCCAGGGGATCGCCATCGTCGGGCAGGTCGTTCTCGCACACCGACATCACAGTCTGGAAGGCCCGGGCCCAGTTGGTCCAGTAGCCCAGGCCGAACTCTTCGGATTTTTCGAAAAGCCGGGCGATGTCCGTCTTGGCGCTTATATAGTCGCCACGCCACAGGGCGATCGGAATGGCAGCCATGCCAAGGACGTAACATTGCAACTGATTCTGTGCTGTCGACAGGGCGTAGGCTTCCTGTGCGATGCGTGACGCCAGCTCTGCCCGGCCGGTCAGCCAGTGACTCCGCGCCAGGAAGATCCGCATGGTGACGAACGGATTGAGCCGATCGCCCGGTATATCGAGACGGCCATTTACCGCGGCCGCTGGCCTGTCGAGAATAGCCTGCGCCACCGCCATTGCGCGCCGGTGATCCCCGACGAAATGGCACGCCTGAGCCAGCATCCGCTCGGTCATGATATTCTTTTCCGGCTGGCCGTCTTCGAAGGGGTCGAGCTCGCCGGCGCGTTGCGCGATAGCGAACAGGCCGGGACTGTCGCCGGCACCGAACTTGATGCCGAACTGCAAGGCCAGGATCTCGTGCAGTGCAGACGAGTCTCCCGTCGCCTCGTAGATATTGGTTGCCAGTTTCACGGCGGTTTCTGCGCGGAGGCTCAGCTCTTCGTAATTGCCGGTTGTGTGCAGGGCGATATGCACACGCTCGACATACAGGCGAAGTTCCAGGTCGGGTTGTGGTGGCACAAGATCGGGTATCCGGGCCAGTGCATCGTCGATAAGCCGGCCGTATTCGGGCAGAAGTGACAGGCGTGCGCCCAGTTCGACCGAGGCCGAGGTCAGCTTCATGCCCATGGCGAGATCGCCGTGCGGTGAAAACGCCCATTCCAATGCCGTGCGAATATCGTCGATCCAGCCAATGCCGCTGCTTTCCTTGTCGGACTTGGCAATGTTGCCGATAAGGTCGAGATAGTTCTGGGCGTGCCGCCGGGCAACGGCGTCGATCTCACCGCTTTCGATCAGTTTTTCGAACGCGTAGTCACGCGTCAGGAAGAGCATGCGATACCGGGCTGGTTGATGACTGACATCGACATTGACCAGGGACTTGGCCGTCAGCCCCGCCAGGTTTTCAAAGACGCTATTGTCTGTCGAAGGCTCGGCCTCCGCCACGGTCCTGGCAGAGGCCAGGGTGAATTCGCCGCGGAAAATGGACAGCCGATAGAGCAGGGTGCGCTCGCCATCCGACAGTGTGTCGTAGCTCCAGTCGAGGGTCGCCCGCAGGGTCTGGTGTCGCGGCAGGGCCGTACGGCGTCCCTGGGTCAGGGTATTGAAGCTTTCATCCAGCTGGGACGCCAGGCCCTGGATGCCGAAAAGCCCGACCCGTGCGGCCGCCAGTTCGACAGCCAGGGGATTGCCGTCGAGCCGCCGGCACAGTTCCGCGACGGTGATCGCGTCGGCGTCGAGGAATTCGAACAGGCTGTCGCTCAGGCGGGCGCGCTCGACGAACAGCTTCACCGCCGGGTAGGCTATTGCCTCGGCGGCGGTGAGGGCGGGCTTTCGCGGCGGCACGTCGAGAGGACCGAGGCGAAACAGCCATTCGCCGTCGGTGCGCAAGGGTTCGCGGCTGGTGGCCAGGAAATGGACGTCGCGGGTGCGTGTCAGCACGCTTTCGACCAGGGCGGCGGCCGCTTCGATCAGGTGTTCGCAGTTGTCGAGAATGAAGAGAAGTTGCTTGTCCTCGACAAAACGGATCAGTTCCTCCTCGGTGTCCGGCGACCGCGGCGACATGCCAAGGGTGGTGGCCATGGCGCCGGCGATCAGCTTGGGGTCGGACAGGCTGGCCAGGTCGACGAAGCGCACGCCGTCGTCATAGGCGTCGATCAGGCTTTCGGCGGCGGTCAGGGCCAGGGTCGTCTTGCCGATGCCGCCGGCGCCGACAATGGTAACCAGCCGCTGGTGCGGCAGATGGCTGACCAGGCGGTGCGAGGCCTCGCCGCGCCCGAGCGTCGGTTTCAGGCGGATCGGAAGATTGTAGCGCAGGTCCGCCGATCCGCCGGACCTGTCCAGCCGCGCGGTTGAGGAGGGAGCGGTAACATCTGAAATCAGGGGCGCACAAAAACTGTAACCGCGACCGGCGGCGCTGAGGATATAGCGGGCGTTGTCGCGGCCGTCGCCCAGGACGCGCCTCAGGGCGGCGATCTGCACCCGGATATTGGCGTCGCTGACGAAGTTCACCGCCCAGACCTTGTCGGTCAGCTCTTCCTTGGTGACGAAGTCTCCGGCCCGTTCGACCAGGTAGTTGAGGATATCGAATTCGCGTGCGCGCAGATGCAGGGGCTGTCCGTCCTGCAGCAGTTCGCGGCGTTCCGGATCGAGCCGGAACGGTCCAAAGCAATAGATCTTGCCGGCAGGGAAGAGCGGGCTAGTCGTCATGAGGCCCTTTGCAGGTCATGGCCTTTTGTTGCAATTTCCTACGCTATCACAATGTTTCGCGGAATTTACAACAATATAGCGGACGAACGCCGTTCGCCGTCAGCGGTTGCCGAACACCCTGTCGACGGTTCGGTCAGCTCGCCACCCGCACCTCGACCCTGTCGTCTGCCGCGATGCGATTTTCCCGGCGCCAGGCGCCGGGTGTGTGGCCGGTCTGCTGGCGGAACAGGCGGGACAGGTGGGCCTGGTCGTTCAGGCCGACCGCCAGTGCGATCTGGCACAGCTGTTCATCGGTCGTGCGCAGCAGGAACTGGGCGCGCTCGATACGGCGCTTTACGACGTAGGCATGGGGCGGGATGCCGAAACTACCCTTGAAGGCGCGAAAGAAATAGCTGGCGCTGAGACGGGTCAGGGCAATCAGTTCCTCGGTGCGGATCGGGGTGTCGATATTGTCCTCGATGAATTTCTTTACCCGCGCCGCCTGCCAGGGCGCCAGGACCTGGCGGCCGGCCTGTTTCGCCGGCTCATCGACCAGGACGATATTGCCCGACAGCAGGGCCCGGGCGCGGGACAGGCAATCGAGGGCAGCATGGTCCTTGTCGAGAAACCCCGTTGCCTCCGTGATCAGCCGCGACAGGGCCGACAGGACCTGAGGCGTGGGGCTCGAAGGAACTAAGGTATCGCCGGTTGCGGACGTCTGTAACGACATGGAGTGCCTCCCTGGATTTTGCCTCTCGCTCGCAGTCGTTTGTCTATCGGCGTTTGTTTGCCGGGATGGACAGATACGACAACCATGCAGCGAGGCCATGCTCAACGGATAGGCGGGGGGCTGGCAAACCTCAAATAATTACATGTTAAATCTCGCAATTTACGCGCAAATTTCACATTTTGCGGATATGTAAAATCATAATAAAATCAAATACTAAGAAGAATTACGTTCTGCCCGCGGGTTCAGAAAACGCCAAATGGGGCAGGATTTGACAATAACGCATACGTCAAAGCTTTATTTGCGATAGGCAGGGGCCGAACAGGCAACCGGAACAAGGGGCTAAAGGCTATGGCGTTGGCAGCAGACGGCGACAGGATATTGGCGCGGGTGGAAACCCAGCCCCTGGGACCTGTTCATATCTTCGTCCTGAGCCTGTGCGCCCTGGGCTTTGGCTTCGACCTCGCCGAGTTGGGGCTGGGCAATGTGCTGTCCGCCGTATTTTCGGCGCCGCCGGTGTCGGCAGCGCCGTCGAAACTGTCCTGGCTGATCGCTGCGCCCTATATCGGCGGCATCATCGGCGCACCGGCCTTCGGCTGGCTGGCCGACCGCCACGGGCGCCGGTCGACCCTGGTCGTGATGATGGTGTCCCTGGGGATATTCTCGCTGCTGGGGTCGCAGGCGCACCTGATCGAGACCCTGACCGTGTACCGGATCCTGTGCGGCCTGACGCTCGGGGCCTTCCCGCCGGTTATCATCGCCTATATGACCGACCTGCTGCCGGCGCGTGGCCGCGGCCGTGTCCTTATGATGACCTGCGCGGCGGCGATTCTCGGCATACCGCTGTCGGTCTTTTTCGTGCGCTGGCTGACCCCGATCCATCCCCTCGGTATCGATGCCTGGCGCTGGGCTTTCATCCTTTACGGAGCAGGTTCCATCCTTACCGGACTTGCCCTGGTCGCAGCGCCGGAGACGGTTCGCTGGCTGGTCAAGGCAGGGCGGCAGGACCAGGCGCTTGCCGTGCTGCGGCGCCTGGGCGGCAAGAGGGAGATTTTCCCGGTCGAAGAGTCGAACTATTCGCCTGCCGTTTCCGGCCCCGAGGCCGCCCCCGTAGCCGTCAAGGCCTGGCAGGTCCTGGCCTTTGTCGCCTTTTCCTTTCTCAGCGCCTGGGCGACCGTGGCCTTTCCGGTCCTGTCGGGCGCCATACTGGTCCAGAAGGGGGTAAAGGTCCCCGATGCGCTTCTCTATGTCGGCATCGCGTCGCTGGGACCGTTCGTCAGCATGCTGGGATCGTCCTTCGTCATCGACCGTTTCGGCCGTCGTCCGGTCCTGTGGGGGGCAGGCGTTGTCATGCTGCTGACGGCGTCGGCCTTTGCCCTGGGCACGGTGCCCTGGCTGTTCATCGCCTCGGGCCTGGTCTTCCAGATCGCCAACAGCATCTTCGTGCCGACGACCAGCATGTACATGGCCGAAGTCTTTTCGACGCGCAGCCGCGGCCGGGCGACGTCCAGCCTGTGGGCCGTGAACCGCTTCGGCTGTGTCATCGCGCCGCTGTTCCTGCTGCCTGTCCTGCATACCCGGGGTCCCATGGCCCTGTTCATCATCATCGCCGTCATGTTCGTGCTGTGCATGGCGATTCTTGCCGTCATGCCGCGCGGTCGCGCCGGCCTGACCGTCGACTAATCAGGGGATTAGAATGCGTCACTACTATCCGGGGTATACCCCGTCATTCCGGCCGGGCCTGCGCGGGGCCGCCATTGTCGCCGCGGCGCCGATCGCGCTGCTGTGGGCCACGTCGGCGCTTGCCGAGGCACCGTCGGGAAGTCAGCCAACGGAGATCGTCGTCACCGCCCTGCGCCACAACTCTACTCTGCAGACGACGCCGATGTCGATCAGTGCGGTCGGCGGCGAGTCGTTGCGCAAGGCCAGTGTCCAGGACCTCAGCCAGCTGAAGAGCATTCCTGGCCTGACCTTCGTCGATTCCGGCCCAGCCAATACCCGCTTCGTCATCCGCGGTATCCAGACGGTCGGGGAACCGACGGTCGGTCTCTATTACGATGAGACGCCGGTGACCGGTGTTGTCGGCGCCAGCAACGATGCCGGTGGCAGCATGCCCGGCCTGAAGCTGTTCGACGTCGATCACCTGGAAGTGCTGCGCGGGCCCCAGGGCACGCTCTACGGGTCGGGCGCGATGGGGGGCGCGGTGCGCGTCCTGTTCAACAAGCCCGACGGGCATTTCGCCTCCACCATCGATGCGACGGCCAGCGACACCGCCCATGGCGGTTCGGGCACACTGGTCCAGGGCATGATCAACCTGCCGATCGTGCCAGGCAAGTTCGCTGTCCGCGCCGTCGGCTTCGACCAGACATCGGCCGGCTATATCGACAATACCGTCCTGAAGTTCGACGATATCGACAAGGCCCGCGGCAAGGGCGGGCGCCTGCTGGCGCGCCTGACGCCGTCAGACACCCTGACCATCGACGCCGGCGTTTTTTACCAGGAAAACCGCGGCGACCGGCCGTTCTGGAACCTGGAGGCCGGCGCCTATAACGCCACCAACCAGGTGCGCCTGACCTCCGCAGACCTGATGACCCTGTATAATGGCAGCGTCAAATGGGACCTCGGCAGCGTCACGGCCCTGGGGACGGTGTCCTACAGCACCCGCAAGGACTTCACCGCCAGCGGTGATCCGAGCTACTATTTCCAGACCGATATCGACAATCCGGGCGTCTGCGCCAAGCTGCGCGGCGGCGGGGCCGCGTGCACCCCGTCGCAGCAGACCGCTTTCAACGCCTATGTCCAGGACTATGTCTACGGCGTCGTCTCCGCCATCCAGAAGGCGCAGACCCAGACGGCGGAATTCCGCCTGTCGTCGCGCGACCAGGGGCGCCTGACCTGGACCGGCGGCGTCTTCTATTCCGACCGCACCGGCCGCAACGACAATGACCAGTTCAAGGTCGATCCGGTCACCGGGTTGCCCTACCTGCCGTGGATCCGCCAGACCAACCGGGTGATCGACGATGAACTCAAGCAGGAAGCCGTCTTCGGTGACGCCAGCTATGCGGTCACGCAAAAACTGAAGCTGACGGTGGGTACGCGCTTCTTTCATTATGACCGCACGGTCGGCGGCAATACCGTCGTGCCGCTCGACCTGATCAACGCCAAGCTCAACGCCTATACGGTCGTCAAGTCGAGCGAGAGCAGGTGGATCTCCAAGGTCAACCTGTCTTGGCAGCGTAATCCAAACGTCCTGGTCTATGCCGAGGCTTCTCAGGGTTTCCGCCCCGGCGGCGTCAACCAGGTCCTGGGCCTGCCCGAAGCCCTGCAGCCTTATCGTTCGGACAGCCTGTGGAACTATGAGATCGGGGTCAAGACGCGCAGCTTCGACAACCACCTGACCGTCAATCTCGATGGCTATCGCATCGACTGGAAGGACATGCAGGTCCAGGGCCAGACGACGGCCGGGCCCTATAGCTTTATCTCCAATGCCGGCGCGGCCCGCGTCAATGGCGCCGAGGTCGAGGCCGCCCTGCGAGAAGGCGTGTTCGTGGTCCGGGCCAATGCCAGCTACAGCGATGCCAAGCTCAGCGAAGACCAGTTGAACGCCAATATCATCGCCAACGGTCGCCGCGGCGACCGTATCCCCTATGTGCCGCAGGTCACGGGCGGCCTGGAGGCGGAATATGGCTGGGCGGTAGCCTCGCAATGGCGCGGTTATGCCCGTGCCGGTGCGACCTATGTCGGCGAGTCCTTCTCGGAGTTCCGGCCGACCAATGTCTATTATCGCCGGCTGCCCGCCTATACCCTGGTCAATGCCCGGATTGGCGTCGAGAATGACGGCAAGGGCTGGGGCATCTATGCCTATGTCAACAACCTGTTCGACCGCGTGGCCATCACCTCGGCGACAGCGACGGCGGTATCGGTCGGCCATACCCTGGTTACCAGCGCCGCGCCCCGCACCGTCGGTATCAATGTCCGCAAGGCGTTCTAACTCCCCTTAAAAGAACTCCCCCTTTTGAAGGCTAGGTGATTCACACATCTCAAATGGGGCTGAGAATTCGAAAAATCCACCCCTGAATTCATTGGCTTTTTGGTGAAAATATAATCCGCATACGGATTATATTTTTAACCGATAAGACGTTGAATAAATTGCGGTTTTAGAGTTGTGTGCATCCCCTAGCCTTCAAAAGGGGGAGTTCTAAGTGGGCGCGCTGAACGCACTTTCGGCATTGTTCCTTGACCTGTTTTCGCGGCACCTGTCCGATCTTCCTCAAAACCCGACAGGTGTCCCATGGCCGATTTCACCCTCTATTACTGGCCCGTGCCGTTTCGTGGCCAGTTTATCCGCGCCATCCTGGCCCATGCCGGCAAGTCGTGCGACGAGCCGGAAAATGTCGCCGAGGTGATGGGCGCCGATCCTGACAAACAGCCCGTGCCCTTCATGGGACCGCCGATGCTGATCGACGAGGCGACCGGCTTCAAACTGGCGGAAATGCCCGCCATCGCCTTCTATCTCGGCGAGACCCTCGACCTGCTGCCGGAGGGCAGGGAGGGCCACGCCATGACCATCAAGGTGGTCAACGACGCCAATGATATCATAGACGAGGTCACGATCGACGGCGGCAGCAAGATGTGGACGCCCGAAACCTGGAAAGACTATATGCCGCGGCTGAAGCGCTGGATGACTATCTTCGAGGTCCTGGGACGCCGCAACGGCCTGACGGCGGACGCCGGTTTCCTGCTGGGCACGGACAAGGCCGGTGTTGCCGACATCGTCACCGCCACCCTGTGGGGGACCATGACCGACCGGTTTCCGAAGATCGGCGAGATCTTCGCAGCCCAGGCGCCCGCCATTGCCGGCCTGACCCGTCGCGTGATGGCGACCGAGGCGATGCAGACACTCGACCGTGACAGCCGTAAGCGTTTCGGCGATGCCTGGTGCGGCGGCCAGATCGAAAAGTCGCTGCGCAAGGTCGTCAACGGGGAGTAAACCCTATCAATTGACGGGTTTTTTGCCCAGCTTCCGCGCCAGGGTGCGGCGATGCATGCCCAGCCGTCGGGCGGTCTCGGAGATATTGTACTGGGTTTCGGCCAGGACCTCGTTGATCCGCTCCCATTCCAGGGTCTTGATCGAGCTCTTGCGCTCGCCGACCGGCACCTCGGTCGAGCCCTCCATCTTGCCGAAGGCATCGATAATGTCCTGGGCATTGGCGGGCTTGGCCAGGTAGTGGCAGGCGCCGAGCTTGATCGCTTCGACCGCCGTGGTGATGCTGGCATAACCGGTCAGGACGACGATGCGCATGTCGGGATCGAAGGCGTGCAGGTCGCGGACGCATTCCAGCCCCGATGCCCCGCCCATGCGCAGGTCGACCACGGCATTGTCGGGCTTGAAGTCCGGCGCCATGACAGCGGCTTCCTCCGCCGACGCTGCCGTCCTGACGGCATAGCCGCGGCGCTCGAACGACCGTGCCAGCGTCGTGGCCAGGTCGGTATTATCGTCGACGATCAGGACCTTGGCGGATTTAGACATCGGCGCCCAGTCGGATAGCGGCCAGGGGCAGGGTCAGCCGGACACGCGCCCCGTCGTCGCGGTTCTGGATATCGAGGCGGCCACCCAGAACCCTTAGTGTATTGCCCGCCAGGAACAGGCCCAGACCCCGGCCGTCGCCCATCTTCGTGGTGGCATAGGGCAAGCCGATGCGTGTCATGACCTCGGCGTCGAAACCGTCGCCGCGGTCTTCGATATCGAGGATCAGCGTATCGTCCTTGGTCACGGCCGCCAGGCCGACAAAGCCGCTGCCGCGCCGCTGCGAGGCCTCGTAGGCATTGTCGAGCAGGTTCAGCACCGCCTGTTCGATCACCCGGTCGGCCAGGATCGGTATGTCGTCGAGCGCGGCTGTCACCGACAGCTCGGCGGAGGGATGGGAGGCGCGCCACAGGGCGCTCAGGCCTTCGATAAAGGCAGGCAGGGATCGGCTTTCGCCGCCTTCGCCACGCGTCTGCCCGGTCGAGGCCAGGATGCCGGAGACGATGGCCTTGCAGCGGTCGACCTGGTTCTGCATGGTGTCGACATCGCCGAGCAGGTCGGCCTTGCGGCGCGGCAGGGGCAGGTCGCGCAGGTCGTTGAGAATAACGGACAGGGTGGTCAGCGGCGTGCCCAGTTCATGCGCGGCGCCGGCGGCCAGCAGGCCCAGCCGGACGATGTGGTCCTCCTGCAGGGCCTGGGTGCGCACGGCGATCAGCTCGGCGTCGCGCGCCTGCAGGTTGGCGCGGATGCGGGTAATGACGAAGACCAGCAGACCGGCCGACAGGGCGTAGCCCAGCATCATGCCGTGCATATGCAGGTTGAAGCGATCGACCAGACCAGTCATCGCCATGCCCGGCATCTCCATACCGGGCATCTTTGGCATGGGGGCATTGAACGACATCACGGCGAGGACACAATAACCCAGCAAGGTCAGGCCATAGATGGCCCAGGCATACCGCGCGCTCAGCATGACGGCGCCGATGATCACCGGCAGCATGTAGAAGGACACGAACGGATTGGCTGTCCCGCCGCTGAAGGCCAGTTGCGCCGTCAGCACGCCGATATCGGCAACCAGTCCGATAAACAGATCACCGACCCGCACCTGCGCCGCCGAGCGCAGGCGGTATAGGCTGTAGAGGTTGAAGGCGACCAGGATGGCGGCGACACCGAACATGGCGGTGACCGGCAGGACGATGCTGAAACCATAGCTGGCGACCAGGATGGCGACGGCCTGGGCGCAGAAGGCCGCGCCGCGTAAGGTCACCAGGATGCGCAGGTTCTTGCGATGGGTCGCGGCCTCGATGGTTTCCGGTAACGGTGCGGATATCGTCATGCCGGACTCATGCGTCACCGGGGCGGTCCCTGTCAATTTGCCTTGCCTGCGCACCGGGGATCAGAAACTGTACTTCATGTCGGCAATCACCGTGCGCTGGGGGAAGGGGTGGAACAGCATGTAGGAGGCGTTGTTGAGGTTGTCGACGCCGACATCGGCCGTCCAGTGCCGATCGATCTTGTAGCGCGCGTGGATATCGACAACGGTAAAGCCGGCAAATCCCTGATAGGTGTTGTGATAATGGTCGCTGTTGTCGATCGTGCCGTAGGACGCATCGCTGTAGCGGGCGCCTACAGTCAGGTCCCATTTCGGCGTCGGCTCATAGGTCACTACGACACTGCCGCGCAGGCGCGGCAGTTGCGGAAGATCCTTGCCGACGGCGGCGGCAAGGGCCACGTCCTTGTTTATCTTCGCCTCGACATAGGTCATCCAGCCGGAAATCTGCAGGCCCCTGATAAACAGGTCGCTTTTGTCGGCGACGATCTCAATGCCGTTGCTGCGGACGCGATCGACATTCTGCACGTAGCTGTAGAGGGTGGCGGAACCGGCGACCAGGGGCGCGCTTTGCGAGATCAGAGCATTGGCTATGCCTTCGCTGAACAGCGACACGCGCACCGAGGCGTCCGGCCAGGTCTTCTCGGCCGACAACTCGCTCGATATGGCGCGCTCGGGGCGCAGGTCGGGATTGGGCACGGACAGGGTCGTGCCCGTCGTGACGGCCTGGTAGAGCTCGGTGACGGTCGGGAAGCGGGTAGCAGCGCCCAGCGACGCCTTCAGCGTCCAGTCCGGCGTCGGTGCGAAGGCAAGCACCATCTTCGGCGAGACGGCGTCGCGTTTGAGCTCGGGCTGGGCCGTATCCAGCGCCGGCGCCAGCGAATAGTTGCGTCCGCCATAGGCCTGCCAGTGCTCGAAGCGGATGCCGCCGATCAGTTTGGTGCGCGGTCCCAGCGCCATCGCGTCCTGCGCCCATAGGCCTTGCGTACGGGTATGCCCCCGGCTACTGCTGGCCAGGGTCGTATCGTCGCTGTCGCGCCAGTCGACGACGCTGTATTTGGGATTGTCGAGGGTGAAGCTGTCCTGGTGGGCGCCGAACGAAACGGTGTTCGCGGCATCCGGCCGCCAGATGCCCTTCGCGTCCAGCGTATACCAGCCGGTGCCGTTCAGCACGGCGTCGGTCCCGGCGCCGCCGGCCAGGGCCGCGGGCAGGGCAAGCGTGGGCGTGCGCTGATGGCTTTTCACGTAGTCGAAGACCGAGGCGGTCAGGCTCCAGTCGAAGGCGCCCCCCGTGTGCGAGGTCAGGGACAGGCCCTGCGCCAGTTGCGTTTCCTTCAGGCGGTAGACGCCATTTGAAAAGGCACTGTTGGCGATCGTGTATTTCTGGCCGTTGATCGATACCGTCCCGGCATAGACGGGCGCACCTCCGGCATCGCGCAGATAGTTGTTGGCGGCGGCCGTATCGTCATTGACGAACAGGCCTAAACTATAGGCCGCCGTCAGGGTCGGCGTCAGGTCGTAGGTCAACCGGCCCGAAACATTGTCCTGGACCTGATGCTCCAGCCCGCTCGAGCCCAGCACGACGATAGGCGCGCCGGTACGGTTGAAATCGGTGAAAGATCCCGTCACCGGATTGGCCGTGCCGGCCGTGGTCGACGCAAGCGCCGTGGCATAGGACAGGGGCTGGGAATGGCTGTCGAGGCGGTTGATATTCAGCCGCCAGGCGAAGCGGCCCTGGCGGTTGCCGATGCCGGCGGCGATGCGGGCCGTGCCATAGGTGTCGTCATCGCCATACTTCTTGAAATCCTGTGATGCCGCCTGAACGCTCAAAGTCCCCTCGAACTTCGTCGGCATGCGCGTCTGGAATTCGATGACGCTGCCCAGGCTGTTGCCGGCATAGGCGGCCGAGAAGCGACCGTAGAGGACGTCCACCCGCGCCACGGCGTCAGGCGTGATCAGGCCCCATTTGGGCGAGGCGGAGGTGTTGTTATTGCCGATCAGGGCCGAGATCAGGATGCCGTCGACATAGATCAGGCTGCGCGCCGAGCCGCCGACGCCGGATGTGCGTGTGGTGATCGGCGACTGGGTGTCGCCGATATGGCGCTGGCGGATCAGGACATTGGGGACATAGCGAAGCGTGTCCTCGGGGGTCACCACATTGACCGCCTTGCCCAGGGCCTCTGCCGTCACGCCCTCGGTCGTCGTCGGCACATTGGGCGCCTGGCGCGGGGCCCGGACCACGACTTCGGGGCTGGCTTCCACCGCGGCGTGGGCGATCATCGGCAGCAGGGACGCCGAGCCCGCCAGGGCCAGCAACAGGGTGCGCGAGGTGATCGAGTGCATTATGGCTCCGGTCTTTGGCTAGTCTCTGGGGCGGGGCATAGCGCAGTTCGAGCGGCCCGACAGCTGGACAAAATGTCCAAGCAGGCACCGGGAGGAAAACGGCCGTACGGTAATATTAAAAGGACGGCAGACCTTTCGCCGCGCCACGGCTGAGAGTATGACAATTGCCGTGACGGCGAAGATCGTCACCAGGGCTCAATAAAAACACCATCGTCTGCAGAATGTCGTCAACCGCAAAAGGCCTGGAATTCCGCTCGGTCGTGAAGACCTTCGGTACAACGACGGTTTTCGACGACCTGTCATTCGCCATCGCCTCCGGCGAGTTCTTCGTCATCCTGGGACCGTCCGGCTGTGGCAAGACCACGGTCCTGCGCATGATCGCCGGACTTGAGAGCGTCGATGGCGGCGATATCCTGATCGATGGCCGCGCCGTCCAGCATGAACCGGCGGGCGACCGCGGCGTCGCCATGGTCTTCCAGGACTATGCCCTCTATCCGCATATGAGCGTGCGGGAAAATCTCGCCTTCGGCCTGCGCAACATGAAGGTGTCATCGACCGACATCGCCGCGCGCATTACCGATGCCGCCCGCACCCTGCGGCTCGAAGACCTGCTGGAGCGCAAGCCGGCGGCCCTGTCGGGCGGCCAGCAGCAGCGCGTCGCCGTGGCGCGCGCCTTGGTCAAGACACCCGACCTGCTGCTGATGGACGAACCCCTGTCCAGCCTCGACCCTGCCCTGCGCCTTCATACACGCCGCGAACTGGCGCAGCTCAGTCGGTCCCTGGCAGCCACGGTCGTCATGGTGACCCACGACCAGGTCGAGGCCATGACCCTGGCGCATCGTATCATGGTTCTCAATGATCACGACATCCAGCAGGTGGGAACGCCTCTGGAGCTGTTCACCCGGCCGGCCAACCTGTTCGTCGCCCGCTTTATCGGCGCTACCCCGATGAACATCCTTGGTGGTGCTCTCCGCCCGGGCGAATGCGGTCTGGCCGAGATGACCGTGTCGGGCGGCCATGTCGTACGTACCCATATCCCCCATGCCAGCCTGTCCAAGGGCGGGGAATGGCGGCTGGGCGTGCGGGCCGAACATGTCGGTGTGGCCGCTGCGCGTAAACCGGCGCTTATGGCGCGGGTCGACTTTATCGAGCGCCTGGGGGAACATTCCTTCGTCCATGCTCGTCTGGACGACGGCCAGGAGGTTGTGGCCGAGCAGCCCGGCCTTAGTCCGTTGCAGCCCGGCGATTCGGTCGGCCTGAAGCTGGACGGTGCACGGGCGCATCTGTTCGATGGCGAAGGCGTCGCCTACCATCCGGACCATCCGGAATCTGGGGCATGACGGCCGCTCGCCGCCCGGCCGGCTGGGGCAATCTCCTGTTCGTCGTCCCCTTCGTCGCCATCTATCTGTGGCTGCTGGTCTATCCGTTGCTGGCAGGGATGCGGCTCAGCCTCTATCGCGCCAACCTGTTCGGCGGTGCCCATTTCGTCGGCCTGGAAAACTACGTCCGGTTGCTGCGCGACCCGACCTTCCTGCAGGCCATGGGCAACAGCCTGCTGTTCGTTGTCATGTGCGTGCCGCCCCTGGTGGCGCTTGCCCTGGCTCTGGCGCTGGCGCTCAATCGCTCCGGCCGGTTCGAAGCCGTGGTGCGCAGTGTCGTCTTTGCCGCCTCCATCCTGTCGGTCACCGTCCTGACCCTGGTCTGGCGACAGGTGCTCAGCCCGGACGGTGGCCTGCTCAGCCACGTGGCGCAGGCCCTGCACCACGCCCCCATTCCCTTCCTCAGCGATCCGCGCCTGGCCCTGGCCAGCCTGGCCGTCATCACCGTGTGGTGGAGCCTGGGCTTGCCGATGATCCTCTTCCTGTCGGCCCTGCAGCAACTGCCTGCGTCCCTGTACGAGGCGGCGGCGCTCGACCGGGCCGGGCGCTGGACGGTCTTTTTTTGTATTACCTTGCCGCTGCTGATGCCGACCGTGATCCTGGTGGCCGCCTATGAATGCGCCCTGCAGTTTCAGCTGTTCGGCCAGCCGCAACTGCTGACGGAAGGCGGGCCGAACGGCGCCTCGCGGCCGCTGGTCCTCTATATCTACGAGACCGGTTTCAACCACTGGGATGTCGGCTACGCCGCCGCGGCGTCGCAAATCCTGTTCGCCCTTATCGTTGCCGCCGCCCTGGCGCCACAACTGCTGCAGCGTCTGAAGGCGAGGGCGGCATGACCGCCCCGTCCGGTCGCACGGTATGGCGTTGGGCACGCCTTGTCTTCTGTGTGGTCATGCTGGCCGTCATGGTGCTGCCGCTTGCCTGGACGGTCCTTTTGTCGTTTCGGCCCAATGTCGACCTGATGCGGCATGCCCCACTCAACCTGCTGGGCCCCTACAGTTTCGACAATTACCGTGACACACTCGGTCACCAGGCACCCTGGCGCTGGTTCTTCAATTCGCTGCTGGTGTCCACCATCGAAGTCGCCGGCGTCCTGACCTTGTCGTCCCTGGCCGGCTACGCCTTCGGACGCCTGCGCTTTCCCGGCCGCAACTGGCTCTATGCCTTCGTCCTGCTGGGCCTGGCCATTCCCGACCAGTCGGTCATCCTGACCCGGCACCATATCTTCGGCAGCCTGCACTGGCATAATTCCTACATCGCCCTGATCCTGCCGGGCCTGTCGGCACCGTTCGGCGTCTTCCTGATGACCGAGACGTTTCGCGCCCTGCCGCGGGGGATCGAGGACGCCGCGCGGCTGGACCGCACCTCGACCTTCGGCATCTTCTGGCACATCCTGCTGCCCCAGACCGTGCCGTCCCTGGCCAGCCTCGGCATATATACCTTCCTGCAATCGTGGAACGACTACTGGTGGCCGCTGATCTCGGCGACCCGGCCGGACATGTACACCCTGACCGAGGGCATGGCGGCGGCCCAGACCAACTATGCCGACGTCACCGGGCTGGGCGTGCTGATGGCCGAGGCCGTCATTGCCGGCCTGCCGGTCCTGATCATCTATATCCTGTTCCAGCACCATATCGTGCGCGCCGTCACCGGCATGGTGAAGCTGTGAGACGGCTTGCGGTTCTTGCCTGCGTGGCCCTGATGACGCTGATGGTCGGGTGTACACCCCGCGATACCCGCACCGTCCTGACGGTCCAGCGCATCTTCGGCGATTGTCGTGTCCATGTGCCGAAGGACAAGGCGCCGATCGCCAATCCCAATGGCGAGTGTGAACTGATTACCGGCTTGCTCGACCGCTTCGAACGCGAAAACCCCGACATCCACCTGGTGGTCAATACGGTCGCCTGGCCGGGCTACGACCAGCTGTCGGCCCAGATCGCCGCCGACGATGCCCCCGATCTCGTCACCATGCACATGGCGGTCATTCCCGATTACCAGAAGCACCACCTGCTGATGCCGCTGGCCGCCGGGCTGAAGGCGCAGGGCATCGTGCCGGAGCAGTTCACACCGGTGGCGCGGCGCGCCGTCACCATGGACGGCGACATCTACGGACTGCCGTTCGACACCTGGACGCAGCTCTTCCACATCAATATGCATCTCTTCCGCCAGGCTGGCCTGGTCGACCGGGCAGGGGCGCCCATCCTGCCGCACAGCGCCGCAGAGCTGCTGGTCCAGGCGCGGCAGTTCCGCACGCGCACCGGCAAGCCCTATTTCGTCCAGTCGATGGTCAACGAAAAGGCCGCCTATGCCCGCAACCTCTATACCTACCTGCTGGCCGAGCACGAGGTCATCTTCCCCGACCCGCACCATATCCGGCTGAACACGCCGGCGGCCCGGAAAATCGTCGGCCTGTTCAAGCAGATATACGATGAGGACCTGACCACGCACGACCAGGACTATGCCGCCGCCACCGCGGCCTTCGTCAATGGCGGGGGCGGTGTCTATATCGTCGGCACCTGGATGATCGGCGCCTTCGACGACGAGGCGGCGCAACCGGGCCGGCCGCTCTATCACGGCTACAGCGTCATGCCCTATCCGGAACTTTTCGGCGGCGGCCCGTCGGCTTTTGTCGACGGCCACGCCTGGGTCATGCCGGTCAAGGCGCGGTCGCCTGCCACCACCGCGGCCGCCTGGCGCCTGCTGAAATTCCTCTCGGCCCACGAAGTCCAATGGACACGTTCCGGCCACCTGACCTCGATGGAGGCCGTGGCCTCGGATCCCGACTATCTCGCCCAGCCGCATCGCCAGGACCTGGTCGCCATTACCGGCTATGGCCGCGGTCTGCCGATCGACGTCCAGCGCCAGTTCGCCATCCAGGACATGCTCGGCGATGAGATGGCCGCGGCCATTACCGGGCAGAAGCCGGTCGACCGCGCCCTGGCCGATGCCGAGCGTCGCATCAACGACATGCTGACCAACCTGTCGTAGGTCATAGACGTCGGGCTGTGCGGTCGATCGCGTCGATGACCTTCGTATAAAGCGCCTGTGGCAGGTCGTGACCCATGCCATCGATCATCAGATATTCCGCCCCGGGGATCGATGCCGCTGTGTCGGCGCCGCAGGCCGGCAGGATCAGGGGATCGTCGCTGCCGTGCATGACAAGCGTCGGCGCCGTAATGGTTGCAAGACGATCGCGACGATCGCCGGTCACAGCCATGGCGGCGATCTGGCGCGCGGCACCGGCCGGATCATGGCTGCGGCGCACCTCTTCCAGGACTAACTGGCCATGGGCGTCTTCTTCGAGGGGGTAGATGCTGCCGGTGATGCGGCGGGCAAAGGCCAGGCTGTGGGCGAGGAAGGCATCTGTGTCCGCTACCGGATCGGGCGCCGGACGCATCATCATGGCCATCACATCCGGCGCTGCCTGCGGCAGGGCGGGATTGCCGGTGCTCGACATGATCGAGGTCAGGGACAGCACCCGATCGGCGTACTCGCTGGCCAGGATCTGGGCGATCATCCCGCCCATCGAGCGGCCGATCACGTGGGCCCGCGCGATACCGAGCGCATCAAGCAGCCCGACGGCGTCCCGAGCCATGTCGTACAGCGTATAGGGAACCTCTGGCCTTTGTCCCGCCATCAGCGCCGCGGCCAGTTCGGCAAAGTCCGGCGACGGGCAATGGCGGAAATGACTCGACAGGCCGACGTCGCGGTTATCGAAGCGGATCACATGGTAGCCCCGCGCTGCCAGGGCCTGGCAAAAGGGCGCGGTCCAGCGGATCATCTGCGTACCGAAGCCGGCGATCAGAAGCACGGCCGGCCGGTGCGGGTCACCGAAGGTTTCACAGGCGATGTCGATGCCATTGGCTGTTACGATCGTCATGGCTGATTCTCGGGCGGCGATGCCAGGCGCAGAATGTGCGTGCGGATATCGTCCGGCCAGCCGCCGATCCGGTCTACCAGGCCGTCCAGGTCATCGGCGAAGAGGGCGCGCGTCGCATCCTCGTACCCCGGCAGGTCGCCCGCCATGGCCAGCATGAAATGATAAGCGGCGTTGTGGGCGACTCGTTTGTCGTGCTGCCCGCCGGCCTGTTTGCGCGCCTCGTCCACCAGCTTACGCAGGACCGCCGATGCACCGCCGGGCTGGGCCGCCAGCCAGTCCCATTGCCGGGGCAGCAGGGTGACCTCGCGCGCCACCACCCCCAGGCTCGGTCGGCCGCGGCCTCTCGGTTCCGGCGCGTTTTCGGCGGGCGGCGACAGGCGGGCGACAATCTCGTCCGCGGTGCCGCGCAGATCGAGATCGACGACCCGGCCGGTGGCATTGTCGAAAACAAGAATGACGCCGGTGGAGCCGGCGTCGATGGCGGCCTTGACCGCCAGGGCGACATCGGCAAGGGCGCCGGACGACAGCAGGTGATGGCCATCGAAGGCCGTTAAGTGGGGGGCAGGATTGGACATGGCGTATTAATATCCGGATAAAATTCTTGCGTCAATATTATCCGGGTAATAATATGCAGCCTGACGATCGAAAGGATAAGGCTATGAAAAGCGAAACACGCAAGGCGGCGGTGGCGGCCTATAAGGAACGCAAGGTGACGGGCGGGATTTATGCCATCCGCTGTGAGACGACAGGAGGGGTCTGGGTCGGTCATTGCCCGGACATCGAAACCATCCAGACGCGCGAATGGTTCAGCCTGCGCCACGGCGGGCACCCGAACAAGGGCTTGCAGGCCGAGTGGAATACCCATGGCGAGGCAGATTTCACCTTCGTGAGTCTGGAACGGATCGCGGAGGACGCGGTGTCGCAGCTGATGCGTAATTCCCACCTGAAGGATCGCGCCGTGCACTGGCGTGAACAGTTGCAGGCCGGGGTGCTGTAGCGTGAAGGGAGCTCAATACCCCGGTTTGCGCAGGTCCTTCGGCAACTGGTAGACCGGGCAGTAGTTATAAGTCCGCGTATAGCCGGCAATCGTTTGACCGAACTGGATGGCGTTGTCCCAGCGGATGACCTGGCGCTCGCTGAACCGTTTGGCCGGTCCGGCGCCGGCATCGAGGCAGGATTGCACGACGGTGAATTTGGAACCGCGGTGCGACAGGATCTTTACCCGGCAGGTGCGGCTATGCGCCGTGCTGATACCCTTGCCGTCATATTCGCGGATATCGGCATTGGCCGGCGATTCGCAGGTAGCGGACTTGGCGACATAGATGCCGGGCTTGAGGCGGTAGACGCCGCCCGGCGGGGGCGAGCGGTCGACCTCGGCCGAGGCCGGAAGGACGATGGGCAGGCTCAGCATAAGGGCGGCGATTGCCGGGGCGGTTATCTTCATCTGTCGGTCCTTGGCTGGAGCATCCGGATACCGTCCAGATAGACCACGAAAAATAAGGATTCAGCGGGAAGGTCGGGACATGCCGGGCGGATACAATTAATAACAATGTTCTCTTGATGCGGCGCCGCAAGCCGTACCATCATGCCCCTGTCCATTTTTCAGGGAGGGGTACCATGCGTATCGGGATGATGTGCGGCCTGGTTTTGGCCGGTCTGTGTCTTACGACCCAGGCGATGGCGAAAGACAGCTACGCCAGTTTTTTCGGCACCAAGCAAGGTCAGTTCAAGGGCGATGTCACCGATCCACACTATCCCAACCAGAGCGAGGTCGTGGCTATCGACTGGGGCCTATCGCAGCCAGCGGCTCCGGCAGTGTCCCCGACTGGTCTGGCCGTGGCCGTCCGACGGACGCACGATCCGCTGACCCTGACCCTTCGCATGGGGCCGGCCACGCCACAGCTGATCCAGGCGGCGACGACCAATGAGACACTGAAACAGGTTATGATACTGGTCTTTGGCAAGACGCCCGACGGCCTGAACGAACTGCGCGACACCCTGAACCTCAGCAATGCCCGGATTACCTCGATAAGGATCGTCGATCGCAATGGCACGGATAATGGTGTCGACCCGCTGGTGGTCGTGGCCTTCGCCTACCAGACGCTGGAAATCGAGGACAAGGCCTCCAAGCTCATGACCCAGGACAGCTGGCTAGTGCCGTAGCAGGTGGCGGTCGAGGCCGGCGGCTACCAAGTTTTCAAAGGCGATCATGACGTCCTGCGGGATAGCTTGCGCCGTTTGAAAGCCGCGTTTCGGATATTCGACGACGCGCTGAAAATCGCCGACCATCAGGTTCAGCGTCCGAACGGCATCGTCGCCCCAGCGTTCGAGATAGGCGGGCAGGGCTATGGCCTCGGCCTGGGAATTGAGCCGGACATCCGGCCATTCGATCCCGCCCGTCGCCCGGCCGCGGCGCATCATATGCGGGCGCGATACGACGATGGCGGTTTCGATCCGGCGGCCCAGCGTAGCCTCGGCCAGGGGGCGCGACAGGCGGAAATTTTCGCCGGTATTGGTGGCCTGGTCCTCCAGCACGATAGCCGAAGCGGGAACGCCGTGTGCCAGGGCGGCGTCGGCAAAGACCCGGGCTTCGCTCTGCGTCCAGCCGGTGGCCGCCAGGTCGTGCAGATGGGCGATACCGCCGCTCATGACCACGATCGGCGCCAGGCCCTTGTGCCATAGCTTTGCCGCATGGACGGGAACCTGGGTATCATTGCTGCCGAGGCAAAGAATGATATCGGCCGGGGCAGGGGGCTCATGGCACTGCATGAAGTCCCATACCGTCTGCGCGGCGGCCATCACCTCTTCATCCACCATATTCATGCGACCCTCAGCCACAGGGCGGTGGCGTCGTCGCTGGCCTTGAAGCGTGGGTGGTTCCGGCCCGCGATATCGGCATTTTCGATGGCGCGCAATTCCTGCCCGAGGCCGTCCAGTCCCTTTTCCGGCAAGGCGGCGAACAGGCCATCGGCATCATAGGCGGCGTAAGGTGCGATCAGGGCGGCAAAACCATCGCTCATCAGTAGCAACTCGTCGCCGGGCACAACGGCCGCGCGGCGAAACTGCGTCGCCCTCAGGGCCGCACCGGCGTCGATACTAAGGACATTGTGGGTCAGGTTACGGGCGGCGCGCCGCTCCGCCAGCACGCTGTCCGTGCGGACCGCAGCCGCCGTGACGTCGGGGCCCAGCGCCGCGGCGGCTGCCTGCTCGGCCTGGCGATCCGGCGCCGGCGTCAGCCAGTTCACACCGCTGGCGCTGCGATGGATGACCATGCAGTCGGCAAGGTGGGCGCAGACCACCTGGTTGCCTTCGAGGGCGACGGCGGCCAGGGCCGCCCGCGGCAATTCCCAGCTATCGACCGGATCGCGGCTGCGGTCGCGCAAATAGGCGGCCTCGACCTCGGCGTACACGGTGGCGCAGATGTCCTCGAGCGCGCCCGAAGCGCCGGCAAAGGCGCGATGGGCGCCGGCCGCCAACCAGGCCGCACCGCCGCGGGCGCCGACCAGGCCCCGCGGACCAAGATCGGTGGCACCGTCTATGACCCAGGCGTGGCGATCGCCGCAGCCGGCGCGGTCGTCATTGGGGATACTGGCCTTGCCGGCCAGGCTGATGGACTGGATCAGGTCGAAATGCATGCGGATCACAATCCCAGTATGGCGCGCGCCGCATCCAGCGACCGGGGCCTGGTGGTGGGCCAGTAATTCGAGGCTGGGGGACATGTCCGGTATCTGGATAACGGTGCTAATACCCGCGCTGACGGCGGCGCGAACGCCTAAGTCGCTGTCGTCGAGCGCGGCGCATTGCTCCGGACGCAGTCCCAGCCGCCGGGCGGCTTCGATATAGACATCGGGGGCGGGCTTGGGGGCGGCCACCTGGTCCATGCCGACGACGGCGTCGAAACGGTCGAGCAGGCCCGCCTGTCTCAGTTTCCATTCGGCGCGGGCCGTCTGGCTGTTGGTGGCGATGGCGCGCGGCAGGCCCTTGGCCTCGACGGCTTCAAGGAAGTCCATGACGCCCGGACGTAGGGGGATGGGGTCGGTCATGGCCAGCATGGCCTGGTTCCAGGTATCATGGATAAGCTCGGGCGCGATCGGCCGGCCGGCTTCGGCGCTCATCATGCGGGCGGCGTCGACCTCGGACGTACCAACAAGGGTATGGAAGAAGGCTTCGGAAAAATCGAAGCCACGCGCCTTGAAGATGCCCGGCCCGACCGCCAGCGCCCAGCGCTCGGTGTCAAGCAGCAGCCCGTCGAGATCGAAGATTACTCCGGAATATGATGCGTCGGTCATGCCGCTTCCCCTTCTGATGGCAGATGCGGGATTTCCTTAGCGGAGTTGGCCGGGCGACACCCGTCAACAAAGGCAACTATGTGTTTCAACCCGTGCGGCGGGTCAGATAACGGCGCTCCCGAATCTGTTGACGAGGGAAAAACCGTAGTATTAATTACTGCTATGAAGGACCCCAATGCCACGCCTGAAGACGTGCTGACACCGTTCGGGTTCACCGAACTGGAGTCACGACTGTATGGCGAACTGGTGAAACGCTCGCCGGCGACCGGGTATGGTTTGGGGAAGGCGGTGGGCAAGGCGACGGCCAATGCCTATCAGGCTTTGAACGGCCTTGTTCGCAAGGGTGCAGTCATCGCCGACGACGGCGACCCGAGGACATACCGGGCGGTGCCGCCTGCAGAATTGTTTGCGGCCCTGCGCGGTGACTTTGCCGGCAAGGCCGACAGCGCCGAAGCGGCCCTGGCATCGCTGTATTCGCCGCCCGATGAACAGCGCCTGTATCCACTGAAAAACCTGGCACAGGCCATCGAACGGGCGCGTGGCGTCATCCGGGCGGCAAACGAAATCCTGCTGTTCGACCTGTTTCCCTTGCCGCTGCAGTGGCTGCGCGCCGAGCTCGATGATGCGTTTGCGCGCGGGGTTGTCGTGGCAGGCCTTGTCTACGGGCCGACGGACGCCCGCTTTTCGCACGTCATTGGGCCCGGCGAGGGCTTCACCACACAGGGCTGGCCTGGGCTGCAGATGACCCTGATCAATGACGGCCGCGAAGTGCTGGTTGCCCTGGTGGCCGCCGACGGCCGGGATCTCGTCCAGGGCTACTGGAGCGATTCCGCCTTTGTCGCCTGCCTGCACCACAACGGGCTGGCATCCGAACTGCGGCTGGCGGCCCTGTCGCCGAATGGCGGTGATCCGCTGCAAGCCCTGAGCCTGCTGTCCTCCATGCCCTCGGGCCTGCGTACCCTGAACCCCAAGCCACACGGTGATATGTGATATGAGCCTGCTCTTCGCCCTTGCGGTCACGACCGCCGTCGCCCCACCGTCCCTCGATATCCGGGTGGACCGGTTTCTTGCCCGGCTGCCGCAGACGGAGACCTCCGCCGCTGCGATCACCGCGCGCTGCGATGGCGCGCTTGCCCTGGCGCAGGAAGCAAAGTCAGGACTGGAAAGGCGCAAAGGTCCGGCAAGCATGGCGGTCGATTTCAAGGCCTTCGACACCCTGTCGCTGATCCTCAGCGATGCCGCCAGCGATATGGGCGTGATTTCCCAGTCGAGTCCGGTCGCCGAGGTCCGTAATGCCGCCGAAGCCTGTACCCCGCGACTGTCAGACCTGACTTCGCAGGTATCGTTGTCGCGGCCGGTCTATGACCGGCTGTCGGCCATTCCCACGACGAAGCTCGATAAAGGATCGGCCTATACCCTGAGGCGTGTCCTGCTCGGTTACCGCCTGGCCGGCATCGACAAGGATGCGGCGACGCGCGCCAAAGTCCAGGCGCTCAATACGCAGATCAGCGCCACCGGCACCCGGTTCGACGCCAATATCCGCGATGCCCTGGGCGATATTCCGCTGAAACCCGAAGAGCTGAAAGGGCTGCCGCAGGACTATCTCGACAGCCACAAGCCGGGACCGGATGGTATGGTGCACCTGCATACCACCTATTCCGACGTGGTTCGTGTCTTCCGCTTTGCCGAGATCCGCGACACCCGCCGCAAGGTCATGGCTGCCTTCGGCAACCGCGCCTGGCCGGCCAATGACGCCGTGCTGAAGGACCTGCTGCAGCAGCGCTATGACCTGGCAACGACGCTCGGCTATCGCGACTATGCCACCCTGATCCTGCAGGACAAGATGATCGGTACGCCCCAGCGTGCCGCCGACCTGATCGACAAGGTCAACGCCATCGTCACGCCCAGGGCCGAGGCGGATATGGCCGAATACACGGCTTTCGCCAAAAGCATCGACCCGGCGATAGACGCGCCCCAGGCCTATGACGCCGGCTATATCGGCTATCGGCTGCGCAAGGCCAAGTTCGATTTCGATGCTGCGGAGGTGCGCAACTACTTCACCCTGGCGGGGACGCAGGCCGGGATATTCAAGCTGACACATGACTTGTTCGGGATCGATGTCAGGCCGTGGGACACGCCCGTCTGGGCACCCGACGTCACGGCCTGGGAAATGTGGGACGGCAAAAGGCTGCTGGGCCGGTTCTATCTCGACCTGACCCCACGCGACGGCAAGTATAACGGTAGTGCGGCGCAGTTCTCGGTGCGCACCGGCGTCGAAGGCCGCCAGTTGCCGGTCGGCGCCCTGATCGCCAATATTCCGGGCTCCGGTCCCATGGACCATAATGACGTCGTCACTTTCCTGCACGAATATGGCCACCTGCTCCATGACATGGTCTCAGGGCACACGCGTTATGGCGTCCAGTCGATCGACCGGGTGCAGATGGACTTCATCGAAGCCCCCTCGCAGATGCTGGAGGAATGGGCCTGGGACTACGATACGCTGAAGACCTTCGCCCGCGACGCCGATGGACACACCATCCCCAGGGACCTGGTGCAAAAAATGAACGAGGCTTCCCGCTTCGGCGAGGCGTCGCGCTGGAAGGAAAGCATTGCCGGCGCCGCTGTCTCGCTGAATTTCTACAATCGCAAGCCTGGCTTCGATCTTGGCGCGATGTCGTACGCCCAAACCACCCGCTACGACATCTATCCCCCAATGGCCGGCGACCATCCCTATGCCGGCGTTGTCCAGCTGAACAGCTATTCGGCCATGGTCTATACCTACCTGTGGTCCAAGGTAATTGCCGTTGACCTGAAGACGCGCTTTACCTCAGAAGGCATGGGCAACCGCGCGACCGCGGCAGCCTATCTGCGCGACGTCCTGGCGCCCGGGTCTTCCGAGGACGGCAATGACCTGATCCGGAATTTCCTCGGCCGGCCGGTCAACTTCGATGCCTTCCGGGCAAAATTCGCGCAGTAGGGCGAGGTATGACCTTTGCCAGCATCACTGTCGAGATAAGTCGAGATAAAATGGATGACACCAGAAATTACCGAAGATGCAAAACCTGTGTGGCGATCCACAAATCGCACCCCGCAGTGAGCAGGAAACAGGATGCCGCCAGCGCCAGCACTAAGCAGTAGGTGAGGGGCGCTGTTTTGCGCGTTAGCGTGCTGCCCCGGCGGACCTGACCGGTTACCAGCATCTGGCCGATCTTGATACCAGTCATGACGGGAAAGAGGATCGCGGCAGCAATATAGACGTATATGCTGTGCATCTGTTCCCCCTTGCTGCCGTGATCGGTTATCGGCTCCAGGCTATCAGGTTTTGCCGGAAGCGGAAATCAGGCGTGGACAGACTCGTCGTGCCGCTTGACTTTCCCTTTTGGATCGGAACAAATAGGGAACAATCTGTATTGTCCGATGGGGAATGCTACATGATCGCTTCGACCGCCAATATCCGTCAGGTGGCACAGGCCTGTCTGCTGGGCTGGGCGCGCGGGCAGATCGAGATCGATATCCTGATCGGCGCGCTCAAGGCGGCATCGCCCCGATCGGAGTCGTCGCTCTGGCTGGATTTCGACGACTGCGTCGGCCAGGTGCTGGGTCGGGTCGAGACGCACGACATCACCTTCGATGGCGCCGTGCGTCTGTTGACGAAGATAGCCCAGGCCTGAACGGCCATGCTGCGCATCCATCGTGGCCAACTCTATTGCCCGACCCGTCCGTCGCGGGCATTTTCCAGGAACACCACATATCCCCGGAACTGCGGATTGGCCGCCAGGGCCGGCGGAGCAGACCAGTCGCCGCCCTCAGCCAGCCCGACCTTGAACGGCACCTTCAACCGCTCTAGGCTCGACAGGTAGGCGGCGTAACCCGGAATGGTACGGCGGCCCTGATAGGTCTGCAGCACGATCTCGTCGACGACGGTGCCCAGGCTATTGAGGGCGGTCGAGTCGCCCGAGCTGCTCCAGTCGAGCAGGCCGGTGATGCTGAGCTTGCACCCCGGCGGCAGGCGCCGGCGCAGGTCGCGAAGGAAGGCCTGATAGGCATCGAGATGGCGGGTGCGAGCGTCGAAGTCGATCTGGATACCGGCGACGGGTACGCCGGCCGCTCGCCACTTTTGCACTCGCGCCAGCACCTGGGTGTAGGTCTGCGGGCTCCAGTTCAGAGTGTGGGCGCGGTAGACGATCCATACTTCGCCTTGGTGTAAGTGGGGCGTGGCCCCGCCCTGGGCGATCAGGTGGCCGGTCGCCGTCGGATCGCGCGGTGAAAACCCGACTTGACCCTGCAGGATGTAGAGGCTGTGCGCCCGGGTCAGGGCAGGGGACGGCTTGACCCCGGCCCATAGCCAGAAGGCATCATAGTCGCCGGCCCTGACCGTGTCGGCAACCGCGGGGGCCGCCAGCGCCAGCAGCAGGGCTGCGAGTCCTGAAATCCGGCGGATCACCAGTAATATTTCAGGTTCGCCGCCCAGGCTGTCGTCTTGTACTGGGTCTTTAGCGTCTGGAACCAGGCCTTGCGCTGGCTGACCGGGGCGTCGGTGGCGTCGCAGCCATTATAGGCGCTGGGCGCCCAGCAGTTGATGGCGCGGTAGAGCGCATAGGCGCGGACATCGGGTTCGGTCTTGGTGTCGGCGATGATGCTCTTGTAGATATCGAGCCGGCTGACGTCCTTGCCCGGGAATTGCGGCTTGGCCGAAGCCAGTTGTCCGGCGGCCGGACCGGCGCCGAACATGCCGTCGTAATTGTTGATCCGCAGGAATTCACCCAGGCAGATCAGGCTACGTTCGGCATGGGGATTGTGCGCCAGCGCTGTAGCGATACTACGCAACGATGGGCAGGCAAAATCGTCGGTCGGCCCCGTGCCGGCCCAGGTAAAGTCGGCGAGCGCCGGCAGGGTTTCCTGGCCGATATTGAGCTTGTCATAGGCGTAATTGGTCGCCCCCGGTGCGGCAGGCGCCAGATGCAGGTCGTCGAGGAAGGCCTGGTAGCGGCCGCGGTTCAGTTCCTTGAACAGCAGCGTATAGATGGCGAGGGCGCGCTCGTGCGGGACGGCGTCGCCCGCGGTGGCGCGTTGACGCAGCAGGTCGGGACCGGCCGTGCGGCTCAGCAGCATTTCGCGGTAGGTCGGGCTCTTGATCGGCGAATTGGCGGCGAAGACCGGACCGATATCTCCGGCCTGTTCGTAATTCTCCGCCAGGGCCAGTTCGATGGCGGGCCGTTGCATGACCGGCTCGGCGCCCGGGATCAGGGCCAGCCATTGGGCGCGCGCCTCGGTCGCCTTGTGCGTGGCCTCGAGCGCCAGGCCTTTCAGCACCTGCCGGCTGAACTCGACATTGTTCATATGCGGACCGGGCGCCGTCGTGCCCAGAACCTTCAGCGCCGTGCCGGCATCGTTTTCGTCATAGAAGGCATAGGCGGCCAGCAGGTAGTCGTAGAGGGCTTTCTGCGTGGCGAAGACCGGGCGCTGGGCTTCTAGGTCGGCGCGGCTGAGCTTCGGCTGCGTCTTGGCATCCGGCTGGCGCATCTCCATCAGGTCGAGCGTGGCCAGCAGGCGCGGCTCGTGGATATCGCCCGGCTGGACGTCGCCCAGCAGCTTGTTGTCGATCTCATAGGCCAGGTCGACGGCCGAAACATTACGCAGATCGGCATCGCTATTGCTGAAGGCGGCGCCGTAGGCGTCGGCCAGGCGAGCATGGTCACCGGCCAGCCAGGCGACCCGGCGGCGCAGGCCGCGCGCCGAGGCGGCATAGGCGCCGTGGGGATAATCATGCAGATAGGCCTGGAATTCGCTGTCGGCGGCCGCAAGCGTCCTGGCGTCGACATCCTTAAGGCTCAGTTCGCCATAGTCGCCGAACGCCTTGGCCTGGGCGGCATTGAGGTCGGCGCGGGCGACCATGTAGGCGGCGGCCTCCTTGAGCCACGGCTGGCGCGTCTTCGCCAGGCCGGCAAAGCCCTGGCGGGCGCCGGTGAAGTCGTCGCCGTAGAAGAGGGCGGCGGCGGCCAGATAGCCGGCGAAGTCCTTGCCGGGACCTGAGCGAATGGCGCCATCGGCAATCTTGCCGGCGGTCAGGGCGTCGGGACCGCAGGCGCCGGCCACGGCCAGGCGGGCATCGCCGAGGACGGCCTGTTCGGCCTGCGGAATCTTGCTGGTCTTCAGGGCCGCCTGGAAGCCGTCATTGCCGTCGGAATTGCTGCGGCAGATATCGCCTTCGCCCGTGACGAACTCGGCGGCGGGGTCGACGGCGTCCGAAGCGGCTGCGGGCTTGTCGGGCAGGTCGGTAAATACCGAGACGAAATTGTCGAAGTCGAGCGGCGTCTGGGCGTCATAGGGACCGGGCTTGGCATCGGCATTGAGCGGGGCAGGCGCATGCGGCCTTGCCATGCCGGCATCGTTCATCAGCAGCAGCAAGGAGATGCGGCTGTCGTTGGTCGGCGCCAGGAAGGGCAGGGTGTTCTCGCCGTCGCTCTGCAGCAGGGAAAAGACCGGCGTAAAGCCATAATCGCCGCTGGCCAGGGCCGGCCCGCCCACCGGGATCGCAGCTGTCAGGACAGCAACGGCAGCGGCAGCCGACAGCCGCAGTTTCAGGGACGATCGCAGGTCAGTGATATGGCGCGACATTGAAGTCCCCCGTTGTGATTCGGCGCACTATGTGTCGGGATGCCGGCAGGAGGCAACGGCAATTTCCCGTCGGTTTGGGTCCGAGGTGTGCGGGTTTGTACGGGACGGGAAGAGCAAAAAAATTTGAAGAAATTTCGAGATGAAATTTAAACTGGCCCGGACACTCGCTTCGGATTTGTTTATGGATTAATATTGCTTACCATAGCCATTACATTTTATTTATTGCCATTGCGAAAAATTTTCATTTCTAATAATTTGAAATGTAATTACTATTTGTAATTTGTCAATTTATTGAACACGGTTAATGGGTATGCTTGCAGTTTATATTTATCAAATGCTATGGTCTCTAAGTTCCTATAAAAATTGATCGCGTCATTTCGTTTTTTTACAGCACTCCCTAAGCGCCTATGGCGTTCTGCGCGGGTGCGAATGCTACCAGTATAGTCGGCCGCTTTTTCTGAATCATAAATCTCAGATAGGCGCGCGTTGACTGCGGCGACATGGCTCCGGAGGCGAATAAAATCTGGCAGCATAGCGCTGGGAATAAGTGCCATATCGAATTGACGTATTGTGGCGATTAATTCAGCAGTAGTGGCGCCACGTAAAGCCATGTCTTTGAGCTCAAGGTCCGGAGTAAGAGCCGCATCAAGTCGATCAGTGATGGCATCAAGCGTATCGTGTGCCAGCAAAAGTGCAGCACTAGCCGATTCATTTTCAGCGAGAAATGCTTTGGAGCGTTGTCGGCTGAACTCCCAAACTGTCGCGGTGAAGCCAGCGGTAATCGCGAGCACGGCTCCTACCGCCTGCACCCAGCCCGATAGATTATCGTTCGTTGCGCCACTTTGGGTCGTTCGAGCGAGCCAGTAACTTACTAGTAGCGCCAACCGTAAAACAATTGCGGAGCCGACGATAAAATAAACTGGCCAACAAATCCATTTCCACAGGCATACGAAAAAAAGCTTCCAATCGTATCGCTTCACCTGTTTCCTCCCAGAGTGTGGATATCGCAATAAGACACCTGTGTCAGCTTGCCGGCAAACAGAAAGGGCGACTTTTGCAATCGCTCCATCGTGTCTGCAGCGGTATGGCATTTTTTTCAATCTGTACAAGCTGGAAATCGCCCCTTTTGAGCGCATAGCCCGATCCTTTGCAGTCGCCCGATTGAAGCCGTTTGACGACAAACAGGGAGAGGGCGTGCGGCAGATGCATACCCTGTACTATCAGACCGAACATGCGTCGGAGACCGACCGTAACCTGATAATGGGCTTTGGCCTTATGTGGGCGGAGTTTCAGGCCGCCCAGCGCAGCAACTATGCCGACGTTATGAACAGGCTGGTATGGGCGGGGGAAACCGTTCCGGCGGGTCAGTGAGTACGGACAGGAGCGAACTCACCTCTCGGAACTGGCGTCTGCCCCGGCGTTTATCGGAACGATTTTCCCGGCCACCGCATCGTAGGTGACAAGAACGATGCTGCCCACGGGCAGATAGGCCAGAAGCGCGGTGCAGTCGGCCTCCGAAACGCGGTCGCTGAGCAAATCGTCGATCAGGTGCAGGAAGGATGCAATGCCGGCCTGTGCCTCATCGGCAGGGATGTCAGCCTTGAACAGCAGCTTGAAATTGAGGCCCGGTGCGTACTGCCCGATAATCGAAAAGGCCCGCGAATACTTGGTCTGCGTTGCTGACGGGGCTTGCCGCCAGATGGCTGAGGTTGCCTGGGTAAGGGCGACATAGGTGTCTTCCCCGGCCTTGGCGAGGACATCATGGAAGAGGTCCGCGGTCACAAGAAGGATCGCGGCGGTCGGTTGATAAAGCTCCGGCCCGGCATGGGGTTTCGGCGTCTGCCGGACAACTCTAAGCTCCATGCCTGCCGCCTTGAGAATATCCTGCGCTTCTGTCGCGACAAAGTCCGGGGCGCCGTCCAAAAGCTGCAGGGATACGGTGGCGACAGGGAAGGGTGCAGTGTCGGAGGCCATAGCAGGTCGTCTCGCCATTGGGGAATATCCGGGGCTTACGCGTGAAATGGCCTGACGGCAACCTTCGCTGTCCTGCAGGCCGGATTGGATTTCGGATAAGCCTGTGCCATGGTGGGCATACTACCGGAAGTGGAGAGGCTGATCATGAGTCGGAAACCGTGTGCAGGTCGCTGGATCGTCGCCACGACCGTATGCGTCATGGCTGCCGCAGCCCTGGCCGCGTGCAGCGATTTCGAAAAGATGAACACGGCGCAATCGCCCTATGCCCAGCCCGTACCGGAGGCGAAGGACGATTCCGCAGCCTCGCGCTGGTCGGCCGCATCTGCCAGTTCCGCTGCGGCGTCCTATAGTTCTCAGCAGGCGCGCAAGAAGGGAAAGTAGCTTTCAGCGCGCCATATGCCGGCGGCGGCGCAGGTGTTCAAGTTCGCCGCGCACGCTGGTCAGGTCCGGCTGGTGCTCGAGCAGCAAACTCAACAACGTATGCAGGCTTGCGTCATAGGCATTGACCAGTTCGTCCTGGCCGCGCAGACGGTCGTGCAGGGCGCGGGCCTTCAGGCGAATGCGGGTCTCCTCGCGGCTCGCCTTTAGCACATAGGACAGCTGGTAGGCGACAAGTCGCCAGTTCAGCGGCTTGACGACAAAGGAGCTGGCGCCGGCGGCGAAGGCGCGGTCGATGGCGTCGGTATCGGTGCGGCCGGTGGCCACCACGATGGGCAGGTGCTTCAGGCGCTCGTTCGACCGCACGCAGGCGATCAGCTGGAAGCCATCCATGACCGGCATGTCGAGATCGACCAGGGCGACATCGAAATCGTCGCTGAGCAGGCGGTCCAGGCCATCGCGGCCATGGACGGCCGTTTCGACCGTCACCATGTCCGATACCAGGGCTGCCGTCGCGAATTCGCGCAGGATCGGATCGTCGTCGACGACCAGAACCCGGCTGCGTTCGAAGCTGATAATCCCGTGGTGCATGCCTTACTCCTGACCTCAGGCATAAGACGAAGGTCTTAAAAAGCGGACAATAGTTTGGCCGATCGGCTTGGCCTGTGTGCCTTTCGGCCCTATCCTGCCGGGTGATCCGTCCGCGCACCTGCAGGAATCTCCATGACCGTCTTTTCACCGAAGCGCGCCCTGTTGGCGATGGCCACAGCCTGCCTGCTGGCGCTTGCCCCGGCGGCCGGGGCAAAGACCCTGTCCTTTGCCGGCTATAGCTGGAGCGTCCGCGGCGATGGCGTCGGCAACCCGGCGGACAATAGCTGGAAACAGGCCAATGCCTGGGTGGACGGGCAGGGGCGGCTGCATTTGCGCCTGACGCATGAGGGTGGCCAGTGGTATTCGGCCGAGGTCGTGATGGAAAAGCGCCTGGGTTTCGGCACCTATCAGTTCCAGCTCGACACGCCGGTCGACGGCTTCGACAAGAATGTCGTCCTGGGTCTGTTCAACTACCCCACGCCGGACGTCGGTCCGGACAGGACCAACGAGATCGATATCGAATTCGCCCGCTGGGGCGAAGCGACCAACGATCCGCTCAACTACAGCATCTGGCCGCGCGACCTGAACCATCAGCCCTCGGGTCAGACCTACAGGCTGCCGCCGCTCGGGGCCCAGTCGACCCACCGCTGGATCTGGCATCGCAACAGTATCCGCTTCCAGGCGGTGCCGGGCCACCGTGACGACAGCCGGTATGCCGCCGCCGACTACACCTTCGCCCCGAAGGATGTCGCCGGCACGATCGGCCAGGACGCCATGCCGGTCCATATCAATCTGTGGATGAAGGCCGTGCCGTCCGACGGCCGCGAGGTCGAGGTGATCGTGTCGGACTTTCGCTTTACCCCGGATGACGGGCGGTAGAATTTGGCCGTGTTGAACATGTTTTAATGTCCGCGTGCTATTGCCTATAAAACACGCGGGGGCTGCAATGGACGTGTATTTTCAAATGCTGGTCGCTGGACTGGTCGTCGCCGGCTATGTCGGGTGGACGCAGGCCGGCAGTTCGGCAATGTCGCGACAGTTGGGGGTACGGTTTGGCGCCGCCGCCCTTAGCTTGGGTATCTTTTGCAGCCTGTCGTGGTTTGCCAGCGAAGCCTGGAGCGGCCGCAGTCCCGGCTGGACAGGCATGTCAGGCATCATAGCGGGCATATGTGCAATTGCCGGCACCCTCTGCCTGATGGTCGCCGTTGCCGTCGTTCCCTTGTTAGGTGGACTGACCGTGGGCTATCTGCTGGCCATGGTTCTGCGCTTTACGAACCTGCGCGGGATGGGACGGCCTTAACTGGACTAAGCAAGGCCTTGGGGGGCATTTTGAACTGCGACGCCTACCCCTCTTGATTTCCGCCTGACGCGGAAATCGAGCGCCCACTTCGAAAGGCGAGTTCTTTTGGCGGGCGTTTTTAGCCTCAACAAAGCACTTTTATTTATAAGATAAATAGGATAACACCTTGGGAAGAGCTTCAAACTATAAAAACGAGGAAACGAATGATGACCCGGCAGAGCGCAGCCATGGCCAGTCTACTGGCGCTGATGGCCGCATGTTCGCTTGCGGCGAACGCCCAGGGCGCGGAAACCAAACGCTCCGAATTCGGTAAATTACCGGACGGCCAGTCGGTCGAAGCCATCACCCTGACCAATCACAAGGGCGTATCGGCTACCGTCATCACCTATGGCGCCAGCCTGCAGGCCCTGATCACGCCCGATCGCAAGGGCAAGCCGGCCGATATCGCGCTCGGCTATGCCGACCTCGGCCATTACCTGTCGCAACCGCAATATTTCGGCGCGACCGTCGGGCGTTTCGCCAACCGTATCGCCGCCGGCAAGTACAGTGTCGATGGCGCATCCTACCAGGCGCCGGTCAATAACGGCGCCAACTCGCTGCACGGCGGCACCAAGGGATTCGACAAGGTCAACTGGAAGGTCGTCAAGGTCGAGAATGGCGACACGACAGGTAAAGGCGGGGCCAGCGTCGAGCTCGAATATGTCAGCCCGGACGGCGACATGGGCTATCCCGGCGAGATGACGGTGCACGCCACCTATTCGCTCGATGAAAGCAATACGCTCAGCATCGCCTACACGGCGACCACGACAAAGACGACCATCGTCAACATCACCAACCACGCCTACTGGAACCTGGCAGGCGAGGGCAGTGAGCGCCCGGTCTATGACCAGAAGCTGACCCTGCTCGCCGACAGCTACCTGCCGACCGATTCGGGCGCCATCCCGACCGGCGAAGTGCGCAAGGTCGCCGGTACGGTGTTCGATTTCCGCACCCCGACGGCGATCGGCAAGCGCGTCCGCGACGCCTCCGACACCCAGATCGTCTATGGCCGCGGCTATGACCACAACTGGGTCGCCAGCCGGACCCGCACGCCCAAGGCGCGTTTGATGGCCGTGGTCGAGGACAGCATGTCCGGCCGCAAGCTGGAACTGTCGTCGGACCAGCCGGGTATCCAGTTCTATTCCGGCAACTTCCTCGACGGCACCTCGTCGGGCAAGTCGGGCCACATCTACCGCGAGGGCGACGCCTTCGTGCTGGAGCCGCAGATCTTTCCGGATACGCCCAACCAGCCGGCCTTCGGCTCGGCCCTGCTGCATCCGGGCGAAACCTATTCCAACACGCTCATCTACCGCTTCAGCGCGAAGTAGACCGGGGGAAACCAACACATGAAAATGACATCCGTAGTAAAGGCTTTTGCTGTGGCCAGTACGCTTACCCTGTCGCTGCCTGCGCTGGCCCAACCTGCCCATGCCGAGACCACGCGCTGGACGGCGGCAAAAGCCAATCAGTGGTACAGCCAGCAGCGCTGGCTGGTCGGCTCCAATTTCCTGCCGACCGACGCCATCAACCAGTTCGAGATGTGGCAGGCCGACAGCTTCGATGCGGCCGAGATCGACAAGGAATTCGGTTATGCCGAGGGCATCGGCATGAACACGATGCGCATCTTCCTGCAGGACCAGTTGTGGGCGCAGGATCCGGACGGCTTCAAGAAGCGCATCGACATCGTCCTGGGCCTGGCCGCCAAGCACCATATCAAGCCGCTGCTGGTCCTGTTCGACTCGTGCTGGGATCCGAACCCGCAACTCGGGCCGCAGCATGCACCGGTTCCGGGCGTGCACAATTCCGGCTGGGTCCAGTCGCCGGGCACTGCCGGCCTGATGGACGAGGCCGGCTGGCCGAAATACGAATCCTACGTCAAGGGCATTGTCGGCGCCTTCGCCAAGGACGATCGCATCCTCGGCTGGGACGTGTGGAACGAACCCGACAACCAGGGCGGCGGCAATTACAAGCAACTCGACGAACAGACCAAGACGGCCCAGGTCGCCAAGCTGCTGCCCAAGGTCTTCGCCTGGGCGCGCAGCGAGAACCCGTCGCAGCCCCTGACCTCCGGCGTCTGGCACAATGACGACTGGTCGCCCAAGGGCAAGCTCAACGCCGTCGAACGCGTCCAGATCGACCAGTCCGACATCATCAGCTTCCATTCCTACGACTGGCCGGAACGCCTGGAGCAGCGCATCAAGTCGCTGCAGCCCTATGGCCGCCCGCTGCTGATGACGGAATATATGGCACGCGGTAACGGCTCGACCTTCGACTCGGCCCTGCCGATGGCCCGCAAGTACAATGTCGGCGCCATCAACTGGGGCTTCGTGCTCGGCAAGAGCCAGACCAACATGCCGTGGGATTCGTGGGAAAAGCCATATGTGAAAAACCCGCCGACGCTGTGGTTCCACGACATCTTCTATCCGGATGGCAAGCCGTACCGCCAGGCCGAGGTCGACCAGATCAAGGCCATGACGGCTCAGGCCGCCAAGACGTTCCGGAAGAAATAAGGCGTTGAAAGAACTCCCCCTTTTGAAGGGGGAGTTCTCAAAAGGGGGGCTTAACCCGCCGCCATCCGTGCCTGGCGAATGTAGTCCCCATGTTCCGGCAGCCCCTCGGCGGCGTTTTCGATCGCCGTGCGGAACTTGGCCAGCCAGGCGGCCCCGTCGGTTTTCCGATAGGCCATAAGCGGATCGACGGCCTCAGGGAAATTCAATTGACCGATATGGACGGCGAGCCAGGAATGGGCGCCGAACAGGTCGAGGTCCCGGCTCATGATCTTGCCATAGCGCCGGAACATATGCAGGGTCTCCGTCAGCGTATCGGGGATATCCATGGCGGCGCAATAGCGCCACAGCTCGGAATCGTCGCGCTCGGTCAGCTTGTAGTGCAGCACCAGGAAGTCACGGATACGTTCGAACTCGGTGACGGTCTGGCGATTATATTCCGCCCGCAGCGCCGGATCGAAACCGCTGTCCGGGAACAGGGTCAACAGCTTGGCGATGCCGGACTGGATCAGATAGAGGCTGGTCGATTCCAGCGGTTCCATAAAGCCGCTCGACAGGCCGATAGCGACGACATTTTTATTCCAGAACTGGCGCCGGCGGCCGGTCGTAAAGGCCAGCGGACGGGGACCGCCCAGCGCCTGGCCATCGAGATTTTCCAGCAAAACTTTGGCAGCTTCGTCGTTGCTGATGAATTGCGAGGCGTAGACATAGCCGTTGCCGGTACGGTGCTGCAGCGGGATACGCCATTGCCAGCCGGCCTCGCGCGCGGTCGAACGCGTATAGGGGGTGAAGTCCGCGGTGGACCCGCACGGCACGGCCAGGGCCCGGTCGCACGGCAGCCAGTGCGTCCAGTCTTCGTAGCCGGTCTTCAGCGCGCCTTCGATCAGCAGGCCGCGGAAACCGGAGCAGTCGATAAACAGGTCACCGGCAAAGGTTCGGCCGTCCTGCAGGGTGATGGAGCTCACAAAGCCGGTGTCGGCATCGAGCGCGACATCGACCACCTTGCCCTCGTGACGCTGCACGCCCCGGGCCTCGGCGTAGGTCCTCAGCATCGCGGCATAGAGGCCGGCATCGAAATGGTAGGCATAATCGTAGGTCGACAGGACATTGCGCGGATCGGAAGAGGGGGGCGCGAAGCGGTTGCGCCGGGCTGCTGCCCAGGCCATGCAATAGTCGTCGAGCCCCGATGCCTCCCCCGCCTGGAAGGCCTGCCACCAGTAGCTATGGACGCCAACCATGTCGAAGGCGCGGCCGAAGGTGCCGAACGGATGGAAGTAGGAATGGTTCAGCCGGCCCCAGTTGACGAACTGAATGCCCAGCTTGAACGAACCTTGGGTGGCGCGGACAAAGGATGCCTCGTCGATTCCCAGGGTCTGGTTGAAGCGCAGGATCGGCGGGATGGTGGCTTCGCCGACACCGACCGTGCCGATCTCTGCCGATTCGACCAGGGTAATGGTGCAGCCCTGCTGCAAGGCATTCGACAGGGCCGCCGCCGTCATCCAGCCGGCGGAGCCGCCGCCGACGATAACGATATTGCGGATATGATTGTCCAGGGGGCTGTCTGCGGCCACGCATTATCTCCCGTCGTGCCCGGTGTTGCGGATCGTACGGCAAGGACCGTATTCGTCCGGCAAGTCGTTGGTTTACAGGCACTATTTGTCCGTAACACCGTCCCGGTCCAATGGCAATTCAATTTGTAGGATAATAGGGATAAATCTCGTCTGACCTCTTGCCTGCACTTTTCTAGGCGAAGTGGGGCTGTCAGGCGATTTTCGGCCTCCGACCACCGAAGAGTGACTCTTCGCGCCTACCGTCGGCCGGGGGTAGGGGAGTAGTCGGATAAAAAGTACTATAATTTATAATCGCTTAGAGCGAACAGGCCTTTGTCAGGGACGGCAATTCGCGCCTGAACGCCAGATATCCAGGCTAGGCCTCTGAAAATATGCGGATATTTAAATTGTAGCATAATTGCATCATTGGCCCTCACTTTGCCGCGACGGCAAAAAAATTGATTGCGCCATTCATCATATAAATAATATACGAAACTCAGAGCGCTCCGCCACGAGGCGCTACGTCCAAAATAAAGCAGGAAATAGGGAATGAAACTGAAGGCATATATTCTGGCCACGGCCTCGACTCTGTCGATTCTGGCCTGCGGCAGCGCTGCGTTTGCCCAAACCGCCCCGGCAACTTCCGCGCCTGACGCGACGACAAGCCCGGATTCGGCAAATCCGGATTCCAACGTCGTCGTCGTCACCGGCATGCGCAAGAGCATGGCCAGCGCGAATGCGATCAAGAGGAATTCCGATCAGATCGTCGACGCCGTCGTCGCCGCCGATATCGGCAAGCTGCCGGACACGGCCGTGTCCGACTCCCTGGCCCGGGTGACCGGCGTTTCGGTTACGCGCGACGGCGGCGAAGCGGACGGCGTCCTGGTTCGTGGTCTGCCGAACATCGCCACCAGCTATAACGGCCGCGATATCTTCACCGCCGAAGGCCGTTTCGTCGCCTCGCAGGACTTCGCCGCCGGCAATGTCGCCGCGCTCGAAGTCTACAAGTCGACCACCTCGGACCAGGTCGAAGGCGGTATTGCCGGCCTGATCAATGTCCGCGGTCGCCGCCCGTTCGATTTCAAGGGTCTGGAAATCTCGGGCATGCTGAACGAGCTCTATGCCAACCAGTCGAAGAAGTATTCGCCCAACGGCAACCTGCTGATCAGCGACCGCTGGAGCACCAGCGCCGGCGAGTTCGGCGCCCTGCTGAACGTCTCGTTCAACCAGTTCCAGTATATCGACTCCAAGCGCTTCATCGGCTCGTTCGTCAGCGCGACGATTCCCGGTAACCTGACCTCAAATTCGGCCCAGTATGACGGCAAGCGCTTTGCCGACGATATCGGCATCAACTATTCCCAGCACGACCGCACGCGTCCGTCGGCCAATGCCGCCCTGCAGTGGCGCCCGAACCAGGAGACGGAGCTTTACGCCGACTTCCTCTATCAAGGCTACGATTCCAAGACCTCCGACCGTAACCTGGAAGTGCCGCTGTGGGGTGGTTCGCAGTACAGCGACATTCAGCTGAATGTCGACGGCACCACCGTCAACAGCATGACGGTTACCAATCCGGTTCGTCCCCAGGGCTGGCAGGCGGCAACGCACGACCACACCGACACCTACCAGGCGGCTATCGGCGGCAAATGGACCAAGGGTCCGTGGACCCTGACGACCGATCTGGCGACAACCCAGTCGCATTACCTGCTGTCGGTCTACAGCTACGACATCGCCTTCACCAGCAGCCCGACCGTGCATGTTGACTATAACACCGACGGCGGGGTCAATTTCACGCTCGGCAATTTCGACACCACCAATCCGAACAACGTCAAGTTCCGCGGTTTCTACGATCGCCAGTTGTCGGCGCGCGGTCGCGACGTGCAGTTCCGCACCGATGCCGAATACCGTACGGAATGGGCGCATATTACCAAGCTGCGTTTCGGCGCCCGCTATGTCGACCGCAAGGCCGGCTTCGATAACGGCGACCGCTATAACAATGTCGAAGGCCTGAACCTGACCCTGCCGAATACCGGCCTCGATATCGTGACGGGCCAGCCCGGCTTTGTCGGCGAAGACTATCCGTCGATCCGCACCTGGGCGACGCCGACCTACGATTCCATTCGCAACAATGTCGCCTCGATCCGCCAACTGGTCGGTTTTGCCGCCGGCGTACCGCCGTACAACCCGGCACAGCATTTCACCGCCGACGAAAAGTCGTGGGCCGGTTATGGCGAATTCAACTACGCCTTCGACTGGTCTGTGCCGGTTGACGGTGTCGTCGGCGTCCGCGTCGTCAAGACCGACGAGGCCGAGACCAGCAGCCTGCGTACCTCGGACAGTTCCTATACCGACACCCTGCCGTCGGCCAGCATGCGCATCCACCTGTCGGACAAGACCCAGATCCGCCTGGCGGCCAACAAGACCCGCACGCGCCCCAACTTCGCCGACGTCAACCCGAACTATGTCGTCAATGCCGGCCAGTCCCCCGTCCAGTATGACGGCGTCATCTATTATCGTAACGGCGGCGGCTCCGGGAATATCGACCTTAAGCCCTATACGGCCCAAAATTTCGACGTCACCTTCGAACATTATTTCGGATCGACCGGCATCGTTTCGGCCGACGTCTTCAACCGCGTCGTCGACGGCTTCATCAACTATCACCAGATCACGATCAAGGACACGGCCTTCACCGACAATCCGGCGCCGGATCCGAACAACAGCGGCTACGCAACCGACACACAGAACGTCAAGATCACCGTCCCCTATAACGCCAGGCAGGTGACGTTCAGGGGCGCGGAACTGCAGTATACCAGCTTCTTCGACTACGACTTCCTGCCGACCTGGGCCAGCCATTTCGGCCTCCAGGCCAATGTGACCTATATCGACAGCAAGGCCAAGATAAGCAGCGATGCCCTGCCGGCCGATATTCCGGCGGACAGCGGCCAGCCCGGCGTTTCGCGCCTGGCCTATAACCTGACCGGCATGTACGAGAAC
>CBDFFG010000018.1:0-30097 GCA_965246725.1 Asticcacaulis sp.
GATGACCTTCTGGTGCGGGATGTCGGCATGGACCGGAACCTCATAGCCGGCGAGGTCGTGATTGGCGAAGAAGCCGACCCGTTCATCGACGACCAGTTCCTCCAGCAGGGCAGCGCCGGTGCCCATGGTCATGGCGCCGATCACCTGGCTGCGCGCCGACTTGGGATTGAGGATGCGGCCCGAGGCGCAGACAGCCAGCATGCGGCGGACGCGGATCTCGCCGGTCATGGCGTGGACACCGACCTCGACGAAGTGGGCGCCGAAGGTCGACTGCTGGTATTTCTTGGCCAGGTCGCCGAACTCGATCGAGTCCTCGACCGTAATGCCCGTGGCACCGGCAACCTCACCCAGGGCCAGGCTCTTGCCGCCCGCGCTGATCTTACCATCAGCAAAGACGGCGGTGTCGGCATCGATACCGGCGGCCTTGGCCACGGCTTCGCGCAGCTTGACGCAGGCGGCATAGACGCCGGCCGTCGAGCTGTTGCCGCCCCACTGCCCGCCGGACCCCGCTGATACCGGAAAGTCGGAATCGCCCAGGCGCACCACCACCTTGTCGAGCGGCAGGCCCATCATCTCGGCCGCCGTCTGGGCGATGATGGTATAGGTGCCGGTGCCGATATCGGTCATGTCGGTTTCGACCGTGACCACGCCGTGGCTGTCCAGCTTCACACGCGCCCCGGACTTCATGGTCAGGTTGTTACGGAAGGCCGAGGCAACACCATACCCGACCAGCCAGCGGCCGTCGCGCGTCTGGCCGGGCGTGGCGTTGCGCTTGGACCAGCCGAAGGCGTCGGCGCCGGTCTGCAGGCATTTGACCAGCTGGCGCTGCGAATAGGGGCGCTCTGGCTTGCCGGGATCGACCTGGGTGTCGTTGACGGCGCGAAAGGCGATCGGATCCATGTTCAGCTTTTCGGCCATCTCGTCCATGGCGATCTCCAGCGCCATCAGGCCAGGGGCTTCGCCCGGCGCGCGCATGGCATTCCCCTCGGGCAGGTCGAGCACGGCCAGGCGGGTCGCCATCATGCGGTTGGCGCCGGCATAGAGCAGCTTGGTCTGGTCGGCCGCGGTTTCCGGCCCGCCGCCCTCAAGGTCGCCCGACCACGATTCATGGGCGATGGCGGTGATCTTGCCGGCGCGATCGGCGCCGATGCGGATGCGCTGGATGGTCGCCGGGCGGTGCGGGGTATTGTTGAACATCATCGGCCGGGTCAGGGCGACCTTGACCGGACGTTTTGCCGCCTTGGCCCCCAGCGCTGCCAGGATGGCGTCGGCGCGGATAAACAGCTTGCCGCCGAAACCGCCGCCGATATAGGGCGAGACCAGGCGGACATTTTCCGGAGGGATTCCCAGGGTCTTGGCGACATCGGCCTTCGACCAGGCGATCATCTGGTTGGCGGTATAGAGGGTCAGCTTGTCGCCGTCCCATACGGCCGTCGAGGGTGACGGGCGCGGCCGTGAAGGCCGCCGCGAAATTGCCGACGGCCGTATCCTTGGCGTCCTTGGGCCGGGTCGCCTTGTCCTTAGCGGCGGCCAGGCTGAAAACGCCCTTGCCCTTGGCATAGCGCACCTTGACCAGTTGCGCCGCCGAGCGTGCCTGCTCGAAGGTCTCTGCGACCACCAGGGCGACGGCCTGGTGGTAGTGTTCGACAGCCGGGCCGGCCAGCAGCTTTGCGGTATTGAAATTGCCCTTGCCCAGCTTGCCGGCCGTATCGGCGGTGACGACGGCCAGCACGCCGGGGGCGGCCCGGGCCCGGGCGGTGTCGATCGACACAATGCGGCCCTTGGCGATGGCCGAGCCGACGATATAGCCGTAGGCGGGGTTATCAACGACGTCGTGGCGTTCATAGGCATAGGGCGCCTGGCCGGTGGTCTTCAGCGGCCCGTCGATGCGGTCGGTGGCCTTGCCGATGACCTTGAGCTGGTCGATCGGGTTGGTGGTGGCGGGGGTGTCGAACTTCATCTCAGGCCCTCGCGTCCATCACGGCCAGGGCGATGGTGCGCTCGGCCAGGGTCAGCTTGAATGCATTTTCATGCGTCGGTACGGCGTCGGCGAACAGCTTGCCCGCAACGGCCTTTGCGCCATGCGGCAAGGCCGCGTCGGCCGCCTCCATGCGCCATGGCTTGTGGGCGACACCGCCCAGCGCGACACGGCCGGTACCGTCGGGCTGAATGACGGCGGCGACCGAAACCAGGGCAAAGGCGTAGGACGCCCGGTCGCGGACCTTCTGGTAGATGTGCGTGCCGCCGATCGGTTTGGGCAGGGTGACGGCGGTGATCAGTTCGCCAGGTTTAAGTGCCGTCTCGATATGCGGCGTCTTGCCCGGCAGCTTGTGAAAATCGGCGATGGGGATGGTACGGGTTGCGCCGTCGGGGCTGACCGTCTCGACCTGGGCATCCAGCACGCGCATGGCCACGGCCATGTCGCTGGGGTGGGTGGCGATGCAGGCCGTGCTGCCGCCGACTACGGCGTGCTGGCGGCTGAAACCGCCGATGGCGGCGCAGCCGGCGCCGGGCTGGCGCTTGTTGCAGGCCTGGTTGGTGTCGTAGAAATAGGGGCAGCGCGTCCGTTGCAGCAGGTTGCCGGCGGTGGTTGCCTTGTTGCGCAACTGGCCCGAGGCGCCGGCCACCAGGGCGCGCGTCAGGACGGCGTAGTCGCGGCGGACGCGTGCATCGGCGGCCAGGTCGGTATTGCGCACCAAAGCGCCGATGCGTAAGCCGCCGTCGTCGGTCGCTGTGATAGTATCGAGCGACAACCCGTTGACGTCGATCAGGTGCGTCGGGGTTTCGATCTGCAGCTTCATCAGGTCGAGCAGGTTGGTGCCGCCGGCGATGAACTTCGATCCGGTAATGCGGGCGGCCGCGGCTGCGGCCTCGGCAGGGGTGTGGGCTTTCTGGTAGGTGAAGGCTCTCATACCAGACCTCCCGCCACGTCGGCGATGGCTTCGACAATGTTGGAATAGGCGCCGCAGCGACAGATATTGCCGCTCATGCGTTCGCGGACCTCGACGGCCGACAGGGCCGGGGCGGCGGTGACATCGCCGCTGACATGGCTGGGGATGCCGGCCTTGATCTCGTCGAGCACGGCCACGGCCGAGCAGATCTGGCCGGGGGTGCAGTAGCCGCACTGATAGCCGTCGTGCCTGACGAAGGCGGCCTGCATCGGGTGGAGCTTGTCGGGCGTGCCCAAACCTTCGATGGTGGTGACGTGGTCGCCATCGTGCATGACGGCCAGGGTCAGGCAGGAATTGATGCGCCGGCCTTCGACGATGACGGTACAGGCGCCGCACTGGCCGTGGTCACAGCCCTTCTTGGTGCCGGTCAGGTGCAGGTGTTCGCGCAGGGCATCGAGCAGGGTGGTGCGCGTGTCGAGCTCCAGCGGATGGGCCGTGCCGTTGACCGTCAGGTACAGTTTCGCCATCACAGGCGTGTCGCGCCTGACCGGCGTTGCCGCCTCGGCAGCCGTGCTGCCGGCCAGTGCCACGGAAGCCGTGGCGGCGATCATGACGTCGCGGCGACTGGCTTCGAATGCATCCGGATTACTCATGCGGCCTCCGATGGGATTTTTGGCGGATTTTGGGGTACGGGTAGCGTGTGGCGACTCGGTGGACAGGCTAATCGGAAATTGGCCTGACGACTAGCAGCTGGTTTTTCATTGATCTTATGAAGCCAGCTCATAAATAGTCGATCTGGAAATTTGGCCGGAAATTCGAAACCGCGAGGAAGGTGCCGATGAGTCCCGACACAATAGCGGTATGCCTGCTGGCCGGTGGCCGGTCGTTGCGCTTCGGCGCCGACGACAAGCTGGTGGCCGATCTCGGGGATAAGCCTTTGGGCCTGCATGCGGCCGACGCCCTGGCCGGGATCGTCTGGGGGCAGCGCCTGGCGGTGGCGTCGGGGGGGCTTGCACAGCCTTTGCAGGCGCTGGGTTTTACCGTCGTGGCACCGGTCATCGATGGCGGGATGGGGGACAATATTGCCCGAGGTGTAGCAGCCGTGACCGGGGGCAGGGCGGTCCTGATCGTGCTGGCGGACATGCCCTTCGTCACCGTGCGGCATATCCAGAACCTGGTCGCTGCCGTGTCGCGCGACACGGATATCGCCGTCTCGACCTGTGACGGCACGGTATCGCCGCCGATCCTGTTCGGGGCCGCTTACCTGGATGCGCTGAAAACCCTGTCCGGCGATGAAGGGGCGCGCCGCATTATTGCTGCGGCGCAAGCCGAGGTACTTCGCGTTGCGGCCGAGGCGCAGCTTCTGATGGATGTCGATACGCCCGAGGCGCTTGCTGCAGCGCGGCGTTATATTGCCGCTGCCGGAAACGCCCCATTGGGGTAATTGCCTTGCAACCTTCGCCCATTAAGCATAGTCTCACAACTCTCAGGGGTATGACTTTACGGCGGGGTGGGTCATGGCGAGCAAGGCTAAGCAGGGTCCCAAGGCGAAATCCAGGCCGGCACCGGCAGCCAGGAAGCGACGGCCCAAACTCGATCGCCGCATTTCGTGGATCCCGGCCTATATCGAGAACGCCGACGCCCGCGGTTTCTTCAAGTTCAAGAATGTCAAACTGCGCACGCTGGAAGAGGGTGACTACGAGCGCATCCTCGACAACGAGGAGCAGTGGGGCGACCTGCAGACGCGGCTGGCGGCCGATTTTCGCCATCCGCTCGAGGTCTTTCCCTATGACGAAACGGCGCACGACGAGGCGACCTACCGGCTGAACTGGATCGAAGGCCTGATCTTCTCGGCCAACCATGCCTGGGCGAAACGTGTCGGCGAGCTGACCGACATCATGCTGCCGCGCCGGTATTATAGCATCATGCGCACCAATCTGGAGGAACGCTTTCCCGGCGGACGGGTGCCCGGTGAGCCCGGAGATGGCGACCTGCGCGACCTGCTGACGGCGTTTCGCCAGATGTTCCGCGAGAACCTGGCTCATTACATCTACAAGAAGCGGCAGTACCAGTTCTGGATCACCCTGCTGTTCCTGGCCCTGGCCCTGCTGCCCCTGTTCTTCTACGAGGGGCTGGTTTCACCGCTGGAGACCGGCCTGTCGGCGCTCGGGCAGGGCTGGTCGAAACTGGGCGCCAGTGTCATGGTCATCGGTATCCTGACGGGGGTATCGGCCTTTTTCTACTGGCTTCTGCAGATCCTGTTCCAGCGCGAGTCGGAGAACCTGTTCGACAATTACAAGAACTGCCAGTCGGACTCGTGCAAGACGCTGAATACCGAAGCCGCCCTGCGCACCAAGAACCTCAAGAACCTGATCACCACCATGGCGGCGCGGCTCGGCAAGGATTCCACGGCGTCCGGCGAACTGCAGATGCGCAAGAACGAGGACGGCGAAAAATGGCCGGCCCAGGCCTATCGCTGGACCCTGCTGATGTACTGGCTGGGGCGGCGGATGGAGAGTATCGAAACCTTCACCCAGTTGCAGATGTGGCTGATCCGCCGGACCCACCATTTCTACCGGCTGTTCGCAGTCATGAGCAATATCGTGTTGCGGCGCGGCTTCTATCTGCTGGTGCTGGTTGCCGCTGCCGGTCTGGTCTGCCAGGGCTGGCTGTCCCACGTCGTCGATTTCGCCGCCATCCAGCACAAGCTGGTCCTGCCGGCGTGGAACTGGCTGTTGTCCCTGCTGCATCAGACGCTCGCCGGCACGCAGGCTGAGCGCTACCTGCCGGCGGCGCCCGACGTGACGCAAACGCAAGCGCTGATGGTGCGCGTCGACTGGCTGGGGCAGGCGGGCAGCCTGTGGACCTATCTGACGAAGGACGTCTACGCCGTCACCGCCGATGCCCTGCACGTCGCTTGCGGCCTTGCCCTGATCTGTTTGGCCATCGCCTATATCCGCCGCATCAGCCGCCTGTCGGCGGACAACTGGAACACGCCCCTGTCGCTGATCCGCGACAATCTCGGCGTGGTCAACTGGGACCGGTTCCACAGCGCCAACCTGCCCTACCTGCTGGCCGAACAGGTGCGCAACGACAAGCGCATGATCCTCAAGCGCGAGGATTGGGTCAAGCGGTAGGGCTTACCTTTCCAGTTGAAACGCCGCCTTCGCCACGACGATCCCGCTGACCAGGATCTCAACGATGTGCGTGCCGGGATGGTGGGTGCGGGTGGTGAAGTCGGTCAGGGGCTGGCGCCAGGCGAAGCTCTGCACGGCGCCGGCGGGCAGGTCTATGGTCTTGAGCTTGAACACCTTGGGCGAGGCGGTTCCCGATTTTTTGATATAGTGGATGGCATAGTCGACGACCAGACGCTGGGCCTGCGCCGATGTCGAGTGAAGGGTAAAGGCAAGGTCGATCGTGTCGCCGATGCGGGCAGCGGGTGTAACGCGCAGGTCTTCGACCGCGACATCGGCGCTGGTGTCGGCGCCGATCAGCTGTAGGGCGCGTAGATTTCCCTTCTTGATCAAGCCGCGCAGGGCGTGGCGCGCGATCCATTTCGGTCCGGCCCGGTCGAGCGGCCAGCCGGCGAGCAGGTCCAGGACCCAGTCGGGATTGTCCTTGGTGATATCGTTCAGGCTGTTGGCCACCGAGCGGCGGACATAGAGGCTGGGATCGTCCTTGAGCGTGTCGAGGATCGGGGCGAGGGGGCTCGGGTCCTTGACCAGGCGGTCGAGACGGAACGACCACGGCAGGCGCGGGCGGCTGCCCTCGCTGGCTAGGCGGCGCACATGTTCATCGGCGTCGCGGGACCAGGTTGTCATGACGGACAGGGTGCGTTCCAGGTCGTCGCGCAGGAAGACGCGGATGGCGAATTCCGACGAGCCGAAGTGGGTATATTGCGCCAGGGCCGCCAGCGAGGCCTCGACATCGTCGCGGCCGTAGAGCGCAACAAAGGCGCTCAGGGCCATGGCGGCAAAACCGTGGTCGAGGCGGGGCGCCAGCCGGTCGAGGATGGCCAGGCTCTGGTGGTAGTCGCCGGGCAGGACGGCGTGCAGGCCTTCGGCGATCCGGGTGACCCGCTCCATGATGGACAAGGTATCGATCCCGTCCAGACAGGCCGCGACAAATCTTGCGGCATCGATCTCCGGGGCGATGGCCGCCAGCTCCGTGGCGATCCTGCGGATGCGGGTGGCGTCGAGTATGTCTTTCAGCAGGGGCGCGTTGGTTGTTTCGGGGGTTGTTTCGGGGGCCATATCGGGTGTCTCCGCTCCGGTAACATGCGGCGAGATAGCGCGCGGAGCCGGGGCCGTCTACAGACGTCATGTGCCCGAAAGCGGCAGCGGCCGCGGGATTGGCAAAGGATATATCCGCTTGCGGACAGGTGGTATCGCAACCACGACCGTAAACATCGGCCCGGGCGACCTCGCGCCGCGTCAAAACACGACGGCGAGACAGGCAGAGCGGTAAGATAAGCCGGGCACCACGGCAATACCAATTTTCCTGAAACTTCGGTCACGTTTATTCGCCGCACCTGTGGACAAGCGTATCTCCCTGCTACGTCTCGACTTTGTCACAATATGTCCGGAGGAGGCGGTTCGCAGCGCCATCGATTCGAAAAAGACCACCCACGCGACGGGCAACAACGCTCGGTTGGCGGTATATGTCTGTGTTATTCGGTGTTCGTGTCTTTTTTGTCACAAAAATGATAGCGTTACCATCGCTGTAAGCTATTCATATGATATTACAATTTGCCCGCCATCTTATATAAACCAATTTAAAATATTTAATTTGTATGGTCAGAATAAGTACTATATTTCTGCGCTCAGCGGTGCCGGGACGCCGCTGACAAAAACAAAATCTTTGGGAGAAGATAGATGCGATCCAATAAAGCCAAGACATTGGCTCTGCTTTCGGCTGCCTCCGGTTTGGCGCTGATCGCCGCCGGCAACAGCTATGCGCAAACGGCGCAGACCACGGCGGCTCCCCCCGCAGCCGATGCCGGTGTCGTCGTCGTCACCGGTCAGCGCAAGGCGCTGCTGACGGCGCAACAACGCAAGAAGAATACCGACCAGATCGTCGATTCGATCACCGCCGTCGACATCGGCGCCTTGCCGGACCGTTCGGTGACCGAGGCCCTGCAGCGGGTTGCCGGCGTCACCATCGGCCGCACCAATGAACCGCGCGACATCGACCGCCTGAACGTCGAAGGCTCCGGCGTGCTGATCCGCGGCCTTACCTGGGTCCGCTCCGAAATCAACGGTCGCGACTCGTTCGGCGCCAAGAACGGCCGCGCGCTCGGCTGGGAAGACGTCACGCCTGAACTGGCGGCCGGCGTCGACGTCTACAAGAACCCGTCGGCGGAAATCGTCGAAGGCGGCCTGGGCGGCACGATCAACCTGCGCACCTGGATGCCGTTCGACTCGAAGAGCGACAAGGTCGCCTTCTCGCTGGACGAAACCTATGGTGACCTGCGCAAGCAATGGACGCCGTCGGCCTCGGTCCTGGTGTCCAAGCGTTTCGACACCTCCATCGGCCAGATGGGTATCCTGGTCGATATCGCGCATTCGGAACTGAAGAGCCGCCTGAACGCCCTGGAAGTCGATCCGTACAACGCTTATGGCAGCAGTGTCGTTTCGTCCTACGATGGCGGCGCCACCAAGAATTTCACCAGCGATTGTTCTCTCAAGGATCTCGACAAGAATCCGTCCACGCCGCCGACCATCGACCCTTCGACATGTAGCGCCATTCCCGGTACGACGGGTACGGTCATGGTACCGACCGGAGTCGAATACCGCCTGGAAGACCGCGACAAGACCCGTGACGGCGGCTATGCCGCCTTCCAGTGGAAGCCGAACGACCAGACCGAGATCTACGCCACCTATTTCAAGACCAAGGCCGACCTGACCAATGCCGATCACTTCGCCCAGACCTCGGCGTGCTGCTCGGCGACCAACAACCAGAACTTCCTGAACCGGCCGGCGGCCGGCACCAGTTTCACCTTCGACCAGAACGGCAACTTCCTCAAGGGTTCGATCGTCGACGGCATGGGCGGCGGGAATAACGTGCCCAACAGCTTCCTGCTGAACCTCGGCACCCGCTACGGCACCGATATCAGCCAGACCCAGGACGTCTCGACCGGCTTCCGCTGGAAGGGCGAGCGCTGGACGTTCAGTGGCGACCTGCAGCATATCGACAGCCTGCGCACCAATGACGACTTCACCGTCTACAACACGGTGACGGCGACCGGCGGTATCGGCCTCGACCTGTCGGGCGACTTGCCCCAGATCAGCATGAACGACCTGACGGCGACCCCGAACGTCTTCAATCTGTATGCCGCCATGGACCACCAGGAAATCGACAAGGCCCGTCAGACGACGGCCAAGTTCGACGGCGAATATGATTTCGACAATGATTTCCTGAAGTCGTTCAAATTCGGCTTCCGCGCCACCGATCGCACCTCGATCCAGCGCGACGGCGGCTACAACTGGGCGCTGATCACCGCACCGTGGGCCTTTACCGGCCAGACGGCGACGGCCGGCCAGTATCCGGAAAACCAGGAAGTCGTCAGCTTCGGCAACTTCTTCCACGGCGATGTCGCCAATCCGCCCTCGCTGTGGATGCCCAGCATGGCGCTGGCGCAAAACCCGACGGCGACCGCCGCCTATATCCAGAAGCTGCTCTACACGCCGAACCTCGGTAAAAACCAGGCGGCCTATACCGACGGCACCTACGGCTATTACTGCGCCACCTGCGGCAACGGTACCATCCCGTCATGGGCGGCCAATGGCGGCCAGTACAGTCCGTTCCCGAACGGCAGCCTGGCCGGCTACCTGCCGATCTGGGCCGGTGTTCCGCTCGACTCGAGCGGCAAGCTTGTGAACGCGGCCGAACCGACCGGCAGCAATATCAACTTCTGGCAGCCCTTCAACGGCAACTACAACTATGCCCCGACCTCGACTTCGGGTATCGGCACCAACCTGCAGTCGGAAAAAACCTCGGCCCTCTACGGCATGCTGCGTTTTGGCCAGAACACCCTGTTCGGCCACGACCTGCCCTGGGACGGTAACTTCGGCGTCCGCATCGTCAAGACCGAGACCAATTCGACGGGCTTCACCCATATGGCGTCGCTGTCGGTGCAGGGTGACACCAGCGCCTATTCGACGGCGGTCCTCAACGCCCTGGCCTTTGCCAACGGCGCCAACTCGACCCAGACGTACAAGAATTCCTACACCAATGTGCTGCCCAGCCTGAACCTGCGCTTCAAGCCGAACAGCGACATGGCGATCCGCTTCGCCGCGGCCTCGTCGATCGTCCGCCCGGATTTCTATCAATTGTCGCCATCCTTCTCGATGAACGGCACCTACCAGACTCGCAAAGCCGTCGTGTCCGACAATGTCTATAACCAGACTGCCGGCCACAATTACACCCAGGCGGAACTCGATGACCTGGCGTCGAAGGGCACGCCGGTCAGCTACAATACCGGTGTGGTCTTCTCCTTCTCGTCGGGCAATCCGAACCTGCGTCCGATGAAGGCGACCTCGTTCGACCTGTCCTACGAATGGTACGTCAAGCCGGGCTCGATGTTCGCCGCCGGCATCTTCGACAAGGAGATCTACGACTACATCCAGAGCGACGCGACTTCGCTGCAGGTCACCAATAACGGGGTTACCGAGACGGTCCTGGGTACGATCCCGCAGAACCATGGTCACGGCAAGATCATGGGCGCCGAGGCCCAGTTCACCTATTTCTACGACTTCCTGCCGGGCTGGCTGAGCGGCTTCGGCACCGATGTCAACGCGACGGTGCTGTCGACCAAGGGCACGCAGAACACCTCCGGCAATATCTACGACTCGGCCCAGATCGGCTCGTCGAAGATGAAGCTGCCGCTGGAACAGCTGTCGCGCTACTCGTACAATGCAACCCTCATGTACAACAAGTACGGCATCGACGCCCGCCTGGCCTACAACTGGCGTTCGCGTTACCTGATGTCGGCCTCGGCGTCCAACGTCCAGGCTCCGGCCTATATGGAAGACTACGGCCAGCTCGACGCCTCGGTCCTGTACACCCTGAACAGCCACTTCAAGGTCGGCCTGCAGGCGGCCAACCTGCTCGATACCAAGAACATCATTTCGATCGATGAGCGTAACAACTGGTATTACGGCACCCAGGGCAAGTTCGACCAGTCGCTGATCTACAAGCATAACTATACCGTCGCCGACCAGCGTATCAGTATCGTTCTGCGCGGCACCTTCTAGGTCGCAGATCACCTGCAGCATGACACGGGCGAGGGCAGGTCTGTCTTCGCCCGTGTTTCCTTTTCGGCGCGCATATGCGAAGCACACCTGCGCGCGTGACGTGAGGCGGAAATGTCGTCCGGGACCATAAAGCATATCGTTATCGCCGGCGGAGGCACCGCCGGCTGGATGTCGGCCGCCCTGCTGTCGAACCTCTTGCCGCGCCACCAGGTGAAAATCACCCTGGTCGAGTCCGCCGAGATCGCCACGGTCGGGGTCGGCGAGGCCACCATTCCGCCCATCCAGTTCTTCAACCAGGTCGCCGGTATCCCCGAGGCCGACTTCATGCGCGCTACCCAGGCCACCTTCAAGCTCGGCATCGAATTCGTCGGCTGGACGCGTCCGGGCGAGCGCTACATGCATCCGTTCGGCCAGCCAGGGCAGCCGATCGGCGGCGTCTCGTTCCATGCCTACTGGCTGCGCGCGCGCAAGCTGGGCTACGACGCGCCTTTGGCCGATTTCTGGATGAGCGAGGTTGCCGCCGATGCCGGTCGTTTCGACCGGCCGTCGCCGGACAAGCGGTCTCCGAAACACGGCCTGGCCTATGCCTATCATTTCGACGCCGGCCTTTATGCGAAATATCTGCGGACCGTCGCCGAAGGGCGTGGCGTGGAACGCGTCGAAGGCACTATCGCCGATGTCGCACTGGATGCGATCGACGGCACCATCTCGCACCTGCTGCTGACGGACGGCCGCCGCCTCGACGGCGACTTCTTTATCGACTGCACCGGTTTCCGCGCCCTGCTGATCGGCGAGGCCCTGGGCCAGGTCTATGAAAGCTGGAGCCATTACCTGCCGGCCGACCGCGCCGTGGCCGTGCCGTGCGCCCGAGTGACGGAGCCTGTCCCCTACACGACGGCAACGGCGCGTCAGGCGGGCTGGCAGTGGCGCATCAATCTGCAGCACCGCACCGGCAACGGTTATGTCTATGCCAGCGACCATATCAGCGACGATGCCGCCGCCGACACCCTGATGAACAGTCTGGACGGCGAGGCCCTGGCCGATCCGCGTATCCTCAAGTTCACGACCGGGCGCCGCACCGGGCGGCACAGGAACTGCCTGGCGGTCGGGCTTTCTTCCGGTTTTCTGGAACCGTTGGAATCGACCAGCATCCACTTCATTCAGCATGCCCTGGTCAAGTTCGCCGCCACCTTCCCGCTGCATCGCGACGACACCCTGGCGACCGCCCTCTATAACCGGATGATGGCCGACGAGATGGTCCAGGTGCGCGACTTCCTGGTCTTCCATTATCACGCCAACCAGCGCCACGGCGAATCGCTGTGGGACTATGTGCGCAACATGGCCATTCCGGACAGCCTGGCGGAAAAGATCGCCCTGTTCCGTGAGCGCGGCCTGGCCGTCTTCCCGGGCCAGACCCTGTTCCAGGAACCCAACTGGGTCGCCGTCCTGCTGGGTCAGGGGATAACGCCCCAGGCCTACGATCCGCTGGCCGATGCGGTCCCGGAAGGCGAGATGATGCGCGGCTTTGTCGATATCCGCAAAGGTTACGCCGCAGCGGCGCAAGCGATGCCGTCGCATGACGCATTCCTCAAGGCCTTCTGCCGTGCCGACAGCGTGCCGGCATGAGCGGGCGACTGATTCCAACGGCCGCTGATTTCGACTATTCGGCCGTTGGCAGCGTGCGACCGCACGCCGTCACGCGTGTGACGAGCCATGCGGCGTCTGAGCTGAAAAATGCTTATACCAAAGGTCATTCTCAATGACCGTCGGTATAAAGCGTATCTTGATCGTTGGCGGCGGTACGGCCGGCTGGATGGCGGCCTGCGCCCTCAACCAGGCCCTGCGCCATACGCCCACCGAAGTCCACCTGATCGAGTCCGACGATATCGGCACGGTCGGGGTCGGCGAGGCGACGGTACCCACCATCCGCGAATTCAACCGCAGCATCGGCCTCGACGAGGTCGCTTTTATCAAGGCGACGCAGGGCACGTTCAAGCTGGGCATCCAGTTCCGCGACTGGCGCACGAAGGGCACGTCTTTCTTCCACGGTTTCGGCGATTTCGTCGTCGATACCGGGCCGTTCTCGACGCTCAACCAGTGGCTGGTCCGGCGCGAACGGGCAGGCGATGCCGTGGGCACGCTTGACGACTACCATATGGCCGCCGTCATGGCGCAGGCCCATCGCTTTGCCGCGCCGGATAAGGATCCGCGCTCGCCGCTCTACTATTTCAGCTACGCCTTCCATTTCGATGCCGGACTCTATGCCAGACTGCTGAGCACGAAGGCGCAGGCCGAGGGCGCGGTGCGCCACGAGGGCCGCATCGACGGTGTAAAGCAAAACCCGGACAGCGGACGGGTGGAATCCGTCACCCTGGCCGACGGCAGGGTGCTGGAGGCCGACCTGTTTATCGACTGCTCGGGCTTTATCTCGCTGCTGGCCGACAAGACCCTGGGCGTACCTTGGATCGACTATAGCCACTGGCTGCCGGTCGACCGCGCCTGGGCGGTGCCGTGCGAGTCCGCCGGCGAGCTTCTGCCCTATACCCGGGCGACGGCCGGGGACGCCGGCTGGCGGTGGCGTATTCCTTTGCAACATCGCACCGGCAATGGCCATGTCTTCTCCAGCGCCCACACCAGTGAAGACACAGCCCGCGACGACCTGCTGGCGGGGCTCGACGGCAAGGCGCTGGCCGAGCCGCGGCTGTTGAAATTCCGCACCGGCCGGCGCGAGACCTTCTGGACGAGGAATGTCGTCGCCATCGGCCTGTCGTCGGGCTTTATCGAGCCGCTGGAATCGACCAGCATCTCGCTGATCCAGGGCGGCATCACCCGCCTGGTCGGCATGTTGCCGGATACCGATTTCAACCCGCACCTCGCGGCGGAATATAACCGCATCCAGGCGCTGGAATTCGACCGTATCCGCGACTTCATCATCGCGCACTATGCCCTGTCGTCGCGCGACGACACGCCCTTCTGGCGCGACCTGCGCGCCATGGCCCTGCCGGACAGCCTGCAATACAAGATCGACACCTTCCGCGAGACGGGGCTGGTGCCGCTGCTGAACGAAGAAACCTTCGTCACCGCCAGCTGGCAGTCGGTCCTGACCGGCCTCGGCGTCATCCCGAAGCGCCTCGACCCGATCATGCGAGCGCAGGATATGAGGCAGGTGCGCGAAGGCCTCGACCTGCGCCGGCAGAGCCTGAAGGGGGCGGCAGCACGCCTGCCGTCGCATGCGGAATTCATCGCGCGGTTCTGCAAGGCGTGGGGCTGGTGATGACGTGCCGACAATCCGGAAGCTCTATTCGGGTTAAGCGTTCAGACGTTTGATCATCGGCTTGATATTCTTCTCTCGAACACGTGCATCAATCCGCTCATCGTCAGCGTATTTCGCAGCGACCTTTACCAGATCCAGCCGGTTGCCAAACGCTTTCTGTGACAGTTTCCCCGCGTGAGCCTTGCGAACAATGTCCTCGATTTCGAGGATGGCCTTAGTGGCGCATCTGTGCCCCATCTCATCACGAATATTCAGTTCCCGATTGATGTAGCAATCGAGGATCATGATGCTCGCCTCGGCCTGGATAATAGAATGCTCGTCCACTCTATTGAGCACATTGATATTACTGAGACGACTGCGGACGCAATCCAGCGGGTGCATAAGGGTGAGAGAGAGGGCTGTATTCTCAGGATCGGAAATTTTAAGCGAACGGCCGGTCGCCTGCTTCGTATCGACGCCTAATACGGAGGTCATAAAGTCAATAGTCACTTTGCGATCACCAATATATCCGGTGACGACCGCTGCCTCCGGCGTAATATTGCCAGGTGGAGGGATTTTGAGGCGTCCTTCTTTTAGCCCCTTTTCAAGAGCCCGCTCCGCCTCAAGGTTATGGAGGAAGTCGAGATCCTTGCTCGTCAACGGCGCCATGGCGTCAAGCGTTGCGCTATCGCCGGAATAAACCTGAGACCAGATACTTATCGACTGACCGCCAATGATGATCGGGTCTTCGTCGGCGACGAATCTGAGGATGGCATCAACCTCTTCCGGCGTCAGGTGGGCATCACGCGTCACCGTGCGATCAATCGCGCAGGATTGGACGTCCGCCGATGGCGACCACCTGATAGCGGCTCAGAGGCAGATGGGAGCCAATAGAATTTTCCCGATGTAATTCAGGCCCCGAAACCTCGCCGGAAGCCAGGCGCGCCGCATCGCTGTCGCGACTTGCTTGCTTTTCGCGAGCGCGCTCAACCGGATCGAACTGATATTCGCTTGACTTCATTGGTGTCACTTTAATGCAAAGTGCATTTAATTTCTATTGAGAACTGCCTGAAGACCCGCCAGCTATTTCTCCGCGATGGCTCCGTTAGTTTTGATTTCGGGAACAAGGCCGCGATCGCATCGACTTTTAACGCCCGGGGTGGCCCAATACCCGGCCATGTTCCGCTTCGCTCCGCCATCCCCGTTGCCCCTGCCGGCGCCGGTCCTGCGCCGGATGGATCGCGCCTATGCCGCGATGCTGGCGCCGCCGGGCATGCCCGTTCCCGACTTTTGCCAGCCTGCGGGTGAGCCGGCCCTGGTCTCGCCGGACTCCCTGTCGTGGCGGATCTTCAAGAACCCGATCAGCCTGTTTATCGGTGGTGTCACTGCCGTCATCCTTGAGCTGGCCCAGCCGGGTGTCCGCACCGGCGTGTGGGAACATTCCTCGTTTCGCCGCGATCCTGTGCGGCGGCTGCAGCGGACCGGCATGGCGGCCACGATCACCGTCTACAGCGCCCGCAGCGTCGCCGAGACCATGATCGCCGGTGTCGTGCGCATGCACGACAAGGTGTCCGGCGAAACGCCCGGCGGACACGCCTATCGCGCCAATGATACGGGCCTGCTCGATTGGGTGCAGGCGACGGCGAGCTATGGTTTTATAAACGCCTACAGCGCCTTTGTGCGCGAACTGACACCGGCGGAGCGCGACCAGCTACACGGCGAGGCGAAGACCGCCGCGAGGCTCTATGGCGCCACGGGGGCACCGGCGTCCGAAGCCGAATGCCTGGCCCTGTTCGACGCCATGGCGCCACAGCTTGAGGCGTCCGACATCGCCTTCGAATTCCTCGACATCCTGAATGGTGCGCCGGCCCTGCCGTGGGGCCTGCGCCCCTTGCAGCCCATGCTTATCCGCGCGGCCGTCACCCTGACGCCGGCCTGGGTGCGGGAACGGCTGGGCCTCGTGGACAGCCACGGATTGCGTGGCTGGGAACGGCCCCTGGTCCGGCAGGCGGCCGGTATTTCGGATACCCTGTGCCTGCCGTCGAGCCCGGCGGTGCAGGCCTGCCTGCGGCTGGGCCTGCCACAGGACTATCTCTACCGCTGATCGATGATGGCCAGCCGGCGAGAAAAATCGCCGGCAGGATATGCCGCTATGCGGTGCGAGGCCCCGGCCGTCAATGGCGTAAGATTGCGGATCTCGTCGAGGCCCTGCGAGCGATATCGCACCACGACCCTTTGATGACCGGCCCGGTCCTGCCATAGCTCGAAGATGAGGGCCGCACCCGGGGCCACGACATCGGTGGGGAAGTCGCCGCCCTGCCAATGCAGGCCGAGCGCACCGCCGATATAGGCGATATTGCCGTCGTGACCGAGCAGCAGGGTATAGTGGGCAGTATCCTCATCGAACAGGTCGTGGCGGACCTCACCCAGCAGGGCGCGGGCGCCGTAGTCGGCGATCGGTTTCGGCCGGGCCGTCAGGTCGAAGGCCACCGCCTGCAGGGCCGACAGGTCGCGGATGGTGGCAGCATCGGCCAGGCCCCAGCCCACCTGCTCCATGGGCTTTGCGTCGGCATATTCGAGCAGCAGGGTCTGGGCCAGTGATGCGGCGGCGTCGAGCGCGCCCTCGACCTTGACGGCGCCGTTGCGATCGACAAAGCGCGTGGGGATATCGGTCAGGCTGCACGCACCTTGCAGACAGGCGGGCGCCGTGCAGCAGCCAAGAATGGCGCCGGCGGTGGCGAAGCGTTTCGCATTGCGGGCATCCATTTCGGCCAGGCCGTTGGCGGGCAGGGCGGCCTCGGCAGCAGCCAGAGCCATGCCGGCGGCTGGAGCGACATCATAGGGCGAAAAACGCGGATCGGGGCGATCCACCGGGCCATGCTCGACGCTCAGTCCGCAACTGGCAAACATCGTATCGGCATAGATTTGCGCCGTACGCAGGGTGCGCTGGTCGATATCGGCGACGACACGAACTGACGCGCAGTCCTTGACGAAGGTCGGGTATGTCTTCGCGTCGAACTGCGCCACGCGGGCGATGGCCAGTCCACCATGGTGGGTCAGTTCACCCCAGCCGACATCCCAGGCCGGCCAGGTCTTTGGCGTTATGCCGGGCCTGACCGGGTCGGGCTTGGTGGGTGGCCGCACGCCGTGGCGCATGACCACGACGACCCGTTTCAGGGTGAAGCCGTGACCATGGGCCTCGGCGTGTCCCGCCGACAGGAGGGCCAGCAGGGCACACCAGACGACGATCATGACTCGTCTGACCATGGTCAGACGAACACGACGTTTGGCGCGACCGCCGACGGATGCAGCGGCGTACCACCCTGCCAGACATTGCGGACCTGAAGGTCCGCATCGAGCCAGACGAGGTCGGCGCGCAGGCCGGGGTGCAAGGCGCCGGTAACTGCCGAAAGGCCCATAAAGGCCGCCGGTGTCGTCGCAGCCATGCGCGCGGCGTCGGTGATGGAGGCGCCCAGCACCGCGACGGCATAACGCACGGCAGCGGCCATATCGAGGTTGGAGCCCGCCAGGGTTCCCTTGTCATCGACGCACATGCCGTCGTCGACATGTATCAGGACGTCACCCAGCATGAAGGTGTTGTCGGCGGATCCGACCGTCGGCATGGCATCCGTCACCAGCATGATGTGGTCAGCCGATTTACAGCGCACGGCGACCCGCGCTGCCGCCGGATGGACATGGAAGCCGTCGAGGATAAGGCCGCAATAGCTGCCGTGACTTTCCAGCGCGGCGCCGACGACGCCGGGGGCACGGTGCAGCATGGGCGACATGGCGTTGAACAGGTGGGTAAAGCCGGTGACGCCGGCGTCGAGCGCCGTAACCATGGTGGCATAGTCGGCATTGGTGTGGCCTGCCGCCAGGACGACGCCGGCGGCGCTGAGCTCGGCGATGTCTTCAGGCGTGCAGCGCTCGGGCGCCAGGGTGACCAGGGTCTTGCCGTGCTTGAGGCTCTTGAGCAGGGCCTTGGACTGGGCGTCGAGCGTACGGAACATGTCCGGGTTATGGATGCCCTTGCGTTCCTTCGAGATGAAGGGCCCTTCGATATGGATGCCGAGTACGCCCGGCACACCCTGCTCGATGGCGGCCTCGGTAGCGCGCAGGGCGGCGTCGATGACGCTGAGCTCGTCGCTGATCAGGGTCGGCAGGTAGCCGGTGGTGCCGTAGGCGCGATGGGCGCGGCCGATGGCGGCGATGCCGGCGGCCGTGGTCTCATCGTTGAACAAGACCCCGCCACCGCCATTGACCTGGGTATCGATAAAGCCCGGCAGCAGATAGCCACCCTGCACGTCGATAACATGACCGTCGCCGGCCTTTGCGTCACCTGGAACGATCTGGGTAATGGTTTCGCCTTCACAGACCAGCGAGCCCCGGACGATACCGGTCGGCGTTACGATCTGTGCATTGCTAAAAGTCGTCATAACACTCACGGGATCAGGATTACAGAGCCGGACTCTAAAGAGTCCTGGTGACCTTGTTGAGGTGCGGCGGGCTGTCGGGGTCGAGACCGCGGGCGACCGAAAGGCTGTTGGCCAGGCGGTAGAAGCTCTGGATCTGCAGGATGGGCTCGAGTGCCGGCACGGTCTTCAGGGCGGGCAGGGCGACAGCCCCTTCCAGTGGGGTGGCATCGGCCAGCAGGGTAGCATCGGTCAGAAGGACTTGGGCGCCGCGGCTGACGAATTCGGCGGCGACATCGCGCACGCCTTCGCCGGCGGTGTCGGTGGTGGCGAAGGCCAGGATGGGGAAGCCGTCATTGACGATGGCCATGGGACCGTGGCGGACCTCGGCGGAGGAGAAGGCTTCGGCGTGCAGGGCGCAGGTTTCCTTGAGCTTGAGCGCGCCTTCCTGGGCGACGGCGAAACCGTAGCCGCGGCCGATGACGAACAGGTTACGGGCCTCGGTCAGGGCGGGCAGGGCTGCCGACCAGTCGAGCGCGAAGGCCTGCTTCAGCAGGGCTGGAAGATCGTCGAGGGCCTCGACCAGGGCGTCGTCAGCCGCCCAATGGGCGGTGATGGCGGCGAGGCCGGCCAGGGAAGTGATATAGGACTTGGTGGCGGCGACCGACTTTTCCGGACCGGCTTTCAGCGGCAGCAGTTCGTCGGCAAGCGCTGCCAGCGGGCTGTCCTCGTCATTGACCAGGGCGACGACATAGGCGCCGGCCTTTTTGTGGGCTTCGACGGCGGTCAGCAGGTCGGGCGAACGGCCGGACTGCGAAATGGCGATGCACAGGGAATCGCTGGCCACGACCGGGGCGGCATAGATGGACGAGACCGACAGGGCGGCCGACGAGGTCGGCACGCCCAGCAGGGTTTCGATCAGGTATTTGCCGAAGGTTGCCGCATGGTCCGAAGAGCCGCGGGCGCAGGTCGTGACCGAGCGCGGCGGATTGGCCTTCAGGCGCACGGCCAGGCGCGCAAGCGCGGCCTTGTTGTGCGTCAGGAAACGCTCGACGGCCGCGCCGCCTTCGGCTGCTTCGGCGAACATCAATGTGGTTTCGGGCTGGATCACCCGGGTCTTTCTCAGGATAGTCATCAGGGTATCTTTCCGCAGCCTGTAGAAGGCCGCTGGTCTCCGCGGCCTATAAAAGGCCGCTGGTTTCATTGAGCTCATCGACGACGTCATAGGCGTCGCCGCGATAATAGGAGTGCGACAGCTCGCAGGTACGGCCGTCCCCAAGAAAGCCGCGGCGCTCGATAAACAGGCCGGCCTCGCCGCCGGCGACATGCAGCTTGCGCGCCTGTTCGGCCGTCAGCGTGACGGCGCGAAGGCGTTGCAGGGCGCGCACCGGACGATGGCCGGTCGCCTGCAAGGCTTCGTAGAGCGAGGCGCCGACGGCATTGAGCGAGGGCAGGCAGAAGGCCGGAAGCGTCGTATATTCCAGGGCGATGATCTGTCCGTCGGCATAGCGCAGGCGCAGGAAGCGATAGACGCGCGCGCCGGGCGACAGGCCCAGCGACAGGGATTCCTCGGGCGTGACTACGCCCTCGGTCTTGGCGATCCATTCGGAATGCGGCGTGCGGCCGCGGGCGATCATGTCCTCGGTGAAGGAGGACAGCTTGGAGAAGTTCTTTTCCAAGCGGCTGGAGACAAAGGTGCCGGCGCCGCGGCGGCGATTGACCAGGCCCTCGGCGACCAGCCCGTCGATGGCCTTGCGCACGGTGATACGCGACACCTCGAAATCCTCGGCCAGGTGACGCTCGGCCGGGAAGGCATCGTCCGGCGCGATCAGCCGCGTCTCGATGGCGCTGCGCAGCAGTTTCTGCAGTTGCAGGTACAGCGGCGTCGGATCGTTCTGCGGCAACGGCCCCAGCAGGGCGCTGAAGGTCTTGCGGCCGGTCTCGAACTGGGCCGGGAGCGCGGGGGAGGTCATGCGTGCACGCGCACTTCGTTGAGGCCGGTGCCGGCGCCCTGGGCCAGCAGCAGGGCACCTTCGACGGCGTCCTGTTCGGCATCGGTCAGAAGCGCCGTCGCCCATGGGCTGAGCCAGGGCGTGATCGGGGCGGCCATGCCGCCGACGAGGGCGACGCGCGAGGCACCGATATCGTTGAGACGCTTCAGGTAGCGGCCGATCTCGTCGGCGACGGCCTGGACCAGGCCGGAGGCGACCGGGTCGCCCTCGTCGGCGAAGCGCATGATGATGGGGGCCAGCGCCCCGAAATCACTGGGCGTGGCCGTGGTAACGAAGGCGATGACGTCGGCGGGATTGCCGCCGAAATGGGCGATCATCTCGCGGGTGAAGGGACTGACGGGGGCGATCCTGTCGTAACCGCGCAGGGACGCGCGCAGGGCGTCGCGGCCGAGCCCGGCGGCCGAGCCGTCATCGCCGACCTCGAAGCCCCAGCCGCCGACCGCATGGCCGACGCCGTTGACGAAGGCGTAGCCGGCGCTGCCGGTGCCGGTGATCAGGATGGCGCCGTCGCGGCCGGAAAAGGCACCGAGGCAGGCGGCATGGGCGTCGCTGGAAGCACGGATACTGCCGAAGTTGGGGCCGGAATCGACGGTGACCTGGGCATTGGTCGCCGAAGTGATGCCGGCCAGCCCGAGGCCGAGATGGATGTCGGGCAGGTCGGCGCGCGACAGCTCGGCCTGGGCCAGCGCCCCGTCGACGGCCGTCATCAGGTTGCGCCATACCGAGGCCAGGCCGAGGCGGATATTGGACGCCCCGCCCAGGCCCTGGCCCAGCACCTTGCCGGCGCGGTTCTTCAGGCGGGCGCGGCACTTGGTGCCGCCGCCGTCGATGCCGATATAGTAGAGGGGGTCTCTGGAATTTGACATGGTAATCAACGCTTTGGAGGGAACGGTCAGGCGGCGGCCGGCTTGCGGCCGCTGACGAGGGCAAAGAACAGGATGTAGAGATAGGCGGGGACCATCAGGCAGGCGAAGACCAGCTGGAAGTCATGGGTCTGCTTGAAAAAGGCGAAGAGCTGCGGCAGGACGGCGCCGCCCATGATGCCCATGACCAGGATGGCCGCGCCGGTCTCGGTGTGGCGGCCGAGGCCCTTGATGCCGAGCGGGAAGATGGCCGGCCACATCATGGCATTGGCGAAGCCGAGCGCCGCGACGAAGCCGACGCTGACATAGCCCTTGGTGGCAAAGGCGCACAGGGACAGGATCACGCCCAGTACCGCCGACAGGGCAAGGTAGCGTTCCTGCGAGATGACGCGCGGGATAAGGATAAAGCCCAGGACATAACCGACCAGCATGGCGACCATGGTGGCGGTCCCGAGGAACTTGGTCTGGTCGAGCGGCAGGCCGAAGGCGTGGCCATAGGTTCCGATGGCGTCGCCGGCCATGACCTCGACGCCGACATAGAAGAACAGGCAGACGACGCCCAGCCACAGGTTGGGGTGGCTGAACAGGCTGCGGCGCTTTTCAGCCTTGTCCTCATGGTTGGCGGCGACCGGCTTGATTTCCGGCAGGGGCGATTTCAACAGGGCAAAGGCCAGCACGGCCAGCAGGCCGGCCATGGCCATATAGGGCAGGTAGATCTTGTGGGCGAAGGCGTCGAGCAGGGCTTCGCGGGCGGCCGGATCGGTGACGGCCTGGACCTTGGCGTCGAGCTCGCCGACGCCCTGCATGACCAGGATGCCGAAGACGATGGGGGCCAGGGCGCCGGCGATCTTGTTGCAGATGCCGAGGATGGCGATGCGCTGGGCGGCACGATCGATCGGCCCGGCGATCGAGATATAGGGATTCGAGGCGGTCTGCAGCAGGGACAGGCCGGCGCCGATGACGAACAGGCCGGTAAGCGCCCCGGGGAAGACGCGCATGGTGGTGAACTGGCCGAAGATGGCGGCGCCGACGGCCATGACCAGAAGACCCAGCGACATGCCCTTTTTCATGCCGGTGGCGCGCAGGATGGCTGCCGACGGCAGGGCGAGGAAGAAGTACGACATGTAGAAGGCCATCGGCACCAGGAAGGCCGAGACGTCGTCCAGCGTGAAGGCCAGCTTGACGAAGGTAATCAGCGGGCTGTTCAGCCAGGTGACAAAGCCGAAGATGAAGAACAGGCCGCTGATGATCGATATGGCCAGCAGCGACGATTTCGCGTCTAACGGACTGCTGTCAGGTGAGGTCGTGGTCGGGCCGGGCATGTCGCTACTCTCAGATCTTGATGATGATATTCTTGCGGTAAAGGACGTAGCCCAGCAGCCAGCACACCAGCATGTAGGCGATGGCGCACAACAGCGAGCCGATGGCGCCGGGCGTCACCGCCTGGAAGAGGCGGATGCCGACCCAGTCGTAGAGACCCAGCCCGTCGACCTTGATCAGCTGCAGGGTGGTGACGAACAGCTCCGAGAACAGATAGATGGCCAGCGGATTCTTGCCGAAGACCTCGAAGAACCACACACCCTGTCTTTGGCCGGCAATCTCGACATAGGCGATCAGGGCTGCGATGACGACCAGGTCGATGCCGACGGTCAGGAGGACGAACGAGCTGGTCCACAGGCGCTTGGCCAGGGGAAAGCCGAGGCTCCAGACCAGGCCGGCCAACACCAGGACAAGGCCGGCGCGCAGCAGGGTACGCACCATCTTTTGCTTGTCGGATGTGGCCAGGATAAAGCGCCCGGCCAGGAAGCCGGCAATGACATTGACGATGGCCGGCAGGGTGCTGAGCAGGCCCTCCGGGTCGTAACCATGGCCCTTCCTGTACATGTGGTTTATGCCCAGCACTGCCTGGTCGAACAGGGCGCCGGCATTGCCGGTCGGGCTTAGTTGCTGGCCCGGTACGCCAAAGGCCATCAGCAGTCCCCAGTAGCCGAACAGCAGCAGGACGCACAGGGCGACCAGCCAGCGCACCGACAGGTACCGGCAGGCCAGCGAGGCAGCGCCGAAGCACAGGGCGATGCGTTGCAGCACGCCCATGATGCGGGTGTCGCTGAAAGGATTCAGCGCCCACGACCCGTCCGGCTGTTGATGGACGAACGGATACCAGTACATCAGGAAGCCGAGCCCGAAGATAATCAGCGTGCGCTTGGCGACCTTGACCAGGTAGTCGCGCGTCGGCGTCTCCGGCTTGATCGAGAAGGCCATGGCGTTGCCGACGGCGAAAAGAAACGACGGGAAGACGACGTCGGCCAGGGTAAAGCCGAACCATTTGGCGTGGCTGAGGGTGGCGAACGGTTCGGCGCCGCCGCCGGAGGTATTGACCACGATCATGACGCAGACGGTCAGGCCGCGGAACAGGTCAAGCGACGTGAAACGTGGAGGCTTGCTCGCCGAAGAGACGGTCTGGGTCACGGTCATGCCTGCGCCTTGACGAACAGCACGCGGGCGTCGGCCAGCGCATCGGCCGGGCGATGGCGGGTGTAGACGGTATCGGCGTTGACCCAGTCGTGCTCCCAGGCGGTGATGCGGGCGGTAAAGGCGGCCGGGTCGAAAGATCCGGCACGCAGGGCATCGAACATCTGCATCCAGCGCGGCAGGTAGAAGTCCTTGTAGAGACCCTGCCAGGCCTTGGAGGCATAGTCGTTGAGATTGCCCTTGCCGCCCCAGACGGTGACCTGGGCCTTGGCGTTCTCGACATAGCGCGCTGCGTCTTCCGGCGTGTCGCCATAGGCGCGGGCATCGTCGATCCAGCTGGACAGGGTCTCCTGTTGGTTGCCGAGCAGGGCGTCGAGGCGGGTGGCGAGATCGCCCAGGCGCGCCCTTGCCGCGTCGCCCTTTGCAATATCTCCGGCCTGATAGGCCCTGAGTGCGTCCTGGATCGTGTCGTCGAGCGTGCCGCTGACATAGTGGCGGACAGCGTCGACGACATCGTTGCGGAACAGGGGCGAGGCGCCATAGGCGGGCGCCAGGGCCAGGAAGTCTTCGACGGCCTGTTTCAGGGCGGCGCGATCGCCCGGCAGGGCCGGGAAGTCGATGGCGTCGAGCGTCGGTCGCTTGCAGAACAGATAGGCGCCGGCGCGGCTCTTCCACCAGCGCGGTGTCCAGTAGGCGGTCCGGTAGACGGCCGTGCGCAGGGCGTTCCAGGCAGTGACCAGGGCCGGCGAGGTGCGGCCGTAGCGGGCGCGGGTATAGGTGGCCAGCCAAGTATCGAGGGACTCACGGTCAGCCCCCCACGCCAGATCATATAGGTGTTCGTAGACGACGCTGTTGCTGTGCAGGCCTTCGGGGAAGACGCCGAAACCCTGCAGGTTGCCGGTGTCCTTGCGCGTCGCCAGCATCTGCGCGTTGCTGCGGTAGAGGTCTAGGTCGCCATAGAGCGGGTTCGAGCCACCGTAATTATGGACGTAACCAAAGATCCAGCTCTTGCCGTGGAAGGCCTCGGCGCGGGTCCAGACATCGCTGTAGCGGTCATTGCCGATGTCGAGCACCATCAGCCGGTCGTCGGGCACGCCACTCAGGAAGGCGGCGATAGCGGCGGCATCCCAGAAGGTCTTGTCGGCGCCGAACAGCCAGCCCTGCATTACCCAGACGGCGTCCGGGCGGGCAGCGTGGATCGACTGATAGATGGCCCGGCCGTAGTCGGCCAGGCGTTTGGCCTTGGTCGCCGGATCGACGGCGGCGACCGCCGCAGCATTGGCGGTGGCGTCGCCATAGGTCGCCTTGGCGGCGTCCGCGCCATCGGCGGCTATCGGCGGCAGCATCTCGTTGAACGAGTCGGCCAGGTAATATTGCCCTTCACCATAGGTGTCGGTGTAGAGCGCCAGGAAGCGGCCGGCGAGGACGGCAAACAAGGGATCGGCCGGATCGAGCCAGTAGGTCTCGTGGAAACCTTCCCAGGCGCGCATCTTGTATATGCGGGCGTCCGGGTGCTTTTCGGCGAAGGCCCTGGGGACATAGCCGCCGAAGGCCGGTAGTATCGGCGTCATGCCCAGTTCGCGCATCCGCCCCAGGATCTGCTGTTGCAGGGCGTGCTTTTTGTCGATCCAGTTGGCGGGCAGGGGAGCGTCGTAGCCTTCGATATTGCCCATGCGCTGCCAAGGCGTGAAGGCCGGGCCGGAGAAATAGGTGGCCAGTTCGGTCTCGCTCAGGCCGTTTTCGCGCCACAGGGCGCGCCAGACATATTCCTGGCCCTCCATGGCCAGCGGCATGTCGATGCCGTGCAACGCCATCCAGTCGATCTCGCGCTGCCAGCGCGCCCAGCCCCACCACGGCGTCGTATAGCCGAAGGTGCAGGTGTTCATATAGGCGCGGTGACGAAAGGGGGTTTCCCCGGCGATCGACTCTGCCGGCCAGGCATGAGGCAAGGCGATGCGGTCGCCTTCCCAGCTGACGCTCGCGGCGCCGATCGCGGTCAGGTAGCTGTAGGCGCCGCGCGCCAGGCTGACGGCGTCGCTGCCGTGGACCGTCAGCCGGCCATGGACCTGCGAGACGCTGAAGGCGGATTTCGAATTTTCGGTTTTATGGAAGTGTATGGTGCGCGCCCGGGCGCCGATCAGGCGCTGGAGCACGTCTTGCGCGGCGCGTTCGGCCGGGGATGCCTGAGGGGATGCCTGTCCTTTTGCCGCGGCCGAACCGGGCGCCACAGACGGCAACAGGCCCGCGCCGGCGACGGCGAGGCCTTGCAGGACGGCCTGGCGGCGGGTGGGGCCGTGAGGCGTTGGGTTGGACATGCGCTTGTATCCTGAAAGGACGATCTTCGGGAAAAAGACCCGCCGGCGCAAGGGGGAGGAAACGCCGCCGGCGGGTATCAGTCGTGCAGGAAGGCGCCCGGGCGGACGCCTTCCCACAGTGAGGTAGGGGATTACATCTTGTACTGCAGGCTGATGTAATAGCTGGGGCCGACAATGCTGGTCATCTGCCAGCGCGTCTTGATGTCCTTGTAGGCCATCTCCTTGGCGTTGGTGATGTTCAGGCCGCCGATCGACAGGCTGAGGCTGTCATTGATATTGTAGCCGACGGTGAAGTCGTACTGGGTGCGGCCCTCGATCGTGTGGTTCTCGGTGGCGAAGAAGCTTTCGGCGCTCGTCTGGTTGTAGGCGCTGCGGTAGTTGGCCGACAGGCGGGCGCTGAAGGTGCGGTTTTCCCAGTAGGTCGTCAGGTTGGCCGTGGTCCGCGACAGGTTGGCGATATAGAAGCCGGCCTTCTTGGAGTGCGGTTCGACATAGGTGTAGTTGCTGGTCACGCCGAAGCCCTTGACCGGCAGCCATTCATCGAAGGACTGTTGCCAGTTGACTTCGTAGCCCTTGATCTTGACGACCGACGGGTCGTTCAGGGTCTGGCTGATCGAATAGACGGCGCCGCTGGAGTCGACGCATTCGTTGGCGACGGTCGACAGGCCGGTGCCGTTGAACGAGGCCGGGCACAGGTTGGTGGCGGTATAGATGCCGTTCTTCACGTCCTTGGTAAAGGCCGCGACGCTAAGGCCGTTGCCGGCGCCGTAATACCATTCCAGGCTCAGGTCGAGCTGGTTGGCGGTCAGCGGCCGCAGGGTCGCCGAACCGATGCCGACGCTGATCTGACGTACGCCGCCCGAGACGCCGGTCGAGACGGTCGTCGCCAGGCTGGTCGTGTCGAGGACCGGACGGACCATGACCTTGGCGGCGGCGGCGCGCAGCAGCAGGTTGGGCATCAGGTCGAAGGTGACATTGGCCGACGGCAGGACATTGTTGTACTTGCTGGGCGTGGCATAGGTGCCGGTGACCAGGTTGACATTGGTGTTGACCGGGTTCGAGGTGCCGGTGATGTAGCCCTTCACCATCGACCTGGTGTCTTCGTCGCGCAGGCCGATATCACCATGGAACGGCACCGAGAAGACCTCGCCCTTGAGGTTGACCATGGCGTAGATGGACGCGATCTTGCGGGTCACGCCGTACGAGCCGGACGGATCGAAGACGAACGGCACGTTCAGGCCGGCCGGGGCCAGGGCGGCCTCGTAAGCCTGCATGTTCGGTGCGATCCAGGAATGCTGGATCGAGTCGTTGCCGTCGAGGAAGTCGGTGATCTGGTCGCCGTCCGACGCGATATCCGGCGTGTAGGCGGCGGCGATATTGGCCACCAGGTCGCGACGGGTGGAGTAGCGGCTGAAGGCCTCGCGGCGGTACTTGACGCCGAAGGTGGCCGTCGAGAAGATGCCGGCATCGAGCGTGCGGATGGCGTCGAACTGGGCGGCGCCTTCCGACGAGTTGTTCTGGTGCTGGGCGCCGTCGGGATATTCGTTGCGGGTCAGTGAGGTGGCGGCATAGGGCGTCGGGCTCGACAGGTCGTTGGACACGGTCAGCTTGACGTCGCTTGGGTCGCTGATGTCGAGCGTCGCCGAGGCGATCTTGACGCCGAGGATGGCGGCCTCTTCGGTCAGGTGCGCCTTGCCTTCGGTGTAGTGCATCACGCCCTTCAGCACCCAGTTCGGCGTGCCGACCCACTTGATGTCGCCGGTTAGCGCGTGGTCTTCAGGTTACGCGTCTCGAGCTGTCGGTTGTTTTCCAGGGTGAAGTTCTTCGACTGCACCACGGTCGCCGTGTCGGCGGTCTGGGACAGGATGGTCGGCGGGTTGCCGAACAGGAAGACCTGCTGGTTGACGTCGTAGCGGGTATTGTCCTTCGAATAGATGGCGGTCACGCCCATGGTCAGGCCGTCGATCGGCTTGTACTGGACGGCGGCGTTGAACTGCTGGCGCAGGGTGTCGCGGTCGATGCGGCGGTAGCGCGGACGGCGCGGGTGTTGAAGGCGCTGCCATCGGGATTGACCCAGCGGTCGATCCAGAAATAGTCGGCGCGGTCGGTCAGTTCCTGGTAGCTTGCGCCGAGGAAGACGCCGACCTTGCCGCCGTCGAAGTGGTCGAGATAGCTGATCGAGGCCTTGGGCGTGGCATTGCCCTTGGCCAGCTGGGAATCCTGCAGCTTGGCCGAGACGACGATCTTGCGGCCCTTCTGGTCGAGCGGATGGACGGTGTCGATATTGACCGTGCCGCCCAGTTCGCCGGCATCCATGTCGGCGGTCGGCGACTTGTAGACCTGGACGCTGTTGGCCAGTTCGGTCTGGATGACGTCATAGCGGAAGCCGTTGGTGAAGTCCGGGCTGGCGAAGGACTGGCCGTTGACGGTCGTGCGAACATATTGCGGGGCCCCAGGGCCCCGGACGCTGATCGTCGCGCCGCGGCCGTTGACGTCGGCCATCTGCACACCCGGGATACGCTGGATGGCCTCGGCGATGTTTTCGCTCGGGAACTTGCCCAGGTCTTCCGACGAGATGCCGTCGGAGATGCGTTCGTCGTGCTTCTTGTTGGCCAGGGCGCTGGCCAGGCTCTTGCGGAAGCCGGTGACGACGACGACGTCGCTGGCCGGCGCGGCATCCGGTGCCGCGGCGGTCTGGGCGAGGGCGCCGGAGGCCGAGACGATGCTCGCCAGGGCGGTACTGAGTAAGGCGTAGGTTTTGAACGTCATTATCATATCCCCATGAAATCAAATGTCGCGAACCGAGGCATTCTTGCGAATTTCGCCCTTGAGTCCCGTGACGTGGCGTAGGTGTGAGAAGGCCATGTGACCAATGCTGGGTAGAATAGGACCAGCCATCGGAATATTGGTGTGCCAATTGCGTAAATCAGACTATGTAGCAGCAATTGGCATGTCAATTTCAATTGTCCGATTTGTGTCGTTTTTTAAACGCGGTCGCTTCACGCATGTGTGTGACGGGACTGACATATCGCTTTGTCAGAACAAAAAAATCTTTTGAAACAAATATATATAGAATTTCGCGCGACATATAAAATGGTCGTCAAATGCCCTTTATTGGTCAACCTGTGTTGCAAATATACTATATTTGGTTGGCCGTGATGTGAAAAATTTGCCAGCCAAAACACATTTAGCGATATTGGTTGGCCAATATGAGCGCGGAATCGCCCTTTGGTCCTAAGGACGAATCTGCGAAAAATGGGGATTTCAGGCTTCCCGGGTGTCAAGTGCACCAAGCCCAAAAGACTCTACCTTTTGAAGGCTAGGCGATCCACACATCTCGTAACAAAGTGCAGAGCGTTGAAATTTAAGCTCTTTTAAATCTCCCCACCTTTGGTGGGGAGGGGGACCGCACGAAGCGCGCCGCTCCTGACAGTGTCGTTTAATCTCTTATGCATTCGCCGCGCGAGATGTGGTGGTGGGGTTTCTTGCTTGAATCACAAGCACGACTATCCGCTACGCGATTACGGAAGCAGTTGATTATTTGAGTTTTTGTCGAAGCAAGAAACCCCACCACCACATCTCACCGGCGCAAGCGCCGTCTCGTGCGGTCCCATGGCTTGCGAA
>CBDFFG010000019.1:0-160004 GCA_965246725.1 Asticcacaulis sp.
TCGGCACGGTCGGCGGCGCCGGCGCTGCTGTCGCCGCCGCGGCGCCTGCCGCCACCGCCTCTGCTCCGGCGCCTGCCGCGACCCCGGCCCCGGCTGGCGCTCCTGCGGCTGCGCCCGCCGCTTCGGGCAACATGCTCGACGTCAAGACCCCGGTCATGGGCGAAAGCGTTGCCGAAGGCACCATCTCGACGTGGCGCAAGAAAAAGGGCGACGCCGTCAAGAAGGACGAGGTCCTGGTCGAAATCGAAACCGACAAGGTCGCCGTCGAAGTCGCCTCGCCGGCCGACGGCGTCCTGGCTGACATCATCGCCGGCGACGGTTCGACCGTGACGCCGGGCCAGACCATCGCCAAGATCTCGACCGACGGTTCGGTGGCCGCTGCTGCCCCGGCCGCAGCGCCTGCGCCTGCCGCGGCGCCCGCTCCGGCTGTTGCTCCCGCGGCTTCGGGCACCATGCCACTGTCGCCGTCGGTGCAGCGCATCGTCTCCGAAACCGGCCTCAACCCCGCCGGCGTTCCGGGCACGGGCAAGGACGGCCGCATCACCAAGGGTGACGCCCTCGCAGCCCTGGCCGGCGGCGCTGTCGCCGCTGCGCCGGTCGCTGCCGCGCCTGTGCCCGCCGCCATCCCGGTTGCGCCGCGCGCCGCCGGCGCCAAGGAAGACCGCGTGAAGATGACGCGCCTGCGTCAGACGATCGCCCGCCGCCTGAAGGAATCGCAGAACATCGCCGCCCAGCTGACGACGTTCAACGAAGTCGACATGACGGCGATCATGACCCTGCGCAATGCCTATAAGGACGTCTTCGAAAAGCGTCACGGCGTGAAGCTCGGCTTCATGAGCTTCTTCGCCAAGGCCGTCGTCGCCGCGCTGAAGGACATTCCGGCCGTCAACGCCGAAATCGAAGGCACCGACATCATCTACAAGAACCACTACGACCTCGGCGTCGCCGTCGGCACCGACAAGGGTCTGGTCGTTCCGGTCCTGCGCGATGTCGACACCCTGTCGCTGGCCGGTATCGAAAAGGGCATCGCCGCCCTGGGCAAGCAGGCTCGTGACGGCACCCTGTCGATCGACCAGCTGCAAGGCGGTACATTCACCATCACCAATGGCGGTATCTACGGTTCGCTGATGTCGACGCCGATCCTCAACATGCCGCAGGTCGGCATCCTGGGCATGCACGCCATCAAGGAGCGCCCGATGGCCGTCAATGGCCAGGTGGTTATCCGTCCGATGATGTATCTGGCCCTGTCGTACGATCACCGCATCGTCGACGGCAAGGAAGCCGTGACCTTCCTGGTTCGTGTCAAGGAAGGCCTGGAAGATCCGCAACGCTTCGTGCTCGACGTCTAAATCTTCAGGTCGTATTCGATATCGAAAACCCCGTCGGTCTCCGGCGGGGTTTTTGTTTGCGCGGCTTTACGGCAACGCATCGCCGTCAAAATATTACAATAGCACCGTGGGACGGAAAAAAGCCGAGACAGATTGACGGTTTTATGAATACCTCTTTTGAAAACAATAAATAATCTAGGGAGAGTTACTTCATGAAGATCCGTCTGTTGCTCGGCGTCGCCGCAGCTGTGATGCTGGCATCGTCCGCCCACGCCGGCACCAAGAAGGATATCGACAACAAGTCGACCTTCACGACCGAAGATGCCGTCAGAGGCCAGGTCTACGTCAATGCGGCGATGAACACGCCTATGATGGACCTGTTGCAGAAGGCCGATGTCCATCATCCCGACATCATGCTGGAATACGGGCTGGCGCTCGATCTGGGCCGTACCTCGGTATCGCAGCAGATGCCGAAGGATGATCGCGAAAAGCTGAAGCGCGGCTTCCGCGCCATGCTCGACCTCTATCTCAACAAGTCCGACAAGTTCGACATCACCTTCGATGAAGACGCCATGCTGGACCAGTCGGAATTCTGGATCTACCTGGCAAAGCACGTCGGCCGCGCCAAGCCGCGCAGCCAGATGCCGAATATTTCGGTGCCGGACATGGGCTCGCAGCAGGAAACCATGCCGATGCAGTTCGTGCCCGACGATCCCAACCAGGACAAGGAATTCAACCTGAACCAGGATCTGGTGCTGAAGCCGAATGTCGTCAACGCCGCCGCCACCTGCGCGCAATCGGCGTTCGGCTTTGCGCGCATGAAGAAGACCCAGATGATCGACATCTCGGCCACCAAGCTGACGCCCGAGCAGTTCGCCCAGGCTCAGGACACGGCGGTCAAAACCTATCGCATGGCCTGGTCGGAAGGCATCATGGCCTGCGGTTCGCGCGAATACTTCCAGACGGCTGCGTCCTTCTCGGCGCAGAATCTCGGTGTGCTCGGCACCATGAAGGAAAACCCGGACGCCAAGCTGTCCGATTTGCCGACGAACTGAGGCGGCCGCGATTTTGCCAATTAAACGCGACCATTCCGCTCATCGTCCTGGCGATGGGCGGCAAGCGCGACTGCGCGCCGCTGCTTATGCAGCGAGCCAGCGCGGCACCTGAGCGCATAAAGATGGCCAATCGTCGTTCTTTGGGTTAGGATTGGTTAACGCGCGACCTGGATCGTGCGGTAGCGCCCGGGGGAAGTATGAAGTTTGTTCGCACGCTGTTTGCCGTCATCGTCCTGGCCTATGCGGCGTGGATCGCTTTCCCCGTGGTCAAGGCCTTCCTGTTTCCGGCCAATACCGGAGCGGCTGTGCCGTCGATGAGCATGGACCGGGCGGACTATAATGGCGCCGGCACATCCCCGATGGACGGCGATTCCGGAACCCAGGTCACGGACTCCATCCAGGGCGATACGGCGGTCGACGCCATCGAGACCCATAACACACCGGTGGTCGTCTTGTGGGGCGCGGTCATCCTGCTCTACGTCACCGCAGCGCTGCTGCACGCCAATGGCAATATCCGCGCCGCCGTCATCTATGGCCTGGGATTTGTCGCCGATCTGATCCTGACCTACCTGACCAATGGCAACAAGGACGGTAATATTCAAGACAAGCTGCTGAGCATCCTGGCGGGCTGGGACCCGCGGTATGTCCTGACGCTGGTGGCTCTTGTCCTGGGTTTCCTGGTCTATATTTCGCGCCAGAACCTGAAGCGGGGCCGCCCGGCATTGGCATTAGACTAGGTAACAGTCACACCGGCACATATTCTTCTCCAGCGGCGCGTATTTGACTTGACCGCGCAGGCTTGCGCTCCTACCTGCAAGGCAACGATTTTCCGCACCGCACGCCGGAAATTGCCTCCTCTTTTCTGAGGCATGTTTCCGCTAACATGGCGGGCAGCTTTTATGCCAGAAGGGGCTTGTGACATGGCCGACGACCTGAATTTCGACGTAGTAATCATCGGTGGCGGACCGGGCGGCTATAATGCCGCGGTGCGCGCCGGGCAGCTGGGCCTGAAGACGGCCATCGTCGAATCGCGCGGCGTCCTCGGCGGCACCTGCCTCAATGTCGGCTGCATGCCGTCCAAGGCCCTGCTGCACGCTTCGGAACTGTTCGAAGCCGCCACCCATGAGTTCCCGAATATCGGCATTGAGGTCTCCGCGCCGAAGCTGAACCTCATCCAGATGATGAAGGCCAAGCAGGACAGTGTGACGCAACTGACCAAGGGCGTCGAGTTCCTGATGAAGAAGAACAAGGTCACCTACTTCGTCGGCTTCGGCAAGATCGCCGGCGCCGGCAAGGTCGTCGTCACGGCCGAAGACGGTACGACCAAGGAACTGACCACCAGGAATATCGTCATTGCCACCGGTTCCGAGCCGACCCCGCTGCCGGGCGTCGATGTCGACCAGAAGCAGGTTGTCGATTCCACCGGCGCCCTGTCGCTGCCGGCCGTGCCGAAGTCGCTCGTCGTCGTCGGCGCCGGCATTATCGGCCTGGAACTCGGTTCGGTGTGGCGCCGCCTCGGCGCGCAGGTCACCGTCGTCGAATTCCTCGACCGCATCACGCCGGGCATGGATACCGAACTGGCCACTGCCTTCCAGAAGGCGCTGGTCAAGCAGGGCATTACCTTCAAGCTCGGCACCAAGGTGACCTCGGCCAAGACCGGCCCCAAGGGCGTCGACCTGACGCTCGAGCCGGCCGCCGGCGGTGCGCAGGAAAAGCTGACCGCCGACGTCGTCCTGGTCGCCATCGGCCGCCGTCCCTTCACGAAGGGCCTCGGCCTGGAAACCGTCGGTGTCGCTACCGACGCGCGCGGCTTCATCCCGACCGACCACTTCAAGACGGCGGCGCCCGGCGTGTGGGCCATCGGTGACGTTATCCTCGGGCCGATGCTGGCGCACAAGGCCGAAGAAGACGCCGTCGCCTGTATCGAATTCATCGCCGGCAAGGCCGGTCACGTCGATTACAACCTGGTCCCGAGCGTCGTCTACACGGCCCCGGAAGTCGCCTGGGTCGGCCAGACCGAAGACCAGCTCAAGGCGGCCGGCGTGCAATACAAGACCGGCAAGTTCCCGTTCATGGCCAACAGCCGCGCCAAGATCAACCACGAGACCGAAGGCTTCGTGAAGTTCCTGGCCGACGCCAAGACCGACCGTGTCCTGGGTGTGCACATGATGGGCCCGCAGGTCGGCGAAATGATTGCCGAAGCCTGCTTGCTGATGGCCTTCGGCGGCGCTTCGGAAGACCTGGCGCGCACCTGCCACCCGCACCCAACCCGTTCGGAAGCGGTCCGCCAGGCGGCCATGGGCGTCGAAAACTGGATCATGCAGGCCTAATACCAACGGCAGCAGATCTTGACCCTTCGGTCGTTGGGAGCGTGCGCCCGCACGCCGCCACGGATGTGGCGAGCCATGCGGCGCTTGAGCCGAAAAATGCTTATACCAACGGCCATTCTTCATGGCCGTTGGTATAAGCCTGCCTTGTCCTCGAGCGAAGACATGATATGACGAAAGCCGGTCCCGATAGGGCCGGCTTTTTCGTTGCGAGGTAGGGGGATATCATGCGCAAGTGGATGATTGCAGCATTGCTGTTGGGGTGCGCGGCCGGTCATGCTCAGGCGGCGCCCAAGCCGGACCCGCAGGCACGGGAACACGCTATTGCGGCTGCCGCACCCTATATCGGCGATGCCCTGGATACGCCGGTAGAAACCTTGTTTGCCAAGGCCAATGGCGGCGACGGTTTCGACGACCTGCGCCTGGGCCTTGCGCTTTTTGCCGGCCGCACCTTTCCGGCGGCGGGGAGCGATGCGCAGGACGAGGCGACGCTGGCAGCTCTCGAAGCGCGTGTCACACCGTTATCAGACGACTATCTGGCGGCCCACCCGGGCGTGGACTGGCAAAAGGTCGACTGGGTCAAGGTGCTTCACGCCGACAAGGACCTGCAATTTGTCGATCATTATCTGCAGCGCCATTCTGCCGACTACTGGCTGAGCCGGGCCAGCCGAGCGCGCCTGATGCGCGCCGCCGTTGTCGCCAGCCGTCCGAGCGGATTCACCGATAACAGCCGCCCCGACGTTTCGGCCAATACCTCCATGTGGGCCCTGATCGAGCCACGTACCCTGATGACAGCCGCGGCCTGCATCCGTGCGGTCCGCACGGCGGCCGGGACGACCTATCACGGGCCACGCGACCTGCCGGTCAGCATGCTGCTGCTGCGCGCCGACATCGCTGCGGATATGGAGGGTACGCTTAGCCGCGCCGGTACCGATCCGACCGAGGCGACCGGTCAGGACGCCTGTGGTACCCAGGCGCAGTTCGATGCCTATGTCGCAAAGGCAAAGGCCGCCGGTTAACCCTTGGGGTGCGCAGCCGCATAGGCGGTCAGCAGGCGCTCGGCATCGACCTGTGTATATTTCTGCGTCGTTGACAACGAGGCGTGGCCCAGCAGTTCCTGGATCGACCGCAGGTCGGCGCCCGAACCCAACAGGTGGGTGGCGAACGAGTGGCGCAGGGCATGGGGTGTGGCGCGGTCCGACAGGCCAAGACGCGAACGCATATGCTGGACGCTGGCCTGGACGTGACGAGGTGACAGTTCGCCGCCGCGCTTGGCGCGAAACAGCTTGTCTTCGGGCTTGAGTACGAAAGGCTGCTGCGCCTTGTAGGCTTCGATGGCATCGCGTACGGCATCGAGTACCGGCAGAATGCGCATCTTGTTGCCCTTGCCGGTGATGCGCAGGGACTGCTGCAGGGGTGTATCGGCCACCGTCACGGACAGGGCCTCGGAAATCCGCAGGCCCAGGCCGTAGAGCAGCATATAGACGGCCTCGTCGCGCGCATTTTCCCAGTCGTCGCGGTCGGAGTCCATATGGGTTTCGCTGATCAGGCCCAATGCCTGGTCGGGATTGAGCGGACGGGGCAGGGTGGCTTTCAGGCGCGGGCCACGCATCATGGCGACCTGGGCATTGCCGAGATCGTGGTGCAGGTCGAGCCAGCTGTGAAAGGATTTGACTGCGGACAGGTGCTGGGCGACGGAGCGTGGCGCCAGCGGCGGATCCTTACCGCGCAGGTACGCCATCCAGCCCCGCAAATCACTGGTGCCGACCGAAACGATGTCGTTAAGGGTAGAAAGCCCGCCGACCGTGCGGTCGATGTGGGCGACATAGAGGCGCAGGGCGTGGCCATACGACTCCAGAGTTTTGGGCGAACAGCGCCTCTGGCCTTTCAGCCAGCCGAACCACTGCACCAATGCATCCTCGACGGTCATCATGACGGGATACGGGTATCAGTCTTATGCGTTGGCGGCCTCCCCGCTCTGGTCAAAAAGAAGTGCCGGAGACGGTGAGAGGGCTTACTCCAAACAGAACCTTTTCCGACCGGAGGGGGAGACCTCAAAAACAACGCAGACTGAACACCCGCTTATACTCCATATAAGCTTTGGTGTGGATAAGTTAAGGGTAAAGGATAAGCAAAGAAATGCTAAGTGTGCGTTACCGTAAAGTGATCGATGACGCGGAAATCCGAAGATTTACCCACAGGCTATTTGGTCGAAGCCCGGGCAAATCTTTTTGACGCAGGGGCGTTTAACGAAGAACGGGCCAGCGTTCGGCGACACGCTCGACGACGCGGGCGACAAAGGCGACCAGTTCAGCGCCCATTTCCGGCGAGAAACCGTCGAAATCCGACGAGCCGAAAGCCACGAGACCCGGCCGGCCCTCACGCCACAGGGCAATGCGCAGGACGGCGGCCGACTTGATGCGGTTGATGTCGTCGTCGAACAGGACGCGGCAGGCGGCGTCCGGACCCAGCAGGGACAGGCCGCGTTCACCGACGATATAGTCGACGCCGCCGTCATCGAGAGTCTTCCAGCCGAGCGGTACCGGACCGGTGTCTTCGAGGGCGATCGAGGCGGCGACCAGGCCGAAGCGATCGCGGGCTTCGTCACTGAGGCGGCGCGCCAGGTCGGAATGGTTGCGGGCCTCCATCAGGCTGAGCACCATGCCGTGGGTCTGGTTCTGGGCATCGAAATTGGCTTTTGCCGTCATTTCGAGCTGGCGGCGAACATCGAAGTCCTTCATGGCGCGGGCTTCGAGACGCGCCAGGGCGGCCGGGCCGAAATCGATCAGGTGACGGGATTTTGCCTGCAGGCCCAGGGATTCGAGCAGGGCCTTGTCGCGAACGATGTCGTCGGCATGCTCGACCAGATGGCGGCGCAGGGCCTGCCAGTCGTCGATATCGAGCGTGGGACTGCCGCTTTCGGAACTCATCAAGGTTGCCCTTCAAACTGTGACGGTACTGTAGTTCGGCTTTGAGCGTCCCTCAAGCGCTTTTGCGCGAGCCATCTGCCAAACCCGGGGGATTCGTACTATATGGCGTAGGATGAGTCCCGCCGGTTCCGAATTACCCCTGCTGCGCGATGCCGTGGCCGTTGCAACACCTGTATCGATCGCCAAGGTCGCGGTGCTGGCGCCGATGGACAGCGCCCTCGACTACCTGATTCCCGCGGACATGAGTCTGGCCGCCGGCGATCATGTGCTGGTGCCGCTGGGACATGCCAAGGTGCGTGGCTTGGTCGTCGGGATATCGCACGAAATACTGGATGAAGGCTTCAAGCTGAAGGCGGTGCTGAACCGGCTCGATGACCCGCCCGTGCCGGAGGCGTCGTTGAACTTCTGGCTGTGGGCGGCGCAATGGACTCTGACCCCGCCGGGGGTCTTCCTCAATGGCTGCCTGCGGGCGCTGAAAATCCCCAAGGGGCAGGCCAGGCAAGGCTATGTCCGCACCGACCAGGCGCCGGCGCGCATGACCAAGGCTCGGGAACGAGTGATCGAAACGGCTTTCCTGCCCATGGCCCTGGGGGAACTGGCATTTGCCGCCGGCGTATCGCCGGGCGTGGTGACGGCGCTCGAAAAGGAAGGCGTGCTGGTCAAGGTCGACCTGCCGCGAGACGACGACCAGAGGCAGCCGGATCCCGACTTCGCGCCGCCGACCCTGAATGACGGGCAAGCCGCTGCCCATATCCTGCTGCAGAACGAGGCGGCGAAGGGCGGTTTCGCCCCTGTCCTGCTCGACGGTGTCACCGGTTCGGGCAAGACCGAAGTCTATCTCGAAAGCGTCGCCGAAACGCTGCGCAACGATCCGGAGGCCCAGGTTATCGTCTTGCTGCCGGAAATCGCCCTGACCCAGGCCGTGATGGCGCGACTAACGGCGCGCTTCGGCGTGGCGCCGGCGCAATGGCATGCCAATATCTCCAATGGCTCGCGCCGGCGCATCTGGGAAGGTGTGGCGGCGGGGACGACCCGGCTGGTGGTCGGGGCGCGCTCGGCCCTGTTCCTGCCCTACCGGCGGCTGGGCCTGGTCATTGTCGACGAAGAACACGACACCTCCTACAAACAGGAAGAGGGCGTGCGTTATCACGCGCGCGACCTGGCGGTGTTCCGGGCGCGCATGGACGGGGCCATGGTGATCCTGGCTTCGGCGACGCCGTCGCTGGAAACCCTGACCAATGCCGAAAAGGGCCGTTACGCCTGGGTGCGCCTGGGGCAACGCCACGGCACCGCGCAGTTGCCGGACATCTCGCTGATCGACATGAAGCAGAGCCCGCCGGACAAGGGCTACTGGTTGTCGGATCTGCTGGTCGGCGAAATCCTCGCCACCCTGCAGCGCAAGGAACAGGTCATGCTGTTCCTCAATCGCCGCGGCTATGCGCCATTGGTGTTGTGCAAGGCGTGCGGCGAGAAGATGTCGGCGCCCAATACGGACTCCTGGCTGGTCGAGCATCGTTCGAGCGGCCGGCTGGTCTGTCACCTGACCGGCTTTTCGATGCGCAAGCCCGCCGCCTGCCCGCACTGCGGCGCCAAGGACGGACTGACTTCGATCGGGCCGGGCGTCGAGCGCATCCTGGAAGAGGTGCAGAACCGGTTCCCTAATGCCCGGGCGGAGGTGTTCAGCTCGGATACGGCGCCCGATGCAGCAACGTCGGCATCGCTGATCCAGCGCATAGAGGACCATGAGATCGATATCGTCGTCGCCACCCAGGCGGCGGCCAAGGGACACAACTTCCCCAACCTGACCCTGGTCGGCATTGTCGATGCCGATCTGGGTCTCAAGGGCGGCGACCTGCGGGCGGCGGAGCGCACCTTTCAACTGCTCGCCCAGGCGACGGGCCGGGCCGGGCGAAAGGTCAAGCCGGGGCGGGCGCTCATCCAGACCTACAGTCCTGAGCACCCGGTAATGCAGGCCCTGATGCATCAGGATCGCGAAGCCTTTTATGCCTATGAGACCATGTCGCGCGAAATTGCCGGTTTTCCGCCGTTCGGGCGGCTTGGGGCGATCATCCTGCAGTCCAAGGATCAGGCGGCGCTTAACCGCTTTGCCAAGGAACTGGCCCTGTTCATCCCGAACAGCCCGGGCATCGATGTCTATGGTCCGGCCGATGCGCCGCTGGCCCTGGTGCGCGGCCAATGGCGCAAGCGTTTCCTGGTGCGCGCGGACCGTAATCGCGACCTGCAGGCCTTTGTCAGTCATTGGCTGGCGGCGATCAAGCGACCCAATGCCATCCGGCAAATCGTCGATATCGACCCGTATAATTTCCTGTGATCGCGCTTTCTAAGAACCCCCCCTTTTGAAGCTAGGGGATGCACACAACTCTAAAATCGTAATTTATTCAACGCCTTATCAGGTAAAAATATAATCTGTATACGGATTATATTTTTACCAAAAAGTCAATGAATTCAGGGGTGGGTTTTTCGAATTCTCAGCCCGATTTGAGATGTGTGAATCACCTAGCCTTTTGAAGGGGGAGCTCGATTTTTGCGCCAAGCAAAAAGCGAGAGGGGGTAGGGGCAGCGACCGTATTGCGGCGATTATGGCTGCTGATCTTATTCAAAATTTGCTATGTTTTCCGCGTGAGCATGTGTCTGCATGCGGCGTGTCACTCTACCCCCTCTTGAAAAGGGGGAGTTCTGAAGATTCGCTTACGCGGCTACATCCAGATGCATGCCGACGCCTGGCGCAGCATCTTTGATATCGTGCTCCATATCATCCATGGCCTGGTCCAGGTCCTTCAGGGCGCCATCGACATCCTTGAAAGCTTCCTCAGTTGCCTTGTCGGGCTTCTGCGCCTGCATCTGGATCCGCGCCGGCGTCAGCATCTTGTCCTTGATCTCCTGGACCAGGCCTTTGATGAGGCGCGTGAATTCCATCCCGTCCTCGCCGGCCATGGTCCGCACCGTCGTCGTCACCTGATTGTACAGGGCGGTGTGATCGGCCGTTGCGTCGGCAGGCTTGCTGTCGGATGGATCGGCGGGCGTTTGTGTCGCCGTGTCTTTGGTATCCGATGAGGCGGCTTGCGTATCGTCCGCAGGCGTTTCGTCTGCCTTTTGATCGTCCGCTTTTTTGTCGGTCTCGACCTTGCCGGAATCCGGCGCGGCGTCGGCATCCGGAACCGTCGTATCGCCGGCGGACAAGGTGGTGGAGACCGCGGAGTCGCTGGCGCCGATCTCGGACTTGACCGCAGCGGCATAGTCCTTGACCGCCTGCTTCAGTTCCTTGAACACCTGGGCCAGGGCGCGCGCCATTTCCTTGGGATTGCCGGCATAGAGCTTGCGCAGGATGGTCAGGCGCTTGCGAATGGCTTCGATCTTGTCGCGCACCATGTTTTTCGACTGGGTCGATGCTTTCATGGTCGGGGCGTCGAACGCCTTCATGGCGTCGCTGGTGATTTCGGCTTTTTTCTTGGCGGCGGCGGCCAGCATGGCAGCCCTGGCATCGGACATGCCGCGGGCGGTATAGGGCGTTATGAGGGGCGCGCCCGAATTGGTGCGGATGACGGAATCCATGGTCGTCGCTTTCTGCGAAGGAATACCAAGGATATATGATCAGGCTTAACCGCCGGTTATTGCGGGCTATTTTGCGATGTCGCCGGGATCGATGCCCTTGCCGAGTGTAAATGACGCGCCTGTGGCGCCGACGACGGCCGTGGTCCGTGTCAGGCCAAGATCCTGGCGCAGCCGCCAGGTGGCCTCGATGCCGGTACAGTGCGCCGCCAGCAGGTAGCGCACGCCCATCGCCTTGAGCTGCGCGCCGGTCCAGTCGACGACGGCATCGGTCTTGGAAAACAGGTGCAGGCCGCCGACGACCGCCAGCACCGGGGCATTGCCGCTCAGGCGTCGGGCATAGTCGCCGATATTGACGATGCCGGCATGACCGCAGCCGGTCAGGATGATGGTACCGTCAGTGGTCTCCATCAACAGGGCCGCGTCCTCCGGAACATTGTCCTGCACCATGGCACCGGTGGCGGAACGCATGCTCAGCCCGGGTTGCCAGTTGGTCTCGTCGTGCGGGCGCGGCACCGGGCCGGTAAACCAGACGCCGTCCATCAGTTCGGCCGGGCCGTCATGGACGATAAACTGACCACCCATGGCTTCGTATTGCGCCTTTAGCGGTGACAGGCCGTTGTCGTCCTTGCCGTCCTGGGTCAGGCGCGGGGTGAAGATACCGGCGGAGACGTGGGACCGGCCCATGGCGCGCGGATTGGTCGTCATCAGTTCGCGGCGCAGGGTCAGCAGGCCGCCGGTATGGTCGGCGTGATTGTGCGACAGGATGACGTCCTCGGCGCGCGACAGGTCGATGCCAAGCGTAGCCGCATTCTTGAGGACGAGGTCAGGGGCCGTGCCGGTATCGAACAGGATGGCGCGGCCATCGACCTCCACCAGAGCGGAAAAGCCCCATTCGCCCAGTTCGTCGCCGTCGGCCAGCATGGTCGACAGCAGGGTGATCTTGACCGCCTTGACCTTGCGTCGCGGTGTCGCTGCAAAGGCGGGAGCGGCCACGGCGCAGGCCATGGAGAGCAGGAAGGCGCGGCGCAGCATGGATGTCCCCTTTGGTGAAGGCTTGAGACTATCCGACGCCTGCCTGCGCGTCCATTGCCGGTCAAAAATGTTTGCCGGTTGTCAGTGCTTTTTGCCGCGGCTCCACATCTGCAGGGCTTCGATAAAACCGGCAAAGGCCATGGCGGCGTAGATATAGCCCTTGTCGATATGCTGGCCGAAGCCTTCCATGATCAGGACGGCGCCGATCATCAGCAGGAAGCCGAGCGCCAGCATGACGATGGACGGGTGGCGGTTGATAAAGGCCGAGATCGGGCCCGAGGCGACGAACATCAGCAGCACGGCGATCAGGACGGCGGCGATCATGATCGGCAGGTGATCGGTCATGCCGACCGCGGTCAGGATCGAGTCGATCGAAAAGACGATATCTAGCACCAGGATCTGGGCGATGGCGGCGGCAAAGCCCAGGGATTTGGTCTGCGGCTTAGTGTCGCTGTCGTCGCCCTTGTCGTGCATGGCATGGTTGATCTCGCTGGTCGCCTTGTAGACCAGGAACAGGCCGCCGGCGACCAGGATGATGTCGCGCCAGGAAAAGCCATGGCCGGCAAAGGCGAAGACCGGATCCTTGAGTGCCGTCAGGCTGGACAGGGTGAACAGAAGCGCGATGCGCATCAAAAGCGCGCCGCCCAGCCCGAACGCCCTGGCCTTGCCGCGCATGGCCTCTGGCAGCTTGTTGGTCAGAATGGAAATAAAGATCAGATTGTCGATGCCAAGGACGACTTCCATGACCACCAAGGTCAACAATGCTGCCCATGCCGCGGGGTCAAGTATAAGGGATGTTATAACGTCCATTTATCTAAAATCCTGCGGCTTCGACCTTTGCTTCTAAATAAAAGAATTGCCTTAAATCTCAAGGGAGTGACGCAAAAGATATTTTCCCAGATTCTTCCCCTTTTGCTGGCCTGATTGGTTGCAGCCGGGAAATGCCTATGCTAAGGAGCCCGCGCTTCGAGGCACTGGAAGCGCGTACTTCGCGCTCGCGACCTCGTGCCCGATAATCAAACTGATAATCAAAAACAGTTTTTGCCGCCACTCTTGCCTGGAACCACACGTGAACGATCAATTTCGAGAAACGGAAGCCGGCGACCGCTATGCGAAGGCCGCCTTCGAGCTGGCTCAGGACCAGGGTGTCCTCGATGCCGTTCAGAAGGACATGGTCGCGCTGAAGGCCCTGCTGCTGCAAAGCGCCGAGCTGCGCCAGTTCGTTTCGTCCTATGTCTATAGCTCTGACGTCAAGCTGAAGGGCCTTCTGGCCGTCGCCAAGTCGTTGAATCTTAACGCCCTGACGACCAAGATCCTCAGCGTCGTCGCGGCCAATCGCCGCCTCGGTGAGCTGTTCCCCTTCCTGAACGCTTTCTTCAAGCGTTACGATGCCGCCAAGGGCATTGTGAATGCCGAAGTCGTTTCCGCCGTGCCGCTGTCGGATGACCAGCTCGGCGCCCTCAAGACCACCCTGGGCAAGGCCCTGGGACACCAGGCCGAAATCAGCACCTCCGTTGATCCGGCTATCCTGGGCGGACTGAAGGTCCGCGTAGGTTCGCGTCTGTTCGACGCATCGTTGAAGACCAAACTCGATTCCCTCAAATTCGCCCTTAAGAGAGCGTAACACTCATGGATATTCGCGCAGCCGAGATCTCGGCTATTCTGAAAGCACAAATTGCTGGTTTTGGTGAAGAAGCCGACGTCTCCGACGTAGGTCAGGTCCTGTCGGTGGGCGATGGTATCGCTCGCGTCTACGGCCTCGACAAGGTTCAGGCCGGCGAAATGGTCCTGTTCCCGAAGGCCGGCGTCAAGGGCATGGCCCTGAACCTGGAAAAGGACAATGTCGGCGTCGTTATCTTCGGCGAAGACCGTGACATCAGCGAAGGCGACGAAGTCCGCCGCCTCGGCGAAATCGTCGACGTTCCTGTCGGCAAGGGCATGCTCGGCCGCGTCGTCAACCCGCTGGGTGAACCGATCGACGGCAAGGGCCCGATCGAGTCGACCGAGCGTCGCCGCGTCGACGTCAAGGCGCCTGGCATCATTCCGCGCAAGTCGGTGCATGAACCCGTGCAGACCGGCATCAAGGCGATCGACACCCTGATCCCCGTCGGTCGTGGCCAGCGCGAACTGATCATCGGTGACCGTCAGACCGGCAAGACCGCCGTCGCCATCGACGCCATCCTGAACCAGAAGGCCGCCAACGCCGGTACCGACGAAAAGGCCAAGCTGTACTGCATCTACGTCGCCATCGGCCAGAAGCGCTCGACCGTCGCCCAGATCGTCAAGTCGCTGGAAGAAAACGGTGCCCTCGAATACACCATCGTCGTTTCGGCCACCGCGTCGGAACCGGCCCCGCTGCAATACCTGGCGCCGTTTGCCGGTTGCGCCATGGGCGAATGGTTCCGTGACAACGGCATGCACGCCCTGATCATCTATGACGATCTGTCGAAGCAGGCCGTCGCCTACCGTCAGATGTCGCTGCTGCTGCGCCGTCCGCCGGGTCGCGAAGCCTATCCGGGCGACGTCTTCTACCTGCACTCACGCCTGCTCGAACGCGCAGCCAAGCTGAACGACGACAATGGCGGCGGTTCCATGACGGCCCTGCCGATCATCGAAACCCAGGCCAACGACGTGTCGGCCTACATCCCGACCAACGTGATCTCGATCACCGACGGCCAGATCTTCCTCGAAACCGACCTGTTCTATCAGGGCATCCGTCCGGCCGTTAACGTCGGTCTGTCGGTTTCGCGCGTCGGTTCGTCGGCCCAGATCAAGGCGATGAAGCAGGTTGCCGGCGCCATCAAGGGCGACCTGGCCCAGTATCGCGAAATGGCCGCCTTCGCCAAGTTCGGTTCGGACCTCGACGCCGCCACCCAGCGCCTGCTGGCCCGCGGCGCCCGTCTGACGGAACTGCTGAAGCAGCCGCAATACTCGCCGCTGAAGGTCGAAGAGCAGGTCTGCGTGATCTACGCCGGTACCCGTGGCTACCTCGACACCATCGCCGTCGGCAATGTCCGCCGCTATGAGCAGGAACTGCTGTCGCTGCTGCGCACGCGCAACACCGACCTGCTGACCGCCATCCGCGAGCAGAAGGCCCTGTCGGCCGATCTCGAAGCCCAGCTGAAGTCGATCGTTGCCGACTTCACCGCCAACTTCGCCTAAAGCCAGGAACCGGGAACCCCCTCATGCCTAGCTTGAAGGACATGCGCAATCAGATCGGAAGCGTGAAAGCCACGCAGAAGATCACGAAAGCGATGCAAATGGTGGCGGCAGCCAAGCTGAAGCGTGCACAGGACGCGGCGACAAACGCCCGTCCGTACGCCAAGCGCATGGCGGCCGTCATTGCCAACCTGGCCAAGGGCATCACGGGCGACAGTGCGCCCAAGATGCTGACCGGCTCGGGCTCGCAGCACAACCAGCTGGTTGTCGTGGCGACGGCCGACCGTGGCCTGGCCGGCGGCTTCAACACCGCCATCGTCCGCGCCGCGCGCGACTTCATCAATGCCCAGATCGCCCAGGGCCGCGATGTTCGCATCATCTGTATCGGCCGCAAGGGTCGTGACCAGCTGAAGCGCATGTTCGGCGACCGCGTCATCGAAAGCTACGATCTCAGCGCCACAAAGGTGTTGACCCTCGATGTCGTCACGCCGATCTCGCACCTGATCACCGACGAGTTCACTACCGGCCGTGCCGATGTGGTGACGCTCTTCTACTCGCACTTCAAGTCGGTCATCAGCCAGGTGCCGGAATCGAAGCGCCTGATCCCCGCCGACATCGACACCAGTGTCGCGGAAAGCGCCGGCGGCAACGCCGTTTACGAATACGAGCCCAGCGAGGAGGAAATCCTCGAGGTCCTGCTGCCGCGTAACCTGTCGGTGCAGATCCTGTCGGCCATGTTCGAAAACAATGCCGGTTTCTATGCCGCTCAGATGAGCGCCATGGATAACGCCACGCGCAATGCCGGCGAAATGATCAACGCGCTGACCCTCAAATATAACCGCTCACGCCAGGCCCAGATCACCAAGGAGTTGATTGAAATCATCTCCGGTGCCGAGGCTTTGTAAGGAAAACCCATGACCGCCCAACAGACGATCACGGCCAGCAAGGGCCGCATCTCACAGATCATCGGCGCCGTCGTCGACGTCGAGTTCGACGGCAGCCTGCCGGCCATCCTCAACGCGCTGGAAACCACCAATACGGCTTCCGGCACGCGCCTCGTCCTCGAAGTCGCCCAGCACCTCGGTGAAAACACCGTCCGCACGATCGCTATGGACGCCACCGAAGGCCTGGTCCGCGGCCAGGCTGTTGCCGACCTCGGCGCCCCGATCACCGTTCCGGTCGGTCCGGCCACGCTCGGCCGCATCATGAACGTCATCGGCGAGCCGATCGACGAAGCCGGCCCGATCGCCACCACCACCTTCGCACCGATCCATGCCGACGCCCCGGCCTTCGCCGACCAGGCGACATCGGCGGAACTGCTCGTCACCGGCATCAAGGTCATCGACCTGATCTGCCCGTACGCCAAGGGCGGCAAGATCGGCCTGTTCGGCGGCGCCGGCGTCGGCAAGACCGTTACGATCCAGGAACTGATCAACAACATCGCCAAGGCCTACGGCGGCTACTCGGTGTTCGCCGGCGTCGGTGAACGTACCCGCGAAGGCAACGACCTGTATCACGAAATGATCGAGTCGAACGTGAACCAGCATGGCGGTGGCGGTACCTCGCGCTGCACCCTGGTCTACGGTCAGATGAACGAGCCTCCCGGCGCCCGCGCCCGCGTCGCCCTGACCGGCCTGGCCCAGGCCGAGTACTTCCGCGACCAGGAAGGCAAGGACGTTCTGTTCTTCGTCGACAACATCTTCCGCTTCACGCAGGCCGGTTCCGAAGTGTCGGCTCTGCTGGGTCGTATCCCGTCGGCCGTGGGTTATCAACCGACGCTGGCGACCGAAATGGGCCGTCTGCAGGAACGCATCACCTCGACCAACAAAGGCTCGATCACCTCGGTCCAGGCCGTGTACGTCCCGGCCGACGACCTGACCGACCCGGCGCCTGCCACCTCGTTCGCCCACTTGGACGCCACGACCACCCTGTCGCGTTCGATCGCCGAACAGGGCATCTACCCGGCCGTCGATCCGCTCGACTCGACCTCGCGTATTCTCGACCCGCGCATCGTCGGTCAGGAACACTATGAGACCGCCACGCGCGTCCAGGAAATCCTGCAGCAATACAAGTCGCTGAAGGACATCATCGCCATCCTCGGCATGGACGAACTGTCGGAAGAAGACAAGCAGGTCGTCGCCCGCGCCCGCAAGATCCAGCGCTTCATGTCGCAGCCCTTCCACGTCGCCGAAATCTTCACCGGCACGCCGGGCGTGCTGATGTCGATCGAAGACACCATCAAGGGCTTCAAGGGCATCGCCAACGGTGATTACGATCATCTGCCGGAAGCCGCCTTCTACATGGTCGGCACGATCGAGGACGCTATTGCCAAGGCTGAAAAGCTGGCTGGCGAAGGCAAGTAAAGATGGCCGATAAGCTCCACGTCTCGCTGGTCACACCGGAAGCCGAACTGTTCGTCGGTGACGTCGATCAGGTCGTCGCGCCCGGCGTCGAAGGCCAGTTCGGTGTCCTGGCGCACCACGCACCGTTCATGACCATCCTCGCCGAAGGCGATGTCGTGGTGATGAACGACGGCCGTTCGCGCGTCTTCCAGGTGCGCGGCGGCTTTGCCGACGTCAATGCCCAGGGCATGACCATCCTGGCGGAACACGCCACGGAATATGGCGAAAGCGTGCACTGATCGTATCGGGGTTTGTGGGTATGGCGTTAGCGAACGTATAGCGTTCGCAAGCCATGGGCCCCAAGACTTCTATTCAATAAAAAAGCCTCACCCTTCAGGGTGGGGCTTTTTTATTTGACAGACGTGGGGTCACGGACCCCACACCCCGATCGTCAGATCTCGCCCGACAGCAGCGTAAACCCGCCGTAGATCATGCGCTTGCCGTCGAACGGCATGTCCTCGCCCATGGCCTGCATCCGCGGATCCGCCATCACCTTCTCATTGCCGGCATCCCGCGCGGCCTTGTCCGGCCATACCACCCACGAAAACACCACGGTCTCGTCCAGTTGCAGCTTCACCGCCATCGGAAACGACGTGGTCTCGCCGTGCGGCACATCATCGCCCCAGCATTCGACGACCTTCAGCGCTCCGTATTCGCTCCATACCTCGGCGGCGGTCTTCGCCATGGCCGTATAGGCCTCCTTCCGCGCATTGGGGACGGGAATAACGAAGCCGTCGATATAGGCCATGGAATGCTCCTCTTCCGCTACGCGCTATCCTACGCCAGGCCGCGTCGGTTCCCAGACACAAGCCCGTGACGTCTTGCGCCTGTCGCCATCACATGCTCATTGTCATACAAAATACGGAGGATCCCCAATGAAGCTGCTCGCCTTGACCGCCGGTACCGTTGTCCTGTGCACCACCCTCTGCCTGCCCGCATCGGCCGATGCCCGCGAACGCTGGAGCGCTGCCCAGGCCAACACCTGGTATGCCGCGCAGACCTGGCCGGTGGGCAGCAACTACATCCCCAAGGACGCCATCAACCAGCTTGAAATGTGGCAGGCCGATACCTTCAATCCGCAGGAAATCGACTGGGAACTCGGCCTCGCTGAAAAGACCGGCATGACGACCATGCGCGTCTTCCTTCAGGACCAGCTTTGGACGCAGGATCCGGACGGTTTCAAAAAGCGCATCGATACCTTCCTGACCATCGCCGCCAGACACCATATCAAGCCGTTGTTCGTCCTGTTCGACTCGTGCTGGGACGCCCATCCGCATCTCGGCAAGCAGCCGGCGCCGAAGGCCGGCCTGCACAATTCCGGCTGGGTGCAAAGCCCGGGCATCGACCGACTGAAGGACACCAGCGACTACCCGCAGCTCGAAGCCTATGTGAAGGGCGTGGTCGGAGCCTTCGCAAAAGACGATCGTATTCTGGGCTGGGACGTGTGGAACGAACCCCACGAAGGTGGCACGGATATCATCCACACTGCAGAGGACGGCGCCCTGGTGACGAAACTGCTGCCGCAGGTCTTCGACTGGGCGCGGGCGGCCAATCCGAGCCAGCCCCTGACCTCGGGCGTGTTCGACGGTGGCGACTGGGCGCCGGCCTCCGAGGCGAAGCTGACCGGCATCCAGCGCACCCAACTGGAGCAATCCGATATACTCAGCTTCCATTCCTATAGCTGGCCGGAAGAGTTCGAAGCCCGGATAAAGCAGATGGAGGCCTATGGCCGGCCCGTTTTCTGTACGGAATATATGGCGCGCGGCGCCGGCTCCACCATCGACGGTTCACTACCGCTCGGCAAACAGTATCGCGTCGCCATGTACAACTGGGGCTTCGTCGACGGCAAGACGCAGACGCGCCTGCCCTGGGACTCGTATCAGCATCCCTATACGGATCGCGAACCGACCGTATGGTTCCATGATCTGTTCCATGCCGATGGCACACCGTACCGCCAGCGGGAAATAGACCTGATCAAGGCGGCGACCGGGAAGAACTGATTACTCGGCTGCAGCCTGGCGGGCTTTTAGCGATAGGGCGATAAGCCTGTCGACCGCCACGGCGTCGGCGGAGGTGGCCGGCGTGTAAACGACAAGCCCCAGGTCCGGCGCGCCGTCGACGCCAAAGGTTGAGTAATCGAGCGCCAGCGGACCGACGACGGGATGATTGACGCGCTTGGTGCCTTCACCATAGGCCTGGACATCGTTGTCGCGCCACATGGCGGCAAATTCGGGGCTGGAGGCACATAGATCGGCCACCAGGGCCTCCGCCGCTTCGCTGGCGCCCGTGCGCGATACCTCCAGACGGAAGCTGGCCACGGCTCCGCGGGCATCCTCTTGCCAATGCGGCATCTTGCTGCGGACATTGGTGTCGCCGAACAGGATGCGAAGGATGTTACGCTGTTGCGGCGGAAGGGTGGAATAGTCCTTTAGAACGGCGGTCGCGGCCTGGTTCCAGGCGACGATGTCCCACGCCGAAGTCTTGATGATAGCGGGGCTTAGTCGCATGCCGTCGATCACATTCTGCAGGCGCGGTGTTACGCCGGCATGGGCCTGGTAGCGGACCTGCGGCGGGCGGTGTTGCGCCAGCAGGAACATGTGCTCGCGCTCGACCTCGGTCAGGGTCAGGGCACGGGCTACCCGGTCGAGCACGTCGGCCGACGGGGCGCCGCCCCGGCCCTGTTCCAGCCAGGTATACCAAGTGACGCTGACATTGGCGCGCTGGGCGATCTCTTCGCGACGCAGACCGGGCGTGCGTCGGCGTGTGGCGACGATGCCCAGGGTGGCCGGGTCGAGCCGGGCACGGCGATCCTTGAGAAAGGTGCCGAGCGGATTATCGGAAGACAAGGGCATAGCGGGCGCTCTGCAGGAATATGATATCCATTCTATCCGAGCGCGGCCGCCCTCTCAATCTTCTAATAGCCTTCGTAGTTCTCGACCTTCTGGATCAGGGCGCGCTTGCGGGCTTCTTCCGGCGTTTCGATAAAGGAAGGGCCGGAGCCGAGCGTATCGGCAATCTTGTCCTGCAGGGCCTCGCCGCGGTCCGTGTCATGTTCGTTGATCTGGCGTTCACGGGGCATGATTGCCTCCTGTTGCAAAAACAGGAGGGTGCGCCCGTGGGGTTAAGGACGAAAGCCGGGAGTGGGTGTCGGCTATAAAAAGCCGATTAGACCAGCTTGCCGAACTCGGCGATGACCTTGCGGTAGCTGTCGCGCTTGAAGCTGACGACCCGTTCGATGACGCGGTCGAGGTCACACCATTCCCAGCGTGAGAATTCCTTCTCGTGGTGGGCATTGAGGTCGATCTCGGCGTCTTTGCCGGTAAAGCGCACCGCGAACCAGATCTGCTTCTGGCCGATGAAGTTTCGGCCGATCTTCTTCTGCGCCAGGACGTCGGCTGGGAAGTCGTAATAGATCCAATCGGCGGTGCGGCCGATGATCTCGACCGAGGTAATACCGGTTTCCTCATGGAGTTCGCGCAGGGCGGCGGGCTCGAGGTCTTCGCCTTCATCGACGCCGCCTTGCGGAAACTGCCAGCTGTGGTCGCCGGTCATGCCGTAGCGGTGGCCGAGCCAGACCTGGCCCTCGGCGTTGAAGACAACGATGCCGACATTGGGGCGATAGCCCTTGGGTGCGTCTTCGCTCATGTCAAACTCACTGCTGACGCGTAAGCGCCGAAGCCGGCGCCAGTTGCAGGCCCTTGCCGTCCAGGGACTGTGTCCACTTCACTGCAACGGCCAGCGTCACCGGATAGGCAAAACCGGTACCGAGTGCCGTGCCGCGGCCCTTGGCCTGGGCCTCCAGGCCCGTCAGCTGCGCGGCGATGGCCTGGGCGTTGATCTGGTTGTCGATGATGCGGTCAGCGGTGACCCGGCCCCAGGCGCCCGTAATGCCGCGGGCCTGGCCGTCATCGACAAAATCGATGCCACGGCTCTTGAGTGTCTGCAGGAAGGTTGCCATACCGGCGCGGTCCTTGAAGAACGCGCCGCCCTGGTAGTTGGACATGGCGAAATAGCCGGTGGCGCGCGACATGACCCAGTTGAGACGCGCCAGAAGGTCGTCATTGCGGGCATTGGCCAGCAGGGTCTGCGGGCCGGGATCGTTGTCTGGATAGTTCACCGGCTGCATGGGGACTTCGATCATGACCTCATGGCCGGCGGCGCGCGCCATGTCGATCCAGCCCTGCAGGCCTTGCGCGTAGGGTACGAAGGACAGGGTGACGGCCGCGGGCAGGTCGGAAATGGCCTGCTTGGTGGTGGCGGGATTAAGTCCGAGGCCGCCGACGACCAGGGCCACCATCGGACGGCCGTCGCTCTTGAACGGACGGGCATAGGCCGAGGCCGGCGTCATGCCATTGGGCGCGATGACCGGCATGGGGCCGGACGGGCCTTGCTGCAACAGGTCTTTCAGCGGTGCGGCCACCAACGGCGAGGGCGGGGCCATGGCCAGCTTCGGGGCCGAGGCATTGGGATCGTCGGGCAGGGTGATGACGGCACCGCCCGTCGGGCCGGCGTCGCCGGTGGAGCTGTCGAAGCCATCGGCCGAGGCGTCCTGGAACAGGCCCATGCTGTCGAGGCTGAAGGGCTGCTGGCCCGGCTGGACGCTGTCGGGCGTGTTGAGGGTGCGCGGCGCGTCGGGCTTGGGCTTATCCAGGTCGATACGTACCGACGGAGACCCGGCATGAGGATCGCCGGCCAGGTTAAGGAAGGCGACCAGGCAAACCGCAAACGCACCCAGGGCTGAGGCCGGGGCGACATAGGGCTTCTTGAACAGCGCGATCGTCTGATCCAGCGTGGCGCGCGGATCGAACGCGGCGCCACTGCGGGCGCGGGGCGCCGGCGCGGCGGATGTGGTCTTGGGCTTGGCGAACATCGGGCTTGGCAAACACTGAACGGAATCTGGCCTTCAGTTGTGCCGGATTAGGGTTAACAAAGACTAACGAATCGTTCCGCCCAATCCTTATACCTACGGCCATATACCCACGGCCATGAAGGATGCCCGTTGGTATTAAGCCCCTATATGGCGGGATCGTCGCCGGCGATGCTGCACACCAGATCGACCAGCTTGCGGCGCAGGGTCGGCTGGCTGATTTTCGGGAAGGCTTCGGACAGTTGCACGCCTTCGTTGGAGTGCATGAAGCTGGTGACGGCGGCATCGTCACCGACCGGATCGGAACCGGTATCGGCGGGACGGACATCACGGAAGAAGAAGGCGATCGATACACCGAGAGCGGTGGCGGCCTCATACAGTTTCGACGCGCTGATGCGATTGCTGCCGCGCTCGTACTTCTGAATCTGCTGGAAGGTCAGGCCCAGGGCCTGGCCCAGTTGTTCCTGCGACATGCCCAGCGATTTGCGGCGTTGACGAATGGCGGCACCGACAACGACATCGACGATATGGGGGGAACGCTCTTCAGGCATGGTAAATCGGGGCTTCCTTGTCACAACATAAGGCCACACAACGGATTCGAACTGTGTGCACTCGTATTACATATGACGTCGTGTTTAAAAAAAACGCAAGTTGCGTCAACTGAAACTGCAACCGATACCGAAATAAAAAAGGCGCAGCCGGTCGGCTGCGCCTTTTGGGCATCTATTTGGAGTGCCTATTTCGATGTCGACGACGAAGAGGCTGACGACGAAGACGATGCGGACGCGCTGCTTTTGGCGTCCTTGCCAGAGTCCTTGCCGGCGACGGCAGCGCCGGCGGCAGCCGGGCCTGCCTTGGTCTTGCCTTCGAAACGCTTGCCGACATTGTCGACGAGGTCGGAGTCGGCCATCGATTGGCCACGCGGATGGGCGGCGGCCATCTTGACGTCGCCGCCGTAGCCGAGCACGTCGAGGGCGCGCGTCAGTTCGAAGTCGCCGGTCTTGGTGTCGAAGCTGTCCGGCGGCACTTCCTGCACCGCGTGCGGCGAGCGACGCGTCTTGCCTTCGTCAGCCGTCAGGGCGTTCGAATAGGCCGCTTCGGAATACTGCATGGCGGCCGTGGCGATGTATTTCGCCTGTTCCTTGGACTGCGCGACCTCGAGGTCGGGCTCGATGCCCGTCTTCTGGATCGAGCGGCCCGACGGCGTGTAGTAACGCGCCGTGGTCAGCTTGACCGCACGGTTTTCACCGAGCGGAATAACGCTCTGGACCGAGCCCTTGCCGAAGGTCGTCAGGCCGACGATCTCGGCACGATGCTGATCCTGCAGGGCGCCCGAGACGATTTCAGCCGCCGACGCCGTACCCGGATTGGTCAGGACGGCCATGGGCAGGCCGTGCAGCATGTCGCCCTTCTTGGCCTGGTAGCGGATGATGTCGGAGGCATCGCGACCGCGTTGCGACACGATCTCGCCGCCGTCGAGGAACAGGTCGGCGACGCCGACCGATTGATCGAGCAGGCCGCCCGGATTGTTGCGCAGGTCGAGAACCAGGCCCTTCATCTTGGGATTCTTGGTCAGCAGGTCGGTCAGCGCATCCTTGGTTTCCTGCGCCGTCGTCTCCGAGAAGCTGGCGATGCGCAGATAGCCGTAATCGCCTTCCATGTGCGACTTGACCGACTTCACCTGGATGATTTCGCGCGTCAGGGTGACGTCGAACGGATCGTCCTTGCCGGTGCGGACAATGGTCAGGGTCAGCTTGGTGCTGGGCTCGCCCTTCATCTTGGACACCGCATCGTTGAGACGCATGCCGATGATCGAGGTCCCGTCGATGGCGGTGATATAGTCGCCCGACTGCAGGCCGGCCTTCTGGGCCGGCGTGTCGTCGATGGGTGACACGACCTTGACCGCGCCGTCCTCGCTCTGGACTTCCAGGCCGATGCCGCCGTACTTGCCCTGCGTCTTTTCCTGCAGGTCCTTGTAGTCGTCGTCGGACAGGTAGTTGGAATGGGGGTCGAGACTGGCCAGCATGCCTTCGAGGGCCGCCTGGATCAGCTTCTTCGAATCCGTCTTCACGACATAGTCCTGCTGGACGATGGCGAGCACGTTGCCGAACAGCTCAAGCTGTTGATAGGTGTCCGAGCGCGGCGAAAATACCGGCTGGTTAGCGTAGGCAACAGCGCCGATGCCGAGCGCCAGGGCGGCCACGCCACCCAGTACGTAATTCTTCATGCGATCCTCAGGGGACGAAGTACTCAACTGAACCTCATATAAGAGTCTGAGTGTGGCGTAAACGGGGCGCCATGTCCTGTGAATAAATAGTCATCAAGTGTGGCAGGAGAGTTTTATACCCATGTTTTTGGTATAAATCCCATATGGAGAGAAATGCTTTAACGGCAATAGCGTGCCGGACCGCCCGACACAATGCAGACTATTCGCCAAACGGGGGAATTTGCGACCGTTTAGTTCGAAGACACCTGGATCGACGTCGCCGGATTGACAGGGTCGTCGCCGCGACGCAGCTCCATATACAGCGTCACCTTCTTGTCCGACAGGTTGGGCATGCGCCCCAGCGGTTCGTGGCGGCCGACGGTCTGGCCCTTGTCGACGAAGATGCGGCCGATGCCGGTCAGGACGACGCGGTAATTGTTGCCGACATTGAGGATGACGACCTGGCCGAAGGAGTCGATCGGTCCGACGAACTCGACCTCGCCCTCGGCCGGTGCGGTGACCTGTGACCCGGGCTGGGCGGCGAAGCTGACGCCGCGTACCGCTCCGCCGTAGTCCGTCACCTTGTCGCCGACGACGGGATTGATCAAATGGGCGCGGTCATCGGCCAGGCCGAGCAGGCCGCGCAGGGGCAGGGCGCCGCGCAAATGATCCTCGCGCGCCTTCAGCTCGATGGAATGGGCCTCGAGCTGGTCGGCCTGGCCCAGCAACTGGTCCTCCAGTGCCATCTTCTGCCGGATCAAGCCCTCGATCTCGCTGCGTTGTTTCGAGACATCGTTTTCCGAGATGAACAGGGCCTCGTTCTGCAGGGCGGACTGGCGGCGGATGCTGACCAGCTGGGCGTTCTGGTCGTAGAGGACCTGGGTGCGCTTTTGCAGCTCCGGCGTGATCTGGCGCATGATGATGGCAGCAAGCACCGCGTCGTTGGCGCTGCGTGTCGAGACGAAGAGGGCCGGCGGCGGATTGCGCGTATAGATCTGCAGGGCCGAGAGCAGCCGCGCCTCCTTGGCACGCATGGCCGTCAGCCGGCGCGTCACGTCGGCCTCTTGCAGGTTCAGGGTCTCCAGCTTGGCGCGATAGATGGCGGCACGGGTTTCCGAAGTGCCCTGCTTCCTGGAGATGTCGATGATTCGGTTGCGCAATTCCTCGATCTCGTCGCCGACCTGGCGTGCGGTCTGGCGGGTGGCGTCGCTTTTGCGCTCGTCGGCGCGGCGCTGGGCGGACACATTATCGAGATCGTCCTGTTCCTGACGCGTGAGTTGCCGTTGCGCGGTTTGCGCGTCTCCGTGGCTGCCTGCGGCAAGCAGGACAAGGCTCAGGGCTGTCAGGGCAAGGGGAAAACGGCGAAACATGGCGATCAAATATTAGTCCGCTTCGGGGCGCGGGACAATCGCGGCAGGCTTGCCAATCCACGAATTTGGGCGTTTTCTGACGAATCGGTTATGCATAGGGGGTCCGGTGTGGACACCCGTTACAGGCCCATCGTAATTAGTGACCAATATCAATGGATAGTCTGCGCAAGGCGCTTTTCCGCGCCCTTTCGAAATCGCACCTGCCGATGCTGCGCTCGGCGCTCGGTCTCGGTGTGTCGCTTGGCTATGAGCCGGGCGATCCCATGCCGGTCTTCCATGCAGCCCTGCTGGGCGTTCATGTCGATGTTAGTGTGCTGCAAATCCTGGAGCAGGCGGGGGCCGATCCGGCGACGGTGGATGCCCATGACGGAGCCTCCGCCCTGCATGTCTCTATCGGACTGCCCGATGCCCGGGTGCTGGAATGGCTTCTGTCGGAAGGGCTCGAGGTCGATGCCCAGACGCGCGACGGCGAGACGGCCCTGATGCAGGCGGCTGCCCAGGCCGCGATGCTGGCCGACGACGATAATAGCGACCCGGTCCTCATCGAGCGCGCCCTGCGCGATGCCCGCGTGCTGATTGCCGGCGGCGCCGATGTCAATGTCATCGACACGCAGGGCTGTACCGCCCTGCACCACGCCGTCGATGCCGGAACGCCCGAGATGGTGGCCCTGTTGCTGCTGGCTGGCGCCGATCCCGATATTGCCAACGGCAATGGTGATACGCCCCTGCACCTGGCCGCCTCGGCCGGCAAGGATACGATTGCCCGTGACCTTTTGCAGAATGGTGCAGATCCGAAGGCGGTCAACAGTCTCGGTTTCTGTGGCCTGCATATCCTGGCCGAACGGCCGAGCGTCGAAATGACACCTGCGCACCTGCGCCTGGCCGACGCCCTGATCAAGACGGGCGGCGATCTCGGCCAGACCGACAATCGCGGCTATACCCCTTTGGTCACCGCCGCGGCCGCCGGCAATATTCCGATCGCCGCGGTCTTCGTCGCCCATCATGCCAATGTCAGTGCCTTGCACTCGGCGGCTTTGCGCCAGGCCGTACTGTTCGAGGACAGCGATATGACGGACCTGTTGTTGAAGGCTGGAGCCGACGCCGATGTGGCGGCCGGTCCTGAGGACGAGCGCCCGCTGCATACTGCCGCGCAGGAGGGCTTCGTGCATGGCATCCAGGCCCTGCTCGACCATGGCGCCGATATCGAGGCGCGTAATATCGATGGTGAAACACCGCTGTTGATCGCAGCGCGCCGGCAGAAGTACAGCGCGGCCGCCCTATTGCTGGAACGCGGCGCATCCTTGCGAGCCGAGGATCATTATGGCGTGACGGCCATCAGCCTGGCCGACCAGCGCAACGATACGCATCTGCTGAAGCTGGTGCGCGAAGAAGCGATGCTGGTTCAGTCCCGGTGATCGGGCCTGCCTTATGCTCGCCGTTTAATCGCGATGGTACGGCAACCCGGCAAGAATAGTCACTGCCCGATACATCTGCTCCGCCAGCATGACGCGCACCAGGGCGTGCGGCCAGGTCTGTGCGCCGAAGGCCAGGGAAAAAGCCGCCTGGTCGCGCAATGACGGATCCAGGCCGTCGGCGCCGCCGATCAGGAAGGTAACGCGGCGCTCGCCACGGTCCTTGTATTTTTCCAGCCGCTGCGCAATGGCGCGCGAAGACAGCTGCTCGCCGCGTTCGTCGCAGGCGATCAGGATGCCGCCGTCGTCGAGAACGGCGCGAATAGCCTCGGCCTCGGCGGCTTTGAGTTGTGGAGATGTCAGGGATTTGGCCTTTTTCGCCTCGACCTCGACCAGGTCTGCTGGTCCGAGGGCGAGGCTGCGGCCGGTCTGCGTGGCGCGACTTAAGTAGTCGCGCGCCATCGCATTTTCCGTGGTTGCGCCGAGTTTACCTACAGCGCATAGCGTCAGTTTCACGACACCGAAGGAACGGCGTGGCCGGTGCCGGACGGCGACAGCGACCAGATCTTTTCGATATTGTAGAAGGTGCGGACTTCCGGACGGAAGAGGTGCACGACCACATCACCGACATCGATCAGAACCCAATCGCAGGCAGGCATGCCCTCGACCTTGGCCTTACCGTAACCGGCTTCCTTGAGAGCGCGCAGGACGTGATCCGCCAGGGCGCCGACGTGACGGTTTGAACGCCCGGATGCGATGATCAGGGTGTCGGCGACCGACGACTTGCCTTTGAGATCGATACAGACGATATCCTGAGCCTTATCTTCGTCAAGACGGTCGACGATAAGGGTTTCCAACGCCATATCCTCGACCTCCCCATCGGTCAAGGCAGCTGCAGAGGTAGTCTGGAGCGGTTCGGAATCGGAGTCCTCGTGACGAGGAGCGGGTTTCGGCGCGTCATGCGCGGATTGCAGAGACAGGGCAGGGGTTCCTTATGCGATTGCACTTTGTGTGGACAATATCACAAAAGTGGCTTCCGGTCATCCCTCGTTCAAGGGAAGTGCCGAAATTTTGAAAACAGGGGTAAAACAGGCGAAAGATCTTATCCGATCGCCGGGGTCTGGTTGAGCCGTTCAGCGCGGATGGCGCTGGAGGAATGGCTGTGCAGCGGGCCCTTCAGGTAGCACCAGGCAGGGGCATGGCAATGCGCCAGGATGTGCGCTGCCCGCTCAGGCTGGCGGAAACCGGCAAAGCGTTTGGCCGCCGGCGAGAAGCGCGCATTCATCAGCATGCCGGGCCGGGACACGACGACGATCGGGATCATATGCATGATCTGCACCCAGCCGCGCCAGCGATGGAAATGCGCCATCGAGTCGCCGCCCATGATCCAGACGAACCTGACACCGGGATAGCGCGTTTTCAGGGCGCGGATAGTGTCGAGCGTATAGGTGGCGTGGATTTGCGTCTCGAAGTCCGAGATGATATCCTTGGGACCGATGAAGGGCTTTACCTGGGCGATGCGTTCGGCCAGCGGCGCCGTATCGCGGCGGTTTTTCAACGGGTTCTGCGGCGACACCAGCCAGATGATGCGGTCGAGCCCCAGGCGCATCCGCGCCGTATCGGCTACATGCCTATGCCCCTCATGCGCCGGGTTGAACGATCCGCCGAACAGGCCGATCGTCATGCCCGGCTCAAGATGCAGTCCCGTGCGCAAGGCGCCGGACCGCACAGCCTGTGTCGTAGGGGCAAGGCCGGCGAACCACATTGCCTATGCGTTGTCCCAGGGGGTGTAGGCGGCCGGAGCCTCTTCCGCCGCCTCGATAGCCGCCGGTGCCTTGCCCTGGATGGTTTCGAGGGCGGCAAACAGCAGCTCGCGCACACCTTCGCCGGACACGCCGGAGATCATGTACGGCGTCTGGCCGCAAGCGCGCTTGATCTTTGCCTTGAGCGATTTGCGCCTCTCGGCGTCCATGGCGTCGATCTTGTTGATGGCGACGATTTCCGGGCGATCGGCCAGGTCCTCGGCATAGGCTTTCAGCTCGTTGCGGATGACCTTGTAGGATTTTACGGCGTCGTCCTGTGTGCCGTCGATCAGGTGGATCAGCACCTTGGTGCGTTCGACGTGGCCGAGGAACTTGACCCCGAGGCCGGCGCCTTCGGAGGCGCCTTCGATCAGGCCGGGAATGTCGGCCAGAACGAAACGCTGCTCCGGACCCAGGTCGATGACGCCGAGGTTCGGCGTCAGGGTCGTAAAGGGATAGTCGGCGATCTTCGGCTTGGCAGCGGACGATGCGGCCAGGAAGGTCGACTTGCCGGCATTGGGCAGGCCCAGCAGGCCGGCATCGGCGATCAGCTTCAGGCGCAGCCAGCACCAGCGTTCTTCGCCGTCCTGGCCGGGCAGGGCGAAGGTCGGGGCCTGGTTGACCGGGCCCTTGAAACGGGTATTGCCCCAGCCGCCATTGCCGCCCTTGGCCAGCAGGTAACGCTTGCCGGCGACGTCGAGGTCGACGATCAGCTGATCCTGGTCTTCGTCGAGCACCTCGGTGCCGACGGGAACGCGCAGGACGACATCTTCGGAATTGGCGCCGTGCATCTGCCGGCCCTTGCCGTGCTCGCCGGTCTTCGCCTTGAAGTGCTGCTGGTAGCGATAGTCGATCAGGGTGTTTAGGCCGTCGACCGCTTCGATCCAGACATCGCCGCCCTTGCCGCCGTCACCGCCGTCGGGGCCGCCATTCGGGATAAACTTTTCCCGCCGGAAGGAGACGCAACCGCCCCCTCCGTTGCCGGAGCGAATAAAAATCTTGCACTGATCGAGGAACTTCATACACGCACGTATTGAATGAAACCCGGCACAAGATCAATGATCTTGTGCCGGGTTAAGGCTTAAGGGATGTAATTGTGGCCGCAAAGACGGTTAAAGCAGGCGGATCATGTGTAATGCCAGGTGCTCACCTTCGCGCGCCAGCGAGGTTTCCATGGTCCGGCGGCCGGTATAGAGGAAGTCGGCATGGATCAGGGCCCGGCCCGACGGCTCGTTGTCGGCAAAGTGCGCCGCGTGGATGGCACGATGCAGCTTGCGCTTCTTGACCCAGCGCAGCAGACCTTCGACGGCTTCCTGCGCGACACCTTGTCCCTGATGGGCCGGGGCGATGAAGACGCTGAGGTTGGGGCCGAAACTGTGCAGGCCGCGCGGGGCGCCGCAGGCCGACTTGGTCAGGGAAACCACGCCGATCAGATAATCATCCTCGCGGATGGCCCAATGCGTCAGCTGGGCTGCGGACATGTCGGCCAGCAGGCGTTCGGCGTCGTCACGGCTCAGGGGGTGGGGGATGGCATGGGTCATGCGCGCCGAATTGCGATCGGCGAATACGGCCATCAGGGCATCGAGATCATCGGCGCGCAGGGGCGTCAGGCTGAGACGGGTGGTCTCGATGCTGATCTGCTCAGGCTTGCCCCGGCTTTGAGCGTGGCTATGGCTTTGAGGGTGTGCGGCATTACGCGGTATCATGGCTCATCTCCTTGCCCTTAAGGGCGGCCTTTTTTGCGTCCGGCAGTCACGGTGTAACTGTCGGTTGGGGCCTATTTAGGGTCGAACTGTGTCAGTTCGAGAGCCAAGGGCCCAAACTCAATTAGGTTTCAGGCGTGACGCCAGCCGATTTTGGACCTGAGCAGGCGAAAAGACCGCCGGAATGTTATCATTCCAAGGGCTTTTCAACGCCCTCAGGGCCAAAATCGGCGGCGCCCTGCGGGTACGGCGCAAATCGCCCACCACGGCGTCGTAAAAGCTTGAAAGGGATCACCCTTTCGTCGCTTTTGCTCCTGGTGGATGGACGATTTTCGCGCGTATCACGCCAAAATCCTAATTGAGTTTGGGCCCTGTGGCCCTATTGGCGGATTGAGCGGGATCACATTTGGTTTAAGGCAAAAGCCTTTTGCATTCTAAATGCAGAAACTGGCCAAACGCAGAAACGGGAGCCCGGGTAAACCCGGACTCCCGCTCAAAATCTCGGTCCGGATCGGCTTAAACAGGTAAGCACGATCCGAAAACTGTCTGATCAGTGCTTATTCGGCAGCTTGCGCAACCGGGACGATCGAGACGTAACAACGGTCGTCACGCTTCCTCGTAAACTTCACGGCGCCGGTCGCTGTGGCGAACAGGGTGTGGTCGCGGCCGAGGCCGACATTAGTGCCCGGCCAAAACTTCGTGCCGCGTTGACGGACGATGATGTTGCCGGCGAGAACGTTCTCACCACCAAAACGCTTTACGCCAAGGCGCTTCGACTCGGAATCGCGACCGTTGCGCGACGAACCGCCAGATTTCTTGTGTGCCATAGGAGTGTCTCCTGAATTCTGAAATTACGCTTCGTCAGCAGTGGTTTCGGCGGCGGCCTTCTTCTTCGGCGCAGCCTTCTTCTTCGGAGCGGCCTCTTCGGCAGCGACCGGAGCAGACACGACTTCCGGGGTTTCGATGGCGGCAGCCAGGCCACGCGGGGCCAGGTTACGGGCGCGGGCGTCGAGCTCGGCCTTGGTCACCAGCGAAACAGTGCCTTCCCAGGCAGCCGACTTACCAGCGCCGGCGATCGAGATAACGCGCAGGGCGCTTTCGATCTGACGGTGACCGCGAGTACGGCGGTAGCCCTGACGACGGGTCTTCTTGAAGATGCGGACCTTGTCGCCCTTGCGGGTTTCGATCAGGGTGGCCGTAACCGTCGCGCCTTCGACCAGCGGAGCGCCTACAACGGCGCCGGCTTCGTCGCCGAGCATCAGGACTTCATTGAACGTCACGGCCGCGCCGGGTTCGCCTTCGAGCTTTTCGACCTTGATCAGATCGCCAGCCGCGACACGGTATTGCTTACCGCCTGTTTTAATGACCGCGTACATGGTCAAGTGCCTCATGAATGGCGCCGACATATGGGATTTGCATCCCAGCGTTCCGCGCGAGAAATGGAAAAACCGCCCCGTGAACCTGACAGGCCCCGGGCGAGAGGGCGCGACTTATACCCGGATATGCCGATGAGTCAACGCCCTTGGCCGGCTATTTGTCAATTATTGTTCACCGGCATTATGCGCGCAGACCTCAGGGGCGGCGGTCCTAGTCAGAGTGGCCGTGCGATAGGCCGGCTTGGCGACACTATAGATAAGACAGCGCGTTTCGGGCTTGTCCGTGCCCGCCGGCATATAGTCGACCTTGGCGGCCACGGTGATCGCGGATGCGGTCTCGTCGCTGTAGGCGGCGAAGAAGTGGAATACGTCGCGGCGCTCGATCTTCAGGCTGCCGACCGTCTGGGTTATCAATAGCTGGGTCAGGTCGACGACCGGCGGGCCATCGCTGCTGAGATGGACGATCTGCGGCCGGATCTGCGCGCTGCCCTCCCGGTTGCTGATGACCAGGGAATTGCCGTCCTTCAGCCAGTAGGCCGTGGCCGTCGCGGGTATGTGTATGGTGGCGATGATGAGGCCGGTCTTGTCCTGGACGATCGAGGCCGTGTCGGGAAGCAGGCGGCCATGGACCTTGACCTTGGGCATGCGGCCGTCGCGGCCGGTCATGACGATGGCCCACTTGCAGTCGGGCGAGCGGAAGGTGGCCGAGGTCCCGGCGTGCATCTCAACAGGATGTGCGTCGGCGCAGGCGCCGAACAGCATGGGAAAAACCACGTTGACCTTCTCCGAAAATCGGAAATGACAATACTCCGGCGCGGCGGCGGCGCAAAGCGGATTCGCCAAGGGAGGCGTTCGGACGCACGAACTTTCCGAAGGGGTTTGGGCTTGATTTCGCCGGGCAAAGGCTTAACTAACCGGCAGACCCGTCTTCCTATTATAAAGTAACATCCGAAGGTCAGACCATGCCCGACACCGCACCCGTTAGTCAAAAGACCCCCGTCACCGTCCTGACCGGTTATCTCGGGGCGGGCAAGACCACCCTGCTGAACCGCATCCTGACCGAGAGCCACGGCAAGAAGTACGCCGTTATCGTCAACGAATTCGGCGAAATCGGCATCGACAATGACCTGATCGTCGGCGCCGACGAAGAGGTCTTCGAGATGAACAATGGCTGCGTCTGCTGCACGGTGCGCGGCGACCTGATCCGCATCCTGTCCGGCCTGATGAAGCGCAAGGGCAAGTTCGACGCCATCATCGTCGAGACGACCGGCCTGGCCGATCCCGGTCCGGTTGCTCAGACCTTCTTTGTCGACGAAGAGATCAAGGCCAAGACCTATCTCGATTCGGTCACCGCCCTGGTCGATGCCCGCCACTTCGAGCAGGCGCTGAAGGATGGCCGCGAGGCTAAGGAACAGATCGCCTTTGCCGACCACATCATCCTCAACAAAACCGACCTGGTCAGCGAAGAGACGCTCGATCATATCGAGGCGCGCCTGAAGGGCCTCAACCCCCTGGCCTCGATCCAGCGCGCCACGCGTTCGGACGTGCCGATCGCCAGCCTGCTCAACCAGCACCGCTTCGACCTGACGAAGATGGATGCGGTCGACAATCATGGTCATGACCACGATCATCACCACCATGGCCACGACCATCACGATCATGACCATCACCACGCGCATCATGACCATGATCATGATCACGGGCATCACCACAATCCGGCCCATGGCGAAACCGGTCACGTCCATGACGCCAGTTGCAGCCACACCATCAATCCGATCCACGACGAAGAGATCAAGAGCGTGTCGTTGTCGACGACGACCCCGATCGACGGCGTCAAGTTCACCCAGTGGCTCGATCGCCTGCTGGCGGAAAAAGGCCAGGACATCCTGCGCGCCAAGGGCATCCTCAGCGTCAAGGGCGAGGACAAGCGCCTGGTCTTCCAGGCCGTGCACATGATCCTCGAAGGCGAACTGCAGCAGCCGTGGCGCGAGGGCGAGAACCGTGTGTCGCGCGCCGTCTTTATCGGCCGTCACCTCGACGAGGCCGCCCTGCGCGCCGGTTTCGAAGCGACGATTTCGGCGTAAGAGTTTCTTTAAAGAGACCCCTCCGTCATCCAACGCTTGACGCGTTGTCTCATGGCTTGCGAAGCTGACGGAGGGGTCTTTTGCCCGTCGCCACACACTCAGACGTTCGGACACCTTGGCAGTTGCCTTTCTTTCGATTTTAGCAAATAGGCTCGCGCCATGACCTACGCCTACACCAAATCCTTCGACTCCTATGTCGTTGCCGCCCTGTTCGACACTGTCGAAGAAGCCGTTGTCGCTCTCGCCGACGGCCGTATCGTCTTTCCCGATGCCGACGCGGAATTCGACGCCCATCCTAATTCGGGTATCCTGAGCGCTGTCATCCACCCGACAGGTCTCGGCATCATCACCGGTGGTGACGATGGCCGCGTGGTGTGGACCACAAAGGATACCGGTCCGATCGAGCTGGCGGCCCACAAGGGCGCCTGGATCGACGTCATGGCCGTGGCGCCCGAGGGCCAGGTCATCGCCTATGCTGCCGCCAAGAAGGTCTTTGTCCGCGATCTGCTGAAGAAAACCGAGAATGTCTTGGTTCATGAGCACTCGGTGGCCGATGTCGCCTTCTCGCCCGATGGCCGCAAGGTCTATTGCGCCACCTATAACGGCGTGAATGTCTGGTTTTCGCGTATCGCCCAGCAAAAGCCGTCCAAGCTGTTCTGGGCCGGGTCGCACACGAAGATCGCCGTGGCGCCGTCGGGTGACTTCGTCATCACCGCCATGCAGGAAAATGCATTGCACGGCTGGCGCACCAAGGACTCCAAGGATATGCGCATGGGCGGTTATCCCGCCAAGATCAAGTCGCTGGACTTCTTTGCCAAGGGCCGCCTGCTGGCGACCTCGGGCGCCAATGGCGCGGTGGTGTGGCCTTTCCTGAAGGCAAATGGCCCGATGGGCGAGGAAGCGTCCGAGATCAATCCGGAACAATCGACCATGGTGACGGTCGTCGCCGGCGCGGTCGAGGAGACCGTCCTGGCCGCCGGCACTGAAGACGGCCGTGTCTGGCTGGCGGAACTGCAGTCGACCAATATCGAATGGCTAAAGCGCGAAAAAGGCCCTGCCATTACGGCGCTGAGCTTGTCCGGCGCCGATACGCGCGTAATATTTGGCGACGAGGATGGTTTCGTCTATATCTACGAGTCTGGCGAGGAGTCTGGCGAGGCGGCTGACGAAGAGCCCGCCGGAGCATAAGGGGCGTTTTGTGGGGGCGTTTGCGTGAGTACAGGACAGAGCGACGATAATAATCGTTTCGACGATGCCAATGGCCTCGGCGCCGAAACCATGTACGACACGTCCCAAGGGCGGTCGGGAGAGCCTGTATTCATTCGCGACGCCGATGGTTCCAACTTTGTCTGCGAAGCCCTGAACCTGTCCTTCGGGCCGATCCATTTCTGGCCGGATCGCCGGATCGATTTTGCGCTCAGCGACCTGGGCGGCGGGCCTGATGTCCGCTTTTTCGGCAGCTACGAGTCATCGCCGCAGCAACTCGAAGGGTTTCTGACGGCGTCGGTGCAGACGGACTACAAGATCGGGAACAGGGTCTTCGGCAGCGATGACTTCACCGTCATCCTGTCGGCCGCCTTCAAGGCGTGGTGCTCAAGGCTTCTGGCCTTCGACATGTACCGGCAGGCCGAGGTGGCAAGCCATATTGAGTTTCTTCCGCTGGAAAAGTTCCGGGAGATCTACGACACCAAGGCCGTCACGCCCGAACCGTCCGCACCTGTTGCGGTGGCGTCCCCGGAAGCCGCGCCTGTCACCGCCCCCGTTCCGGATGCCGTGGACGCGCTGATCGAGACCGCCGAGCCCCTCGCCGAACGGGCGAAGGTCGTGCCGGTCAAGAAGCGGTTCCGGCCGTTCCGCGCCATCCTGTTCGTCATTGCCGGCTTCTTCGCCTTTTCCATCCTGTCGGTGGCCATCCACCGCTATGTGCCGGTGCCGGTGACCATCCTGATGCTGGAGCGCGTCTTCGAGGGGCAGGGCATCGATCACCGCTGGGTCGGGGCATCGAAGATCAGCGACAATCTCAAGGCCGCGGTTATCGCCTCGGAGGACTCGCGCTTCTGCAGCCATGATGGCTTCGACTACGACGCCATCAAGAAGGCGGAAAAGTACAATGCCACGCATAAAAAGAAGCATGGCGCCTCGACCATCTCGCAGCAGACGGCCAAGAATGTCTTCCTGTGGCCGGACCGGACCTGGATCCGCAAGGGCTTCGAGGTCTGGTACACCTTCCTGATCGAGCATATGTGGCCGAAGGACCGCATCATGACGGTCTATCTCAACAGCGTCGAATGGGGCCCGGGCATCTATGGCGCCGAGGCGGCATCGCAGCACTGGTTCCACCACTCGGCGGCCACCCTGTCCAGGGCCGAGGCGGCCAAGCTGGCGGCCATCCTGCCCAGCCCGCTGAAGTGGAAGGCCGTCGGCTCCGGCAAGTATGTGGCGAAGCGCTCGGGCAGCATCCAGTCACGCGCCAATGTGGTCGCCAATGACGGGTATGATGCCTGCGCAGTCGACTGATCCGCGCCCGTATTAGCCGGACTTAGGACGGGTTACGCGGAGCATTCATGCTGACCGCCTTGGCGCTGGCGTGGGTGATGCCGGCCAGGCGCGCCACGGCGACCTGATGCAGGCTGTCGAAACCTCGGACCATGCAGGCGCCGGTCGCGGCCCTGGCGGCGGCGCTCAGGGCCGTCAGGTATTGGGTTAGGGCTTCGTCGTTGCGAGGTGTACCGTCGTAGTCGACGCAGGCACCGGACAGGCCGCAGCCCTTGAGGCCGGCAATGGCGCGGGGCTCCGGTCCGACATTACCCATGACCGTCATGCAGAAGGGCTTGATCAGGGCCAGGACCTCCAGCACCCGGTGCGGAGGCACGCCGTTGAGATCACGGATCTCGAACAGGACTTTCAGGCCCATACTACGCGCGGCGTTGCCGATCTCACCGAGGATACGCTGGCGCGAGCGGGCGGAGGCGAATGACGAGAAGGCGGCGGGGACGATCATCAGAAGTTTGCGCTGGTCGGGTGGCTTCATGGCCAGTAGCTTTATGCCCTGCGCGATCGTCGCCTGGTCGACCTGTTCGCGATCGGCCCAGGTCATGGCCGTCAGGGCGCGGGCATCGAGGATAAAATTCCCCGCGGTCTCGATAGCCATCGCTTCGAAGCGATAGCCGATAACGACCATCTTCTTCATTTCGAAGACGGATTCCAATCCGCAGGCGACCCGGATATTGCGCCCTGACAGATTGAGAAGGGACGTCCCGGCTGACTGGCGCGACATGGCGGTCATTGTGCCGACAGCTTCGCTGGTGTGCGGAGGTTCCAGCGCCGGCGCCGGCGGTAGGGGTGTGGCCGCCGTCTGGAAGGGGCGTGCCTGGGCGCGATCGAAATACTTGCCGAGGTCGATAGGCCGCAAGGTCATTTCGTCGACATCGCGCGCGAGAACTTCGAACAACGGCACGGCAACCGCAGACACGTCGCCGACGAAAAAATGGCCTGTGCTATACCATAGTTCCGCTGCGCTCAGTGCTCCCTTATGTTCACCCAGCGTGATGATGACGGCCAGGAAGGCATCGTCACCTATCTTGATGCACCAGTTGGGTTCGGGAAATTTGCGTTCGAAACTTGTCTTCAGATGATCGAAGACGAGATCACGCTTGGCCTCCCATTTCGCTCCAAGCCGTTCCGTGAGCGCGCCGAGGCGCAGCATGAAGGCGCGCCCCATGCTGCCCGCATGGGTTTCCCTTAGTCTTTCGATGATCTCGACGGCATCGTCTTGCGTCAGTTTTAGCGAAAAAGAGCCGTCGGGTCTGGCGCGCAGGTCGGCGTCGGACATTGGCCTGTCCTTGTAAGAATTCCCGATACAATGCGCCTGCATGGTTTAGGCCGTCTTAATATACGCCATGACCCGGCGGGCTCCGAGTCTTCGATTATTTTTTAACCGTTAAGGCTGTCTACTGACATCCATACATTCCCTCCGATCGGAGCGCCGACATGTCTGCCAAGGTACTGCTCGGAGATCTGAGCAACGGTCTATATCTCAAACTGGCCCTGGCCGAGACAGGCCGTCGCCCGGATGCGCCCACCTTTTATGCCTGCGCCAGCCTCGCCGACCTGGAGAATGCGATTGTCGACTTCCTGTCCGAGAACGGGCAGCCGGACCTGGTCGCGGCGGGGCTTTCCACCTCCGGCTGGGAAATCGACGGGGAGATCGACCTGGTTCATTACGGCTTTGCACTCGACCGCGGCACCCTGCGCAACCTGCTCGGCGTGCAGCGGATCGCTGTCGTCAACGACTTTGTCGCCAAGGCGCTTGCGGTTCCTATGCTGGAAGGCGGTGATCGGGAAAAGGTATGCGGGGGCGATATTTCTCCGGCCCACGTCATTGCCGTTATCGGTCCGACCGCCGGATTGGGCGGGGCTTTCCTGTCGCCGGACAATCACGGGGGATGGGTTGCGACCCATTGCGAGGGTGGGCATTCGGACTTCGCCGCGCGCACCCCGCTCGAAATGGATATTCTCCGGCTGTTGATGGAACGGTACGGCCACGTCTCGTGGGAAAGGGGGGTGTCGGCGCCCGGACTGATAGAGCTGTGGCGGTGCCTGGCGATCATCGAGGGAGATACCGGAGATGTTAGCGCCCCCGGATTGGAGGAAATCCTGGCCCTGGCGCATATTGGCGATCCGCGGGCGCGGCGAGCGGTCACCGTCCAGACAGAACTGTTCGCCAGCGTGGCGTCGGACTTCGCCTTGACCATGGGAGCCAAGGGGGGCGTCTATCTCAGCGGCAGCCACCTCGAAATGCTGGGCGGTCTCTTTGATTATGAGATTTTCGCCAAACGTTTCTACGACAAGGGGCGTGTGTCCAGCTATGTCCACAATATCCCCGTCTATCGCATCACCGCCGCAGAGCCGGAAATTCTCGGCCTGAGTACCTTGTTCGATTGATTGAAGGCGGGGGCGAACACGTTGGCATGGTTATCAGTTGCTATAAAATATTAACTGTTAAGGTTGTTTATTGACACCCATACGTTGCGCGTAACGGAGCATGACATGTCGACCAAGGTGCTGTTCGGAGATCTGAGCGGTGGGGCCTATCTCAAGCTGGCCCTAGGCGATCCCGGCGGGCGGCCGCAGGCACCGGCGCGCTTTGCCTGCACCAGTCTCGACGATCTCGAAAACGCCATTGCCGATTTTCTTGCCGACAACGACCAGCCCTCCCTGGTTGCCGCCGGCTTTTCGACCTCCGGATGGGAGGTCGACGGCCAGATCGACCTGGTCCACTACGGTTTCACCTTGAATCGCAACTTCCTGCGCAACCTGCTGGGTGTGCAGCGCATCGTCATGGTCAACGATTTCGTCGCCACGGCCATGGCCATTCCGGTCCTGGACTGGGACGAGCGGGTCAAGGTCTGCGGTGGCGAGGTCGTGGCGGACCAGATCGCGGCCGTCATCGGGCCGACGACAGGTCTGGGCGGCGCATTTCTGGCGCCGGACGGACAGGGCGGCTGGACCGCCAGTCACTGCGAAGGCGGCCACTCCGATTTTGCCCCGCGCACTGAGCTGGAAATCGATATCCTGCGCCTGATGATGGCGCGTTACGGCCATGTCTCGTGCGAACGTGGCGTATCGGCGCCGGGCCTGGTGGAGCTATGGCGTTGCCTGAGCATAATCGACGGTGAGGCGCCCACGGAGCCGAGCGTCGAAAAGATAATCTCGATGGCCACAGCCGGCCAGGACCGGGCGGCCCGCGCCGTCAAGGTGCAGACCGAACTGCTGGCCAGTTTTGCCGCGGACTTTGCCCTGACCATGGGCGCCAAGGGCGGCGTTTATCTCGGCGGCAGTCATCTTGAGACCCTTGGGCGTCTGTTCGACCACAAGGTCTTCGCTGCTCGCTTCTACGACAAGGGCCGCGTCTCGAGCTTCGTTCGCGACATTCCCGTCTACAGGATCCTGGCGGCGGAGCCTGAGATACTGGGCCTGAGCACCCTTGTGGGTGACGCTAGCTAATTCCAACGGCCCTTGTGGTCGTTGGCGCGTGCGACTGCACGCCCGAGCAGGTACGAAGAGCCATGCGGCGATTGAGCTGATATAAGTCCCTTGACGCTACCCGTGAAATACCATTCCCTCTCGCCATTAACCATTGCGGGAGAGGGTTGGTCATGAAGCGTCTGTTGCTGTCGGCTGCGTGTATTGCCTTGTTGTCGGGGTGTGCGACCACCTCGAGTCAGGCGCCGTCACCGGTTGCCGATAATACGCCGGCGCCGCCACCCGTCCAGCCGGCACCGCCCGCGACGAATGGACCGACGCCGGAGGAGGCAAAGGCCTATGCCGCCGATGCCGAGAAGCAGCTGGCGGCCCTGTCGGAATACGACAACCGCATGCAGTGGGTGCGCTCGACCTTTATCACCTTCGACACCGAATGGCTGCAGACCAAGGCCGATGCCGCGCTGAACGAGGCCACTGTCAAGCTGGCCATGGGCGCGGCCAAGTTCAATTCCGTCGATGTCGATCCTGCGACGCGGCGCAAGCTCAACCTGCTGCGCCTGTCGCAGACCCTGCCGGCGGCTGACCAGCCCGGGGCGGCCGAGGCCCTGGCGGCGGTGTCGACGCGGCTCGATTCGGCTTATGCGACGGGCAAGTTCCTGTACAATGGCAAGACCTACAATCTCGATTCCGCCTCCAACGTCCTGGCCACCAGCCGCGATCCGATGACGACGCGCGCCATCTGGGAAGGCTGGATGAGCATTGCTGCGCCGATGAAGGATGACTATGCCAAGCTGGCCACCCTGTCGAACGCCGGGGCGCAGGGGCTGGGCTACAAGGATACGGGCGCCCTGTGGCGGTCGGGTTACGATATGGATGCCGATGCCTTTTCGGCCGAGACCGACAAGCTGTGGGGCCAGGTGGCGCCCTTCTACAAGAACCTGCATTGTTATGTGCGGCGCAAGCTCAATGAGAAGTACGGCGATGCCATCCAGCCGAAGTTCGGGCCGATCCGCGCCGACCTGCTGGGCAATATGTGGGCGCAGGACTGGTCGAACATCTATGACGTGGTAGCACCGAAGGGTGTGAAGTCGTCCTACAGCCTCGACAAGCTGCTGGTTGCCAAGAAGTACGACGCCACGAAGATGGTCCACACCGGCGAGAACTTCTATACGTCGCTGGGCTTCCAGTCTTTGCCGGCGACCTTCTGGGAGCGTTCGCAGATCACGCGGCCACGCGACCGCGAGGTCGTCTGCCATGCCTCGGCGTGGGATGTCGACAACCTGTCCGACATTCGGATCAAGACCTGCCTGCAGGTCAATGGCGAGGACTTCTATACGATCCACCACGAGCTGGGTCACAACTTCTACCAGCGTGCCTATCAGGACCAGCCGTATCTGTTCAAGAACGGCGCCAATGATGGTTTCCACGAGGCGATCGGCGACTTTGTCGGCCTGAGCTCGGTGACGCCGACTTATCTGCATCAGATCGGTTTGCTGGACAAGGTGCCGAGCGAGCAGGAGGATATTCCGTACCTGTTGAAGATGGCGCTGCAGAAGATCGCCTTCCTGCCGTTTGGCGTCGAAGTCGATCGCTGGCGCTGGGAAGTGTTCGCGGGCAAGATCACCGAGCAGGAATACAATGCGCGCTGGTGGCAGCTGGTGAACCAGTATCAGGGCCTGGCGGCGCCGGGGGCACGTCCGATGTCGGCCTTCGATCCGGGCGCCAAGTACCATGTGGCGGCGTCGGTGCCGTATACGCGCTATTTCCTGGCGGAGATCCTGCAGTTCCAGTTCCAGCGGGCGGCGTGCCAGCAGGCGGGATGGACAGGGCCTCTGCATCGCTGTTCGCTGTATGGCGAGCGTGCGGTGGGCGAGAAGCTGAACAAAATGCTGGCCATGGGGCAGTCGCAGCCGTGGCCGGATGCGCTGGAGAGCTTTACCGGCCAGCGCGACATGGATGCGACGGCGATCCTGGATTACTTCGCGCCGCTGAATGCGTGGCTTGAAGAGGAGAACCAGGGGCAGACGTGTGGGTGGCAGGCTTAGCCCTGTAACGTCCGGGGTGTGGGGTCATAGACCCCACATCTTCTATTCTTGTCTTCCATCGCCCCGAAGGGGCAATGGAAGACAAGAAAGGAAAAGGCTTGGGGCCGCGGGCCCCAAACCCCATCCGTTAAGCGAGCTTTATCTCCCGCAACCTCTGCTGCAGGAATTCCTCCGCCGTGATCGGCTCCGGAAACTGGTTCGGACGCGCCTCCGACACACAATTCTCCAGCGTCGTAATCTCATACGGCGGATTGAAATGCAGGAAGAACGGCGTCGAATAGCGCGGAATGTCCTTGCGCCCCTCGGCCGGATTGACCACCCGGTGCTGGGTCGACGGCAGCACCCCATTGGTCAGACGCGACAGCATGTCGCCGATATTGCACACGATGCAGTTTTCCGGCGGCGTGATCGGCAGCCACTTGCCGTCGCGATCGAGCAACTGCAATCCCGGCTCCTCAGCGCCCAGCAACAACGTAATCACATTGATATCGCCATGGGCGCCGGCCCGCACCGATTCCCCTGGCGTCGTCACCGGCGGATAGTGCAGCAACCGCAGCACCGAATTGCCCAGATCGACCTTGTCGCCAAAGAAATCGGCATCGAGCTTCAGGTACAGGGCGATGGCGCGCAGCACCTTCTTGCCCAGGGCATCGAGGCCGTTATACAGGCCCAGCACGCTGTCGTGGAAATCGACCACGTCGGCCGGCCAGACATTGTCCGGCATATACTGGCGGTACGGATGACCCTCCGGCAGTTCGCGCCCCGTATGCCAGAATTCTTTCAAATCGTGATGGGTCGCGCCCTTGGCCGTCTCGATGCCGAACGGCGTATAGCCGCGCGCGCCGCCCTTGCCGGTCATGTGGTAGTGACGCTTGACATCCTCAGGCAGGGCGAAAAACGCCTTGGTCGCCGCCAAGGCCCGGTCGAGCTGGGCGGGGTCGAGACCGTGCCCGCCCAGGACCGCGAAACCATACCGCTCGAAAGCCGCGCCCAGCGCGTCGGAAAAGGCCTGGAAATCCTCGTCATAGAGGCTCAGCGGGACGGGCGGAATGGCGGATACGGACATGGGGGCTCTGTACACAAAAGAGGGGAGGGCCCTGGCTTAGCGCCGCGTATCGTTTCAGGCAAGACCAACCTGTCGGCAGTCTTTTTTTCCGCTCAATCGCCGCATGGCTCGCCACATTAGTGGCGGCGTGCAGTCGCACGCTCCCAACGGCGGTGCGCAAAAGCGCAGGCCGTTGGTATTGTCGTCGCAACCAAAACCACACACCGCCCTTAAAGCGTAATGGAGGGGATGATTTTCCAGCGAAACTCGGCTATTAACCACGCCGAACACGCCTCCGTGAGGTGTGACGGTCGGGCGATGGGGCCGGGGCTTCAGGTACAGGATTTCTCCACAGTGGCGTCAAAGGCGGGCGGAGGTCTGCAAATCCTTGTTCGCGCACGGTTTTTAGCCGGCGCAGCGTTACTGTGCCTGCTTATGGCCATGGCCATCGGCCTGCCGCATCATGCTTCGGCCGATGCCGGCGATGCGAATCAGTCGATCAGCGACATTGTCGACCCGGATCTGCAGCCGGTCAACTCGACCAAGGCCCTGAAAACGACCGAGCAGTCGGTGGTCCGCGTCCTGGTGGTCTATCGCGGTTTCGGCGGCGTACCGCTCGACACGGTCGGCATGGGCTCGGGCTTCGTCGTTGCCCCCGGCTATATCGTCACCAACTACCACGTCGTCGAGGTCCCGCCCGAAGCGTCGTCGGCCGATGTCTATATCGTCCCGCACAAGGACAGCGGCGCCACCTACCAGCACGTCCAGACCATCAAGACCTGGACCGAAGGCGACATGGCGCTGCTGCATGCCGACAATCTCAAGATCCCGCCGCTCAAACTGTACCTCAGCCCGTACAAGAACGAGCGCGTCGTCTCGATGGGCTATCCCGACGTCACCGACCATCTGCTCAACCGTTCGGGCACCGAACTGCTGGAGCCGACCGACGCCTACGTGACGCAAGGCTCGATCGCCCTGTTTGCCGACAGCAATCCCGACCATTCCAAGGTCGACACCATCTTCCACACGGCGCCGATCAACCACGGCAATTCCGGTGGCCCGTTGCTCAACGAGTGCGGCCAGGTCGTCGGTATCAATACCTGGACGGCGCCGTCGACCGTATCCGCCGGCGGCGATGTTGATGTCTCGGCCGGCCAGTTCGTCGCCACCCACGTCTCGGCGCTCAACACCTTCCTGGCCTCCGCCGGCGTCGCCCCGCAGGTGGTGTCCACGCCGTGCTATGCCAAGACCGAAGACGAGATCAGCAAGGACGACGCCCTGACCAAGGCGCTCAATGCCGCCGCCCAGGCCCAGGCGGCGCGCCTAGACGAGCAGAAGAAGGCCGAGGCTGACCGCGCCACGCTGGAGCGCTGGCAACTGGCCGCTATGGTCCTGCTGTCGGCTCTGGTTCTCATCCTGATCGGCCTGATCATCCGTCGCGAAATCCGTCACCGCCACGAGATCCACGAAAAGGAAGAGCGCGCGCCGACCGCCTTCTCCGAACCGGAAAAGGTCAAGCCGGTCAAGGCGCCCAAGGTCAAGGCCGAAAAGGCCGCGGTCGCCAAAACGGCGCGTCCGGGCCCGAAGCATCCCATCCCCTGGGGCTGGATCCTGCTCGGCCTGGTCATCGTTGCCGCGGTCGCCGCCTTCCTGATCAAGGACCACGACATCTATACCCGCCTGACCGCGCCGAAGACGCCGGCGCCGGTGGCCTCGATGGCCAAGGTCCATATGGCCTGCACGGTCGACGCTGCCGCCTCGCCCAATGCCCTGAAGGCCGCCGGCGCGATCGCCTTCGACTTCGATGCCCGCCACGCCTGCGTCAACGACCATACCGCCTATGAGCGCCAGGCGAACGGCACCCTGCTGCGCTTCACCGTCGATGAACAGGCCCCGGTGGCGGCCCGTCTGGAACTGTCGGCCGACGGCCTGACCTTCCGCCGCAACGACTACCGCCTCGATGCCGATCATCACCGGGAATATGTCGCGCAACGCGATGCCCTGGGGTCCTTGCGCTGTTCTTCACATGACGGCACCAGCACCTCGGCGGCGCTGAACGAAAACCTGGCCAAGGTTCGCCAGCTGTCGCAGACCTACCTGACCGTGGCGCCGGAAAGCCAGACGGTATGGCGCTGCCATCCGCTCGATAGCTGAGCCGCTCATTTTGTGTTCATGTACACATCTGTAGAACGGGTCTGGTTCGGCAAAGCCGTGTCCGTCCAGAGCTGAAACGCACTGATTTTTTACAACGGCTTTGTGTTCATCTTTTTTTATTGGGCTGGGGACCGCAAAAGCGGCGGCTCTATAGTGACCTATAGTGTGAGAGGGATAAATTTGATGCGTAAACTCATTCTGACCCTGGCAGGCTCGGCCTTTGTTCTGGCCGGCTGTTCGTCGATCGACAGCGATACCGGCCTGAAGGTGCATTCCAATACCAAGACTGGCGCCCTGATCGGCGCCGCTGCCGGGGCTGCCGCCGGCGCCCTGTCGAACCACAAGGGCGACCAGGCCCGCAAGAACGCCATGCTGGGCGCCGGTATCGGCGCTTTGGCCGGTGCCGCCGTAGGCCACTACATGGACGAACAGCAGCAGGACCTGCGCCGCCAACTGGCCGGCAGCGGTGTCTCGGTGACGCGCGCCGGTGACACCATCGTCCTCAACATGCCCAGCGACGTGACCTTCGCCACGGCCTCGGCCGATATCGACTCGAAGTTCTTCCCGGTGCTCGACCAGGTCGCGGCCGTCCTCAACCAGTATCCGTCGACCTTTATCGACGTCGTCGGTCATGCCGACAGCCAGGGCAGCGACGCCTACAATCTCGACCTGTCGGAACGCCGCGCCAACTCGACGGCCGGCTACCTGGCCAATCACAAGGTCAAGGCCGAGCGCATCTACATCGCCGGCATGGGCGAGCATCAGCCGATCGCCACCAACGATACGGCCGAGGGCCGCGCCAAGAACCGCCGGGTCGAAATCACCCTGCGTCCGATGGTCAACTAATACCGACGGCCACTTGTGCGCGAAGCGCCGGTCGTCGGCAGCTTGCGACTGCACGCCGCCGCTTATGCGGCGAGCCATGCGGCGTTTGAGCTGAAAAAGAGTCCTTAAAGGTTAATTTCGAGCCTGACGCCCTGGTCCTGCAACTCCGCAAGGCCAGGGCGTTTCAGTATTTCCCGCCATGGGCATAATTTAACCATACGTGCGAAAATAAATGCGCCACCAGGCAGGTAAATTACGGTAAACGGCTGTTTAACCTAATCTTTTCAGAGAATATCAAAGATATTTCCGTACCCTCGGCGATATGGAAATACCGTATCGCCTGCACCTTCTCGGAGCTGATGTTGACGTCGTCACCCCCGACTGCGTGATGGACTTCGTTGCAGAACGGGTCGCATCAGGTGGGCGGGCGGTCGTCGCCAATCACAATCTCCACAGCCTCTATCTCTATCAGAAGTATCCGGAGATGCGCGCCTTCTATCGCCGCGCCGACCTGATCGAGATCGACTCCATGCCGCTGATCGCCTGGGGGCGGATGCTGGGCTTCAATGTCTCGGCAGCGCATCGCTGCACCTATCTCGACTTCCGCGAAACCTTCTGGGAACTCGTGCAAAAGAACAACTGGCGCGTCTACCATATCGGTGGCGAGCCGGAACATGTCGACCTGTCGCGCGACGCTATCCTGGCCCGTTATCCCGGTGTGCAACTCTACACGCACAGTGGTTATTTCAATGTCAACGGCCCGGAAAACGATGCCCTGCTGGCCGACCTGGCTGCCAAGGCGCCGCACATCATGCTGATCGGCATGGGCATGCCGCGCCAGGAGGTCTGGGTCGAACGCAATTATGACCGCCTGCCCCATGCCGTCATCCTGCCGGTCGGCGGCGCCTTCGACTACGAGGCCGGGGTCACCTATACCCCGCCGCGCTGGACCGGCCGTGCCGGCCTGGAATGGCTGGTGCGCTTTATCCATGACCCGGCGCGCCTGTTCGGTCGCTACTTCATCGAACCGTGGAGCCTTCTGCCCCTGTTCGCCCAGGACTTCCTGCGGCGCGATCCGGCCAGAGCCTCTCTTGAGACCGCGGCCTATGCCGACGCCGAAGCGGAAAAAGCAGTGACACATACGGAAAAGGCGGCCTGATACGGGTCGCCTTTTTGTTTGGCAAAACGTCTTTGACGCGAGTCATATCGTTAACGTCATTTTAGCCGCGCCTGTGCACACTGCCCGCTGACGGGCGGACTGCGCCCGGAGTTCTATGTTTCAGGTCCCCATGGATACGTCGCTTTATCGTGATTTCGCGCCGCAGATCGACCCGGTGAAGAACAAGACCGTGCTGATCACCGGGGGCACCGGCAGCTTCGGCCGCAAGATGGTCCAGACCCTGCTGCGCGACTTCGACCCGAAGAAGGTCATCATCCTGTCGCGCGACGAGCTCAAGCAATACGAGATGCGCCTGGAACTGGAAGAACTGTTTCCCGCCGACAAGATGGCGAAGATGCGCTTCTTCCTGGGCGACGTCCGCGACCGCAACCGCCTGCTGCTGGCCTTCCGCGGCGTCGATATCGTCATCCATGCGGCGGCCCTGAAGCAGGTGCCGGCGGCAGAATATAACCCGTCGGAATGTATCGCCACCAATATCAGCGGCGCCGAAAACGTCGTGGCTGCCTGCCTGGCCAACCGTGTCCAGCGTGTCGTCGCCCTGTCGACCGACAAGGCCTGCTCGCCCATTAACCTCTATGGCGCCACCAAGCTGGCCTCGGACAAGATCTTCGTCGCCGCCAACAACATGGCCGGCGATATCGGCACGCGCTTCTGCGTCGTGCGTTACGGCAATGTCGTCGGTTCGCGCGGTTCGGTCGTGCCCTTCTTCAAGCGGTTGCTGGCCCAGGGCGCCAAGGAACTGCCGATCACCGACGCGCGCATGACGCGCTTCTGGATCTCGCTCGACCAGGGTGTCGCCTTTGTCCTGTCTTGCATGGAACTGACCCAGGGCGGTGAAATCTTCGTACCCAAGATCCCCGCCACCCTGGTCACCGACCTGGCTACCGCCATGGCGCCGTCGGCCACCCAGAGCATTGTTGGCATCCGCCCCGGCGAAAAGCTGCACGAAATGATGATCTCGGCCGACGACTCGCGCTCGACCTACGAACTCGACGACCGCTATGTCATCGAACCGGAATTCGTCGAATATACCCGCAAGTCGTTCGCCAAGGTCCGCGGTTCGAAGAAGGTGGCCGAGGGCTTCTCCTACGCCAGCGACAACAATCCCGAACAGCTCGACGCCGACGGCATCCTTGGCATGATGAAGGCCTATTTTGACTGACTTCCTGCCCTATGGCCGCCAGTCGATCGACGACGCCGACATTGCGGCGGTGGTCGCAACCCTGCGCTCGGACTATCTGACGACGGGGCCGGCAGTCGATCGCTTCGAGTCTGAGTTGGCTGCGACTGTCGGAGCGAAGGAAGCAGTCGTCGTCGCCAATGGCACCGCCGCCCTGCATATCGCTGCCCTGACGCAGAACCTGTCGCCTCAGGATGTCGTCGTCGTCCCGTCGATCACCTTTGCCGCCTCGGCCAACTGCATCGCCTATTGCGGCGCCCAGGTGGTCTTTGCCGATGTCGATCCCCTGACCGGCCTGATTACCGACGACACCTTCGAAGCGGCGCGTGAGCTTATCCGTCGCGACTACCCCGACTATCGTTTTGCCGGCGTCATCCCGGTCCACTATGCCGGCCGTCCGGTCGATCTCAGCCATATATCGGCCGTGTGCCGGGCCGAAGCCGCTTTCCTGATCGAGGATGCCTGTCATGCCATCGGCACCGTCGGGCCGCAGGGCCAGGCGGGTTCGTGCGCCGCTTCGGATATGGCGATCTTCTCCTTTCATCCGGTCAAGACCCTGACGACGGGCGAGGGCGGGGCGGTGACGCTTAACGATCCTGGACTGGCGCGGCGCCTGCGGGCCTTGCGCAGCCACGGTATCGAACGCGACCCGGCGCACTTTTCCGGTCTCGGCTATGAAGGCGACGACAATGCCGGCTCGTGGGTCTATGAGATGCAGGCCCTGGGCTACAATTACCGTCTGCCCGACCTGAACTGCGCCCTTGGCTCGGCACAATTGAAGCGGCTGCCGGACTTCATGGCGCGCCGGGCAACCCTGGTCGAAAACTACGTCCAGGCGCTTTCCGCCGCCAATATCCCGGTAACGTGGCCGGCGCCCGCCGCCGGCGATGTCCCGACCTATCATCTGTTTGCCGTGTCCATCGACTTTGCCGCGCTTGGCACGACACGCACCGCCGTCATGCAGGGCTTGCGCGAACGTGGCATCGGCACTCAGGTCCATTATATCCCCGTGCATCGCCAGCCCTGGTGGCAGACGCATGCGCTTGGCCGCCGCGACCTGCCTCAGGCCGACCACTATTACCGTAACACCCTGTCCCTGCCATTGTTTGCCGACATGGCCGATGGCGACCCGCAGCGTGTTGTCGATGCCCTGCGTGAGGTGCTGCGTGGCTAATCCCGAAATCACGATTGCCGGCCGCAAGATCGGCGCTGACCATTCGCCCTATGTCATCTGCGAACTGTCGGGCAATCACAATGGCAGCCTCGATCGGGCGCTTGCCCTGGTCGATGCCGCCGCCGATACCGGCTGTGACGCCATCAAGCTGCAGACCTATACGGCCGACACCATCACCATGCAGTCCGACCGCCCGGAGTTCCAGCTCCATGGCGGCCTGTGGGACGGCTATTCGCTCTATGATTTGTACAACGAAGCGCACACGCCGTGGGACTGGCATGGGCCTCTGTTCGAACGTGCAAAAGAGCGCGGCGTGACGATGTTCTCGTCACCGTTCGACGATACGGCGGTCGACCTGCTCGATGGGCTGGGTTCGCCCGCGTTCAAGATCGCCTCGTTCGAACTGATAGACCTGCCGCTGGTCGCCTATGCCGCCTCGAAGGGCAAGCCATTGATCATGTCGACCGGCATGGCCAACCACGAAGAGATCGCTGCGGCGGTGCGCACTGCGCGCCAGTACGGCACCGGTGAATTCCTGCTGCTGCATTGCGTCAGCCAGTATCCGGCCGATATCGCCGACGCCAATGTCCGTACGGTGCCTGACCTGGGTGTGCAGTTCGGCTGCCCGTCCGGCCTGTCGGACCATACCTTCGGCTCGGCCGCCAGCGTGGCGTCGATTGCCCTGGGTGGCTGCGTTATCGAAAAGCATTTCACTTTGGCGCGCGCCGATGGCGGCCCGGATTCCGGCTTCTCGCTCGAACCCGCCGAGTTCGCTGCCCTGGTGCGCGATTGCAAGGATGCCTGGAAGGCGTTGGGCCGCGTGCATTACGATACTCTCGGGTCGGAGCGCACCTCCAAGACCTTCCGCCGCTCGCTCTATGTCGTCAAGGATGTGAAGGCCGGCGAGCGTCTGACCAAGGACAATATCCGCTCGATCCGCCCGGGCCTGGGCCTGCCGCCGGTGCGTTTGTGGGACGTTCTTGGCAAGCCCGCCAGCCGCGACCTGAGCCGTGGCGAGCCGCTTAGCGACGATATGGTCGGGTAGGGCTGAATGCCTGACAATCACAGGGTAGAGGCAGTTGTCCTCAGGGGAATCTGGCTTTATGACGGCACGCTTCCGGCCCCAATTGAAGTCATCGCGCGAAATTTCGATTCCTCATACGATCCCGATGACGAAGATTATCCCGACTGGCGTCCGACCCTATTGGGCGCGGAGGGGGTGCTGTACTTCCTGCACTTTCCGTCCGGGCCATCCTCGGCGGGAGGTGCTTTTAGGAGCTTGCGGGAATTAAAAGCCTGGGCAGCTCAACAGCCCTGGGCGCCGGTTGCCTGGGCAGACGAGAATTAATCAACCGAACTTACCGGCCTGATAGTCGGAATAGGCGGTGTGGATTTCCTCGACCGTGTTCATGACGAACGGGCCGTGTGCCACGATCGGCTCGTTGATCGGCTCGGCATGCCCGAACAAAAGCACGGCGTCAGTGATGGCTTCGATATCGATCAGGTCGCCTTCGCCGAATTCGACCAGGTTCCATTTGCGCACATCGGTACCATTGACCGCTACTTCGCCGCGCACGACATAGCAGAAGACGTCGCGGCCCTGTAGGTTGGCGAAGCTGATCCGGCCCTCGGGTTTGATGTCCAGCGTCGTCATGAAGATGCCGGTCAGCGACTCGATCGGTCCCGTCTGTCCCTTCCATTCACCGGAAATCAGGTTCAGCGTCACCTTGCCGTCATCGGAGACGATGGCTGGAATAGCGTCCTTCTGCACGCCGGTATAACCCGGCGGTGTCATCTTCAGTCGCGCCGGCAGGTTGACCCATAGCTGCAGGATTTCCAGCGGACCGCCGCTGGTCTTGAAGGCGTCTGGTGAAATCTCGGCATGGACCAGGCCGCTGCCGGCCGTCATCCATTGCACGCCGCCGGCGGTGATGATGCTCTCGTGACCGGCGGAATCCTGGTGCGCCAGCGGCCCGTCCAGCATGAAGGTCACGGTCTCGAAGCCGCGATGCGGATGCGGGCCGAAGGGCAGGCCGCGATTGTGCGGCGGATAGATTTGCGGGCCGTGGTGGTTGAGAAAAAGGAAGGCGCCGATATTGTTGAGCGCCCGCGACGGTACGGGGCGGCGCGTCACCAGGTCGGCGATATCGTCGCGATAGGCCTCATGCAGGTTCAGGACGGGTTTGGTCGGCTCTACGGTCATTATGGCATCCTCTGATCGGCCGCATATGCGAAGAGCCCCTGCAAAAATGCAATAGTCTTAAGCACACTTTGCCCGGGGAAAGGGCCGTGCTAGAGGGCGGCCATGGATGCCCTGTCGACCGCCTTCTATTATCTCGACTATGCCGCCGTGGCCGTATTTGCCGCCACCGGCGCGCTGGCGGCTGCGCGGCGCAAACAGGACATCATCACCTTCGCCTTCTTTGCCGCCATCACCGGCGTCGGCGGCGGCACCCTGCGCGACCTGCTGATCGGGGCGCCAGTTTTTTGGGTGCAGCGTCCGGGCTATATCGTCGTTTCAGGGATAGCGGCCGTGATCGTCTGGTCGTTGGGCCGGCGCGGCTGGCGTTTCCGCGCCTTGTTGTGGCTCGATGCCGTCGGTCTCGCCGCCTATGCGGTGGTGGGGACGGCCAAGGCGCTGAACCTCGGCGTGCCGGCGATTTCCGCCGTCATCATGGGCGTGTTGACCACGGCTTTCGGCGGCATCATTCGCGACGTGCTGGCCGGCGAGCCCAACCTGCTGGTCCGGCGGGAAATCTACATCACCGCGGCCCTGCTGGGCGCCACCACCTTTGTCGTCCTGAAATACCTGTCGCTCGATTTCTGGCCGGCGGCGCTCGGCGGATTTGCTGCAGCCTTTATCCTGCGCGCAGCGGCCATCCGTTACAATCTGGCGCTTCCGGGTTTTCCGGGGTCGGCAGTGGATGCGGATGATTGAGTAAGGCGAACCGCAGATTACGCCGATTTCGCAGATGAATTTCCGTACACGTCGCCGCCGCAGGCACAAGTGAATCTGTGGCCCCTTCCGTTACCGCCGTTTCGCCACAATTCGTTCAGCCTTCATTCAGCCGCAAGATTATTATATCGCGACATCAATCCCTCGGTTTGCGAGGGTCTGTTGGAACGCGTACCATGACAACTCTGAGCAAGACCGCCATCGCCCTGGCAGTCATTGTGACGGCCGCACAGCCGCTGGCCGCCCAGGCGCAAAACTATGTGCAAAGCGCCCCGCAAAACTATGCGCAGGATACTTATCAAAGCACCTCGCAAGACGATTCCCGCTATAGCTCGCACCCGTATGATCCGGCGCGCGACGATAATAACGACCGGTATGCCTCGGATCGCGATGCGCCTCCACCACCGCCCTTGTCGCCGACCTATCAGGACCGTGACGGTAACCAGTATCGCGACGATAACCGCAACGATGGCCGCTATGCCGACAATCGTTACGCCGACAATCGGGGCGCCCCGCCACCCAATCCGAACGACCGCCGCTATGACGGTTATTGCTATGAACGCAGGAACCAGGCAACGACGACAGGCACCATTCTGGGCGCCATTGCCGGCGGCCTGATCGGCAATTCGGTATCGCGTTATTACGACCGCGGCGGGAACACCATCGCCGGCGCCGCCGTCGGTGCGGCCATCGGCAACAGTGCCGGCCGGTCCAGCGTCACCTGCGAAGGCGGTCGGTACTACGCCTATGACGAAGGCTATTACGCCCCGCCGCCGCCCCCTGAAGGCTATACGGTCGTCTATTACGAGCAGCGCCCGCCGGTGGAATATTATGAACGCGTCTACACCTACCGCGACTATTATCCCGGCCCGGTCTATCACCGCTATTACGGCGGCTATGCCCACTACGGCTACGGCCACCGCTGGTGATCAAAACGAAAAGAATAGCCCTGGGAAACCGGGGCTATTTTGTTTTTAAAATCCTATAGGTCAGCTCGGCCATTTCCCAGTCCTCGGGCGTGTCGATGTCGACGACATGGGCGCGCGGCAGCACGACCGGGGCGGCGACGGCCGAGAACAGCTGTTCGCCGTTTAAGAAGGCGTCCGACCAGCCCCAATAGAACTGCGCCGCGTCGTGATAGGCCGGCTCCAGGTCCTGGGAGCGGACCATGCGGTTCTCCGGCCAGAACATGGCGACGCCGTCGCCATCGGTGCGGCGGAGCGCACGCTGAATGGCAAAGGCGTACGAGGTGACCGAAAAGGCAAAACGCTTGCCGGGTTGCTGCAGCTTGTCCCAGCCGTCGCGCAGGCGCCGCGGATCGAGCAGGGGCGCGGTCGCGTAGATGCAGCAGGTGGCGTCGAAATCCGTGCCCCGATCGGCAAACCAGGCGATGGCGTGGCGAATGACGGCATCGGTGCCCTGATGGTCGTTGGCCAGTTCGTCCGGACGGACAAACGGCGTTTCGGCGCCGTGGTCGCGGGCCACGGCGGCTATCTCGTCGTCGTCGGTCGACACGACAATGGTGTCGAACAGGCCGCTGTCGCGCGCAGCCGCGATCGAATAGCTCAGCATCGGCCGGCCGAGGAACGGCTTGACGTTCTTGCGCGGAATGCGTTTGGAACCGCCACGCGCCGGGATGACACAGAGTTTTTTCATGCCGTTCAGGAAACTGCATTTCCGTCTATATTCCCTTAAACTCGGGATGTTAGCTTGACCTCCATGAACTTGTTTGTCCGTACCAAGGCCTCGCCGGCCATCGGCGTCGGTCACTTCATGCGCTGCTTTGCCATCGCCGAAGAGGCGCAGGCACAAGGCATGGACGTCACCTTCCTGATGGAGCAGTTGGCAACGCCGCTCCGCGACCGCCTGCACGCCATCGGCGTTCCCCTCCTGCCGATGCGCCATGCCTTGGGATCGGCAGCCGACGGCGAGGCCGTGGCGGCCATGGTCGGCGGCAGCGACTGGCTGATCGTCGATTCCTATCACGCCACCGCCGATTACCTTGCCGGCTTGCACGCCCATACCCGCCTGCTGGTGATGGACGACATGGCCGAGGTCGAGCCCCTGTCGTGCCGGATCGTGGTCAATGCCGCCCTGTCGGCGGCCGGGTTGCCTTACGGAGCCATTGCGCCACAGGCAGTGAAGCTGTTGGGGCCGGTCTATGCGCCGATCCGCCGCGAGTTCCGCGCGCGTCCCCATTCCAACACCGGCTGGACCACGCTCAGTGTCATGTTCGGCGGCAGCGATCCCTTCGACATGACCGGGCGCACCGTTGCCGCCCTGCGCGCCGCCCTGCCGATCGCCGAAATTCGGGTCATTGTCGGCCCGGCCAATACGCGTCGCCGGGAACTGCAGGGGCTGGAGCGCACCCTGGAAGGCGTAAAGGTCTTTGTCGATCCGCCGGTTCTGGCCGATGTCCTGGCGGGCAGCGACCTGGTGGTCACTGCCGCCGGCGGCAGCGTCAACGAGATTGCCGCCCTGGGGCTGGCGGCCATGGCCATCGTCGTCGCCGACAACCAGGCCATATGGCTCGAAGCCTGCCCGTTTCCGGTAGTGGATGCGCGCGAAGGACTGCCTGACGACTTCGCGCCCAGGGCCGCCGCCCTGGCGAGCGACCGGCATGGCCGTAATGCGGTTGCCGCTGCGGCGCACCGCATGGTCGACGGCCGTGGCGCCGAGCGCATCGTCGAGGCAATGCGATCTTGGCGATGATGTTGGCGCGATGACGCTTGGGCGGCAATAAAATCTGTGTGACGGGTAACGAAAGGCCTCTCCGTACCGTATATACGGGACAGAAAAGGAGACACCGTCATGACCGACTCCACCCCTTCGGGTAAAAAGTCCGCCCTGGGCTTCGACCTGACCCCGCCGACCTCCGAACAACTGGCCGAACTGGCTTCGCGTCTCGATCCCGAAGCGCGCCGTATCCTGCTCAATCACGGCACCGAAGCGCCGTTCTGCGGCAAGTTCGACGAATATGAAGAAGAGGGCACCTATGTCTGCAATCTCTGCGACCTGCCCCTGTTCGACAGCCACGCCAAGTTCCATTCCGGCTCGGGCTGGCCCAGCTTCTACAAGGGTATCGATCCCGACCATATCCGCAATATCCGCGATGTCTCGCACGGCATGGTCCGCACCGAGATCCGCTGCGGCCGCTGTGACGCCCACCTCGGCCACGTCTTTGAGGATGGCCCGCGCCCGACCGGCCTGCGCTACTGCATGAATTCGGTGGCCATGGACTTCGTACCCGAAGGCCAGGCCCTGCCGGACCGTCTGCACCGCGGCGCCCCCGAAGGCGAGCCTATTAAAGCCTAGGCTGTGCCAGTCACTGCATTCCAAATGCCTCCCGGTCCTCCGGGAGGCATTTCTTTTGGGTGGATTAGGACGTTTACATCTCAGGCGTTTATTTTGCAGACCCTCCGTAAGCAACAATTCATGATTGTCTGCCATGGTTATGGTCTTTCAGCCGGTAAATTGTACCGGGACATAACAGGGCCGAGGGCGGAGAAACCGCCTTCGTGAGTGGCGGTGAATATACGCAAGTACTGGCGATGGAATATCAGTCCCAAGGCGCGGACCCTGTTTGCGGTGGTGACCGTGGCCGGCATAGCCACTCTTATCGCTATCATAGCGCTCCTGTATTCGTCGCTCGACACCATTGCCGCCAAGGCCAATGACATGGATGCGGCGCGCGCCAATGACGCGGCCGAGGCATCGATCCAGACCAGCCTGACCAAGATGACCGCCCTGGTGGAAGACAATTCCGCCTGGGACGATGCTGTCGCCGAACTTTACAAGCCGGTGGTCGACACCAACTGGCTCTATTCGACCTGGGGTGCCGTCTCCGACGACGCCAAGCCCTATGACGGCACCTTCCTGACCGATGAAAACGGCAATATCCTGTGGGGCTATTTCCGCGGTAAACCGTATGTCGGCGGCAACCAGACCATTTTCGGCACCGAATTCCGAACCTTGGTCAGCGCCCATTCACAGGAACTGGCATCGGGCAGCACAGCCGTGTCCGGCCTTACCGCCACGCCCTACGGTGTCGCCATTATCGGCATCGGCATGATCCATCCCACCGAGCATGCCCTTACCGGCAAGGGGACGATGAAGCGTTACCTGGTGATGACCCGTCACCTGACGCCGGCCATGCTGGGTGACCTGTCGCATACCTTCCGCATCGACGGCCTGCGCCTCGCCCCGACCAGTGATACCAACCATCCTTATCTGCAACTGTCCGGCGCCGACGGTGTCGTGGTCGGCCACCTGACCTGGAAACTGCGTCTGCCCGGTGCCGAGGCGGCCCAGGCGGCGGCGCCGAAGATCCAGCAGATCACCTGGCTGGTCGCCGGCCTGATCCTGATGTTCATTGCCGTCAGCGCCTACAGCCTGCACAAGCTCGGTCACAGCGAAAAAGACGCACGCACCATTGCTCTGACCGATAATCTCAGCGGCCTGCCCAATCGCCATGCCCTGTTCGAACGCCTGAAGAGCCGCAAGGCCGGCGTAACTACGGACCGGACCGTCGTCTTCATCGATCTCGACGGCTTCAAGGATGTCAATGACATCTACGGCCATACGACCGGCGACAAGCTGATCATGGTCGTCGCCGCGGCGCTCAAATCGGTCCTGCCTGAAGGGTGCTTCCTGGCCCGCATGGGCGGTGACGAGTTCGCCATGCTGGCCTCGGGCAGCAATGCCGCCGTACTGGGCAGCACCTTTGCCCGCGCCGCCCTCGAATTCCTGAAAAAGCCGATCCGCATCGGCGAACGCACCATCCAGATCGGCGCCAGTATCGGTATCGCCAGCGCCGACATCAAGGCCTGCCCGGCCCACGAGCTGTTCCGTCGCGCTGACATGGCCATGTACACGTCCAAGACGGCAGGCAAGGCGCGCATCACCCATTATGACGGCGAGATCGAGGCGGCGCGTATCCGCCGGCAGGAGCTCGAAATCGGAATTCGTGAAGGCCTCAAACGCAACGAATTCGCCGTCGCCTATCAACCGGTCGTCGACGCTCGCACCCAGGACCTGACCGGGGTCGAGGCCCTGGTGCGCTGGCCGCGTCGGCCGGAAGGCTCGATCGGTCCGGACCGCTTTATCTCGATCGCCGAGACCAGCGGCCTGATCCACCCGCTCGGCCAGTTCGTCCTGCGCCAGGCCTGTGAAGACCTGCAGGACATTCCGGATATACGTCTCAGCGTCAACATCTCGCCGGTGCAGTTCCGCGACCCGGAATTCGAACACAAGGTGGCGACCGTCCTGCGCGAAACCGGCTTCCCGCCCGAGCGCCTGGAACTCGAAGTCACCGAAAACTATCTGATCGAAAATCCGGAACGCGCCATTGTCGCCATTTCGGCCCTGAAGGCCCTGGGCGTGTCGATCGCCCTAGACGATTTCGGCACGGGCTGCGCCAGTATCGGCTATCTGCGCCGCTACAAGTTCGACACCATCAAGATCGACCGGTCCCTGGCCGGCCTGGTCGACACCGATCCCCAGGCTGCCGCCCTGGTGGCGGGGACGGTCAGTATCGCCACCGCACTTCAGATCAAGGTGACGGCCGAAGGTGTCGAGACCGAGGACCATGCCCGCCTGCTGCGCCTGGCCGGCTGCGACAAACTGCAAGGCTTCTATTTCAGCCGCCCGGCGCCGCTGAACGAGATCATGATCCTGCGCAATCGGCTGCCGAAAACCGCTTAAGGCGTTACCGCCGAGATAACATCATTGAACTCGGTCTTGCTATGCCGTTTGAGGGCCAGCAGATCGGCGACCAAGCGTTCGCGCCGGGCGTCCTGCGCTTCCGCCTTGGCGGCGTCGACCCGGGTCTTCAAGGTCTCCAGCTTCTTGAAGCTTTCGTTGTCCTTCAGGGCCGGATTGCGGGCTTCCGCCTCCTTCACCAGCACATCGACGGCGTCCATCAGGCGACCGATCTGGCGGCCGTAGGAGTCCTGCGCCACGATGCGGCGCTCGGTATCGGGCGCCGTCGAATTGCCCTCGTTGACGGTAAGGAACGACCAGCCGGGCAGGATGGACTGGCTGAGGTTTGACGGCACGAGATTGGGCGCGGCCAGGGACTGCCATAGCGCCGGATCGAGCCAGGGAAACAGGACGGACATGGGACGTGCCCTTTCGCAATGTGGGAGGCCCCTAAAGTATCTCAGGTTGCGTGGATTTGATAGCGACCTTATTGCGTGTTAGCCTGCAATCGCGATTTTCGGGGGAGATTGTATGCGCCTGTCCATTGTGAGTCTGCTGTGTATCGTCCCGCTTGTATGGGGCTGCGACCGCATTCCCGGCCTGCACAAGGCTGTCGCCGTCACGACGCACTACGACTATTCGCTCGATATCGAGATGACGCCGGCCGCGGCCGCCAGCCTGAAGGCGTCGGGCGACAGCCTCATCGTGTCCAGCTTTTATTATGGCTTTCCGACACCCGCCTTCGCGGCGAAGGGCGATGAACTGCATCGCCTGGAACTCGGCTACCAGGCCGGCCGGTATTCTGCGACGGCACGGCATATTCGCGTCGTCAGCACCGAACTGGATACCAGGCTGTTGCCGCAGGTGGTGAACCGCGATCCCTATGTCCTGGTGACCATCATATCGGCCGATCCGTCCGGTTTCGAGGAAATGTTGTTTGATCGCAAACTGGGCTGCGAGACCTATATCGGTCCGATCAAGGCCCTGCAGGCGACGCGGCACACCCTGCATTGCGACGTCTATAAAGCCTGAAACCGCCCGTTCTTGCGAACGAGCGGTTTCTTTTATCCTTTCACGCAGACGACCTGCTTGAGCGTATGGACGATCTCGACGTGATCGGCCTGGGCCAGCATCACGGCGTCGATGTCCTTGTACGCCGCCGGCGTTTCGTCGATGACGTCGGCGTCCTTGCGGCATTCGACGCCGGCCGTGGCCGCCGCGTGGTCGGCCAGGGTGAAGCGCCGCTTGGCTTCCGCCCGCGACATGGCCCGGCCGGCGCCGTGCGAGCACGAGCACAGGGCCTGGGCTGCAGCCTGGCCGGCGATACCGCGGACGATGAAGCTCCGCGCGCCCATCGACCCGGGGATGATCCCCAGAGTTTCCGGCGTAATGCGCACGGCGCCCTTCCGCGTGACCAGGACGTCGGACCCGAAGTGGTGTTCGTGCGCCACGTAGTTGTGGTGGCAGTTCACCGCTTCGCAGTCACAGGTGAAGCGCTTGGGCACCGTCACCGACAGGGCCTCGAGGGCCGCCGTCATCATCAGTTCCCGGTTGATCCGGGCAAAGCGCTGCGCCCACGAGACTGCGCCCATATAGTCGCCGAAGAGCTCGGAGCCCTCCGGCAGATAGGCGAGGTCTTCGTCGGGCAGGTTGATGTACCACCGCTTCATCTCGTGCTTGGCGCGCTCGATGAAGTAGGAGCCGATCCGGTTGCCGATCCCTCGCGAGCCGGAGTGGAGCATGATCCACACGGCGTCGTTTTCGTCGAGGCAGACCTCGACGAAGTGGTTGCCGGTCCCGAGAGTCCCGAGGTGGGTCTGGGCGCGCGCCGCCGCCTGGCTGATCTTCGGGTGCTTGGCGACGATCTTGCCGAGCTCGTCCGACAAACCGGCAAAGACGCCCGATGTGGTATCGGACACGGTACCCCAGGCGCCGCGGTCGTTGGCGCCGCCATTGTCGGTCCGGCCATGCGGGATCCGTTCCTCGATCGCCGTCCGCAAGCCCAAAAGGTTGTCGGGCAGGTCGGATGCGGTGAGGGTGGTCCGGATGGCCATCATGCCGCAGCCAAGGTCGACCCCGACCGCCGCGGGGATGACCGCGCCCTTGGTCGGAATGACCGAGCCTATGGTTGCGCCCATGCCCCAGTGAACGTCCGGCATGATGGCGACGTGTTTATGGATGAACGGCATCGCGGCAATATTGTCGAGTTGCTTGCGCGCCTGGTCCTCGACGGCCACGCCATCGATCCACGCCTTGATAAGCCCGCCGCGGGCCCCTTGAAATATTTGCATTCGGGACTCTCCTTTTTGTGCAAATGACTGAAAAATGAAATAAAAAAAGCCCTTTCGACGGAGCGAAAGGGCTGTGGGAAACCTGAAGATGCAAATGCTCTTATGGTTTTCGGCAACAGCCCCCGGTCGAATCCTGCAGATCGTATGCGCGCACGCAGACGCCCGGCTCATTCGAGACGGTTGTGCGGGAGATCATCAGAGGGGTGTGTTTGGTAAACATGCCGGCCTTATGACGCGCATTCATCCATAGGTCAAGCAATGCGGTTTCAAATGCAACAGGTGTGATCTTATACCCACAGTCATGAAGAATGGCTGTGGGTATAAGTATTTCAGCTCAGACGCCGCATGGCTCGCTACACGAGTAGCGGCGTGCAGTCGCACGCTCCCAACGGCTTTAGTGGCCGTTGGTATTATTGCCACGACGACCTTGTCCAATTACGGCGGCTGACACGCGGTTATATTCGCGCTATGGTGAGGCCCTGGGGGAGGACACAGAAGATGTCCATCAAGGGGATGATGTGCGCCGTGGCGGTAATCGCCGGCGTATCGATGGCCGGGCAGGGTGTGGCCGGTTCCAAAGGCGATTCCAGCGACACGCGTGTGGAACAGGCACTGACGCATCAGGCGCAGGGCGGCGATGCCGAAGCCCAGCGTCTGCTGGGCGCCTGGTACAGCGACAAGGATTCCGGCAAGGCCGTCCACTGGTACCGCCTGGCGGCAAAGGATGGTGACGCCGATGCCGTAGCGGCCCTGGGACAGGCGACGCGTGACGGTGCGCTGGGGCTGAAGGCCGACTGGAACCGCGGGATGAGCCTGTTGCAGCAGGCGGCGGACGCCGGCAATGGCGACGCCATCTATGCCCTCGACTATTGCTGCGACCCCAATCCCGGCCGGCTGGCCTATGCGCCGCCGCGTGACGGCGTCGAGCGCCTGCGCTGGGATCTGGACGTCCTGGGCCGTGCCGACGCGGACAGCGATATCGACGCCCTGCAGGACAGTATCGCCGAGCTTGGCCGGGCCGGCGAAGGCGTGCATATTACCCGTTGGCGCCTGGCCTTCCTGCGCGACCAGATCGCTGCCGAAGACGGCGATATCGAAGCGTTGCAACGGGTCGCCGACGCCTATTTTTCCGGTCATGGCGTAACACCCGATACAGCCCTGGCCGAGCACTGGTTCCAGCGCCTGGCCGACGATGGCGCCATCGATCATCAGATGTCGGTCGCCGACCATTATGCCGCCGGTGATTTCGGCGCGGGGCGCGAAGCGATGGCGACCGTCTACTACCGTCGCGCCGCCGATCTCCTGACCGGCAAGGCCATGGCCGGCGATGGCGATGCCCAGATTCGGCTAGCCGTGCTCTATGCCGATCATGAGCTGGGCGCGGCCGACAGTGACGCTCAGGCCGTCGCCTGGTACGGCCGCGCCGCGGCCACTGGAAATGTAACGGCCGAGGCTGGCCTGGGGCGTCTTGTTCTAACCGGCAAGGGTGTCGCGGCCGATGCTGACAAGGGCCTGGCCCTGCTGACGTTGGCTGCCGACAATAATAATCAGAGGCTGGCGGCCGGGGAAGCGACCGCGACATTGGTCGACATCCAGCTCGACCTTGCGCGCATCTATTCCGACGGTGCGTTAGTTCCCCGTAACGATTACCTGGCCTGGTACTGGTTCGAAGTCGGTCGCACCAATATGCCTCAGGACGCCGGTCTCGATGCCGACGCGTTCGAAATCGCGGATGTTTCGGCCCTGCAGGAAGCCGTTCAGGCACGCCTCGACGCCGGACAACTGGCCCAGGCCCAGGCGGCGGCCATTGCCTGGCATACGCGGTTCGATGCCGGGCCGACGATTATCGCCATCAATCAGAAATAAGGGCATTCAGAAATAGGCGTGATTTTAGAAGTAGGCGTGGCCGCCGGCGATCTGGCGGTGGTAGTCCAGCCGACGGTAAAAGGCCTCCGGGTCCTTTGGCTTCACGACCCAGCTCGGGTCGTGATTGAGCAGGTCGTAGAGCCGTGTCAGGGTAAAGCGCACAGCCGAGCCGCGGGCAAACAGGGGCAGGGCGGCAATCTCGGCCTCCGACAGGGGGCGCGTCGCATGGTAAGCGGTGACGAAGGCGCTGATCATGTCGGGCAGCGGCTGGCCACCGGGGGTAAAGCCCCAGGCATTGAGGGCCACGGCGACATCATAGGCATAGATGTCGGTGCAGGCATAATAGTAGTCGATGACGCCGGTAACGACGCCGTCCTCGCTCATCAGCACATTGTCGGTGAAATAGTCGGCATGGATGGCGCCGGCCGGCAGGTCGGTGGGCCACTGCGCCGCCAGGGCTTCCAGTTCGGTGCGGAAGTCGGCGAGGATGGCCTGGGCGCGCGGTGAGGTCTCTGCACGCGGCTCGCAGCGCGCGATCAACTGCGGCCAGACGTGCGGCCCCATCGAATTGACGCGGGTTTCAGGAAAGTCGCCGCCGACCAGGTGCAGCCGTGCGAGATATTCGCCGGCGGAAGCGGCATGGCGCATATCGGGATTGCGCGGCCAGCGGCCCGGCAGCCATTTGATCAGGGCGCAGGCCTTGCCGTTGATTTCGCCCAGGGACTGGCCATCGCGCTTCAGCGCCGGGCCCGGCGCCGGATAGCCCTTGCGATCGAGATAGAGGGTATAGTCCATGAACCACGGCAGGTCCTCCTGCGGCGTGGCGGCCTCGAACAAAGTCAGGGCATAAAGGCCCGTGGTCGTCTCGACCTTGAAATTGGTGTTGGAAACGCCTTCCTCGATACCCTCGAGGTGGATCAGTTCGCCGATATCGTAATCGCGCAGATAGGCCCGGGCGTCATCGAGCGAGACGGGGGTAAAGACGGCCATGGGCGAAAAGGTCCTGCTGCAGTAGTCTGTCGAACCTATAGGCGACGCGACCAAGCGGGCACAAGTCAGATTTGGCAAATCGACAGGTTAGGCTTGCCTATTGCTCAGATGCGACGCGCCTTGGGCTTGCCCAGCATCAGGACCAGCAGGGCACCGCCGACGGTCGAGATCACGACGCGGTTGGCGACGCGAAAGCAGATCACGCCGAAACTGTCGAGCAGGGTTTCCGGCTCTTCGTTCGCCTGTATGCTGGCCGGCTGCGCATTGCCGCGCAGCACCAGATAGACGATTAACCCCGCAACGAGTCCGGCGAGTACGGAGATGATCACGCTTACCAATACCATTTGGAGGTTTCCTTAATTATTGGCCCCAGTAGGTCTCACTCCCGACACGCCACATGTGCATAGCCTATAGTAAAAAGGCGATATGTTTGTGACACAGAAAACGCTGGCCGCAAAGGCGTGGTTTTTCCTGGAAACGGACGCGAAACCTGATGTGATAGAGTCTTTTCAGCTCAAACGCCGCATGGCTCGCCACACACAGGAGCGTGCTAACGCTTCGCTGCTTGAGCACATAAGCGTGCTAACGCTTCGCTGCTTGAGCACGGAGCTGGCGGCGTGCGGTCGCACGCTCCCAACGGCCAAACGGTTAAGAGCCATGGCCGTTGGTACTAAACGCTGCGGCGTGACGTGGCGCCGAAGATGAACAGCAGGATGACCGCGCCGATCGTCGAGATGATGGTCGAGCCGACAATGCCGTAGAAGGCGACGCCCAGCAGGTTGGCGAGGAAGCCGCCGATGATCGAGCCCACCAGGCCTATCAGGAGGTTGCCGAGCAGGCTGCCGCGGCCACCGGTTATCATATGGGCCAGCCACCCTGCGAGGAGGCCGACCAGAAGCATGGCAAGAATGCCGGATACGTGCATGAACATCTCTCCCGTTTTCCATAACCCACCAAGAGGCTAGACCCGGCAATCATAAAAAGACGATGCGCGGACGCCCGCTGTTTCGAAAAGCCTTGGATGTGGAACAGGCTTGGCATCTGGAAACGGCTTGGAAATTGGCCGCAGAACGACTAAATCGCGCCATTAGAATCCATCGCTTGGGTGGAGGCGGCCGATTTGTTAGTCAGCCTCACCCGTTTCCGAGGACCGCTCCCATGGCCAAAACCGTCACCTCTGTAGTCGACCTGATCGGCGATACTCCGCTGATCCGCCTCAAGGGTGCGTCCGAAGCCACCGGCTGCGACATCTACGGCAAGGCAGAATTCCTCAATCCGGGCCAGTCGGTCAAGGACCGCGCCGCCCTGTGGATCATCCGCGACGCCGAGCGCCGCGGCGTCCTGAAGCCCGGCGGCACCATTGTCGAAGGCACCGCCGGCAATACCGGCATCGGCCTGGCCATGGTCGCCAATGCCCTCGGCTATAAGTGCATCATCGTCATTCCGCGCACCCAGGCGCAGGAAAAGAAGGACGCCATCCGTCAGCTCGGCGCCGAGCTGATCGAGGTCGACGCCCTGCCATACGCCAATCCCAACAACTATATCCGCTATTCCGGCCGGCTGGCCGAGGAGCTGGGCGCCGTCTGGGCCAACCAGTTCGACAATGTCGCCAACCGTACCGCGCATATCGACAGCACCGGCCCGGAAATCTGGGCGCAGACCGGGGGCAAGCTCGACGGCTTCATCTGTGCCGTCGGTTCGGGCGGGACGCTCGCCGGTATGAGCCTGTATCTCAAAGGGCAGAACCCCGACATCCAGATCGGTCTCGCCGATCCGTACGGCGCCAACCTCTATTCCTACTACACGACTGGTGAGCTCAAGTCGGAAGGCTCTTCGATCACCGAGGGCATCGGCCAGGGCCGTATCACCGCCAACCTCGAAGGCATCACGGTCGATCGTGCCTACCGCGTCGGTGACGAGGAATGGCTGCCGGTCCTGTACGACATGATCCAGCAGGAAGGTCTGTGCCTCGGCACCTCGGCGGCCCTCAACGTCGTCGGCGCCATGAAGCTGGCGAAGGACTTAGGGCCTGGCAAGACCATCGTCACCGTGTTGTGCGACTATGGCAGCCGGTATGCCTCGAAGATCTTCAATCCGGCCTTCCTGATCGAGAAGGGCCTGCCGGTGCCGTCCTGGTTCCCTGCGCCCGAGACTGCCGCATAATCGTGGCGGATTGCATTAAAGCTTCAGATATCCTGCGCGGCGAAGACCGGGCGTTCGCCGGCATTGCGCGGGGCGGGCTCCGCCTTGGCGGCCTCGGCGCGCAGCCATTCCATGAACCGCAGCTGGGCCGGGCTGGGGTCGCGGGTCTGCGGCCATACCAGGTAATAACCGAAGTTCAGCGGTGCGTCCTTCTCGTCGAACAACACCATCAGGCGGCCGGCCTGCAGGTCGGCGGCGGCGATGGTGCGTTTGGCCAGCGCCACGCCGCGACCGGCGACCGCGGCCTCGATGACCATGGACGACTGGTTGAAGCGCGGGCCGCGGCTGGCGTCGACGCCGTCGACATAATGGGCCTTCAGCCACATCGCCCAATCGGGGCAGCTCGGATCGGCATCGCCGGCATCGTGCAGCAGGACGTGGTGGGCCAGGTCGGCCGCTTTCTTCATCGGCGCAGCTTCGAACAACAGGGGCGAGCACACCGGCACCACGCCCTCGGTCAGCAGGTGCTCGACATTGAGCGCGCTGTAGTGCCCGTTGCCGTAGCGCACGGCCAGGTCGATGTCGGACACGGCGAAATCGACCGGCGCCATGTCGGCGCTGACCCAGACATCGATGTCCTCGTTAGCGGCGCTAAACTCATAAAGACGCGGCATCAGCCACTTGGCGGCGAAGCTGGGCGCGGCGGATACGGTGACGCGACCCTTCTGCGTGCCGGCCTTCATCAGGCGCGTCGCTTCGAACATCTTCTCGAAGGCTTCCTTCAGGATCTGGGCCGACGCCTTGCCGGCGTCGCTGAGCACCACCCGGCGGCCGTCACGCACGAACAGTTCGACGCCGACATGCTCTTCCAGCAACCGGATCTGTTGCGATACCGCCCCGGGCGTGACAAACAGCTCTTCCGCCGCCTGCTTGAAGCTTTCGTGCCGTGCGGCCGCCTCGAATACCCGAAGCGCCGACAATGGTGGCAAACGATCCCGCGACATGGTCAGTCCCTAGCTAATCTGTGGGGCCCTCATATATCGCTTTTCAGTTTAACAAAACTATTCCAGCATAATTTTCATCCTATGCCTCTTATCAGCACCGCTTCCGGAGAGACCCTATGAGCGACCTTAACCCCCTGCACACGATCGAGGCGCTCGAAGCCGGCCAGACCTGGACCACGGACGTCGTCATCATCGGCGCCGGCCCTGTCGGCCTGTTCAGCGTTTTCGAACTGGGCCTGCTCGACATCAAGTGCCACCTCGTCGACATCCTCGACAAGGTCGGCGGCCAGTGCGCCGAGCTCTATCCCGAAAAGCCGATCTACGACATTCCCGCCTGGCCGATCATTTCGGGCAGCGACCTGACCCATCGCCTGCTGGAGCAGATCGCCCCCTTCGGCGCCAAGTACCATATCGGTGAGATGGCCGTCGCCATCCGCAAGCTGGAAGACGAGAACCTGTGGGAATTGACGACCGACCAGAAGACGGTCATTCGCGCCAAGGTCATCGTCATCGCCGCCGGCGGTGGGTCCTTCCAGCCGAAGAAGCCCCCGATCCCGGGCATCGACGGCTTTGAAAACCTTGGTGCCGGCAAGGGCGTCCATTACGCCGTGCGCAAGATGGAAGCCTTCCGCGACAAGGAGATCGTCATCTCCGGTGGCGGCGACTCCGCGCTCGACTGGGTGCTGAACCTGCAGCCGATCGCCAAGCGCGTCACCCTGATCCACCGCCGCGACGACTTCCGCGCCGCGCCGCACAGCGTGTCGAAGATGCGCGAACTGGTCGCCGCTGGCGAAATGGACCTGGTCATCGCCCAGGCTACCGCCCTCAAGGGCGAGACCAGCCACTATCTCGAAGCCGTGGTCATCGAGGATGCCGACGGCAAGGAATCGGAACTGAAGGCCGACGCCTTCCTGCCCTTCTTCGGCCTGACCATGAAGCTGGGCCCGGTGGCGGAATTCGGCCTCAACCTGCATGAAAACCTGATCCCGGTGGATACCGAAAAGTTCGAGACCTCGACGCCCGGTATCTTCGCCATCGGCGACATCAACTGGTATCCGGGCAAGCTGAAGCTCATCCTGTCGGGCTTCCACGAAGGCGCCCTGATGGCCCAGAAGGCCCATACCTACGTCCACCCGGACCGCAAGCTGCGCTTCCAGTACACGACGTCGTCGAGCGATCTGCAGAAGAAGCTCGGGGTTAAATGATCAAGGCTCGTGGGGTCGCAGACCCCACACCCCGTTAGGTGTCAGCGCCTCTCCGTCCCGTACGGAGGGGCGTTTTCATTTAGACACAAAAAAGGCGGCGCCTGTTGCCAGGCGCCGCCAAGTCGATCTGAACCCTGTGTCCGCTGACTAGAGCATGATGACCTTCGCTTTGCTCAGGTCCATGCTCTAAGTCTTTGCTTGGTCGCGCAATTTAAGCCAAAAGTGGTACCCACTTTATGGCATCGCGCTCTAGAGCGGGAACTGGTAAGCCGTCTTCACAATCGTGTAGAATTCCTTGGCATAGGCGCCTTGTTCGCGCGGGCCGAAGGACGAGGCCTTACGGCCGCCGAACGGGACGTGGTAGTCGACGCCGGCGGTCGGCAGGTTGACCATGACCATGCCCGACTGGATCTTGCGCTTGAAGGTCTCGGCAGACTTCAGCGACCTGGTGCAGATGCCGGCCGACAGGCCGAACTCGGTGTCGTTGGCGACCTTGATGGCTTCTTCCAGGTCCTTAACGCGGATGACCGAGGCGACGGGCCGAAGACTTCGTTGACATTGATGTCCATGCCCGGGGTCGTCTTGTCGATCAGGGTCGGGGCGTAATAATAGCCCGGCGTGCCGAACGTCAGGTCTTCACCGCCGGTGAGGACGACGCCGCCCTCTTCCTTCGCCTTGGCGACCGCGTTACGGGCGATGTCGAGCTGTTCCTGCGAGGCGATCGGGCCCATCTGGACGCCGTCGGCGCGGCTGTCGCCGACCTTGATGGCCTTGGTGGCGGCAGCCAGCGCGGCGACGAAGGTGTCGGCAATGCCTTCGGTGACGATGATGCGCGACGACGCCGTGCAGCGGTGGCCCGACGAGAAGAAGGACGAGTTCATCACCGAGTTGACGGCGTTGTCGAGATCGGCGTCATCGAGGACGACGACCGGGTTCTTGCCGCCCATTTCGCACTGGACGCGCTTGCCCTTGGCGACGGCCTGGTCACGGACGCGCGTGCCGGTCGGCACCGAGCCGGTGAAGGAGATGGCGTCGCAGCCGTCGATCATCAGCGGGCCGGCGACCGAACCACGGGCGAAAACGACGTTCAGCACGCCCTTGGGCAGGCCGGCGCGATTGAGGATGTCGGCCAGTTCCCAGGCGCAGCCCGGGGTCAGTTCGGCCGGCTTGCAGACGACCGTGTTGCCGAAGGCGATGGCGGGGGCCATCTTCCAGGCCGGGATGGCGATGGGGAAGTTCCACGGGCAGATCAGGCCGATGACGCCGACCGGCTCACGGGTGATCTCGACCTTCACGCCCGGACGGACCGAGTCGAGGACTTCGCCGTGGGCGCGCAGGGCTTCGCCGGCAAAATACTTGAAGATGTGACCGGCGCGGGTGACTTCGCCGATACCTTCCGGCAAGGTCTTGCCTTCTTCGCGCGACAACAGCGCGCCGAGTTCGGCCTTGCGGGCCAGGATCTCGGTGCCGACATTGTCGAGGACGTCGAAGCGTTGCTGCGGCGTCGAATACTGCCAGGTCTCGAAGGCGGCGCGGGCGGCGGCGATGGCGGCCGATACCTCGGCTTCGCCGGCCGTCGAATAGACGCCGATGATGTCATTGGTGTCGGACGGGTTGATGTCGTTGAAAGTCGTGCCAGTGGTGACCCACTCGCCGTTGATCAGGTTGCCTTTGGGGGTCATATGTCTTGCCTTGGGAAGGGCGCAGCGGATGGCCGCGAAGACCACGCCGTTTGCCGTTCGCCTGTATGGGTGGTTCGGATTATTTCCGGGTTTTCAGATAGGCGATCAGGTTAGCCTTGTCGGCCGCACTGGTCGGCGGCACGAAGCCCATCTTCGTGCCCGGCACCACGGCGGTCGGCTTCGTCAGCCACGCGGTCAATGTCTCGGGCGTCCATATTATGCCCGATGCCTTCAGGGGTTTAGAATAGGCATAGCCCGGGGCGCTGCCCGCAGCCCTGCCATAGGCGCCGAACAGGCTCGGCCCGACACCGTTCCTTGCCGGCGCATCGGAGTGGCAGCCCGAGCACTTCTGTTTAAAGGTCGCCTGTCCGGCGCCCGCATCAGGTGTCGCGGCGCTTGCCGAACCGACAGCCAGCAGCAGGCAGGCGGCGGCAATGTATGCAGCACTGTTTTTCATGGATCGAAACAACCTTGGTTACTTTGGCAGGGCGAAGACGAGAACGCTGTCGCCGCCGTCCGGACTGTTGAGATAGGAGCCACCGGTCGCCACCACCGCCACATATTGCCGCCCATCCTTGCCCTGGAACGTCATCGGGGTGGCATGCGCCGAATAGTCGAGCCTGTAGGTCCAGATCTCCTTGCCGGTTCTGGTGTCGAACGCCCGGAAACGCTGGTCGTCCGTACCGCCGATAAAGGTCAGGCCACCGGCCGTCACGATCGGGCCGCCATTGGCCGGCCGGCCAGTATTCTGCTTGCCTTCGGGGAAGGCGTCGGTGACGCCCAGGACCGATCGCCAGGCGACTTCGCCGGTATTGACGTTCACGGCGACGAGCTCGCCCCACGGTCCCTTTTGGCAAGGCGAGCGCGTCTTCGGATCGACAAAGCGCGCCGACGTCGTCGACCAGTTGCCATCAGGGCTCTTGACCAGCTTCTCGACCATGCCGAGCTGGTTGTTGGCGAAAATGTACAGGCCCAGCTTCGGATCGAAGGCGCCGCCGCCCCACTCGGGGCCGCCGGAACCGCCAGGGAAGCGGATCGACGCAACGTCGTCGCGCAGCGGCTCATATATCTTTGTGCCCGCCAGATGGCCCTTGTCGATAATCGCCTGGCAGATCGCGTGGTGCTCGGGCGTGGCGTCCGAAACCTCCGACAGGTCGAAGCTCATGCGGGACAGGATGCCCGGCTTGTCCGGGAAGGGCTGGGTCGGCGACGCCTCCTCCCCTTCCACGGTCGATGCCGGCACCGGCTTTTCGGTCACGCCATAGATCGGCTCGCCGGTGACGCGGTTCAGAAGGAAAAGCAGCGCCGCCTTGTTGATCACGGCCACCGCCGGAATGGCCTGGCCGTCCTTCTGCACCGTCAGCAGGGTCGGCGGCGTCGGCATGTCGAAGTCCCAGATGTCGTGGTGCACGGCCTGGAAGTGCCACAGCGCCTTGCCCGTATTGGCGTCGATCGCCACGATCGAATCCGAATAGAGATTGATGCCCTTGCGGTCGCCGCCATACCGATCGATCGTCGGGGCGCTGAAGGCCATGTAGACGATGCCGCGCCCGGCATCGATGGTCGCCATGTTCCACTCGTTGACGCCGCCGCGCTGTTTCCAGCTGTCGCCCTGCCAGGTCTCGTTGAACTTTTCGCCCGGCCGCGGCACCGAATGGAAGGTCCATACCAGTTTTCCGGAAATGACATCCCAGGCCCGCGCGTCACCGGCCGGCCCCTTTGTCGGGGCCTCCTGCAAGCGGCTGCCGGTAATGGCCAGGTTACGATAGATGGCAGGTGGCGCCGAATAGCTGTAGAGGGCATTGGGAAGGCCGTTCATGACCTCCGGAGTCTTGGTGTCCAGGATGCCCGCATGGCCAAATCCCTTTTCGGGCAAGCCGGTTTTGGCGCTGAGGGCAATGAGGTTGCCCTTGATCGTGCCGAGTATGATCCGGGGCGGATGTCCGGCGTCACCCGGCCAGTAGCTGACACCGCGTTTCGCCGGGATATCGCCCGTCGGCAGGCTATAGCTCCAGATTTTCCGGCCCGTCGTCGCGTCCAGCGCCACGATCTGCCCGAACGGCGTGCCGAGATACATCATGCCATCGATGACCAGGGGCGTCGTCGTCGACGACGGCACGATGGCGTCCGGGCCGGCGGCCGGCGCCGGATTCATGTGGTAGGTCCACGCCACCTTGAGCTTTGTTACGTTGTCGGGCGTGATCTGCGCAAGGGGCGAGAAGCGAATACCGGAGGCATCGTATCCATACGACACCCAGTCCCCCGGTCTGGAAGGGGCCGGCGCCGCCACTGCCGTGAGCGGCAGGCTGGCCGCCATAAGTCCAAGAATAAACGCGCGCATCACTGTCCCCGTGTATCGCCGGCGTCCGAGGCGGCGGCTGTCTGTATGTCGATGTGCAGGAGCGCATCGGCCGGTAAGGCCTCGTCGGTAAAGCGCGCCTCGGCGATCGCACCCTTGAAATAGTATTGCCGGTTCATCCGCGCGCCCACCCGCACATGCCCGGGGCCATGCGGCGCAAAGGCGATATTCGCCTCCCCTTGCAGGACGCCGTCGACATAGGCGCGGTAGGTCTTGCCGTCATAGGTCTGCGCCACCGCGTACCATCGACCGACGGGATAGCGCTTTTCCGGGAAGGCCAGGGTCTGCTGGCCCGCCTTGCTCTTCACATAGGTGTCGAGATACCAGTAGCCGTCCACGACCCGGATTTCGAACATGAAGCGGCCGTTGGTGTCGCCGGCGCCATCGGCCGGCGTGTCCAGCCCGGTGACCGGATCGGTTTCGGCGATGTGCATGAAGCGCTGGGCCATGTCCCCGCCTTCCGGCCTGAACACCACCTCGGCGGTGAAGGTCGCGGCGCCGACGAGCGGGCGCCCGTCTATGAGGACGCTGTCATGGGTGCCGTTGAACGCCAGCGCCTTGCCCACGGGGCTGGCCACCACCTGCGGCGATCCTTCAGCCTGGGCCGGGAATCCGCCGATGCGATTCAGGTTATCGAAGTGCCAGATCGTCTGGGCCGCCTGGGAAGCGTTTGCTACCCCCAGCAGGCAAAGCGACAGGATCGCCCAGTTGCGCTGCATGTCTATCCCTTACTCAGAAAAGAGCCATCCCGGACTCGCCTCGGTTTTAACACTATCAGGTCTGGATCGCGGCCGTATCCGCCGTGACCGCCGGTGCGTATCTCGGGCGTACCAGGAACAGGTAGGCGGCAATGCCCACGACGATCACGGCCACCAACGCCTTGATCGGAGCATCGAAAGTCCCTGTCGCATCCACCAGCCAGCCGGTGAGAATAGGCGCCACAATGCCGGCCACGCTCGCCGCGCAGTTCTGGATGCCGACGATGCGCCCGATCGAACCGCTGGGGATCAGGGTCTGGGTCAGGGCCCAGTAGTTGGCCGTCGCCAGGCCGAGACCGCTCAGGGACACAACCGAAAACAGGAGCGCCGTATTCAGCGATGTCGCATTCGCCCCGATCAGGACCGTGGTGGCCATCAGGAACCCGGCAATTGTAAAGGTCTTGCGCACGGTGACGGCAGGCAGGCCCATATTGATCAGGATATCGGCTGCCCAGCCGCCGCCGACGGAGACGACCGCCATACCGGCAAAGCTGAAGGTGGTGAACAGGCTGCTCGATGCCAGGGACAGGTGTCGCGCCTCGTTGAAGTAGGCCGGCATCCAGGTCAGGCAGAAATAGACGAAATACATGTAGCAGAAGGTGCCGATGATCGTGCCCCACAGGACCGGGCTGGCCAGGAGCGTCCGCATGGGAACGACGGTATCGGTGGCCACCGCCGCCGGACCCGTGGCAGTCCCCGTTGCGCGGTCGCTGGTCGCCACCAGCAGCCACGGCACCAGCCAGATGAGCGCGCCGGCGCCGAGGATGAAGAACATGGCGCGCCAGCCATAGGTCTGGATCAGCCAGGCGGCGGCGACGGCGCCGATCGCCGGGCCGAACTTGGAGCCCGACATGAACAGGCCGATCGCCAGGCCCCGTTGTTTTTCCGGGAAGTTGAACCGGATCCAGCGCATGCTGGCGGGATGGATGACAGCTTCGGCAACCCCCAGCACCATACGTATGGCGAACAGTTCCGCGAACCCCGTCGTCAGTGCCGTCACCGCCGTCAGGCAACTCCAGACGGCAAAGGCGACGGCGATCGGGTATTTGGAACCATAACGGTCGACAAGCCAGCCGGCCAGGATCTGCAGCGCGGCATACGACCAGAAGAAGGCCGAATTGGCCAGGCCGCGGTCGGTATTGCTGAGGCCGAAAGCCTTCTTGAAATCCAGGTCGATCAGGGCCACCGAAAGGTTGACCCGGTCCATGTAGGCCACGACCGTGGCCAGGGCCAGCAGGATAACGACGAGCCAGCGCCGGTACGCGACGGATTTGGGCGCTGCGTCCGGTAGCGCCTGAGACGTTGCCATGACCTTAGGCATCCCCCCACCACTTCGAACCCGGAACCAGGTGCGCTTCGACGACTTCGCGATTGAGCTTCACGCCCGTACCCGGCCGGTCATTGACCTTGATATAGCCCTTTTCGATATAGGGACCGTCCTCGTGGACGATGACGCCGTCGATCCAGTTGCCGTCGCCGGTGCTGGTCTCGCAGATGAGATAGTTGCGCATGGCGCCGGCCCACTGACACGACTGGATGGTATTGAGCGGCGTGCCGGTATTGTGGTTGCAGGTCGGGATGCCGTAGACCGAGGCCAGTTCGGCGATGCGTTTCGTTTCCGAAAAACCGCCGCTGTTGCGCAGGTCGGGCTGGATGATGTCGACAGCGCTGTTCTGCAGGAACGGCAGGAAGCCCTGGTCGCGAATCTGATTTTCGCCGGTCAGGATCGGAACGGGCGATACGTCGACCAGCCGCTTCCACGAGTCGGTATAGTCGACCTGCAGCGGGTCCTCCAGCCAAAGGGGACGGATGGGCTCCAGGATCTTGGCCAGTTCGATGGACGATCGGAGGTTCAGTTCCCAGTGGCAATGGACCATGATGTCGTGGTCCCAGCCGATGGCCTCGCGGGCGTTCTCAAACCCCTGGCCGATCATCATCAATTCCCTGGTGGTGAGCTCGAGATTGGACGGGTCGTGGTTCAGGTCGGGCCAGCCCTTGTCGGCGCTGCCGGGCATGACGGCGCGCGGCATGCCCATCTTGTGGGCCGTGAAGCCGCTGGGATGGGCATTCGCCTGGGCGGCCCATTGCCGGCACGACTCCTTGTCCAGCATGTCCTTGGGTCCCGAGTGGTCGCAAACCCGGACCTTGTCGCGGAACTTCCCACCCAGCAGGGTGGTGGTCGAGATGTTGAGAATCTTGCCCGCGAGATCCCACAGGGCCATATCGATGACGCTGGCCAGGTTCATCTGCCCGTGGGCCGAACCGTCCGTCATCGTACCGGACAGGGCCTTGGAGCCGTCGCCCAGGAAGGCATAGATCTTTTCGACTTCCAGCGGATTGCGGCCGACCAGCCAGGGCTTGAGCGATTCGACCTGGGCGATGAGGCCGACATTCGGCTTGCCATAGCCTTCGGCGATGCCGAACTGGCCATCATCCGAAATGATCTTGACGAAGACATAGGTCCGGACCGGCCCCTGCAGTTCCATGGTGCGGACGTCGACGATCTTCGGCGACTTGCGGGCCGCGGCGTCGGCCAGGGCCGTCGTAGCGGCGCCAAGGCTGCCCGCCCCAACAAGGGCGGCAGCCCCTGCCCCCAGCAATCCCCGGCGTGACAAGCCCTGATTTTCACCTGCCATGACGGCCATCCTCTTTTGTCTTTTTGTAGCTTCCATAGCACTTGCCTATCAAACGATCGCCACGCCGTGGTCCGTTGTTTTTGTCGCACGTCTTTTCGGAAAGTGGTGGCCACTTTTTCCAGAAATGCTTGATCGGAAAAAATGCGCCCCCTCTTTGCGTTACGAAGAGGGGACGCAGTCGATTGCGCTCCGGCGCGTAGTCGACCTCCAGGCGGGGAGAAAACGAGGTCGAATGCCTTACAGTTTGGCGCGGAAGCCGACGGTGAAGTAGGCCCCCATGATACTTTCACCCGTATAGTTCGGGTAGACGACACCGATGCCGCCGGCCTGCGCCACGATCGGGGGCTGGGAATTGAACAGGTTCTGAATGGCGATATAGGCCGTCGAAGCCACGCCGCTGACCGTGAACTTGCGCTCGATGTTCAGGTCGACCGTGTTGTAGCTCGGGATGATCGGCTGCGCCCAGACCTGGCCGGAAAACTGCACCTGGCTGTACGAGCTGAGCCAGCGATCCTGCAAGCCGAAGCTCCAGTCGTTGACGTCATAACCGACAAAGGCCGTGATCCGTTCTTTCGGCGCAGTGGCATTGGTGGCTGTCGCCGTCGCCGAGGTCTGCGAGCGATTGCGTGGCTGGTAGTTGGCCAGCAACCGCGTCGTCAGGTTTCCACCCAGGACATGATGACGATAGTTGAATTCGGCGTCATAGCCTTCGATTTCCGCCAGGGCGATATTCAGGGACTGGTTGCGGATGACCGACGGGAAGTTGGCAGCCGTATGGTCGCTGAAGGGCAGCGGCCGGGTATAGAGCGAGCAGTAGGGCGACGTTCCGCCGGAATCCTCGCACAGCTGGGCGCTGGTGAGGTTGTTCGCCTGCACCGAGCCGATCGCGTTGTTCATCTTGATCTGGTAGTAGTCGAGCGACGCGGAGAAGTCCGGCGCGAAGGTCGGCGTGAACACGATCCCGGCGGTCAGGGTCTTGGCGACTTCCGGCACCAGGTCCTTGTTGCCCTGGCTGTCGACCTCTACCGGCTTGGTGACGCCTGTATGCAGGTCTGTATAGTTGACGCTGGTGCCGGCCGTTATCGGCTGGAACAGGTCGGCCAGGGTGGGCGCGCGAATGTCGCGGGACTCGGTGGCCCGGATCCGGAAGCTGTCATTGATCTTGTAGCTCAGGCCGGCCTTCCAGGTATCGACACCACCGGACGTGCTGTAGTCCGTATGGCGCCCGGCCAGGTTGGCATCCAGGCTTTCGATGAAGGGCAGGTCCTTCAGCAGCGGGATATTGAGTTCGCCGGCGACTTCCCAGACATTGTTCTTTGCGCTGACATTGGAAACGGTGGCCTGCGAGAACAGCAGCGTATTCACCGTACAGATGCGAAGGCCCGTGCAGTCGGCATAGGTGGTCGAATTGGCCGAACCGGCGACCTTGTACCTGTTGGAACGGGCTTCGGCGGACAGGGCGAAGTCGATCGGACCTGCCCAGCCCTGGAAGGCCGTGCCGGTGAAGCTGGCGCCGACATCGTCCATGGAATTGGACACGACATAGGAAGTCGTCTGGTTGAAGTAGTTGAAGGACGCCGACGAAATGGCCGTCGGGCCGAAGGCGTTCAACGGTACGCAATCTGCGTAAGCTGCGGCCGTCGCCGCCTGGGTCGCGGCGTAACAGACGATGCTGCCACCCGGTCCGCTCACGGCGTCGAGCGCCGCGAACATCTTCTGGGTATTGGTGTTGTTGATCGTGACGATCGTCTCTTTGTTATCGCCGTGGCTGTAATAGACGTTCCAGTGGTAGCTACCCCAGGTGCCGTTGAGACCGGTATTGACGCTGGCATATTTGTTGCGCAGCTCGCTGCCGATAATGCCCTGCTGGCCGAAGCCGTTGATATAGCTGCCCAGGGTGAAGGTGTTGGTCGCCAGGTTGCTGGTGCCGTTATTGCCGAGTGCGGTCTGTACAGCCGGCGACAGGAACGGATTGTTCTTGAAGAAGGTGTTTTCCGGCGAGCTGACCTTTACCGGGAAGTGCCAGCCCTTGGCATCGGCCGTGGCATAGGTGCCCTGGACGTAGAAATTGGTCGTGTCGTTGAGGTCGTAGCTGAAGCGCGAGAAGAACTGGGTGTTCTTGGTCCCGACCATGGCGTCGGCGTAGGGATTGGATGTGCCGTCACCACCGCTGGCGACATTGGCCGTCGTCGACGGCGTACCGATCGCGAACGGCGCCAGTACGCCATTTGTCAGGAATTGCTGGCCAACGGCGCTAGGGCAAGCTGTCTTACAGGCCAGGATCAGGCCACCCGGCGCATTGTTCGAACTGCGCGCGTTCAGCGTCGCGACATAGGGCGTGGCCGCGGTGCCGTTACCGGTCAGGTAATAGCTGAGCGGGCCGGCGGGCCGGTCATAGTTGAGAACCGGATCGGTCGAGCGATAACCGGCCGAGATGAGGAGATGCCCGCGATCCTGGAACAGCTTCCAGCCACCGGCCAGGTCGATCTTGTAGCTGCCGCCGTCGTTATATTTGGACGTCCCCGCGTTCACATTGGCCTTCAGGCCGGTGAAATTCTTGTCGAGGACGAAGTTGACGACGCCCGTTACGGCGTCCGAGCCGTAGACCGCCGAAGCGCCACCGGTCACCACGTCTACCCGCGACATCAGCATCTGCGGCAGGGTATCGATATCGACCGTGCCATCCGAGTTGGTCGGCGTGACTCTTTGACCGTCCAGCAGGATCAGGGTGCGCTGGGCGCCGTAGCCGCGCAGGTTGAGGACGTTCTGGGCAATGGCACCCGATCCGGAGCCGGCGCGCAGGGGTGTCGTCGAACCGGCAAACACCGGCAGCTTGTTCAAACCATCGGGAATATCGCCCGGCGTCGTTTTCAGCAATTGTTCCGTCGTGACGACCGTCAGGGGCGTCGGCGACCGGGTCGACATTTTTGCCGTCGATGCGATGCGCGAGCCCGTCACCACCACGACATTGCTGTCCGCGTCCGATGCCTTCGGCGCCTGCGCGGACTGCGCGCTCGCCGCGCCTGCCGATACCAGCGCCAGGATCGAGGCGCCGACGAGGAAGCCACCCTTTGTTGTGCTCAACTTGTTCATTTCCGCTCCTATATATTATGTGCCCGTCAGCTTTTGTTTTTTGGGTGCTGACTTTTTTATCTGCGGCCGCCTGTTGATCTATCGGCCGTTATCCTTCCGCCATTGTTCGAACAGGGCTTCGTTTTCACGGTTCGTCATCGGATAGAGCCCGATGATCGACCGCCCCTGGCTGACCATCTCGACGACGAAGTCCTCGTAGATGGTCATTGCGGTGGCTTCGTCCGCAATTTCGTCTGCGATCCCGGCCGGCACCACGATCACGCCATCGGCGTCGCCGACGATCACGTCCCCCGGGAAGACCGGCGCCCCGCCGCACCCGATCGGCACGTCGATATCGATCGCCTGGTGCAGGGTGAGATTGGTCGGGGCAGACGGCCTGTGATGAAAGGCCGGCATGTCGAAGGTCGCGATCTCGGCGCTGTCGCGGAAACCCCCATCGGTCACGACGCCGGCACCGCCGCGCATCATCAGGCGCCTGATAAGAATGCCGCCCGCCGATGCCGCCCGGGCATCGCCGCGGCTATCCATGACAAGCACAGCCCCCGGGGGGCAGGCCTCGATGGCGGCGCGTTGCGGGTGATGCGGGTCCATGAACACCGAAATCGGGTTAAGGTCCTCGCGCGCCGGGATATAGCGCAATGTCACCGCGATGCCGACCATGCTCCGGCTGATCGGGCCAAGGGGATGGACGTCCTGGATGGACTGGTTGCGCAGGCCGCGCTTGTACAGGGCGGTCGCAAGCGTGGGCGTACTGACAAGTTTAAGCTTTTCCAGTGCAGCCTTGCTAACGCGCTGCCTGTCCGGGGTCGCCGGGTCGATATGGGTTACTGTCGCGTCGCGCACTATTGTCTGCCCCTGTAAATCCAGCTTCGTTCAGGTCGCTGGTATTGGTCCGGATGAGGACGCGGATTTTTCGCGCTCTCGAACCGTTGCGGCAAAACATATATCCCGACATCGATGCCCGTCCATTGCATCTTTGCCATCGATCAATACGATAAACGCATGAATATCGCATCAGCGCAAAACGATGCATCAATTGCATCGATCGATGATGAACTTGCAATGTAACCGCATCGTGTTCCTTGTATATATTTCCCTGCCAGGGGCGGACTTTACAGCGCCGTCAAACCATAAAAGCCAACATAAAAGCAGGGCACCGTGCCGCGCTTTCGGCGCGGGTCTTTCGGCTATCGCCTCCGAAAACTGCGAAAGCACGTGTCCTTACAGAACAGGACCACAGGGGAAATGCGTATTACAGATACCGGTATCGGGGACAAAAAGGCGACCGGCCTGTCCGGGCTGATCCTGGCAGGGTGTGTTGCCGTGCTGGCCTGCACGGGATTTTCGTTGCCTTGTTACGGGCAGACACTCGACGGCGCATGGGTTGCGACGTGGCGTGTCCTGGACAATGGCGAAACGGACCGGCTGTTCCTGGACCTGCACGCGTCGGCCGCGGGCATTACGGGCGCCGCGGCGACTATCGGTCATCGCTACCAGGTAACGGGCGCGATCGCCGGTACGCATTTCACCCTCGACCTGGCGAAGGGCGGCAGCCCGCGACGGTTGAGCGGCGACCTGGTGAACAACCAGTTGCACCTGACCTATGAAGGCGTCGACATGGTGGCGTCGGCGGCAGGGCCGCAAGACGATTACCCGGCCATCGCCTATATCGCTCCCCCTGCCCTCAGGGATTTGCCGGCGAACGGATTGGCGCAAACCCCACCGATGGGCTGGAACAGCTGGAACGCGTTCGAGAGCCGGATCGACGACGGGACCGTCCGGGAGATGGCCGACGAGATGGTCCGTAATGGCATGCGCGACGCCGGTTACGTCTACATCAATATCGACGACACCTGGGAGGGCGTGCGCGACGCGCAGGGCAATCTCACATCGAACGCCAAGTTTCCGGATATGAAGGCGCTGGCCGATTACGTCCATTCGAAGGGACTGAAATTCGGCATCTACTCGTCGCCGGGCACACGCACCTGTGGGGAATATCCGGGCAGCTATGGCCACGAGGCCCAGGACGCCAGGACCTTTGCCGCCTGGGGCGTGGACTTCCTCAAATACGACTGGTGCGGCGCCCGCATGATCTACAAGACGGAAGACCTCAGGGCCGTCTACCAGACAATGGGCGATGCCCTTCTCAGGAGTGGTCGCCCGATCGTCTACAGCCTGTGCGAATACGGCGATGGCCAGGTCGAGACCTGGGGCGCCAAAGCCGGCGGCAATCTGTGGCGAACGACCGGGGATATCCGCGACTCGTGGACCAGCATGATCGGCAATATCACCAAGCAGATCCCGACCGCGGCTGCCGCGGGGCCGGGCCACTGGAATGATCCGGATATGCTCGAGGTCGGCAATGGCCACATGAGCGACGATGAATATAGGACCCATATGAGCCTGTGGGCCCTGACAGCCGCACCGCTGCTAGCCGGCAACGACATTCGCACCATGACGCAGGCGACCCGGGACATCCTGCTCAATCGCGAGGTCATCGCCGTGGACCAGGACGCGCTCGGGAAACAAGCCTCCCCCACACATACGGGCGATCTGCAGACCTGGGTAAAACCCTTGGCGGATGGCTCGGTTGCGGTCGGTGTCGTGAACCTCGGCCCGAATGCGACAGCGGCCACCGTGAAGCTCGGCGATCTCGGCCTGGGCGCCGATGCGGTTTCCGCGCGCGACCTTTGGAAACATGTGGAGGTGAGGTTCACCCATGGCGCCTATACGGCCGACCTGCCGTCGCACGCAACCCTTATGCTGCGCGTCACCCGGGCAAGGTAATCATCCCATGACGACCTCCGGACAATCGACAAAGACCGACAAGCATCATGGCGGCAATTATCGCTGGGGTATCATCGCCCTGTTATTTGCCGCCCTGGCCATCAACTATACGCACCGTCAGATGCTGGGTCTGTTCAAGGGCGACCTCGAACACCAGTTCGGCTGGGACGAAGAAAACTATGCCGGAATGGTTTTCTGGTTTCAATGCGCCTATGCGGTGGGGCAGCTCGGTTTCGGCCGCTTCCTCGATGTCGCCGGCGTGCGCATCGGCTACGCCATCGCCTATACGATCTGGACTGTGGCCCACATGCTGACCGGGGTCGTCGTCACGCCGCTGCAATTTATCCTGGCGCGGTTCGGCCTGGGCCTGGGCGAAGCCGGCTCCTTCCCGTCCAGCCTGAAGGCCATTTCCGAATGGTTCCCGCAAAAGGAACGCGCCCTGGCCGCCGGCGTCTTCAATTCCGGCACCTCGATCGGCGTGATGATCGCCGCCGCGGGCGTGCCCTTTATCGCCCTGCCTGACTTCACCATCCGGGGCATCCCGCTCGCCCTTCATGGATTGGGCTGGGGCTGGCGCGGCGCCTTCGTGCTGACCGGTGCCCTCAGCCTGCTATGGCTGGTCGCATGGCTGGCCATGTATCGCCGCCCCACCGAGCACAAGAGGCTCGGCGCCGCCGAATTGGCCCATATCCAGCAGGATATCCGCATCGTTGATGGGGCGCCGGACGTCGCGGAAAAAATCCCCTTCCTGACGGTGATCGGCCGCAGGGAGACCTGGGTCTACGCCCTGTCCAAGTTCATGATCGATCCGGTCTGGTGGCTGTACCTGTTCTGGCTGCCCGACTTCCTGCACAAGACCTATGGCCTCGACATCGCGTCCTTCGGCCCGCCGCTGGTTGTCATCTACCTGCTGTCCGACGTCGGTTCGGTGGCCGGCGGCTGGGTGTCATCGACCCTGATGAACCGCGGGGCCTCGGTCAACATGGCCCGCAAGACCGCCCTCTTCCTGGCGGCCCTGTGCGCCGTGCCGATGGTCTTCATCCACAATGTCCACGACCTGTGGCCGGCGGTCCTGATGATCGGCCTGGCGACGGCAGGCCACCAGGCGTTTTCGTGCAATCTCTACACCCTCCCCTCGGATCTGTTCCCGCGCCCCGCGGTCGGCACTGTGCTGGGTATCGGCGGTTCGCTCGGCGCTGTCGGCGGCATGGTCATGTCGCTGTTCGTCGGCTGGATCCTGCAGACGACGCATGCCTACACGATCATTTTCGCCATCGCCGCCTTCACCTATCTGGCAGCGTTCGCGGTCATCCATCTGCTCAGCCCGAAACTGGCGCCCGCAATGCATCAGCGCGCCATCCGATGAGAGGACATCCAATACCAGCGGCCTAAGGGTAAAGATCAGCGGCCTTTGGTACAGGATCTAGCCAGCCGCACCAGTCCGACCCTTCGCCGGTTTCGCGCGGCCTTGGGGCCGCGCCGTCGATTCGCGCTCGATCAGGGTGTAAGGCAGCAGATGGTCGCCGGTCTCCGGCACATCCTCATTCGCCGCAATCGCGACCAGAAGTTCGACGCCGCGCGCAGCCATGGCCGCGACCGGCTGGCGGATGGCGGTGATCGGCGGATGACTGTTGCGCACGCCCGAGCCGTCGTCGAAGCTGACCAGGGACAGGTCGCCGGGCACGGAGATACCACGCTGCTGCGCGACCTGCAGCGCTGCCAGGGTCATTTCGTCGTTCGAGCCGATTATGGCCGTCGGCGGCCGGGGCAGGTCGAGCAGGGCCCGCGTCGCCGCTACGCCGGATTCGAAGGTGAAGTCGCCGGGCTGGATCAGGATATCGGCCGGGTCGACGCCGGCCTTGAGCATGGTCTTTTCGAAGGCCTCGACTTTGAGCAGGGTCGAGCTGTGCTGTTCGCTGCCCTTGATCAGGGCGATGCGGCGATGGCCGAGCCCCAGCAGGTGGCGGGTGATTTCCTGGGTCGCCGCCTTCTCATCCATGAAGACGCGGTGGCCCGGGCCCTTGCCGCGCGCCGAACCGATACGGACGAACGGGATGTCGTACTTGCGCAGCACCTTGTGCACCGCCGTCGTGTCGGAGCTGGGCGGCGTCAGAAGGATACCGTCGGGACGCAGGCGCGACACCACCGAGCCGATATCGCGTTCCAGGTCGTCCGACGCCAGGTCGAGCAGTTCCATCAGGAAATGGTACTTCGCCTTTTCGCAGGCCAGGATGGCGCCGTACTGCATCTGGTCGATCCAGTCATTGCCGCGCGCCGACTGCCAATTGTCGATCGTCAGCTGGCGATCGTTGAACGACATCAGCAGGAAGGACTTGGCCCCGCCCATGCGGCGGGCGGCATTGGACGGCGAATAGCCGAGCTTGGTGATGGCCTCCATCACCTTTTCGCGCATTTCCGGCCGGACGTTCGGTTCGTTATTCATGACGCGCGACACCGTCTTGACCGAGACCTTGGCCCGTTCGGCGACATGAATGATGGTGACAGGGCGCATACGTTTCCCGGGCAGGCGACTGAACAAGGGTAATATAGCGACTGTAGGCGGCGTCGCCACCGCTTGCAACCATCAGCACCCTGTTGATTTCACATGGCGTTTTTACGCACCCCGATGGTGTAATCCTGCGGGGGCCGGACCCTGAGGAGATCCATCATGAAAGAAACAGCCGGCCAGAAGGCAAAGGTCGAAAAGGTCATGCACGAATACAAGGACGGCGACCTGAAAAGCGGCAGCGGCGCCAAGGTCAAGAGCCGCAAGCAGGCCGTGGCAATTGCCCTGCACGAGGCCGATGTGCCGAAAAAAGGCAGTCACGCCAAACATTAGGAAAAAGGCGCTCTTTGCGTTCCGCACCGCTTCCTTATCCGTAAGGCCGCAAAACCTATTTCGCAGGCCGCGATTTTCCGACCTAGCTGGCGCATGGCAACCTGGCAGATTCTCAGCGTCATGATCATCGCCATCGGCCTGACCATCGTGGCCGATAAGCGCGGTATCCAGGCGCCCATCCTGCTGGCCCTGGTCGGCGTTGCCGCCTCGTTCATTCCCGGCATACCGCGCGCCAATATCCCCCCCGATCTCTTGCTTGGCATCGTCCTGCCGCCCCTGCTCTATTCGGCGGCGTCGGACTTTTCCTTCATGAGTTTCCTGCGGCGCATCCGCTCGATCTTCAATCTCGGCGTCGCCCTGGTCCTGCTCACCTGTGTGACGGCCGGCGCGGTCGCCGCCTGGGCGGTGCCGGGCCTGTCCCTGCCGGCGGCGATGATCCTGGGGGCCGTCCTGTCGCCACCCGATGCCGTCTCGGCCGTATCGATCGGCCGCCAGCTGGGCCTGCCCGGCCGGCTGATGACCATCCTCAAGGGCGAAAGCCTTATCAATGATGCCGCCGCGTTGACCCTGTTCAGCATCGCCGTATCGGCGGCGACCGGTTGGCACAATATCATCGACAATCCCCTGCTCTATTTCCTCTATGCCGCCGCGATCGGCACGGCCATCGGGCTCGGCCTGGGCGCCGTCGTCCAATTTATCCGCAAGCGCCTGAGCCATCCGCAACTCATCACCGCATTGGCCTTCATCACTCCGTTCGCCGCCTACAGCCTGGCCGAAGGGGTGCACGCCTCTGGCGTCATGGCCGTGGTTTTTGCCGGCTTCAGCCTGGGCCACAATGCCGGCGAGGTCAATTTCGCCGGCCGAATCCAGGAACGCGAGGTGTGGCGGGTCACCGACACCCTGCTCGAATCCTTCGTCTTCGCCTATATCGGCCTGCAGTTCCGCTTCGTGCTGCACGACGCCGAACATAGCGGCCACGGCCTGTCGACCCTGGTCCCCGCTGGCTTCATGGTGCTGGCCACCGTCATCATCGTCCGTATCGTCTGGGTCATGCTCAGCGCCGCGGCGGCCCGGGCCTGGCACCGGGTGCGGCCGACGAAATCACGCGACGGCTCGACCATAGAGCCCCTGAGCTGGCAGGAGAACCTTGTCCTGTCCTGGGCCGGCATGCGCGGCGTGGTCACCCTGGCTGCCGCCGCCGGTATTCCGGTCATGACTGCTGCCGGCAATCACCTGCCGGGCCGCGAGGTCATCCTGACCATAGCCTTCGGTGTGGCGCTCGCCACCCTGCTGTTGCACGGCATAACCCTGCCCTGGATGATCCATGTCCTGCATCTCGACACGGCGCGCGAGGACGATTTCCGCAAAGGCCAGGCGGCCCGGGCGCGCCAGATCATCGAGGACACCACCGAAAAGGCGCTCGACGACCTGCGCGGTGAAATCAGCGAGGATGAGGCGCGCCGCACCAGCCGCTGGCTGCGGGCCGTACAGCGCCAGACCGATCCCGGCGCCGTCGACCCGAACGAGATGGCGAAGATCTTCGATATCGCCAACCGCGTCCTGGCCGCCCAGCGCGAGGCCCTGATCGAGGAGCGCGACGCCCGCGGCCTCAATGACGAGGTGATGCGCGACGTACTTGAGGATCTGGATGTGGAACAGGCGGTAATCGCCGCCCGCAACGACCGGCTGTCGGATTTATAACGGCGCACGTCCAAGATATTTTGAACAATGTTCATTTTTGTGTAGCCGGTGTGTTGCAGAGGTGATATAAACTGCGCCAGGCAACCCCCTGGCTGAGAATGACCCATCCCATTCCCCTGACCTTCCGTGGCTTCGGCCGCTACCGCCCGCGCCGTGAACAGACGTCGCGCGAACTCGATGCCCTCTATGGCCAGCCCGACGGCTGGACCGAAACCCAGTTCGATATCGTGTCGCGCCGTATCGCCGATCGTGACGAGACAACGTCTGTCATGGCGGCACGGGCCTGCGAAGAAGCGTTGGCCCAGGCGGGCTGGGCATCCGGCGATTTCGATGTCCTGGTCGGCGCCTGCGGCGTGATGGAACAACCCATCCCCGGCACGTCGGTCCTGGTCCAGCATGCCCTGGGGCTGGGCGCATCGGGACTCTACTGCTTCGACGTCAACATGACCTGCCTGTCGTTTCTCAATGCGCTCGACATGGTCAGCCTGGCCATGACGGCCGGACGCTTCCGCCGCGCCGTGGTCTTTTCCAGCGATATCGCCTCGGCCGGTCTCGACTACAGCCACCCCAAGGCCTCGGCCATCTTCGGCGACGGCGCCGCCGCCGTCTGCCTGGAAGCGCACGACCGTCTCGACGGCCCGGCCCTGCTGGCCTCGGTCTTCCGCACCTATAGCTCGGGCAAGGACACGGCACACCTGCGCGCGGGCGGCACCGGCATCCGCGTCGAGGACGGCTTCGACGCCATCCGCGCCGGCGCCAAATTCCACATGGACCCGTTCGCCATCTTCAAGGCGGCCGGTCGCCACCTGCCGAAGGTCATCGACACCGTACTCGATCAGGCCGGCCTGACCCTGGCTGATATCGACACCGTCATCTGTCATCAGGCCAGCAAGCCCGGCCTCGAATATCTGCGCCACCTGATCGGCGAGCGGCCGGAACGGGTCGTCGACATCTTTTCCGACCATGGCAACCAGATTGCCGCCTCCCTGCCCAATGCCCTCTATGCAGCACACCATGACGGCCGCCTGCGCGCCGGCGGCCATACCCTGATGCTCGGTACCTCGGCGGGCATCAGTATCGGCGCCATGGTGCTGTGGACATGAGGCGGGTCCTGGTTACCGGCGCCACGGGCGGGCTCGGCCTGACCCTGGCGGGCATGCTGGCCACACAAGGCTATAACGTGCGCGCCACCGGCCGAAACATTGCCGCCGGCCACAGGCTGGCGGCAATGGGTGTCGAATTCATCGCCGGCGACCTGACCGATAGCCAGGGGCTGGATGCCCTTTGCGAAGGCTGCGACAGCGTCATCCACGCCGCCGCCCTGTCGAGCCCGTGGGGGCATTCTGCGGACTTTCGCCGCATCAATGTCGACGCCACGGTGGAGCTGATGGCGGCGGCGCAGCGCCAGGGCGTCGGCCGTTTCGTCTTCGTCTCGTCGCCATCCGTCTATGCCCGCGAAGCCGACCAGCTGGACATCCGCGAAGATACGCCGCTTCCGCACCACTTCCTCAATGCCTATGCCGCCACCAAGGCGGCAGCGGAACGTCTGGTCCTGAACCACCCTAGTGCAATGGCCTGCGTCGCCGTGCGACCGCGCGCCATTGTCGGCCCCGACGACACCGTCCTTCTGCCGCGCTTCCTGCGCCTGATCCGGCGCGGGCGGTTTCCGCTGGTGCGCGGCGGGCGGGCCCTGATCGAGCTGACCGATGTCCGCGATGTGGCGCGCGCCCTGATCCTGGCGGAACAGCGCGCACCCGAACTGCGCGGTCAAGTGTTCAACATCTCCGGCGGCCGGGCCTTGCCCTTGCGCGACACCATCGCCGCGCTGGCCGCCGCCATGGAGCGGAACCTCAGCTTCGTGCCCCTGCCGTTTGCGCCGATGCGGACGCTCGCCCGTCTTTCGGAGGCCGTGGCAGGCGTCCTGCCCGGACGGCCCGAGCCGCCCCTGACCGTCTACACCTTAAGCGCGCTGGCCTTTTCGCAGACCTTCGACCCGACGCGGGCGCGTGACCGGCTGGGCTTTACACCGCAATACGACGCCCTGGCTTCGGCAACGGCGATCGCACGGGCGCACAGCCATGGGTGACAGGATGGATGACAGGATCGAAAGCTGGCGCCTGTTGCGGGTTGGCGCGTGCCGCCATCCGCAGGCCATGACTCTGAAGGGCGGTCATTGGTGCCCGACGACCTTCCCGGCCCTGGTCGGCCTGGTCATCCATCGCACCTTCGGGCCGATCCTGTTCGACACCGGCTATGACGATCGCTTCTTCGCCGCCACCGAGACCTTCCCGGAGCGCCTCTATCGCATCGCCACACCCGTCGATTTCGAGCCGCAGGACAGCCTGCCGCAGCAACTGGCGGCGGTGGGCCTGCAGCCACAGGACATAAAAGGCGTCTTCGTCTCGCACTTCCATGGCGACCATGTCGCCGGCCTCGGCCTGTTCCCACAGGCACGCATCTTCTGCGCCCGCGACGGCCTGGCCCGGACGCGGCAGGGTTCGCGCTTCGGCCGGGTGCGCCAGGGCCTGCTCGGCGCCCTCGTGCCCGACGATATCGATAGCCGCGCCCGCTTCTTCGAGGACATGCCGGCCGTTCCGTTGCCGGCGGCTCTTGCCCCCTTCACCAGCGGCGTCGACGTCCTGGGCGACGGCTCGCTGGTCGCGGTGGCCCTGCCCGGCCATTGCCCGGGACATTGGGGAATGGTGGTCAATGGCGAAAGTCCCGTCTTCTTTATCGGCGACGCCGCCTGGTCGATCACCGCCGTCCGCGACAACCGCCCGCCGCCGGCCCTGACCACCGCCCTGCTCGGCAAGACCGGCACCTATCGCCAGACGCTTGCCGCCCTGCAGACGGTGGCGCAAACCGGTGGCGTCGACCTGATCCCGTCGCATTGCGAGGAGACGGCGGCGAAATGGCTGTGACCCGCTTCGTATCGGCCTGGCGCGATGCACGGCGGGTGCGGACAATGACGCCCGCCGACATCGCCTCGCATCAGCAGGCCCTGTGGCGGCGGATGCCGTTCGACGCCTATGCCGCCTTTCGCGGCCGATCGGGAGCGGCCCTCACCGAACTGCCCGTCATCGATATCGCTACCTTCCGCGCCCGGTTTGCCGACTATAACCGCCTGGGCCTGTCGCTTCAGACGGCGCAGGCCGCCGCGGCCGCCGGCGAGAGCGGACAGGATTATGACCTTCCGCAGGGCGTCAAGGCCGGTTTTTCCACCGGCACGTCGGGCGCCACACGCGGCGTCTTCCTAACCGACGCCGATGAACGCGCCGCCTATATCGGTCAGCTACTGGCAAAGCTGCTATCCCCGGCCGAGCTTATGCGCACAAACCGGATCGCGCTCAGCCTGCGCGCCGGGAACGACCTCTATAGACCTGTCCATGCGCCCTGCCTGCGGGCCCGCTTCTTTCCCCTGACGCCGGACCTGCAGGACCTGATCAACTTCCTTCAGGCCTTCCGTCCCGATGTCCTGATAGCCCCGCCGCAACTCTTGCTGGCCCTCGCGGCTTCGGGAAAAGCGACGCCGTACCGCAAGGTCTTCTACGGCGCCGAAACCCTGAATGCCGTTGAGCGCGCCTTTATCACCGATCGCCTCGGGGTCCGGCCCGATCCGGTCTACCAGGCGACCGAGGGTTTTCTCGGTGCGCCGTGTGCCCACGGTACACTGCACCTGAACGAGGACAGCCTGATCATCGAGCGTGAAGCCCTTGACGATCAGGGCCGGTTCCGCCCGATCGTCACCGACCTGCGCCGCCGCACCCAGGCCGTGGTTCGCCTGCGCCTCGACGATATCTTGCAGGCGACCACCTGTACCTGCGGATCGCCGCTTGCGGCCGTGCGGCCTGTCAGCGGCCGCCTCGGCGACACCTGGCACATTACCGGCCGGATCCTCTTCCCGGATGAGATCGAAGCTCGGGTCTCCCCGCACATCGCCCCCGACCGGCGCTGGATCGCCACGGCCAGCCCCGACCGGATTACGGTTGCCTGTCCCGACACCGGCGACAGCATTGCCATTGCCCGGCAACTGGCCGGGTTCGGCCTGCCCGTCATCGCAGTCCCTTACGATCCGGCCGCCGACTTTCCCAAGCGCCGTCATGTCCGGTGGCAGGCGTCATGAGCCGCATCCTGATCACCGGCACCCGGGCGCCGATCGCCCGTGACCTGGCGCAGGCCTTTGCGGCCGGCGGCCATGATGTGCATCTGGCCGATGTCTTCCGCAATCGCACGGCCGGACGTTTTCCGTGGCATCTCTATGCCTCGCCGGTCGACGATCCTCATGGTTTTCACAGCGATACCGTCCGCATAACCGAAGGACTGCAGCCCGACCTGATCATTCCCCTGTGCGAGGAGGTGTTTCACTGGGCGGCCGTGGCGGAACGATATGCCCTCCCCCTGTTCGCGCCTCCGCTGACGGCGTTGATGCGGCTCCATTCCAAACGCGCCTTCAACCAGTGGGCCCGGGATCTAGGCCTCGATGCGCCGGCCACCGAAACAATTCCGGATATCCGGAATTTTCAACCCGCAGGCGATTGCGTGGTGAAGCCGGACTATTCCCGCTTCGGCGCGTTTTGCCTGGTCCGACCGATGTCGGCACAGTTGCAAGGCCTGGAAGACAATGCCGCCAATCCGTGGCTGGCCCAGACCTATATCGACGGCGAGGATTTGTGCCTGCACGCTATCGCCCGCAATGGCCAGATCACAGCCTTCGCTGCCTATCGCTCGCGGTGGCGGACAGGCGGCGGCGCCAGCTATCATTTCGAGCCGCTCGACCCTGCCCTGTCGGATCGCCTGTTCGCCATAGGGCAGCAACTGGTGGCGGCCGGGAACCTCACCGGCCAGATCGCCTGCGACCTGCGCCGGGATAGGGACGGACGGCTGTGGCTGATCGAATGCAATCCGCGCGGCACCAGTGGCCTGCATCTGCTGGCGCATGATCCCGAAGGGTTGAGCCGGGCCTTCCTCGGCGGCGGTCCCTGCCTGCAGGCGTCGCAGGATCCGGCCTGTATCAGCCTGGCCATGTGGCTGTTCGGTCTGCCGAAGGCGATCGCGATGGGACGGATCGGGCGGTGGCGGACGGACGCGCGGGCGCGCGATGTACTGGCGGGCGCCAATAGAGGTGCGCTTGTCGATACGGTTGCCCACAGCGTGAAGGCAGCGCTGCGCGGTCAGTCGCTGGCCACTTTCCTGACGGCGGATATCGAGTGCAATGGGTGGAGCAGATTGCAATGACGGCCCGCGCCAACCCTGCCACAGGGCTCGGCAAGGGGTGTTTGCCCCTCACCCAGCCCTGTCGGGCCACCCTCTCCCCGCTTGACGGGGAGAGGAGAATACTGCGCAACGCCCATATCGTCCTCGAGGCTTGTGAGGTTGATGGGGAATCGATTAGCGTCGCCGTTCCCTCGGTCCCCAATCATTGCTGGATCACCTCGCTCGCCACCCTGCTAGGCCCGGTGGCGCGCGAGGAGATTCGGCGGGAAATGACCGGCATACAGGCCATAGCCGCCATCGCCCTCAGCCATGGCATCGAGGCGTTCGCCCGCCTGACCGCGGTCGACAAGGCTGTATTCCCTGGAGCGGGTCCGTTCAGCACCCGGCTATATGAAGACGGTGAGGCCGAAAGCCTGCTGGCCGCCCGCGATAACCTCGCCACAGCCTTTCCCGACCGGGCCGTAGTGCTGCGCTCACTGACGCGACGCGACCATGGCGACGTCCTGACACGCGATGCCGTCCTGTGGCCGGTCCGGGTGATATGGACGATCGACGACTCGGGCCGCGACTGGTTGCCGCGCCGCGATGTCCGCCGCGACCTGCGCCTGCTCGATGCCGGCGGTTTCGCAACCGTGCTCCATCGCCGCGCCCTGCCGGGCGAAAAACGCGACCGCATCCTCGCCCTCTATCGCCGTCTCTATATCGACCACTACAGTCGCCACAATCCCGACTACACGGCCGACGGCATCGACGCGCTTGTCGCCTCTGGCCAGATCGATATCCTGACCCTGGAACGCGACGGCGATATCGCCGCCTTCTGCGCCCTGCACAGCTGCGCCGGCGTCATGAGCATCCCCATGCTCGGCTATGCCGCCGAGGCCGGCGAGCCCGATGGCCTGTACCGTGCCATCATGGCGGCCGCCGGGCGTGAGGCCGTCGCGCGTAACGAACGGCGCAACCTGTCTGCCGGGGCCGCCCGCTTCAAACGCAACCGCGGCGCCCGGCCGCATGTCGAATACCTGCTGATCCTCGACCACCACCTGCCCGCCTGGCGGCGTTTCGGCTACCGCGCCATCGCCGCCCTGTTACGTACCCTCGAACCGCTGCTGATGAAGGTCGCCACCGCATGACCCTGCCTGCAAACCTGGAAATGACCTGGATGCCCGTCGCGCTCAGCCGGCAGGTCCGGACCAAACCCGTCAAGCGCGAGATCGGTGGCCAGCCCATCGTCCTGTGGCGGTCGGCCGAGGGCCTGCGCGCCTTTCGAGACCGTTGCCCGCACCGCAACTATCCCCTGTCGTCCGGCAAGGTCGATAACGGCCAGCTAGTCTGCCCCTATCACGGCTGGCGCTTCGACGGCGCCGGCGACTGCGTCGAGGTGCCGGGGTGCGCCGGCAAGCTGGCGGGCCTGAAGGCCGAAACCCTTGCCGTGGCCGAACTCGACGGCGCCATCTTCGTCCGCCTCGACGGCCAGACAAGTCCCGACTGGCAATCGAGCCTGCCACCTATGCCGGAGGGGCCCGGCTACGATCATTTCTGGTGGTCGATGCGGCCCGAAACCGGCCGGGTCTACGATGCGCTCGACAACGTCCTCGATCCCTTCCACACCAACTTCATCCATGACGGCCTTATCCGCGTAAAGGCAAAACGGCAGCCGGTCGCCCAGACCATCCGCGCCCACGAACGCAGCCTGGAGATCGTCTATGTCCAAGGCGCCGACGCCGGCTGGATGTCGCGCGCTCTCGAAGGTCCGCGGGCACAGGGGCGTGGCCACTACTATCCGCCGGTCGCCTTCCAGGGTCGCTGGGAAGGGCCGCGCGAACTGACCCTGTGCGTCACCATCTGGTTCGTCCCCGAAACCGAGGGCCGCATCCGCCCGATCGCCCGTTTCTCGACTCCGAAATCCAAGGGCCCGGCCTGGCTGAAGGAGGCCCTGATCCGCCTCTTCCTGTTCCAGGTGATCGACCAGGACGCCGACGCCCTGAAACAGCTGCACGACAATATCGCCACCTTCGGGGGCCCGCGTTTCCGCGCCGGCCCCGGCGACCGCCTCAGCGACAAGCTGATGCGGCTCTATCAGGGTGGCAGCCTTGTGCCCGAGGAAAGCGGTCCTTTTCATATGGAGTTATAATACCAACGGCCCTGGCTTTGACACTTGGCCGTTGGGAGCTTGCGACTGCAAGCCCGAGCTTATGCGAGGAGCCATGCGGCGCCTGAGCTAAAAGTGCTTATGCCAAGGCTCATTCTTCATGAGCGTTGGCATAAGCGATCCGGAAAGCCATATCGCTTCCTGATGAATTGACCTGCCATATGCTCCGGACACGGAGAGTATTTATGAAAAAAACCCGCACCTGGTGCGCATTCGATGAACGCCAGGCCGCCCTGACGGAACGCCGCAACCTGAAGATGGCGCGGTCCGCCCACGCCTTTGTCCGCGGTTCGACGCAGAAATTCTATGAATGGCTGGACAGCGCTTCCGGCCTCGTCCTGCCCCAGGGCCCGGCGGTGTGGATTTGCGGCGATTGCCATTCCGGCAACCTTGGCCCACTGGCTAATGCCAAGGGCAAGACCGATATCCAGATCCGCGACCTCGACCAGACCGTTATCGGCAATCCGGCCCACGACATCATCCGGCTGGGCCTGTCGCTGGCCAGCGCGGCGCGAGGCTCTGACCTGCCCGGCGTCATGACGGCGCGCATGATGGAGGACCTGATCGACGGCTATGGCAGGGCCTTCGATGCCGACGATACCGAGAAGCTGGAGCGCCCGACGGCCGTCCGCGAAGCCCTGACCAGCGCCGTGTCGCGGCGCTGGAAGCACCTGGCGCAGGAACGGCTCGGCGACGAGACACCCAGCATTCCGCTCGGCAAGCATTTCTGGCCGATCACCGATGAAGAGCGCGCGGCCCTGACGACGGCCTTCGCCGACGAAAAGGTCCGGCGCATGGTCACGACCCTGCGCAGCCGCGACGACGATGCGACGGTGGAGCTGGTCGACGCCGCCTACTGGGTAAAGGGGTGCTCATCGCTCGGCCGGCTGCGCTATGCGGTTCTGGTCGCCATCGGCGGCAAGACGGGTGAGCTTTGCCTCATCGACGTCAAGGAAGCCATCAAGGCCCTGGCGCCACGCTACAAGGACACCGACATGCCGCGCGACAATGGTGAGCGCGTCGTTAGCGGCGCATGGCATCTGTCGCCGGCGCTCGGCGACCGGATGGTGGCGGCCCGGCTGGATAGCAGCGCCGTCTTCCTGCGCGAACTGCTGCCGCAAGACCTCAAGCTCGATGTCGATCGCCTGACGCAGGAGGAAGCGGTTCGCGCCTCACGTTACCTCGGCAATGTCGTCGGCACCGCGCACGCCCGCCAGATGGACGAGGCCACGCGTAAGAGCTGGTCGAAGGAGGTCAAGCGCAGCCGATCGAAAACCCTCGATGCTCCACCGTGGCTGTGGACCTCGGTGGTCGAACTTATGTCCACCCATGAGGGCGCCTATCTCGATCATTGCCGCAAGTACGCCATGCACGTCACGACGGCCGAAATCGACCGGGCCGCCTGAGCGCAAGTCGGCTCAGTTTGCAAAAAGCTCGAGGTAGGCATCGTGCGACGCCTGGCCCTCGACCTGGGTCTTGATAAAGCCCAGCATGGTGCGGAACTGCGTCTTGATCTCGTCGCCCGGGATGCGGTCGATGCGCGGATCATAGCCGTCGGGCACGAAGCCGTGCCCGGTCAGCACCGCCTCCCAGCTGTCGCGGGCAAATGTCTCCTCGTCGAACATCGGCACGACGCCCCGCGCCATAAAGGCATCGATCCGGGCCTGAAGGCTATCGGGCAGGGTCACGCCCGGCCGGCCGGCATAGTGCAGCAGCTGGAAATCGCGGATACGGTCGAAGGTCGCCGTCATGACACGGTTATATTCGCGGCGCTCGGCCGCACAATCGTCCGCCACGGGGAACAGGGCCAGCAGGTGGACAAGACCGGTTTGCACGGCGTGCAAGTCGGCGCTGTCTACGAGATCGAAAACGCAGGCTGCCTCGCCGAGCGCTATGCAGTTGCCCGACCACGGGGCGATACGGCGTCCGGGATGGCTGGGCGTGACGATGGCGTCGCCCAACTTCAGCCCCGACTGGCGCGCCGCCAGGGCCAGGGCGGCATCGTCGCTTAAGGTCCGGCTGGTGTAGGCCTGGACGAGATGCGTCGCCGCCCGGCTGGGATAGAAGCCGAGCCAGCCATGCGCGTGGGCCCGGACCTCAGCATAGGGCGGAAGACTGTCGAAGCGCGGCCCGGCCGCCACCAGCACCCGATCGCAGGGAAAGAGGTCCCTCCACGACTGACTGTCGCCTCCGTGCAGCAGGGCGTCAGCCCCGGTCAGGTCGATGAACAGGTCGCCGGTGATGGTGCCGTTGAGCGCCGTGATGTCGCCTGCCGCGTCGCGCGATACGGTAATGTCGCGGGCGGCATGAACGGCGATGCCGCGCCTGGTCGCCTGCCCCTTCAGCCAAGCCGCATAGGCGGCCGCCGGCAGGTGATAGCCATAGTCGGTGCGCGCGAAGGTTTCCGTCGTGGTGTCCGGCACCAGCATGCGGCCCTGACGCGCCGCGGCCGCGGTCAGGGAAAAATCCTCGAGCGCGACCTGCAGTCCGAAGGCGCGGGCCTTCAGCCAGACGCTGAAAAAGGCGTGCCCACCGACCTTTGCGCCGGTACTGCCATAGGCGTGGAAAAAACGGCTGTCCGGTCCGGTAAAGCCGGTGAAGGACTGACCCAGCGAAAAGGCGCCGCGCGTCGCCTTCAGCACCACGTCCTCGTCGATGCCGAGCAGGCGGTGCAAGGCCTCCAGGGCCGGCTGCGAGGCATAGACATCGGCCTCGCGCAGGCGACCGGGCAGTTCGACGACGGTGACCGTGACCCCCGAGGCCTTAAGCGCATCGTGCAAGGTGCAGGCCGCCAGCCACAGGGGGGCATCGCGGCCGGCCAGGACAACGGAGGTAATCATGCCGGCACCTGTTCGCGGGCCGGCGCGGCGCAATAACCGGCGATGAAGGCATCATGCGTCGCAAGCGTCGCGACCTGGGTTGCGATACGGTCGTGCAGTTCCGCCATCTGCGCCGCCGCGACGGGCACGGGAACAGCGGCCGCAAGAGGTTCACTGGCGTCGGGCATAAGCCCCTGCCCGAGCATCACGGCCAACCAGCTGTCCTTATTGAACAGGCCGTCTTGGTAAAACGGGATATGACCGCGCCGTTTGAACAGCGCCAGGCGGTGCGCCAGGCTGTCGGGAATCGGCATGGCCCGCGCCGCGTCCCACAGGGCTTCGCCGGAGCGTTCATTGACATGATAGTGCAGGATCAGGAAATCGCGCACGCGCTCATATTCGACATCGACCTGGCGGTTATATTCCGCCGCCAGGCGCGGATCTATGCCGCCGGACTGTACGGGCACCAGGCCGCTGAGCGCCTGCACCGCCATCTGGATCAGATAGATGCTGGTCGATTCCAACGGTTCCAGAAAACCGGAACTTAGGCCGATGGCGACGACATTCTTCACCCATGACGCCTTGCGCCGGCCAGCCTGGAAGCGCAGCAGTTTCGGCTCGCCCAGGGGCGCCGTATCGAGGCCGGCCAGCAAGGTGTCGCGCGCCGCGTCTTCGCCGATATGCCGGCTGGAAAAGACATAGCCGTTGCCCGTGCGATGCTGCAGCGGAATGCGCCAAGTCCAGCCGGCCGTCTGCGCCGTCGCCCGGGTATAGGGCGTCAGCGTCTCCGCCCGCTGCGACGGCACGGCCCAGGCGCGATCGCACGGCAGCCAATGCGACCAGCTCTCCCATTCGGCCTCCATGATTCCACCCAGCAACAGGGAGCGGAAACCGCTGCAATCGACGAACAGGTCGCCGTGCACGCGCGTGCCCGAGGTCAGCAGCAGGGTTTCGACATGGCCGGTCTCGCTGTTGACGACGATCTCGTCGACCTTGCCCTCGATGCGCCAGACGCCGCGCTGTGTGGCATAGTCCCGCAGGAAGCCGGCATAGAGGGCCGCGTCGAAATGGTAGGCGTAGGCATAGGTCGATCGGATAGACTTGGGGTCTTCATTGGGGAATTCGAAACGGCCGGCCCGCGCCGCAGCGATGGCATAGGAATAGGCCTGGAAGGGCGCGACGGTCTCGCCGGCGGCGCTTACTCGCAGCCAGTGCTGATGAAAGTCGACGCCGGCAATGGCTTCGCCGAAGGTGCCGAACGGATGGATATAGTCGGGCGCCTGGCTCCAGCCGGCGAATGCGATACCCAGCTTGATGGTGGCCTGGGTAGCGCGCATGAACTGCGCCTCGACAATACCCAGCATGTCGTTGAAGGCCTTGATATGGGGCAGGGTCGCTTCGCCGACGCCCACCGTGCCGATCTCGTCGGACTCGACCAGGGCCATGTCGTAACGCGACGGATCGAGCAACCGGGCCAGCGCGGCCGCGCACATCCAGCCCGCGGTTCCGCCCCCTAGAATAACCACCCTGATCTTCGCCACGGCACTCTCTTTATTCTTATTTTCAAGAAATAACGCGCCGCCGCGGGAAACAGCGGCGGCGCGTCTTACGCACGGGTTTTAGTACTTCAGACGGATGCCCACCTGGTAACGGCGATCGTTGCGGATCCAGGCCGAGTCCTTGAGGACGGCGGCTGCACCCGGCGTCGTCGCCGAGTCGCCCATGACCTGCTGCTGCATGGTCGTGGTCGTATCGAGCAGGTTCGAGCCGTCGAGCGACAGTTCGACATTATCGCTGAGCTTGTAACGGATCGAGGCGTCGAGGAAGCCCGAGGCCTTCTGGTACATCGGCAGGCCGATGCAGCAGTCGAGATTGTTGGTCAGGAACTTCGAGCGCCAGGAATAGGCGACACGGGCAGCAATCGGGCCTTTTTCATAGAGGCCGACGATGTTGTACGAGTCGTCCGAGATCCCGGCCAGGCGGTGCGAGTCGAAGACCGAACCGTCGATCTGCAGGCCGCCGCCGAAGGCGACGGTGCCGCCCGAGGCATAGCCTGGTTCGTTGGCCAGGTTCGAGTTGTGGATACCCGACTGGTGGGTGTGGGTGTAGTTGGCCTGCAGGCCCAGACCGCTCCACAGACCCGGCAGGAAGTCGAAGAAGGTCTGGTAGGCGATTTCGATACCCTGCAGTTCGCCGCCACCCTTGGTATTGCCCGGGCCGCTGAGCAGGACCGGTTCGGTGGCGCCGTCCAGCGTGATCGAGCGCGGCAGCTTGGCGTAGGCGATTTCGCCGTTCAGCTTCTTGAAGAACAGGTCGGCCGTGAAGGACGAGGTCGAGGTGAAGTAGTTCTCGTAGCTCAGGTCGAACTGGTCGGCGGTGATCGGTGCCAGGGCCCCGTTACCGGAATCGGCCGTGAAGACGAAGTTGTAGCCGGCGACATTGGTCGGATCCGTATGCGAACCGGCGGCGTTCTTCCATACGATATAGCGCGAGGTCGGGCTGGTATCGATGGCCGGTGCGGCGATCTGCACGACGTTGCGCAGCTGGCCGAAGTCGGGACGCGACAGGGCGCGGGAAGCGCCGAAGCGGATGAACTGCTTGTCGTCGAGGCCGAAGCGGACGTTGAAACTGGGCAGCCAGTTCTGGTGCTTGGCGCCATAGCTGCTGGCCACGCCCTGCCCTTGTCCGAACTTCTTCAGGTCGTCGTTCAGGTAGCAGGAGACGTTGAGCAGGTTGGTCGACGAGGTCGGCGCCGTGCAGGCCGGCAGGGTCTGGTACCAGTTCTTGTTGGTCAGGGCGACGGAACCATGGCTCTGGTCTTCGGTCTGGACATAACGCACGCCGACATTGCCGTTGACCGTGATGCCGTTGAAGATCGTCTTGTCCGCCCCGCCAAAGCGCAGCATGACATAGGCGGCCGTCGTCTTTTCCGACACGTCCAGTTCTTCCGCCGGCACGAAGCAGCCGTCGGTATTGCTGGTGCGCTGACAGAGCGGCGTCCAGGCCATAGGCGAATTGGTCGTCGATCCCGACAGGGCCTTGATCAGGCCGTCGTGGTCCTTCAGTGTTTCGTTGCTGATGAAGGCCATGGCGGCGTTCGGGAAGACATTGCCGTCATAGAAGCCGCTGTTGAGGGTGTCGACAGCCCAGATGCCGGCGCCGTAACCCTTGAAGTCCGGGCGGGCCGAGCAGTTGTCGCCGACCGGATAAGGGGCCGGCGTGGTGTTGTCGATGTTGAAGCCCGGGCCGTTGCAGTTCCAGTTAGCGGCAACCGGCGACCAGTTGTACGACGAGTAGCGCACGGTCTGTTCGCGGTCGGCATAACGCACGCCGACCTTCAGCGAGTTGAGCCAACCGGCATCCTTGAAGCGATAGTCGGCGTCGGCGCGCAGGGCCGTTTCGTCGGCATCGTTGTCTTCGTAGTGGTCCTGGATGAAGTGCGGGAAGTAGTTGTGCAGGTTCGAGATGAAGCCTGGCGCATAGTTGATGTTGGAGCCCGGCAGCAGCTTGACGATCGGCGTACCGTCGCCATTGACCGAATACTGGGCATTGGCCATCGTGTCGTTGGCGACCAGGATGTCGTAGTTGTTGGTCTCGGCCGTGATGTGCTGGACGTCGAAATTGGTCTTCAGCTGGTCGCTGACATCCCATTTGACGTTTAGCGAGATATCGCGCGTGCCTTCGGAGTGGTTGAAGTCACGGGCCTGGTTCTCGATATAGACGCCTTCGCGTTGGGTGGTACAGGCGGAACCCGTGCCGCAGTAGTTGACGAAGGGCAGACCCGGAACGGCCGAACCGTAATTGATGTTCTGTTGCGTCGAGCCGCCCCAGTCACCGGTCGGCTGGGTCAGGACACCCGATTCCAGCATGCCGTCGGCGCCGAAGGTGAAGGCCGGCGTACCATCGGCCGGCTTGATGACGGCGACGGTCTGCGGCGAGAAGGCGGGCGCCGCCCACAGGCCGAAGAAGGTCGGATTGACCGAACGTTCGAACCAGGCATTGCGGTAATAGCTGTCATTGTATTGCAGCGTCGCCAGGAAGGTCTTGTCGTTGTTCTGGTACTGGGCGGCAAGCGCCGTGCCGTGACGGTTGCGGTCATAGGTGACCTGGCTGTAATTGACCTGGTCGGGCATGTAGACCCAGCCATTGCCGCCGTAGGGGTTCGACGTACAGGGGATCGAGCCGTCGGAATTGACGATGATGCCCGACGCATTCGAATAGCCGGCCGAGCAGAAGGCGCCGATGCGCTGCATGACCACGCCGTCGGTTTCGGTCAGGACGTGGCTGTTGGCGTAGTCGAGCATCAGGCCGAATTCGCCGACCGATGTCTGCCAGCGGTTGGAATAGATACCGGAATATTCGTAGGTCGTCTTCTTGGTGCGGTCGCCGTAGTCGCCCTTGGCCGACAGCGAGATGACCTGGCCCTTGGAATCGAACGGCAGGCGCGTGCGCAGGTTGACCGAACCGGCAATGCCGCCTTCGGTCATTTCGGCGGTCTGGTTCTTGTAAGAGTCGACGCCGGCCATCAGTTCCGGCGAGATGTCGTTGAAGTTCAGGCCGCGGCTGGCGTCGGCCGAGAAGCTGTCGCGACCGTTGAACTCGGTGCGCACCTGGGTCAGGCCGCGGATCAGGACCTGGGCCGGTTCGGCCGAGAAGTGGGTCGAATCGTCCGACGACTGGAAGCGCGACACGGTGATGCCGGGCACGCGCTGCAGGGCTTCGGCGACCGACTTGTCGGGGAAGGCGCCGATATCGGTGGCGGTGATCGAGTCGACCTGGGTGTCGGCATTCTTCTTGATGTCCTGGGCGGACTTGAGCGCCCGGCGGACACCGACGACGACGACTTCCTGGCCGCCATCGTTTGCCGACGCACCATTGGCGGGCGCCCCTTGCGCCCACACGGCACCGCCGGTGACCATCGCACCGAGCGTCATCAGGGACACCCCTGCGCGCAAGGCGAGCGTGCGACGGCTGAACGTAGATTTCCTCATTATATTTTCTCCCTATCGGCCTCGCTTAAGGCCGGTGCTGGTTTTCAATCATCACCCGGGATCGCGGTCACCCACGCACGCACGATGTCACGCGCACACGCTTCGTGTAGCGATACCGGATCTCTATTCTTCCAACACTGATAGGTTCTTCTGTTCGTCGAGAACGATCCGCGGATTGCGTTCCGCGTGGCCGTTCGTGATCTCCGAATCCCCGATCTCTTTTTTTTATTGGCAGTATCTAACTGCTGGGCGTCCGGTCGAGCGGACACCGCCTTTTGTCGTCAATGACAGGTACGCATCATTATATGACACGCATAATATAAAGATGAATCGCGGGAGGTCACAAGCCTCTATGTCAGGATCGACATGTAATTTTGCCGGACTTTGCAAAAATGCCACATTGTGTGCAACAGAGGCCGCGTCAGCGATAATCAAACACCAGCATTGCTTAACCCAAAGGGGCAGCGCCTTCGCTGAGTACGGCAAGGTAGCGGCTATAAGCAAATATGCGGTCTCGCGCCCGGCCGGATACCTCCTGCAAAATGCCCAGCGCTATCAGACTGTCTATTGCCTTTGATGTAGCCGGAAAAGACAAACCCGTCGCTGAAGCGGCCTTTGCGATGCTGGAATAAGGCTGCTTTTGGAAGTAAGCCTGCACCCTTAGAATCGTAGATGCACGCCGCCCCTGTTCCCGGATATGCGCCACATCTTCAGCGAACACGTCGATAATCTGCCGGGCCGAAGCGGTGGCACCGGACGCGACCTCGGTAACGCCGTCCAGAAAGAAGGCTATCCAGCTTTCCCAGTCACCATGGGTGCGAACCCGATTTAGCAAGTCGTAATAATCCTGCCTGCGCGCCTTAAAATAAAGGCTCAGATATAAGATGGGGTCCCGGATTGTCCCATCCATGTACAGGATCAGTGTAATCAGCAAACGACCAAGCCTGCCATTGCCATCGAGGAAAGGATGGATTGTCTCAAATTGGACGTGCGCAAGTGCCGCCTTGATAAGGACCGGCAACTGGTGGGTTTCGTTATGGATAAACCGCTCAAAATCACCAAGAACCTCGTCGAGATGCGTAACAGGAGGCGGCACAAAATGCGCATTACCCGGCCGCGTTCCGCCTATCCAGTTTTGTGACCGCCGGAATTCGCCTGCCTGTTTGTCCGCGCCCCGCCCTCCCTGCAACAGGACACCATGAATTTCGCGTATCAGCCTTAAAGACAGAGGAAAGCCATCTCGCATTCGCTGCAGACCGTGATTCATTGCAGCGACATAATTTGAGACCTCCTCGACATCGTCGATAGGCGTTGCTGGTTCCTGGCCATTTTCAAACATGAGAAGGTCTGTCAGCGACGACTGCGTCCCTTCGATCTGAGACGACAGCAGGGCTTCCTTACGCACGTAAAAATACAAAAACAGGTTTGTGTTGGGCAGAAGCGTAGATAGGCCATCCAGCCGGCCAAGCGCTTGATTGGCCTTATCCAGTCGCCCATAGAAAACGCTCAGGTTAATGGCCGGTTCAGGCGGTAGCGGTGCGGGCACATAGGCTTTAACCGCTTCCCCGAGAACCGTTGTGATAATGGTCTGCCCCGGGCGTCGATTGATCGTTGGCATGACGCGTTATAGCTCTTTCGTTTAATAGCGTCGATCGTTATTAATCGAAAAGGGCATCTCGTTTAATAAGCTGGAGTGTTATTAAACGACCCTCTTACCTGCTCGACCTGCTATTGCCTGATTTACGACTTCAGATACGCCATCTTCAGCTCCTGCTTCAGCCGCGCCCGCACCGCCGGCGGCATGGGCCCAAGCGGCCCGCGCAAACCTTGCGGAATATGGCCGGTGACATCCCCCTGCGTCTGGAAGACATAGGCGTCGAACATGGCGCGCCAGTAGGTCTTTTCGCCCGGCGGCAGATCGCGCAGGGCCAGCAGCGCCGTCAGGAAGCTGTCATTGGCCCGGTCGAGGCCGGTGGCGACATCGCCCCACCAGTAGTTGACCATGACATTATAGGCGTCCTTCGACGTCACATGGTGCCACCAGTATTTCGGCATGAACAAAGCATCGCCGGCCTCGAGATGGGCGACACGCGCCGTCGCCATCGCCTCCCGGAACCTGGGAAAGCGATCGTAGTCGGGCGCCTCCGGATCGGCCAGGGACAGGGGTGGCGGATTGTCGAGCGGCCCGACATAGAGGTTGGCCACCTGCTCGGGCGGAAACAGCACAAACCTCCGGCGGCCGGCGACGACGCAGGCCAGGTTATGGTCGCGGTCATTGTGCGTCTGGGTCTTCAGCGCGCCACCTATCCACAGGCGGGGGATAACCTGCTGTGGAAAGAGTGTGAATGGATTGTCGGCGACGAACTGCGGCAGATGGCTCGACAGCGGCAGCATCTGGATGGCGACAAACGGTGCGTCAGCCCGCCCCAGATTATCGGCGATCTGGTCGAGGGTCTCGCTGATGCCGCGCTGGCGCTTCGAGAAGTTGAACTCGCGCAGGTCGGGACCATAGACATATCTGCCGCCGGAACTGGCAGGCGCTTCCATCACGGGGGCCAGCGCCCCGCGATCCATGGCCTTGAGGTAGGCTGTTCATGACAGCGGGGCCGGAGCCCCCTGCCCGCAGCGCCGGCCAGTGATCGATCAGGCCTTTGACGATAACCGGCTGTTCCGTCGCAACAATATCGCGCCAGAATTTTTCGACCGTCGGGGCGGTCACCGTAGGTACGCCCGGCAGGCTGTCGAGATTGTCCGTCATATCCATCCCATTTTTGAGACATCATATTACAGACATCATCCAATACAACTCCCCTGTCACCTCGACATCATCGGATCGTCACTTGACGGACTGGTCAGACCAATGTTACCGCTATCACAAAATAAGAGGAAACATTGCCATGACCAACCTTCGCGCCTCTGCTTACGGCTGCGCGCCGCTTGCCCTGCTGCTGGCCCTTTCCGCCCCCGTCTTGGCCGCCCCCGCCTTTGCCACCAAGCCGTCGGCCTGCGCCGATAAGTCGTGCGCCTTTCTCGACACCCATCTGACGCCGGAAGCCCGGGCGAAAGACCTGGTGGCGCGCATGACGCTGGAGGAAAAGGCGGCCCAGATGCAGGACAATGCCCCGGCGATCGAACGCCTGGGCCTGTTGCGCTACGGCTGGTGGAACGAGGTGCTGCACGGCCTGGCGCGCGCCGGACATTCCACAGTCTATCCCCAGGCGATCGGCATGGCGGCGACCTGGGACACAAACCTGATGGGACAGATCGGCGACGCTATTTCCGTCGAGGGTCGCGCCAATCACAATGCCGCCCTGGCCCGCGATCCGAAGGGGACCGACCGCTATTACGGCGTCAACTACTGGTCGCCCAACATCAATATCTTCCGCGATCCTCGCTGGGGTCGCGGGCAGGAAACCTATGGCGAGGATCCGACCCTGACCGGGCACATGGCCGTCGCCTTCATCCATGGCATCCAGGGCGACGACCCGCTGCATTTCAAAGGCGTGGCGACGCCCAAGCATTTCGTCGTCCATTCCGGCCCGGAACCCCTGCGCCACGGCTTCAATGTCGATGTGTCGAAATTCGACCTGGAAGACACCTATACGCCGGCCTTCCGCGCCGCCATCACCGACGGCAAGGCCTATTCCCTGATGTGCGCCTATAATGCCGTCGACGGCGCCCCCATGTGCGCCAGTCCGCTGCTGGCCGGCCGCCTGCGCCATGACTGGGGCTTTACCGGTTTCGTCGTATCCGACTGCGACTCGGTCGATGACATGGTCACCGGTCACAAGTCTTCGCCCGACGGCGCATCGGCCTCGGCCGTGGCGGTCAAGGCGGGTACCGATCTCGATTGCGGCACGACCTACAAGGCCCTGCCCGAAGCGGTACAGAAGGGCCTGATCACGGAATCCGAGATCGACACCGCCCTGGTCCGCCTGATGGCGGCGCGTATCCGCATGGGCCTGATCGACGGCAGCCCCTGGGACAGCATCCCGGCCAGCGCCATCGATTCCGCACCCCACCGCGCCCTGGCGCTCAAGGCCGCCGAAGAGGCCATGGTCCTGCTGAAGAACGACAAGGGCATATTGCCGCTGCAGGGCAGCGGCCGCATTGCCGTCATCGGTCCCAATGCCGCCTTGCTGCAAAGCATCGAAGGCAACTATACCGGTTCGCCCGTCGATCCCTCCCTGCCGGTCGACGCCCTGCGTGCAACCTTCGGCGCCGACCACGTCGCCTATGCCGCCGGCGCGCCCCTGATGGACGGCATGCGCATGCCGGTGCCCGAGACCTTCCTCAAGCCCGCCGCCGGCAGTACCGAACAGGGCCTCAAGGGCGAATATTTCGACAATACGACTTTCGCCGGCGCGCCGAAGCTGACGCGCACCGATGCCGTCGTCAATTTCGACTTCTACCACACGGCCCCCGTCGGCTTTAAACCGCTCGGCTTCTCGGTGCGCTGGAGCGGCGTCATCACGCCGCCTGTGCCCGGCACCTACGAAATCGGCTTCCGCATGACCACGCCGCGGCCGGGCCAGCCCCTGCCCGACGTCAAGGTGTGGGTCGACGACAAGCTGGTGGTGACGCCGGAACTGGCCGGGGTCGCCGACGGCCCGACGCCGAAGTGCAATTCCGGCATGTGCGCCCAGCCGGCGGCGCCCCTGACCGTCACCTTTGCCGACACCAACCCGCACAGCGTGCGCATCGACTATGTCCGCACGACCGACGACCGCGCCTCGTCGCTCGACTGGGTGGCGCCGAAAGACGCCCTGGTCCCCGGTGCGGTGGCGGCAGCCAATGCCAGTGACGCCGTCATCGCCTTTGTCGGCCTGTCGCCCGATCTCGAGGGCGAAGAGATGAAGGTAGATTATCCGGGCTTCTCCGGCGGCGACCGAACCAGCCTGGCCCTGCCCGAAGCCCAGCAGGCCATGCTCAAGGCCGTCAAGGCGACCGGAAAACCCCTGGTCGTCGTGCTGCTGACCGGCGGGGAAATCTCCGATCCGTGGCTGGAGGCCAATGCCGACGCTATCCTGCAGGCCTGGTACCCTGGCGAAGCCGCCGGCACCGCCATAGCCAATACCCTGACGGGCAAAGCCAATCCGGGCGGCCGCCTGCCCTACACCATCTATAATGACGTCGCCGACCTGCCGGCCTTCGAAGATTACAAGATGGCCGGCCGCACCTATCGGTATTTCAACGGCAAGGTCTTGCATCCGTTCGGCGCCGGCCTCAGCTACACCACCTTCGGCTATGGCGCCCCGGCCCTGTCGGCGAAAACAGTAGCCGCCGGCAAACCGGTCACTGTCACCGTCAAGGTCAGCAATACCGGCACGCGCGACGGCGACGAAGTGGTGCAGCTCTATCTCGCCAAGCCGCACGATACAGCCAAAACCGTCCTGGCCGGCTTTAGCCGGGTGCACCTGAAGGCGGGCGAAACGAAACCCGTCACCCTCACCCTCGATGCCCGCGCCCTCAGCCAGGTCGATCCCTCCGGCGTGCGATCGGTCGTGCCCGGCGCCTACACCGTCTCGCTCGGCGGTGGCCAGCCCGGCTATAGCAAAACCGTCACCGCCAAACTGACCGTCACCGGCAGCAAGGTCCTGCCGAAGTAAGTAGAGGATTGCAATCTATTATTGATCGCGCGATACAGGGTTCGGTGCAGATAGCCGGAGGCTATAATGGAAGCTCGGACCATCGACCACTCGACCCTGTCACGTCTCGTACGCGATGGCGCCGTAACCCATGCCCAGGCGATCGGCCGTACCGGGGGATGGGTTGTGGTCGTGCATCGCGAGCCCGAGCACGCAGCCTATACGCTTGCGGCACAGCGGAGCAAGGGCACGCGGTATTTCAAGAAGATGGACAGTGTGGTGAACTACCTGAAGACGGTGGGCATCTCACGCTTCGAAGTCGACGCCGAGACATTCGACGCCAGTGCGGTCCAGACCTATAGCCGACCGGACCGGGCATCCGCCCTGAAGCGTACGCACGAAGCCGCGGCTCACGATCTCTGGTTCCGCGAGCAGGTCGATATAGGCTTGCGTGAAGCCGACGCGCCCGACGCCGTTTGGCTGAGTGACGACGAAGCCAAGGCCGATGCCAATGCGCTTCGTACGCAACTGCAGGCTCTCGCGGCCGGCAGGAAGGCGTGAAAGTCGTCTGGCTGAAACGAGCCATCGACGATCGAAGACGAAACCTGCTCTACATCGCCGAGCGCGACGCAACGGCGGCTATCGGACAACTGGCCTATATCGAAGGCCGGGTCGAGAATCTTGCCGACCATCCAGAGAGTGGACGGCTCGGCCGCAGGCGAGGCACACGGGAATGCGTTGTGACCCAGACCCCGTTCATTCTGGTCTATCGCGTGCGAAAGCGCCTGGGCGTGGTGGAAATCATCCGCCTGCTTCACGGCGCCCAGCAATGGCCGCCGGCAACGCCACCTGTCCTTTGATCCGGCATTGACCGCTTGGCCAGGCAGCGGCACAGTGATCTCCCATACAGGTAGCGCCAGATCGGGATAACGCGTCATGGATATCGAGCAGTCTCCAGCGCGGGTAGCGCTGGACGATGCACGGGCCTCTGTCCGTGATGGAAATTTTGCTCACGCACTGGACCGTTACGGCTGGTTCTTCGAGCACGCCCTCGCGGAAGATTCTTACCTGGCTGGAGTGCGACTTTCCTATTGCCTGGGTGAATGGGCCGACATGGCGAAGGACTACGCACCTGCTCTGGCGGCGTTGCATCAGAAGAAAAGCCATGCCCGCCAGAGCTTTACCGAGACCGGTAACACCTGTGCTTTCCACGACTTCATATCGATCTGCGAGGTTTTAAAGTGTAATGGCGAAGCCGTTAAGCTGTTCAAAGACACCCATCTGTTGAATCCGGAGTTGGCGAAAAAGGTCGTTAGCCTTATCTGGGCCGAATTGGTGACTACCCGCCAATGGGAGATTTGCGGCAACTACCTTCCACACTGGGAGGCCAGATACGCATCTGCGCTGAAGACGTTTGACATAGCTATGACTGAAGACGACCTTCCCTCGCCATTGCCGCCCGGTGCCCTTAAGGCCGAGGAGAGGGACGAATTCGTGCGCCGCGTCGGCAATATGCTCCTGGTATTGAAGAATACGGACCGTGCCGGCGAAGTCGAAGCGCTCCTGCGCCGGGTGAACGAAGACATGGCTGCTCGTGGTTGGACGCCCCTGGCTCATCAGGCTGCCGGTATGCTCGACACATAGTCGACCGGACACGGTGTTGATCAGGTAATGACTATGTTCAGCGGTGAGATTCCTATCACCGACGTACTCTGAGATTCCCTTTTCTTGGACCGAAAGTAAAAAAGGCGCCCGATGACCGGGCGCCTTTTTCATTCTCCGAAAACCGGAAATATCAATCGACCGGCATCATACCGGGCATCATGTTGGCGTTGAGGTGGTACATGACCCACAACGAGCCGACGATCAGGATGCCGACGATAATCAGGGTGAAGACGAAGGCGGCATTGTTCCAGTACTGGGCCGACGACGTGTTCATGTGCAGGAAGAAGATCAGGTGCACGACGATCTGCACCAGGCCGATGCCGACGATAACGGGGATCAGCGTGCCGGCGGGCAGCATATGCAGCATGGTCATGGCGAACGGGATGGCCGTCAGCACGACCGACAGCACGAAGCCGATCAGGTACGACTTGACCGTGCCGTGACCGGCGCCGTCATGATGGTGTTCCTGATGCGCCGCTTCGCGGTGCGTCTGGTCGATGTCGACCGGCTTGGCCGCATGGCCGGTGCCTTCGGTGGCGGTGGTCGCCGCGGCGGCCGGCTGGGCGCCTTCAAAATCGATACGGTCGGGTGGTGTCTTGCTCATCAAGCCGCTCCCATCAGGTAGACAATCGTGAACACGCCGATCCAGATGATGTCGAGGAAGTGCCAGAACAGGCTCAGTTGCATCAGACGGATACGGTTGGCGGGGGTCAGGCCACGGCGGAACAGGTGGACGAACATGACGCCCATCCACAAGAGGCCCGAGGTGACGTGGATACCGTGGGTACCGACCAGGGCGAAGAAGGCCGACAGGAAGGCGGAGCGGTTAGGCCCGTTGCCCTCGGCGATCAGCTTCATGAATTCATGGATTTCCATGCCCATGAAGCCCAGACCGCACAGGCCGGTCACGGCCAGCCAGCCGATGACGTTCTTCAGCTTGTTGGCTTCCATGCTGATCATGGCCAGGCCGTAGGTCAGCGACGAGATCAGCAGCAGCGCGGTTTCGACCGCGACGTACGGCAGGTCGAAGATCTCCTTGCCGTTCGGCCCGCCGGCGATACCGTCCTTCAGGACGGCATAGCCCGCGAAGACCGAAGCGAACAGGATACAGTCGCTCATCAGGTAGATCCAGAAGCCGAGCGTGACCTTGGGACCTTCGTCGTGATGATCGCCCGCGTGATGCGTATTGTGGGCGTTATGGTCGTAGGCGGAGTCGAGTTCGTTCTTCACGGCATCGACGCCCTTGGGGTGTGCGCTGCTCATCTCAGACGGCGTCCTTAAGCTTGGCGAAGTACGCATCCTCGATCGCCTTCACTTCGGCGGCCGGGACGTAATAGTCGCGGTTTTCATTGAAGGTGTGGACGATGCCGAGGCCGATCATGACCAGCAGGGCGCCACCGGCCATCCACCAGATGTGCCAGACCATGCCGAAGCCCAGGCCGGCACTTACGATACCGATCAGGAAACCGGTCGGCGTGTTGTGCGGCATGTGGATCGGTTCGTAGGTCGCCGGACGCGGATGGCCTTCGCCCCGCAGCTTGGCGTCCCAGAAGGCGTCGTGATTGCCGATCTGCGGCACGACGGCGAAGTTGTAGAAGGGCGGCGGCGAAGAGGTCGCCCATTCCAGGGTACGGCCATCCCACGGATCGCCCGTCAGGTCGCGCAGTTCGTCGCGCTTCCAGATCGAATAGGCGATCTGGACCAGTTGCGCGATGATGCCGAAGAAGATCAGCACGGCGCCGATCATGGCGACGATCAGGTAGGTGTGCCAGACGGGATTGTTCATGTAGTCCAGGCGGCGCGTCATGCCCATCAGGCCCAGGGCATAGAGCGGCATGAAGGCGACATAGAAGCCGACGATCCAGCACCAGAACGATACCTTGCCGATGCCTTCGTGCAGCTTGAAGCCGAAGGCCTTGGGGAACCAGTAGTTCAGGCCGGCGATGCAGCCGAAGACCACGCCGCCGATGATGACATTGTGGAAGTGGGCGATCAGGAAGACCGAGTTGTGCAGTACGAAGTCGGCGCCGGGAACGGCCAGCAGGACGCCGGTCATGCCGCCGATGACGAAGGTGATGATGAAACCCAGGGTCCACAGCATCGGTACGTCGAGACGCACGCGGCCACGGTACATGGTGAAGAGCCAGTTGAAGATCTTCACACCCGTCGGGATCGAGATGATCATCGTCGTGATGCCGAAGAAGGCGTTGACGTTGGCGCCGGCCCCCATGGTGAAGAAGTGGTGCAGCCAGACCAGGAAGGACAGCAGGCCGATACAGATGGTGGCGTAGATCATGGCGTCGTAGCCGAACAGGCGCTTGCGCGAATAGGTGGCGACGACTTCGGAGAAGACGCCGAAGACCGGCAGCACCAGGATATAGACTTCGGGGTGACCCCAGGCCCAGATCAGGTTGACGTACATCATCGGATTGCCGCCCGCTTCATTGCTGAAGAAGTGCATGCCGAGGTAGCGGTCGAGGCCGAGCATGGCCAGGGTGACGGTCAGGATCGGGAAGGCGGCGACGATCAGCATGTTGGCCAGCAGCGTCGTCCAAACGAAGACCGGCATGCGCATCAGGGTCATGCCCGGGGCGCGCATCTTGAAGATGGTCGTGATCAGGTTGACCCCGGACAGCAATGTCCCCAGCCCCGATATCTGCAGGGCCCAGATATAATAGTCGACACCGACGCCCGGCGAATAGCCGAGCTCCGACAGCGGCGGATAGGCCAGCCAGCCGGTGTGGGCGAATTCCCCGACGATCAGCGAGACATTGACCAGGATGGCGCCGGCCGCGGTCAGCCAGAAGCTCATCGAGTTCAGGTACGGGAAGGCGACGTCGCGGGCGCCGATCTGCAGCGGCATGACGACGTTCATCAGGCCGATGACGAAAGGCATGGCCATGAAGAAGATCATGATGACGCCGTGGGCCGTGAAGATCTGGTCGAAGTGTTCCGGCGGCAGGTAACCATGGCCGCCCGAGGACGCCAGGGCCTGCTGGGTGCGCATCATCAGGGCGTCGGCAAAACCGCGCAGCAGCATGATGAGCGCCAGGATGATATACATCGCGCCGATCTTCTTGTGGTCGACCGAGGTCAGCCACTCGGTCCACAGGTACTTCCATTGCTTGAAGTAGGTGATGAGGGCCAGGACGAACAGGGCCCCGCCGACCATGCCGGCGGCGGCGACCATGATGATCGGCTCATGCCACGGCACTGATTCGATGCCGAGCTTTCCGGTCAGGAGGTTTTCAGGATAGATTTTGGCTGGATGCATGACTTAGCTCTGATGCTCCGAAGGCTTTTGGCGCTCCGAAGTTTGGGTTGCGGCCGGCTTGACGCACTGTTCGGCGGACATGTTCTTGACCATGGCCATCTTGACGCCGTCTTCGGTGCACGCCGAACCGTCGGCGCACTTGTTGAGGATCTTGTGATACAGCATCGGGTCGATGCTGCCGTAATAGCTGACAGGGACATCTTCGGTCGGCTTGACCAGGGATGCGTAGCCGGCGGTGTCGAGCACGGTGCCGGACGCCTTGGCCTTGGCAACCCAGGCGTCGAAATCGGCCTGCGACACGGCCCTGGCGGCGAACTTCATGCCGGCGAAGCCGTGACCGGAATAGTTGGCCGAAACGCCGTCATAGGTACCGGCTTCGTCGGCGCGCAGGTTGAGCTGCGTTTCCATGCCGGTCATGGTGTAGATCTGGCTGCCGAGCTGCGGGATGAAGAAAGAGTTCATCACGGTCTGCGAGGTCAGCTTGAAATGGACGGGGGTGCCGACCGGCAGGGCCATTTCGTTGACCGAGGCGACGCCGTATTCGGGATATATAAAGAGCCATTTCCAGTCGAGCGAAACGACCTCGACCTCGACCGGCTTGACATTGGCCTGGCCCGAGGTCGCCGCCAGCGCCTTGCGCGGATCCAGCGTATGGGTCGACACCCAGGTAACGGCGCCCAGAGCCAGGATGATCAGGCAGGGAATCGCCCAGACCACGGCTTCGATACGGTTCGAATGCTCGAAGTCCGGCGCATAGGTCGCCTTGGTGTTCGAGGCCCGGTAGCGGAAGGCGAACCACAGCGTCATGCCGATAACCGGGATGACCGGGATCAGCATCAGCAGGACACTCAATATAATGAGATCTTTTTCACCGGCACCGACGGGGCCCTTCGGATCCATCACAGCCATGTGACATCCGGTTAAGCTTAACGCGGTTATGGCGGCGCCTGCGAACATGGCAGCGCGGTTTATTGTGCGGCGCAGCAAAGACGGCACGGGGACGCCCTCCGCCGATATTGTCGTAGAGGTCATGTGTTCCGGTCTGAAATCTGAATCACGCACGGTTAAAAAACCCAGGTCACACAAAGGAGTTCGGGAACGCCGTTACCGACGCATGGAAATGTCTTTTGGGTCCCTAAACAGGATTTTTCCTGTCCTCGCAAGCGGCGCATTGTCGCACTGCGACATTTATTTTTTTGCACTTGCGCTAAAAAACGACGTTTTATGTCCTCCCGGTAGCAGGCGGCCGATATTAAGAACAGTGTTTTTTGACACCCTCACCCAAATGTGAAAGCGAAAAAACATATTGCCATGCGCAATTTTCCATGTAGCATCGGACAAATTGACGCATGCGTAAAAATTAATCGTGTTACGGTTTTTGACGTCAAGGAGATTACGAAAATGGAATCGACGACAGTTGCCCCGCGGGTCTATCAATTCGGCCCCATCGTGAAGACCCTGCTGATCCTGGCTGCCCTCACCATGCTGGTGTCCGGCGTTTCGGGTGTGGCTTACGCCTATACACATGCGCATGGCGTTCTTGCGCAGTTCGGCGGCTGCCTGCTCAGCATGATCCCGATCGCGGCAGCCCTGTTCGGCGCCCCCATTGTCTGGCGCTGCAAGCTGACCCTCAGCGAAGACAGCCTTGAATATAACGGTCTGATGATCGACCGCGTCATCCGCAAGAGCGAAGTCATCAATGCCCTGGCCCAGGACGACCACAACGGCATGTTCTCGATCTTCCTGACCCTGGCCAGCCAGCCCTTCAAGTCACTGCACATCGCCGTCCTCGGCCGCTGGGACGATGCCGTCCGCGGCTGGGTCGACGCCCTGCCCCACGGCGGCCAGCAACAGTATCAGGGCGAATAATCGCCTGCTAAACCGCACTTTCACAGGGTTTACAGCTGTTAATCTTTAGACCCTGTTAAATGAATCACTGCACCATGGGCTCCGCGTTCTCGCGGAGCCTTTTATGTTGAAGTCGCCTACTCCCGCCAAACCTGCTGCCAAGGCCTTTGCGCCCGACCTGAAAGGTGCGACTGCCCTGCCGTTTACTCCGGTCGCGGCAGCGAAGCAGACGGCGCAGATCCTGGGCGATTCCGGTTCGACCGAGGCCTTGCGCCATCTGCAGGACCATTTCCGCACCATCAAGCGCACCGACACCCTGCTGCTGCTGAAGGACGCCCTGCTGCTCTACAAGCGCGGCAAGTGGGAGGAAGGCGGCGAAAAGGCGCTGAAGGCCCTGCATGTCGACGAGGAATCGGGCGACGCCTGGCACATCCTGGCTATTGCCCGCGAAAAGCTTGGCGATCTGACCACCGCCTTGACCTGCTATGAGAGCGCATTGCGCCTGATGCCGGACAATGCCTCGCTGATCAACGATCTCGGCCGCCTCGCCTATCGCCTGGAACTCAACGACCTGGCCGAGCGCTTCTTCAAGCATTTCCTGGCGCTCGAACCCGGCCATCCGGAGGCCGTCAACAATCTGGCCAGCGTCCTGCGCGAGGCCAATCGCCTCGACGAGGCGGTCGACCTGTTGCGCGACGCCATCCAGCGCCATCCGACCAATACCCAGCTGTGGAACACGCTGGGCACCATCGTCAACGCCAAGGGCGATCTGGCCAATTCGGTCGTCTTCTACAATGAAGCCCTGCGCCATGATCCGCGCAATGTTCACGGCCACTATAATCTCGGCAATGCCCTGCTCAATCTCGGTGAGATCCAGACGGGCCGCGAGCACCTGATGACGGCCCTGCCGATGTTCGTCGACGGCCACCACCTGCACACCTGCAAGATCAGCATCGCCTTTACCTACTTGACCGAGGGCGACCTGGTGCCCGGCTGGCAGTGGTACGAGGCCCGCGACAAGGGCGACACCGCCGAGAAGATGCAGCACCTGATCGAACGCCCGCAATGGCAGGCGGGCGAGCCGGTAAAGGGCAGGCGCATCTTCGTCACCGCGGAACAGGGGCTGGGCGATGAGATCATGTTCGCCGGCATCCTGCCCGACCTGATCGCCGAGGTCGGCCCGGAGGGGCGCGTCGATATCGGCGTCGAACCGCGTCTGATCCCCCTGTTCCAACGCAGCTTTCCGCAGTGCACGGTGTTCCGACACCATACCACCAAGGTCAAGAGCACGCCGGTGCGCCTCTTCCCCGAGGTCGAGGACTGGTCGGGTTATGATTGCTGGGCGCAGATGGGGCAATTCCTCGGCCGATACCGCACTGCGGTACAAGATTTTGACAAACCTGCGTTTTTAATTCCCGACCCCGAGCGCGTCGCCCACTGGGCGGGCCTGCTCAAGGGCCTGAACGACAAGCCCAAGGTCGGCATCCTGTGGAAGTCGCTGATCAAGCATTCGCGTCGCGATCGTTATTATTCGCCCTTCGCCCAGTGGCAGGATGTGCTGGAGGTCGAGGGCGTTCAGTTCATCAACCTGCAATATGGCGACACCACCGAGGAAATGGCCGAGGCCAGGACGATGGGGCTCGATATCTGGACGCCGCCGGGCATCGACCTGAAGGCCGATCTCGACGACCTGGCCGCCCTGTGCGCCGCCATGGACTGTATCCTGGGACCGACCAACGCCACCTCGAACATTGCCGGCGCCGTCGGCACCGAAATCTGGATGGTGTCACCGGCCTTCCCGTGGACCACCTTCGGCACAGATCGCTTCCCGTGGTATCCGCACACCCGCATGTTCTATTCCGACTCCATGCTGGACTGGGGTCCGGTCATGACGCAGATACGCCAGGCCCTGATCGATACCTTCGTGTCTCCCGCCGCGGCCGCCGTTGCCTAAGCCGGCCCCCGATACCGCAGAGGACTGGCGGCGCCGCGCGCGCGCTTTCCAGGACGCCCACGACCTGCCGGCGGCCTTCGACGCCTGCCAGCGCGCCCTGGCGCTTGCACCCGAGTCGCTGGAGACGGTGCGCCTGCTGGCCGAACTGGCCTTTGCCATCGGGCAGTTCGACATGTCGGAAAAGTTCTATGCCCACCTGCGGCTGCGCGGCGAGAAAGATCCGGCGACGGTGCGCGCCCACGCCGAGGCCCTGCGGGAAACCGGCCGCTTCGAGGACGCCATCGACCTGCTGAAGCCCGCCCTGGCCGCCCATCCGACGGTTGCGCCCCTGTGGGAAACCCTGGGCACCGTCCTGGTCGCCACCGGCGATCGCGCCACCGGCCTGATCTTCTTCGAAGAAGCCCTGCGCCTGGCGCCCGACAATCTGCACGCCCGGTTCCATCGCGGCGCAACGCGATTCGACCAGGGCGACACCGCCGGCGGCCTGGCCGATGTCGTCGCCTGCGCCAAGGGCTTCAACGATCCGGGCAACCGCGCGGCCGCCGAACTGACCGCCGCCCATATGGCGCTGGGCACCGGCGATCTCGCGGCCGGCTGGACCTGGTACGAAGGCCGCCACAAGCGCGGGACGCTCGACGAGGTCATCTATGAGACCGGCCTGCCGCGCTGGCAGCCGGGACAGGCGCTCGACGGCGCCCGCCTGTTTATCAGCGCCGAACAGGGCCTGGGCGACGAGGTGCTATTTGCCTCCCTGCTGCCGGACCTGATCGGCGGCCCGGTCGGCAGCCTGGGCCATCTTGGGCTCGGCGTCGAGCCGCGCCTGGTCTCGCTGTTCCAGCGCAGCTTTCCCGAGGCCACGGTCGTGCCGCACACCACCCGGATCGTCGACAGACGCCTGCGCCGCGCCTTCCCCGACCTGAAGGCGGCGGATTTCGATTCCTATGCCCTGCTCGGCGATTTCCTGCGCCCCCTGCGCAGCCATATGCGCGACTTCCCGCGCCGGGCGTCCTTCCTGACGCCCGATCCCGATCGCGTCGCCTATTGGCGCGGCTGGCTGGCCGGACTGAACGACCGCCCCAAGGCCGGCGTCCTGTGGAAGAGCATGAAGTCGAGCAATCTGCGCGATCGCTATTTTGCGGCGTTCAGCCTGTGGCAGGAGGTCCTGACCCTGCCCGGCATCCAGTTCATCAACCTGCAATATGGCGACAGCGCGCCTGAGATGGCGCAGGCCAAAGTTGCCGGCATCGACATCGTCACCCCGCCGGGCATCGACCTGAAGGCCGATCTCGACGATATCGCCGCCCTGACCGCCGCGCTCGACGTCATTATCGGTCCGGCCAATGCCACCAGCAATATCGCCGCCGCCGTCGGTACGCCTATCTGGATGCTGGTGCCGCCGCATGCCTGGCTGCAGCTGAAGGCGCCGGACTATGTCTGGTATCCCCGCGCCATGACCTTTGCCGCCCCGACCTTCGGCGATTGGGCGCCTGCCCTGGCCGAGATGCGCGAGACGCTGCAGGCGACCTTCGTAAGGCAAGGTCTCCCGCCGGTCGCGTCCAACCTCCCTTCGCCCCATTGCAAATGGGGAGATTTGGCGCCAGCGAAGGTATAGCCTTCGCAAGCCATCGGCGCAGCCGACAGAGGGGTCCTCTTTCCTTACCCCCGCACCGCCCCCGCCCATAAAACCCTTACCCTGCCACCCGCCAAGCGCACTGCATTTTTACCCCATTGCACGGCACAACAGAGGCCACAGCTATCCTCTCACCCGGAGCTCCGCCATGGAAACCGTCGTGCCGCTTACCGCCACCCAGCCTTCCGAAACTCCGCCGGAAACCACGGCCCCCACGCCTTCGGTGACGATGGCCGATCCGTATGTCTGGCAGGCCACCGAAGCCACCCCCGCCCTGGAAGCGAAGGCCAAGGCAGAAAATCCGCCGGTCGAACCCCAGGCCAAGCCCGCCCTCAAGGTGCCCGGCGTGCCGAAGGGCCTGGTCGGCGACGTCCTGACCGCGGCCGTTGTCGGCGGCGCCATGGTCGCCACCCTGGTCTATGCCCGCCGCCCGCGCCACGCTTTTTAAATGGCCTACGAAACCGTTGAAAAAGTCAGCGGTCATATCGATCGGAAAGACCTGTGGACGGGAACATCGGTATGGGCGGACACGCCCATGCCCCACATTCCCGTCCAGTCGCTCGATCGCGACCTGACCACCGATGTCTGCATTATCGGCGCCGGAATCAGCGGCGCCATTACCGCCCAGGCCCTGGCTGCCGACGGCTTCTCCGTCGTCCTGCTTGATCGCCGGCCGCCCCTGCACGGTTCGACCTCGGCGACCACGGCGCTACTGCAATACGAGATCGACACGCCGATCCTGAAACTGCGCAAGCAGGTCGGCCAGAAGAACGCCACCCGCGCCTGGCAACGTTCGAAGCTGGCACTCGACGCACTCGCGGCCAAGGTCATGGCGCTGGATATCGACTGCGACATGGAACGGCGCTGCTCGTTGTATCTGGCCGGCGATGTGCTGGACGCCAAGACCCTGCGCAAGGAAAACGACCTGCGCTGCGCTGCAGGCCTGCATAGCCAGTTCCTCGATCGTAATGCCCTCGCCCAGCGCTATGGCATCGAACGCGCAGGCGCTGTGCTCTCCTTCGACAGCCTGACGGCCAATCCACTGCAGCTGGCGGCGGGCTTCCTGTTGGCCGCGCAGAAACACGGGGCGGAAATCTATTCGCCGGTGACTGTGACAAACGTCGACAGCCGCAGTCGCAAGGTCATCGTCACTACCGAGGATGGCCCCACCGTCACCGCGCGCCATGTCGTCTACGCGACTGGGTACGAGATGCCCGACGGCGTCGACCGCTCGCGCTATCGCATCCATTCGACCTATGCCATCGCCACCAAGCCGCAACCGCAGAACCTGTGGCCCGGCAAGTGCCTGGTCTGGGAAGCGTCCGATCCCTACCTCTATGTCCGCACCCTGCCCGACGGCCGCGTCCTGTGCGGTGGCGAGGACGAGGCGTTCGGCGACCCGAAACGGCGCGACGCCCTGCTGGCCGAAAAGACAGCCAAACTCGAGCACAAATTGCGCGATCTCTTCCCCGAGATCGACGCCACCGCGGACTACAGCTGGTGCGGAAGCTTCGGGGTAACGCCCACCGGCCTTCCCACCATCGGTTGCATCGACGGCACGCATAATGTCTTCGCCATCCTGGCCTTCGGCGGCAATGGTATCACCTTTTCCAGCCTGGCGGCGCAACTCCTGTGCGCCCGCCTGACCGGCCGCGGCGATATAGATGCAAAGCTGTTTTCGTTTTAACGTAACCTTTCAAATATTAGCCTGAGAGGATGTAATCTGCTCCCTCCTCCATATCGCGCAGCGATGGGGAGGTGGACCAGGCCTGCGTCAAGCAGGTCTGGGACGGAGGGGTCCCTCTCTTTTTCTCATATTTAAACCTGTCGTTGCATATTCCCGCCAAACCCCGTAACCCTGTTACAAAAAACAGGGGGACACTATGCGGCACCATCTCGCAGCCATAAGCGGCGCGCTCTTTCTGCTCGCGACACCTGCCCTCGCCCAGACCGCGCTCACCGTTATCGACCGGCCCGATGTCGGCAGCCTCACACTCTACGGCCCCGCCGCCGACCATAGCTTCATCCCCGCCCCGGCCTTGCCCGGCGGTTCGGCCCTGCGTATCACCGTCGCCGCACCCAAGGCCGGCAGCCATGTGTGGGATGTCGGCGCCGGAACCGCCCTGACGCAGGATATCCATGCCGGCGACCCTATCCGCGCCGCCTTCTGGGCGCGGGCGCAAAGTGCCACGGCCACGATCGGCGCCAGCCTGCAGGGCAACGACCCGCCCTATAGCGGCATGGGCGAAACCGACATTCCCCTGACCTCCGACTGGCGCCTCTATGTCGTCGATGGCACGGCCGGCAGCGACTTTGCCGCGAGCCACGCCGGGTTGACCTTTACCCTGAACCATAAAGCCCAGACCGTCGATATCGGCCCGGCCTATATCCTGACCGGCAGCGGCAATACGCCCGGCCTCGAACAGGATCTGCGCGCCCTGCCGATCAGCGGCGTTGTCGACAGCCGGGTCGATGTGGCGCCGGGCATTACCCTGGCCGCCACCCTGCATATCCCGTCCGGCAAGGGGCCGTTTCCGGCCGTGATGCAGATTGCCGGCTCGGGACCGTGGGGCCGCGACCCAAACAATCCGTTGATGAAGGACCTCCTCGACCACGGCGTAGCGGTGCTGCAATACGACAAGCGTGGCATTGGCCAGTCGACCGGCGATTTCCCGTCGGCGACCCAGGCACAGCTGACCGACGATGCCGGCGCCCTGGCCACGTGGCTGCGCACCCAACCCGGCATGGATGCCCGCCGTACGGGCCTGATCGGCGCCAGCCAGGGCGGCATGATCGCCACCACCGTCACCGCCCGCGATCCGCAGGTCGCCTTTATGGTATCACTGGCCGGCCCAGCCCAGGCCATGCCGGAATATACGGTCAGCCGGCTGCAACTGGCCATGCGCGACGCCGGCACGCCCGAGGACACCATCGCCCTGACCACACGGCTATACCAGGATGGTGCCGCAGCCCTGCGCGCGGCGACCAGCGATGCCGATGCGGTGGCGCGAATGAAGCGTGCGCTCGCCCCCTATGTCGGCAAGATCCTGACGCAAGACGTCGCCGACCAGATCGCCGGACGCCTGCGCGATCGCAAACAGCGCGACCTGCAACTTTACGATCCGAAGTCCGACCTGCAAAATATCCATGTCCCGGCGCTGGGCGTCTTCGGCACCATGGATCATCAGGTTCCGGCCGAGGAAAACGCCGCCGCCCTTCGTGCCGGCCTGAGCAGCAATCCGGACGTGACCGTGGTCATCCTGCCCGGCTTCAACCACCTGTTCCAGCACGCAAAAATCGGCAGCGAGGCCGAGTGGAGCACGCTGACGGAGGTGCAAGGCTCCGATCCTGGGTTTTTAAAACTAGTGACGGAGTGGGTGGTGAAGCGAACGAAGTGAAAAGTACACACAATTTGGCTTCACTTTTTCAGGCCACGGCCACTTTAATCGCAAAAATATCAGAAACGCGTCTTGCAAAACGCAAAATTTTACATATAATTTCCTCATTAACGAGAGAAATTTAGATGATTGATATCCGTAGAGTTATACTGAAGGCCATTCCTAAGGACTTTTGGCTGGACGCGGAAGATCGCCTCCGCGCAGACGCTCTCAAGGCGCATGTCGTCATCCAAAAAGAATTTACGCTTAATGCGAAACGTAGCCGCAGTTTGGAGGGGCAGGCACGCTTCCGGCTCCAAGAGCAGGGCTATGAGGAAGTCGTTCCGATGCATGGCGGCCATGTGATGACGGAAGGCGTAATCGCGGGCACCAATCTCAAATTCTTTCAGCCGTTTGCTCGTTTTGCCAGCGCCGAGATTGGAGTTATCTTGGCATTTGCGTCGATGCCCGAAAAACGAAAAATTCCGGCAAAAAATATGTCGCGCGCAGCTGGGGTGACATTGAATGTGAACCTACAGCCAAGCCTTTTCCACGATCAGAACACCCCGAAACCGACCGATATTTTTGTCTTGCTCCTGACTTCACGCGATCGCGAACGAGCAGGGATGATCGAGGAAATTGCAATCGGCGTGATCGGCTCAGACTATAAAGACTTTATCTACTATGAGTCGCTAGACGATTTCTTGAGTGGATATGAAATTGAGCCGGCAGCTCCAGACGCCCCGGAAAAGCCGCAAGATAGTGGAAAAGTAGTGAAATTGCGCCAAACACGCAAGCTGTTCACTCCACCGGAGAAGAAGCCCCGGACTGACGTGGAAGACGCATCGGACGACTGATCAGTCGGCAATTGGCTTAAAATTTAAAAGTAACAGACGCTCCGCATCAGAACGATGCGGAGCCGATAGGATTCGAAGGCATGAGAATTGGAACGCCAGGGTTTATACCGGCCCGATTGACTGAGGCGCGCGAAGCACGTCGCATCCCTAACATGTCTGCATTGGCCAGACGACTAGATGTTAGCCCCACCTCTGTGTCGCGGTGGGAAGATCAAAGCGCCGATCAGAGCCCTGACTATGAAACACTGATCCGGCTTGCAGGAGAACTTCATGTGCGCCCGGAGTTTTTCCTGCGCCCCCCTTTCCATAGCGAGCGGCCTACTTTTTTGCGCTCGCTGGCCAGTACACTCGTGCGCGATCTGAACTATCAAAAAGCGCAAATGCACTGGTTACAGGAAATTAGCTATGTGCTGAGCCATTACGTCGATCTACCCGAGCTAGACATTCCCGATGTCTTGGAAGGTGCTAGTTACACAGCACTAAGAGATGATGATATTGAGCGTATAGCTTTACGGCTGAGGCAACATTGGAAAATGGGAGATGGGCCTTGCGGCGACGTCGTCGCACTAATGGAGCGCATTGGCATCGTCGTTGCGACCATTCCAATGAACACAACAAAACTTGACGGTCTTTGCAGTTGGTCTCCAATTGACGGTCGACCGCATGTACTTTTAGCGACAGATAAGATGTCGTTCCCCCGTCGGCAAATGGACGCGGCCCACGAACTCGCCCATGCTGTCCTTCACCAGTCTGTGCCAGAAGAGGAGTTCGAAGCCAACCTGCGGATGATTGAGCAACAAGCCTTCAGACTTGGAAGTGCGTTGCTTATGCCATCTACTTCCTACCCATACGAGGTTAAGCAACCTTCGTTATCAATGTTTACCCGTCTGAAAGAGCGGTGGCGTGTTTCGATCAAAGCCCAGATCAAGCGGTTACAAGATTTGGACGTAATCCCGGAGGAATATGCCCGTCAGCTTTACAAACTCTATTCGGCCAAAGGCTGGTCGAAGGGAGAACCCTTGGATCAGCATTGGTCTGTGACCGCCCCCAAAATGCTGTGCGACAGCCTCGAATTGATTGTCGACAATGGTGTTCGTAGCAAGTCTGATCTGTTGGCAACTGAGTTTACCATTTACGCTTCTGACGTAGAAAATCTCTGCAACCTCCCCGAAGGGTGGTTCGGCTATAGCCCGGCAGAAGTTGTGTCTCTGAAAGTCCGTGAAGGAAACGCGACTTTTGATCAGCGCTTTGCGGGAGAGATTATACCTTTTCCTCAAAGGAGATGAGGAGTCGCAATATGTTTCGCGATTTGCCTTCTCTACGCTCCTGTCAATGCCAGACATAGATTCGACAGTTCTTGGAAAAACTCACCCTGCAACAGCCGCTTCATACGCCGACTGCATTCGCACAATAGCTGAGCGTTCAGGCTGCGGCGCATCCAGATGAAGATACCGCAGCTCCTCCATAAAATCGGCCGCCAGTTGAGCCCCGCCCTCTTCCAGGACCTGGGCACGGACCGAAAGCTCTGTCGAGGCATGGGTATGGCGCACACCCCAGCTGCCCATGGCAGCCATTAACGGCACCAGCTCGATGGCCTTTTCGGTCAGGCTGTAAACAACCCTCTGCGCGTGGCCGGGATCGCCGCCGCGCGAGAGAAGGCCGTTGTCGACAAGGCGTTTCAAGCGGTCGGCCAGGATATTGGAGGCAATGCCTTCGATGTTTTCGCCCAGCAGCGAGCGAAAGGTCCGGCGCCGGCCGCCGAACATCATGTCGCGCAGGATGATCAGGCTCCAGCGGTCGCCGAAGGTTTCCAGGGTCAGGTTGATCGGGCATCCCGAACGGCGCCGGTGCATCTCTGTGTCTCCGTCATGGCCGGCCTCGATCAAACCGGTTGCAAATTCGGGGTGGTTTCTGCCGAACCCGGCTGATACCACAGGACACAACACGGGGAAATACGGAGGCACGGATGGCGAAGCTCGTCTTCAGCATGAACCAGTCATTGGACGGCTATGTCGACCACGACCATCCGGCGTTTGCCCCCGATCCCGTGCTGTTTCGCCACTTCGTCGGCGAGGTCGGCAAACTTGCCGGCAGCCTGTACGGCCGCCGCATGTACGAGACCATGCGCTATTGGGATACGCCCGATCCCGGCTGGGGAGCGGCGGAGCGCGACTTTGCCGCAGCCTGGTGCGCGCAGCCCAAATGGGTCGTGTCAAACACCCTGACCGAGGTCGGGCCCAATGCCAACCTCGTCGGGGACGATCTCGAAGGTTTTGCCCGCGCCCTGAAGGCCGGCCCCGACGGCGAGATCGAGGTCGCCGGGCCGGACCTGGCAGGGCAGTTGACCACGCTTGGCCTGATCGACGAATACCAGATCTACCTGCACCCCGTGGTGATGGGGTCCGGCAAACGCTTCTTCGCCCGCGCCCGGCCGCCCCTGCACCTGGTGTCGAGCGAGCGCATCGGCGCCGAGGTCATCCGCCTGATCTATGTTCCCACGGAGGCAGTCCAGGCATGATCACCGTATTCGGCGAAGGCCGGGGGTTTCGCGTCATCTGGCTGCTGGAGGAGATGGGCCTGCCCTATCGCCTGCGGCCGGTGGACCTGATCACAGGTGTCCGGCACGACCCGGAATTCCTGGCCATCAATCCAGCCGGCTTTATCCCGGCCCTGCAGGACGGCGACACCATTATGGTCGAGTCGATCGCCATCATGGAATACCTGCTGGCGCGATACGGGCCGTCGCCGCTGGCGCCGCAGCCCTTCGATCCCGCCTTCCCCGCCTATCAGCAGTTCCTGCATCTCGGCGAGGCCGGGCTGGCCGCCTCGATGTATTTCGTCATGGTCAGCCGCAATCTGGCGCCGGCCGCCGAGCGCGACAACTGGGGCGCACGCAAGGCGCGGGAGGTGTTCGCAAGCCGGCTGGGACTGGTGACGCGGCAACTGGCGCGAACGCCCTATATGGGGGGCGATCTGTTTACCGCAGCGGACATTTCGGTGACCTATGCGCTGGAATTCGCCCAAAGGCACGACTACGCGCTTGGCGCCGCAGAGCTGGACTACATCGCGCGCACCACCGACCGCGATGGCTACAGGCGTGCCATGGCAGCGTGTCATGATACCCGCGCGTGGGTGGAATCGCTTGTAGGCCCGTAAGCCCTTCCCCATTGCAAGCGACAGGGAGAGGCAAGCCGGGGGCAGATCAGTCCGCGCCCGGGCGATGACCGATCTCGACCAGGATATTGCCGGGAATGGTGACGTAGCAAGTGTAGGCGCCGTGCTGTTCGCGCGGCTGGGAGATGTCGTACCCCAGCATCCGGGTACGGCCATGAACGGCATTGACCGCGTCGCGGTCGGCCAGCAGGAAGCCGATATGGTAGCTTTGGGCCTTCAAAGCGACCTGGTCCTCGCCCCCCAGGGATCGGGCCGGCGGGCTGATGACAAGGACAAGGCCGGCCTCGTCCTCGAGATGGAAGAAGGCGTCCTTGCCGCGCACCTGCACCAGGCGCAGGCTTAGGGCGTCGAGGAAAAACATCGCCGTTTCCCTGGGCGACGGGCTGTAGAGATCGATATGGTTCAAACGCATGGTCTTGCTCCTTAAAAAACAGACAGCAGATGCGTTTTCTGGAGATCGAAAAACCGCGCACACCCGCCGATAACCGGCGCAGCACCGGTCATCGCCGTGGGTTCGTTTCACAGGGAAACGAGCAGAGCTTCACGCGTGACGCGCAAAGGGATCGGGCTTACCATATCCGATCCAGCCTTTTTCGACGGTGTGTCTCTAGTTCAGCCCGTCATCGCGGTCAATACCAGCCGCACACCTATCCTGCCGCGTCATCGGCTGGAGTGATATATGACGGATGATCGCCCGTGTCGCGGGAGACGGCCTCGTAATATGTGCGCTCCCGTGTCAGACCTTCGATCAGTGCCTGCAGCCCGGATCTGGCGTCTTCGTCCCCGGTTACACAGTCGGATATTTCTTTCAGAGTCACGATCAGATCGTTCAGGCGCGCTCCTGGATAGGCCACATAGGGAAAGCGGTTTCCGGGCATGCGTACGACGGAGGAGTATGAAGCAGAGGTCAGGAGTTCGGCGGGTTCGTACCCGCCGCCCGGTTTTTCACCCGGAAGCGTCGGCAGCCCTAGGTCGCGGCCGCCAAACCAGGTCAGGCGGCCAGCCTTGTACTCTTCCGAATGGTAAAGACGAAGGCCGACCGCCTGGAGCGCCAGGGACACTGCCTGCACGTCGTCAACCCCATGGATGTCCAAGGGCTTTTCCGAGCCCAAACCGATAATACTGCAGGTGCAGATATGCGCGTCCGGAACGGCCCGCGGCTTCCACAGGTAGATATCGACATGCCCGCCGCCGGCGAGATCGAAGCGCCGGGTAATAATGGCCGTACCGATATCGAGATCAGGCTCACGCATTTTTTTCTCCGGCTTTGACGTCCCATCGCACTCTGGACTATTGCGCAATCGCGGTACCATATCCAGCCTTGCCCGGTGAATAGCTGGGCTGGATTTCGGTGTCTGGCAAAGGAGATCGACATGACCAGCTTCACCGGCAGCGTCCCCTATTTCGAGGTCTTCGACATGATGCAGTCCCTGGCCTTCTATCGCGATGTCCTTGGCTTCGAGGTGCCGTTCGCCTCGTCGGAAGTCGAACCCCGGGAAGGAAGATTTTCGCATTTCATGCATCTGCGCAACGGCGAAGTCCGGCTGATGCTGAACACCGCCTATGATTCCAATGAGCGCGCCGCCGATCGCAGCGAAGCACGCTGGGCAGGCTGCAAGCATGTCCACCTTTATATCGACTGCGACGATGTCGATGCTGTCTATGCGGCCGTGACTGCCCGGGGTCTTGTCGGACACCCGCCGGCGCGCACTGGCTACGGCTATCGCGGCTTTTCCGCCAGTGACCCGGATGGCTATGGGCTGGTATTTCACCAGGCCCCCTGACAACCTCAGCCGAGCCGGCAATCCCGACATTCCTGATCCCGCACCCGGGCAGAGAAAATCACTTGCATTGGACGGGGTAGTAATCGCAAAAATACGTTCACAGGATGCAGCTGGGGGCGAACTTGCCAGAAGATAATAACGGTACCGTTTTTGAGACGGTCGATCTCGACACACTGGCAAGCCAGGTCCTCGATGCCTTTCAAAACATAGCCACCGCCGCACAGGCCAGACTTGACCAGGGGCATTCCGGTCTCAATGCTTTCGCCAGCATAAACCAGGCAACTGCCGAGAAGGCAGTCAAATCCCTGCGCCAGATGGAACAGGGGCGCGAAATAGATTGTCGTAAACTCATTCGCCAGCCGGCAATTGCGCGCCTGGTCATTGCCGATGAAGATGACAATCGCGAAGAACTATATGTTTCCCCGGCCGGAACCGTCGACCCCGTAGCTGTGAAACTATGCAGCTATCTAAGCCCCAAGGGTCAGCTTGCATCCTACTCTATCGGGGACGAGCGGCAGATCAGGTTGCCCGCGGGCTTAAAACATTTCGAACTGATAGAAAAGGCGACATTCTTACCTTCCATATCCGGAGGAGAATGGGATTCCCAGCCAACCGTTGTCCACTCGGCAAACGGCCTGCCGTTGACGATAAAGTCGCTTCGCGAGATCCTGGCTAAAGCCGGTGTTGATGATGATGCGCTCGATTTGCTGGAACGCCAGCTTGCGGAGGCAGACGAGCAGGAGAATATCGTCGCGGGCCTGCAGCGCTCGACTCTGACAGCAATGCAACTCCGGGTGCAGCCCATTCTGGACAAATTCCAAAGCGAAATCTTCCGCTTGCCGATTGATACCCGACTGGTCGTCCTAGGTCCGCCCGGTTCGGGAAAGACTACAACCCTGATCAAGCGGCTGCGGCAAAAGCTCGACTTCGCCTTTCTGGAACCTGAAGAGCGTGAACTCGTTGCAGGACCTGGCGCGAGTGGGCTTGACCATGCCAATGCCTGGCTGATGTTCACACCGACCGAACTCCTCAAAAAGTACGGACAGGAAGCTTTCAACAAGGAGGATGTACCTGCGCCGGAGGACCGGATTCAGACATGGGACGACTATCGGCGAGCCATCTGCCGCCGCGCATTGCCGATATTGCGCTCTGCGACCGGCAAGGGCCTAGTCATGCATCCATTGGCAGATGTCCTGCTACCCAAGACGGTCATCAATCAGGTCTCGTGGTTCGAAGCCTTCAACGCATTTCAACATACGCTTTTTCTTACCGAGATCGCCCTGGAATGCATGCGGCTGGTCTCATCGGATACTGCGCGGATTCCGGCCCTCGGTGGCCAGATTATGGCCGCGATAGAACGCAACCGAGACCGTCCAGGGCATTTCCTGCAGGAACTCTCTACGTTTCTCGACGAATTGCAACGGTTGGCAACCGCCTTGCGCCAGGAAACCGGTGAGGCTCTGCGGCGCCTTCTGGCGTCGGAGGTTCGGCGCGATGCAGGGTTCCTCGATGCCATGGCACGATTCGTCACCACACTGGGTTCCGACGCAGAGGACGATCCGGACGATCCGGATAGTGATGACGACGACGAGGAGGCAGTTCCGCAGGGCGGACGACGCGCAGCCGAAGCCGCTTTTGTCCGGGCTGTACGCGCCCTGGCGATCGCGGAAACCAGTAAGCGATCTTTGCCCAGAGCAAGTCGTGCTTCGCAAGTCCTGGCATGGATGGGAGATAAGGGCGTTCAATTGCCTACCCTTGCAGCCATAGGAGACAAGCTACTCCTGCAACGGGCAATCGGTCGAATTGCAAAGGCACCATCGAACTTCATCGATAAGATCCCCGCGCGATATCGTCGCTTCCGCAAGGATGCATCTACCGAAGGGCAGTGGTATTCGAGAGTTGTCGGCAGCCCAGATGTCGACCCGCTGGAAGTCGATATCATTCTGCTTGCCATGCTTAAAACGGCGCGCAGCATGCGTGCGGACACCCTGTTGATGCGCCGGTTGAAGGAAAGGTATCCTGCGATCCTGGACAGTGTCGAGGCCTTGCAGCGAAATATGATCCTGGTCGATGAGGCAACCGATTTTTCGCCGGTTCAACTTGCCTGTATGAGCGCACTCGCAGATCCCAGAACAGATTCGTTTTTTGCCGTAGGAGATTTCAACCAGCGCCTTACAACCTGGGGTAGCCGATCGGAAAAACAACTTAAGTGGCTGTTTGCTGATATTCAGATCAAAGAGATTGACATAGTTTACCGCCAAAGCCGTAAGCTCAACGCGTTCGCTGCCCGCCTTGCCGCTTCCGGGGGGCAGCAATCACATGCACATCTTCCTGACTTTCTTGAAAATGACGGTGTAAAACCGGTCTTAGAGTCTGACTCATAATTAAGCGCAATTATTTCAGTAGTTTGCAATTCTTCGGGCTATGAGCTGGACGGAGGCTAGGAATAGCCAAGCGGTTGCGCTTTCGATCGTTCGTTCGAAATCCTTCGCCAGGCGCCGGTTCCGATTGAGCCATGCGAAGGTGCGCTCGACAACCCACCGTCGGGGCAGAACTTCGAAGCCTTTTGCGACGTCGGAGCGTTTTACGATTTGAAGGGTCCAGTCTCCGATTTTGGCCATAGCGGCTCTGAGCTTTTGCCCGGCATATCCGCCATCGGCAAAAACGTGACGGAGCCAGGGATATAGATGCCGAACAGAAGCGAGCACATCGGGTGCGCCGTCTCTGTCCTGAATGTCCGCTGCGTGGATCACAACGCCGACCAGGAAGCCTTGGGTGTCCGTCAGAATATGACGCTTTCGGCCTTTGATTTTCTTACCAGCATCATAGCCTCTGGGGCCGCCGCTTTCAGTGGTCTTGACGCTTTGGCTGTCGATGACCCCGGCCGTTGGCGAGGCTTCGCGGCCCAGCTCGACCCGTGCCAGCATCAAGAGGGTGTGGTTGATCTTCGACCAAAGGCCGGCATCGCGCCAGGCGTAGAAATAATGTTGAACTGTCGTGGCTGGTGGAAAGATATCCGGCGGCAGCATCCGCCATGGAAGGCCACCGCGCAGCAGATAAAGCATGGCCTCGACAATCTGCCGGTAACGCCATCGCGCCGGGCGCCCCAACCGCGATCGCTGCGGCAGCAGAGGCTCCAAAACAGCCCACTCTTCATCCTTCAAATCGCTTGGCAAGCGCAGCCCTTCTCGGGCAAACTGCTTTCGGGTGGTATCAGTCCACATCGTTGTATCCATGGTTGGCTTCGCAACCCCATGAATCACAATCGACTGATATCACTCAACTTCTTTTTCGGTCAGGCTCTTAGGGCGGGGGCTCACAGATACCACGGCTTTGGCGGAATGGTTGGCGAAAAGAATTATCGAAATCGAGATTTTTTCGCGTCAATTGCCCTCAGTCGCCGTTCTGGTAAATCGCGCAGATGAGCTCGATCCGCTTGCCGACGCGTTGAACGCGGTGCTGGCGGTCCACAATATTCGAGCAGTCGCATGCCCGAAAGGACAGGCCATCGGGCCGGAAAACGACGTCCGTATTTTTGAGGTAAAACACATAAAAGGACTGGAGTTCGAAGCCGTATTTTTCGCCGGCGTAGATTTTCTTGCGGAAAACGAGCCCGAATTGTTCGAACGTTTTATCTATGTCGGCGCCACGCGCGCGGCGACCTTCCTCGGCCTGACCTGTTCCGGTGACCATCTGCCTGCGCCCCTGGAGCCTGTCTTCGATCTTTTTGGACAGAACTGGCAATAGGTTCGAAGCAAGACTCCGCATCGGAATTCCGCAGCTTGACAGTGCGTGGACGAACTGGTGTTCATGGCATCAGGCTCAATTCCAGGAAACATCCTCATGCCCGTAACCGGTATCGGCGGTCTCTTCTTCCGCTCGGAAAATCCCAAGGCGCTTTCGGCCTGGTACAAGACCCATTTCGATATCGACTTCGGCTGGCAACAGGAAGCGGGTCCGACCATCCTGGCGCCGTTCGCCAAGACCACCGACTACTTCCCGGCGGACAAGCAATGGATGCTGAACCTGCGGGTGTCGGAGCTGGACGCCGTGGTGGCAAAGCTCCAAGCCTCGGGGATCGAGGTCAAGCGCGATCCGAGCTGGGATACGCCGGAGACCGGGCGCTTTGCCCGTATCCACGATCCGGAAGGTAATGCCATCGAGCTGTGGGAGCCGCCGGTCGAGTAAAATCGGCGGCTACCAGACGCCGGGATCATTCGGGTTGGGATATCAAGGTGTCGAGATCGATCTTTTCCACCATGCCCGACAGGTAATTGCTGATGATCAGCCATCTGTTGTCCGGTGTCACCGCGACCTCGCGCGGGAAAATCCCCGCGGGGATTTGACCAACCATCCGGGCCTTGTCGGCAAGGTCGATGACCGCCACCGTCGATGGCCGGGGCGGATTGGCGAAACGATCGGACCGGGCGACGAACAGCAACTGGCGTTTTTCGTCCAGCGCCACTCCAACGGGCGAGCCATCGACGGCAACACTGCCCGTGATGGCATTGTCCGGGCTGTCCAGCAGCTTTTGCGTGTCGAAAAACAGGACTTCGTTGCCCCTCCGCGCAGTGGCATAGGCGGAACGGCCGTCTTTACTCAGCGCCAAACGGACGGTGGTACATCCCGCCGGCGCCGCAGCCAGGACCGAATGCCTGGGGTCGGTTTCGACCTTTGCCATATCGATCGTCAGGATGGCACCTTCGGGTCGGCGTCCACTATCGTCCTGTTCGCCGGTGCATTTACCCTTGCCATGCATTGCTGCCGGACCCACCTGGCTGGTTGCATAAAGGTAGCGGCCATCCGGCGACGGCACGACCGAGATTGACGCGTCGCCGGTCGGGATTGCACCGATCTTCGCCCGGTCGGGGCGGAGGTCGGCATGGTCGCCCAGCACGATGACATCTATGTCAGCCTTGCGTTCTTCGGGGACAAACAGGATATGATCGTCGAGCGAAAAAGCTGCCCCTATGCTTGAATCGGTGGCTATCTTCCATAGGATGGCTGCTTTGCCTTTGGCGAGGTCATCGACCTTCAGCAGATATAGGCTTGAGGTGGCTGCAACGGCCAGGAACCTGCCATCGTGGCTGAGGGCAGCACCAACCGGCTGGTCATCGAGCGGAACAAAACCGTCCTGCGTGAGGTGATCGCCGAGCGCGTACGACCCCAGGCCGGGATGCCCAACCGAACCAACCCGCGACACAGTGACATATAGGTGGTGGCTATCGGCCGACGGTACGACCGCAAACGGAGCGCCGTCGGTCTCCACCGTTTCGACGCCGCCCACCTTGTCCTGGGCCCGGCTTTCGACGACCAGGCTGGCAGATGCAAGGCATGCAAAAGCGATAATCACAGATATGACGCCGAATCCAGGTTTGGTCATTCGTCTCCCCCTCGTCACTCACTATCTAAGCATGTGCCCGCAAGTGGTTGCAACCGGGTTCCATGGAGGAATAAAAAAACGCCCGGTCGCAGGACCGGGCGCTTTTTTATATTTCAGCCTAGTAGGTGCTGGGCGGGTCGCTCGCCGGGAAGCTGTCGTCGACCATCGAGTCGACCTGGCCCTCGTCGAGGTTGTCGCGGATTTTCTTCTCACCGCGCTTGGCGGTCTTGTGCGGCGTCGTATGGAAGAATCCATTCCAGAAGCCGGTGACGAAACTGGTGATCCTGTTCATGGCCTTTACCTCCGTTTCCGTTGATGTTTTACCGGTCGCCGGCGGGCAGATACCTGCCAGCTACCAAGCGGGCCCTGGCAGCGCGGACGGGCGGCAGAAAGGACATAAGTCCCGCCGTCAGAAGCGCCGCCATCAGCAGGAAAGACAAAAGGAAGAGATCGCGCGGGATGAGGATCCCAATGAGAAGAACCGCTGCCGACGCCACCAGAAGCGGCGAAAACAGGATAAGCTCGTCACGCAGGAACGACACGATATTGCGTTTCACTCTGGACCTTCCGTCTGTTGAACCCGATGGGCTGTGCAAACACTATGCCTGAAGGCGAGTCAGGGCGCTGCGTGAGATGGGGAAGGGAAAAATCAGTTTCGCGCAAAGGGGTTTGGGTCGCGAAGACTGTGCATTTGTGGACGTTTTACGGGGGAATGTCCGCGAAAAATGAGACGATTCAGCGCACTAAAGAAACTCCCGCTTTTAAAAAGGGGGAGTTCTTCCAGAGGCCTACTGCCCCGCGTATTTGGCGACGTTGGAGGGGATGATCAGCTCGTACGGCACCCAGTCGTAGAGCTCGGCATATTGCTTGCCGGCGAACTTCTTGGCGTCGGCCAGGGCCTGCGCGCCTTGTGCGTTGGCGTTCTGCAGCAGGGACACGGTCAGGTAACCGCTATGGATGGCGGCCAGGGCGTCGGTCGTGCCGTCGACGCCGGCGACCGCGATCTTGCCCGGCGGGATCTTCGCCTTTTGCAGGGCATCGATGGCGCCCAGGGCCATCTCGTCATTATTGGCGAGGATAGCGTCGATATGCTGGCCGCTCTGCAGCCACTGCGTCACCAGCTGTTCGCCCTGCTCGCGCTTCCAGGCGCCGGTCGCCTCCTGCACCAGGTGGATATTCGGGCGGGTGGCGAGGATTTCCTTGACGCCGTCAGTCCGGCCGATGGCCGCCGGATGGCCGTCCTCGCCGCGCAGGATGACGATATTGCCGGTATTGTTGATCTTGTCGGCGATCAGCCGCATCTGCAGCCGGCCCGCGACCAGGTCGTTCGAGGCGACAATGGCCACCTGGCCGGTAAAGCGGTCGACCGGCGGCAGGCGGTTGAGGAAGATCAGCGGCGTCGTCCCGGCCAGGGCCGGCGCCTGTTTTGCGGTGTCGCCATCGACCGTCAGGACGATGATGGCGTCGGCATGGTCGGCGACCGCCTGGCGGATCTGGCTCAGCTGGGTCGGCCTGTCATTATGGGCGTCCAGGATGGTCAGGTCGATATCGGGATCCTTGGCCGCCTCCGCCGCCAGCGAGTTCTTCAGGATATTGATGAACTTGTCGTTGGTCTTGGCGGTGCAGAAGGTGATCCTGGTGCGCGCCTCCGCTGGGACGGCAACGGCCGCCGCCAGCAGGGTAAGCAGTGAGACGATAAGAGCGGTAAGTTTCATGATCCCTCTCCGTCAGGCAGCGCGAACGCGGTTGAGGAAGTTGTCGACCTCGCCCTTGAGCTGGTCGGACTGCCGCGTCAGCGCCTGGGCGGCATTGAGCACGCGCAGGGCGCCTTCGCTCGATTCCTGTGCGGCCTGGGTGACGCCGTTGATATTGCGCGTGACCTCGGTCGTGGTGCGCGACACCTCGTGGATATTGCGCGAAATCTCGGCCGTGGTCTGTTCCTGCTGCGACACGGCCTCGGTGATCGCCGAAGCGATGTCGTTGACCTCGGCAATGGTGCGTTCGATGCCGCCGATCTCGCCGACGGCCTGGCTGGTCGAGGCCTGCATCTTGCCGATCGAAACCCCGATGGTCGAGGTCGACTTCGCCGTCTGGCTGGCCAGCCCCTTGACCTCGGAGGCGACGACGGCAAACCCCTTGCCCGCTTCGCCCGCCCGGGCGGCTTCGATGGTGGCGTTGAGCGCCAGCAAATTGGTCTGCTGGGCGATGGCATTGATCAGGTCGACGACGGATTCGACTTCGGCGGCATCCTCACGCAGCGTATCCATGACCGTGCGGGTGCGGCCGGCCTGGTCGACGGCGGCGCCGGTGATGTCGCCGGACCGCGACACCTGCTGGCCGACCTGGCGGGCAGAGGCCGACAGCTCCTCGATGGCGGCGGCGACGCTGCGGACATTGTCTGCCGCCAGTTTCGCGCCGCTTTCCACGGCCGACGACTGGGCGCTGGTCTGCTCGGCGGCGGCCGACAGGGTCTGGGCGGAGGCCTGCAACTCGCTGGCCGAGGCCGAGACGGCGCGGACGATATTGCCGATGGCGTCTTCGAAATCCTGGGCCAGGCGCGAAATCTCGACGCGGCGCTGGCGCTCCATGTCCTTTTCCAGGGCAGCCTGACTGGCGCGCAAGGACTCCCCCTCGCGCAGCTTGTCCTTGAAGATGTTGAGAGCGCCGGCCATGCCGCCGATCTCGTCGCGGCGGCCGGTATCGGGGACATTGATATCGGTTTCGTGTTGGGCCAGGCGCAGCATGACGCCGGTCATGCGGCCGATCGGCCCGGAAATACTGGCCGTCAGGGTCCAACCGACCAGGACGCAGAACAGGGTCAGGGACGCCATGGCGATGACGATGCACAGGCGCGCCGAACCATTGACCTTCGCCGCCTCGGCCGATGCGGCCTGCGCCTTGGCCTCGCGGAAGCTCTGCACCTTGCGCACGGCGGTATAGAAGGCGCCGCGTTCATGGTTGAGGTCGGTCATCAGGACGTGGCCGGCCTCGTCGGTCAGGCCGGCGCGGTCGAGATCGACGACCTCCTCCTGCACGGCCAGGAAGTGCTGCCAGGCCTTGCGCAGGTCTGCTGCCAGCCGGGTTTCCTCGTCGCCGGCGACCATGGCGTTATAGGCGCTCCACGACTTGGAAAAGGCGCTGCGCGTCTCGGCCGCCTCCTGGGCGAACCCCGGACGCTCGGCCTCGCTGGAATAATGCTCGAGGAAGGAGATGACCGACAGGGTCTGCGAGGTGCGCGCCAGGTCGCCGAGCGTCGATACCGCCGCGATCTCGCCCTCCAGCTTGCGGCCGATAGCCGAAACCTCATTCAGCTTCAGGATAGAGAACGCGCCGGTCGCCACCGACAAAAGCATCAGCACGCCGAAGGCAAAGGCGAACTTGCCGCGTATGGACTGTGTCAGCTTACTGAACATCCGTATGTCTCCTCATGTCCCATGTGCCGTGTCGCCACGGCCTTCGGCGGCCCCTCTGACGGGAGCATGCTGCCGGCTTTCGGGGGATGTTGGCCCCGAAATTCTAACGGAGGGTTAACCGTTTCCGCGGCGGCAGAAAATTTACCGCGTGGTCAAAAAACACCGTTTGGCAAAAAAGGGGCTGCCGGATTCTTATTGGTTTTTTATTGGCGCCCGACGGGTATTCGCGGCATGATCGGATTGCCCCGGCAGCCAACTGTTCGACGAAGCCGCGGGCGCGCAGGACATCCAGAGTGAACTCAAGTGACAATAACGAAGAGGACGAGGCGCGCGCCTATCTGGCAGCCATCGTGGACTCTTCGGACGAGGCCATCATCGGCAAGACGCTCGACGGCGTCATTACGGCGTGGAACGCGTCGGCCGTGCGTATGTTCGGCTACACCGCCGACGAGGCGATCGGCCAGCATATCGGCTTGATAATTCCTGAAGACCGCCAGGACGAGGAGTTCGTCATTATCGGCAAGGTCAAGCGCGGCATCCGCGTCGACCATTTCGAGACCGTGCGCCGCGCCAAGGATGGTGGCGAAGTGCATCTGTCCATCACCGTGTCGCCGATCCTCAACAGCGCCGGCCGGATCATCGGCGCATCCAAGGTGGCGCGCGACATCACCGCCCAGAAGACGATAGAAGCCGCCCTGGCCGAAAGCACGCAGCGGCGCGACGAGTTCCTGGCCAATATGAGCCATGAACTGCGCACCCCGCTCAACGCCGTCATCGGCCTGGCCCATATCCTCGGCGCCTCGGAACGGCTGAACCCCAAGGAACAGCAGTGCGTCAGCCTGATCAAGCAGAGCGGCGACACCCTGCTGGCCCTGATCAACAACCTGCTCGACTTCTCGCGGCTGGAAAGCGGCGCCCTGGTGCTGGAAAAGGTGCCCTTCGACCTGCCGGAACTGGTCGAAAAGGTGGTGACCCTGCACGACATGGCCGTGCGCGACAAGGGCCTGAGCCTGAACGTCACCTATGCCGGGGCGCTCAAGGACACCTATATCGGCGATCCCCTGCGCCTGCAGCAGGTCCTGACCAACCTGGTCAGCAATGCCATCAAGTTCACGGCCAAGGGCCAGGTCGATATCACGGTGGCCTTACGTCGCGACGACCTGACCAGCTCGGTCCTGTGTTTCGAAGTCGCCGATACCGGCATCGGCATCGCCCCCGCCGCCCAGGCGGCCATATTCGACAAGTTCACCCAGGCCGACGCCTCGACCACACGCACCCACGGCGGATCGGGCCTTGGCCTGGCCATTACGCGCTCGATCGTCGAGGCCATGGGTGGAACCATTTCGGTCAGCTCGACGCCGGGCCTCGGCTCGACCTTCCGCGCCGAAGTGCGCCTCGGCAACAGCGCCGGCGCCGACCTGCTGCGCAGTCACGTCGAGGAGCCCCAGGCCCACAAGAACGTCCTGGTGGTCGACGATTACGAGCCCAATATCTTCGTCGTCTCCAGCATGCTGGAGCGCATGGGCTATTCCTACGATGTCGCGCACAATGGCATGGAGGCCGTTCGCCGCGCCGAACGCGGCCAGTACGACGTCATCCTGATGGACGTCCAGATGCCCGGCATGGACGGCTTCGAGAGCACCCGCCGCATCCGCAGCCGCGAGGCCCAGACCGGCAGCCGCCGCGCCTGCATCGTCGCCATGACCGCCCATGTCTTCGAGCGCGACAAGCATCTGTGCCTGGAAGCTGGCATGGACGATTTCATTCCCAAGCCGTTCGATCCGGTGCGGCTCGAGGATGTGTTTTCGCGCTTGATCGTGAGTTAAGCCGCTGCTTTTCTTCATCCTGCCCCGTTTACGGCGGAGGTGGCTGCGAGCGTAGCGAAGCAGACGGAGGGGGGAACCGTCGGCGTTGCAAACTGACATGCCGGTTGCCGAAAACACCGACCTATCCCCCCTCCGTCATTTTCGGCCTAAAGGCCTCAATCATGGCTTGCGAAGATCGTGCCTTCGTCGACGCCAAACCTCCGCCGTAAACGGGGCAGGATGAAGGAAGCCCCCCGCTGCAGGTATTACAGCTTACCCGCATTCAGCCGGCGCTTCAGGAATGTCAGCACCTGGGTCTCTTCCGGTGTCAGGGCGCCCTGCCCTTTGGCCAGCGACTCTTCGATCTCGCCGTCGATCTGTCGGGCCAGTTCGCCGTCCATATAGGCGTTGATGATCTCCGGGTGGATATAGGACTTGCGGCAGACACTGGGTGTATTGCCAAGGCGCGCAGAAACACCCTCGATCGCCGCCACGACATTCTTCTTGGCCTGGGCCTGGCTGTCGACTTCGGTGTAGTCGGCCAGGGCCATGGCCGCCAGCACAGTCCCGGTCCAGGTGCGGAAATCCTTGGCGGTAAAACACTCACCGGTAATGTCGCGCAGGTACTGGTTGACGTCGCCCGAGGCAACGTCGCGCACGACACCTGCGTCATCGATATATTTGAACAGTTCCTGGCCTTCGATATCGGCACAGGCGCGCACAACTTTCGCAATGCGGCGATCGGTCAGCTTCAGGTTCCACTGCTTGCCCGACTTGCCCATGAAACGAAAACGGATGGTCGAGCCCTCGACCGCCACGTGCTCGTCGCGCAGGGTCGTCAGGCCATAGGACTTGTTGGTCCTGGCATATTCGTCATTGCCGACGCGGATCAGGGTCTTTTCCAGCAACGACACAACCGTGGCCAGGACCTTGTCGCGGGTCAGGCCGCGCTGCGCCATATGGTCGGCGATCGTGGCACGGATCTGCGGCAGGGCGTCGCCGAAGGCCAGCATATGGGTGAACTTGGTGGCGTCGCGGCACACGCGCCAGTCGGAATGATAGCGGTACTGCTTGCGTCCCTTGGCGTCGATGCCGGTCGCCTGGATGTGGCCGTTGCGATACGGGCAGATCCAGACATTCTTATAGGCCGGCGGGATGGCCAGTTTGCGGATGCGCTGGATCTCGGCCGCGTCGGTGATGCGCTCACCCGAGGCGTCGAAGAAGACAAAAGCCTTGCCGTAGCGGCGGCGGGTAAAGCCCGGTCGGGCGTCACTGACATAACGCAGGCCGGATGACCGGGCCTGGGTCTTGTAGTCATGAAGATCGAAAGAGATGGCGTTCATGCCACCGAGGCTATGCCTGCGACCGGCGGGAAAACGATGGGGAAGGATTTATCGCGATGTAAAAAACGGGTGGGCCAGGTGAACTGGCGCATCTACGTTGAATAGGATAGTCTGTTGACTATAGGCAGGGAAAGATGATGGACATCGCGAAACGCTCTGGCCGGACTCGTTCAACAGATACGCTGTGTCCGTATCCGACTATGACCGGAGATACCAAAGCCATCTCCGATACGATCGGCAGGAACAGATATTCGTAGCTCCCGTCAACACGCGGTGCTGCGATACGCGTTCGGCAAATCCTACGCGCTTACCTTGACATTGAATTTCGCACTCGGCTAACTGCGTTATAATTATGTCGTATCGCGATGACCAATCGGGGAACTGCATCATGAAAATCAAGGCTGCCGCCTTCACCATGGCCATTCTGGCCATAGCGTTTCCAGCGTTGTCCAGCGCTTTACCGGCAAATCTCAATGTGTCCCGCGTACCATCCCCACAAATGACGACCGCAGAGCGCGCGGCCGCAGCCACGAGGTTAATGAAGACGACCGTGCCCCCTGCGATGTCGGCGCCCGTCTCGCTGACTGCGCACAGATCTTCGACTGGCACCATGTCATTGGACCTTGTTCAGCCGGCGTGGGTTCGCGGTTCTGATGGCCTGGTGGCCATGGATCAGGTCACCGGCTCAAGACTCTGGCTGAACCTCCATAAGCCCGATGCGGGTAAGGCTTATATCGTTACCTGTTACTTCGATGGCGACTTGACGGCTGACTGGTCTATTCAAGATACCGCTATAAAGCCGCCCAAGGTCCTGATCAGCGGTCAGGCATCGACCAACAAACAAAATCTGTTCGTACTCGTCCCCGCAAATCTCAACGGGAATAAGGGCGTACGCGTCGAGATCAGCATCGATCCCGCCTCGAAGGGCACGTTTTCGCTTTCCGGATGCGACGTGACCGCGGCCGGCTAATGGTCTTTGGCCAGGAGATTTGCGATGCCTCCCGGAAGTAGGAGCCTCGAAAGCTGCGGCGAAACCGGGTCATGAATTGCTGTTCGGAAAGCGCTCAACGAGCGTGAAACGCTGACAGCCTGTCACCATGAGGTCATGAGAGATGTCTCAAGCCCTTATCGACAGCAAACGCACCGCAGCAGATATTGCCGACCCTATCTGACCGAGGGTGGTTACACCTGCGTCAGGGCCGGCTTATCCGGCGTCACGCGGAACTTCGCCAGGGTACTGATATTGCCGTCGGGCGTCGTCACCTTGTCGACAACGCGCAGGGTGGCGATCCAGTCCTTCGGCGTGATGTCGTGCACCGTGTAGCCGCGCTGGCTGTGATATAGCGCCAGGTTGGGATTGTCGCGCTTCGCGATCTCCTGCTTGGCAGTGCCGGTGACCCCGTCGCCGCCCGACGAAATCGAGGTCGCCAGGAACTCGGTCGCCGCTGCCGGCCCATCCGGTTCTTCGTCGCGCACCGGCACGGTGCCGACGAAATCCTCGTGGGCGTCGCCGGTGGCGATGACGACATTGCTCAGCTTGCGCGCCAGGATCGACTTGACCAGGCGCTGCCGTGCCGGCGCATAGCCGTTCCAGTTATCGTCGCTGTAGTCGGCGGTAGCGGCCGCTTCCTTGCGGCTGTCGAACGGCATGACCAGGACCTGCTGGGCGATCAGGTTCCACGTCGCCGGATTGACCAGCCCCTTGTCCAGCCACGCCTCCTGGGCCTTGCCCATGATGGTGGTGGCCGGCCCGGTTTCCGGTCGGCAGCCCGGCAGCTGCGAGGCCCGGCAGGGCTGCTTGTCACGGAAGGTGCGGGTATCGAGAACATGCATGCGCACCAGCCGGCCGTAGTCGAGGCGGCGATACATCATCATGCCCGAGGGTTTCGGGAACTGGCCGAGGCGCACCGGCACATTCTCGTACCAGGCCTGCATGGCGGCGAACTTGCGCAGGGCAAAGACTTCTGGCGGTGTGTCGTCCTGGTCGTAGAGCGAGGCCCAGTTGTTGTCGATCTCGTGGTCGTCGAACGACATCAGGAAGGCCGCCGACGCATGGGCGGCCTGCAGGTCGGGATCGGTCTTGTAGAGGGCATAGCGATGGCGATAGTCGTCGAGGCTGTAGATCTCACCGCCGACATGGGGGCGCACCGGCGGCTTTTGCGGGTTGGTGTTGGCTTTGCTCTCGTAGATATAGTCGCCATAGTGGAAGATGGCGTCGAGATCGTCCTCGGCGGCCAGGTGGCGATAGGCGGTGTAATAGCCGTTCTCCCAGTTCTGGCAGCCGGCAACCCCTAAGCGCACCCGCTCCGGCAGGGCGCCCGCCACCGGCGCCGTCTTCGCCCGGCCGGTGCGGCTGACATCGCCGCCCTCGATCAGGAAGCGATAGAAATAGGGACGTTGCGGCAAGAGACACGTCACTTCGACATGGACGCTGTGGCCCAGTTCCGGACGCGCCAATGCCGTGCCGGTGCGCAGACCCCTGGTGAACTGCGCGTCCTCGGCCACCTGCCAGGTGACGGGCACGATGACCATGGGCATGCCGCCATGTTCGTCGAGCGGACGCGGCGCCAGGCGCGTCCAGATAACGAAACCGTCCGGCCACGGATCGCCAGCGGCGACGCCGAGGGCGAACGGCGTGGTGTCGAAATGCGGCGCTGACACGACCTTCTCGCCCCACACCTGGCCCGCGCCGCCAAGGCCTGCGATAACGGCCATGCCCCCGGCCAGGGTCAGGATACGGCGGCGGTCGGCGTCGAACAGATGCATGAATAGGCTCCGGAAAGGTTTCCCCTATGAGAACGGTCCAGTGTGACAGTCACGCCACCGGGGACCGCATGTCATCAAAAATTCATGTGGCGGGCTCTGGGCGCGGCTGCGTTTATCGATTAGCGGCACAGTGTTGTCGCCCAACTGTCGTAACCGCCTGCTGCCGTACCCGAACCCATGCCCGCCTCCGATCCGGAAAATGTCGTACGCCTGCCCCGCCCCGATGACGGGCGATCCGCGGCGACGACGCGCGCCCTGGCGGCGGTGATCGAGGCCTATGATCGCCGGCTGTCGCGCTACCTGTTGCGGCGCCTGCCGGCCGACGACGTCGCCGACGCCATGCAGGAGGTCTATAGCCGCCTGACACGTATCCTTAGCGCCGATCCGCAGGCCCAGCTGGCGGCAGCCTATATCTTCAAGACGGCGGATTCGATCGTGCGCGACCTGTTCCGCCGCCAGCGCGTCCGCCAGCACAGCGCCCATGTGACGATCGACGACCACGAACCGGCGCAGCAGCTGGCCTCGTCGACGCCCTCGCCGTTCGAAAGCCTGCTGTGGCGACAGAACCTGGCGAAGGTAAAACAGGCACTCGATACCCTGCCGGCGGTGCAAAGGCGCATCCTGCTGCTGCACCGGCTCGACGGCATGTCGCTGCCGGAGGTCGCCCAGGAGCTGGGCATTCCCCTGCGCACGGTCGAGCGCCACCTGAGCCGCGCGGTGAGCGCGTGCCGACTGACACTGGAGGAGGCCGGATGGCCCAGCACGACATGACCGGACAGGGCAGGCAGGCGCGTCTCGAAGACGCCGCCCGGCGCCTGATCCGTCGCCAATCCCTGAACGATATGACGACCGGCAACGATGCCGACGAAACAGCGATCGCCGAGACCTGGGCGGCGCTCGACGCCCTGCGCCAGGACGATGCCATCCTGGCCGAGCTGCGCACCCCGTGGCGCGCCCCGTGGTGGCAGCGCACCGACGCCCTGCGCATGGCGGCCGGCGGCATAGCCGCGACCATTGTCGGCCTCGGCGTGGGGTTAAGCCTGCTGCTGGCGCCGCCCGCCTATCGCACCGGGGTCGGCGAGCAGCGCCTGATCCAGCTGGCCGACGGCAGCCAGGTGACGCTCAATACCGACAGCCGCATCACGGTACGCGTCGACCATGAGCACCGCCGCGTCGAGCTGACGCGCGGCGAGGCCTATTTCGATGTCGCCAAGCTCAACGGCACACCCTTCGTCGTCGCCAGCGGCGCCAGCGAGGTCCGCGTCACCGGCACCCATTTCAATGTCCGCCACGGCGACGACTGGACGCGGGTCGATGTGCTGGAAGGCCGTGTCCTGGCCGGCGCCCACGCCGCCAGCGATCCGTCCGGCGCCGCCGTCCTGCTGGCCGCGCAGTCGGTGACGCTCGATGGCAGCGGCCTGGTGCGCTGGCGCGGAGCCGCCGATGCCCAGCGCATCGACAACTGGCGCCGCGGCCGCGTCTATTTCAGCGAAACGCCCCTGCGCGATGCCGTCGCCGACATGAACCGCTATAGCCGCACGCGCCTGGTCATCACCACGCCGGGCATTGCCGACATGCCGGTCAGCGGCGTCTTCCGCGCCGGCGCCTCCGACAGCTTTGCCCGCGCCCTCAGCCTCGCCTATCCGCTTAGCGTGCGCACGGGCGACAATGTCATAGAAATTTCGCAAAACGGTCACACCCGTTTATAGGCCGGTAGGGCATTGCCAGCGCAAACATGAAGAGTTTGTGACAAGTGGCGGCCCTGTCATACGGCGGCGTTACTGACAGCTTAGGGGTGTTCGCTACGGACACGGCACGGGCAAAATGCAGTGACGCGCAGGCGGCGTAAAACCGACGCAGGACTTTCCGGCCGCAGCCTGCCATGGCTGGCGGCTATAGCCGGAGTCGTCTGTGCGCTTCCGGCGGCCGCGGAGACCGCGCAGCCGTTCAATGTCCCGCCCCAGAACCTGTCCACCGCCCTGGCGGCGCTGGCCGACCAGGCCGGCGTCCAGGTCGTCTTCGTCGGCGCCGACGTCAAGGGCCATCTCAGCCTGCCGGTGCGCGGCACCATGACCGCGTCCCAGGCCTTCCGCCGCGCCGCCGGCGACGCCTACGACGTGGTCGCCGGCAGCGGCGACGTCTATGCCGTACGCCTGCGCACCCTGGCCGTGCGCCCCGCTCCCCATCCTCGTCCCCATATAGCGCAACCCCCGGCACCCAAGCCCGTACCGGACCCGGAGCCGCCGGCCGAGGACGTCATCATCACGGCACGCATGGGGATCACGGCGCGCACCCGGCTCGATTCCAGCTATGCCGTAACCCGGCTGAATGCCTCGGCCATCGACATGTCGGGCGCGCTTAGTGCCGCCGACCTGCTCAAGGCCGTGCCCGGCCTGTGGGTCGAATCGTCGGGCGGCGAAGCCTCCAACAATATCCGCGCCCGCGGCATTCCCCGCGACGGTTATTCGTCGATCGCCGTACTGGAGGACGGCCTGCCGGTGCAGCACGATCCCGGCCTCGGCTATCTCAATGCCGACCAGTCGTTTCGCATCGACGACACCCTGTCGGCGGTCGAGGTGGTGCGCGGCGGTCCGGCCGCCGTCTTCGCCTCCAATGCCCTGGGCGGCCTGATCAACCTGATCCCGCGCCAGCCGCCGGAACATGCGGCCCTGCGGATCAAGCTACAGAGTGGCGATGGCGACTACCGCCGCGTCGACATCTGGGGCGGCGGGCCGGTCGGCGCGCACTGGCGCCTGGCCGCCGGCGGCTTCTACCGCAGCGACGACGGCCTGCGTCCGACCGGCTATCCCGCCGATCGCGGCGGCCAGGGACGGATAAGCGCCCGGCGGGTGGGCGACCACTCGACGCTCGACCTCGACTGGAAGCATCTCGACGACAGCGTCGCCTTCTACCTGCCTGTGCCTGTCCAGTTGTCGGACGGCGAAATCGTCCCCGTCCCCGGCTTCGATCCTCGCTACGGCACGCTGGCCGGCCCCGAGACGGCGCATATCGTGCTGCGCGACGCCAGGGGCGCCGCCTACCCGTTCGACCTGACCAGGGGCACGTCGGTGCGGCTCGACCAATATACGGCGCGCCTGCGCACTGAACTGTCCGACACGTCGAGCCTGACCACCACATTGCGCTATCGCCGCTCGTCGACCTGGCGCAACGGGCTCTTCCCCGGCTATCCGGCGCAGGCCGCGGACAAGCTGCAACCCTATCTGGCGGCGGCGCAAGCCCTGCATCCCGGCACGACGCGGCTGGGGCTCGCCTATCGCGACGGCACCGCCTATCCGGACAAGGCGTTGGCAATCGACGCCACCCTGTCGTCTGTGCGCATCCCGCTCAACGAGGTCATCGGCGACAGCCAGTATGCCGGACATATCGCCGGCCACAGTTTCACCCTCGGCATCTACGGCGCGCGCGCCGACCTGTCGATGCAGCGGCTGACGGCGACGACCCTGCTCGATGTCCGCAGCCAGGCACGACCGCTCGACATCGTCGCCTTCGACGCCGCCGGCCACAGTCTCGGGACCATCACCCGGGACGGCATTACGCGCTATGGCGCGCAGTACGACAATACCCACGGCACAGAACAATCGCTGGCGCTCTATGGCACCGATGAATGGAACTGGGGCGCCTGGCGCGGCGATCTCGGCGTCCGGCTGGAACAGCTGACCCTCGACGCCCGGATCGAACAGAGCCAGAGCTTTGCCGGCCCCGACGCCGCCCATATCGGCGACGATGCCGTGCTGGGCGGCACGGGCATATTTACGTTCCTGCACCGCACCTTTACCGGCCAGACCGTGTCGTTCGCCCTGGCCCGGCCGATCGGCGAAGGCACGCAGGTCTATGGCCGGGTGACGCGGACCCAGTACCTGCCCAACCTGACCGACCTGACCTCCTATCCGTCCGATCCCCTGCACAGCGAGCCTGTGCTGCTGACCGAGGCCGGGTTCACCCATGCGACGCCGCGCAGCGACCTGCACGTCGTCGCCTTCACCACCGCCTTTTCCGGCTACCGCGTCACCGACAATATCTTCGAGGCCGCCACCAACACCTACCGCCAGAAGGTGGTGTTCAGCGACACCCTGACCGCCGGCGTCGAGATAGAAGGGCTATGGCGGCTGCGGCGCAGCACAGGACCGGACCTGACCGTCAGCGCCACCGTGCAGGACGCCCGCTTCCAGTCGTTGCGCTATACAGAGATCGTCAAGGGCATCGCCGTCGCCCATGACTTCAGCCACAACCGCCTGGTGCGCGTGCCCCAGGTCATGGCGCGCATCACCCCCGGCTACGGCTTTGCCCGCGGCCGCGTCGAGGCGACCGTCGAGCTGTATGGCGACCGGTATGCCGACGCCGCCAATACGGCGCACCTGCCGGCCTATGCCGTGTTGAACGCTGCTGTCCGCTACGACCTGACGCCACGCCTGACCCTGATACTTACCGGCGACAATCTCGGCCAGACCCTGGGCCTGACCGAGGGCAATCCCCGCGCCGGCCAGCTGGTCAGCGGCGATGCCGACGCCACCACCTTCGCCGCCCGCCCGATCTTCGGCCGCACCTTCCGCGCATCGCTGAGCTGGCGGATGTAGGCCTGTGCCTTCGGGTCTTTAAGAAAGAGACCCCTCCGTCTGCTGCGGTCATGCCTTCGCTAGCGCTAAACCGCCCCATCGCAGATGGGGAGGTGTCGCCGAAGGCGACGGAGGGGTCCTCTTTCTTACCCAGCCTTTTCACGCTTCCAAATTTCCAGAAAGGTTCTCCATGAAATCCCTCCTCCTCGGCGTTTCCGCCCTCGCCTGCCTGCTCGCCGCGCCTGCGATCGCAGCCCCCGACCTCGTCCTGACCGGCAAGCTGACCGGCAAGGACCACCAGACCTATGTCGAACTGCCCTTCCAGGTGCCGGCCGGGGTCACCCGTGTCACGGTCTCTTTCCGCTATACCGGCCGCGAGCAGAAGAGCACGGTCGATCTCGGCCTCTATGATCCCGACGGTTTCCGCGGCTGGAGCGGTGGCAACAAATCAACCTTTACCCTGGCCCAGGCCGACGCCACCCCGTCCTACCTGCCCGGCAAGATCATTCCGGGAACCTGGAAACTTATCCTCGGCATCCCCAATATGCGCAAGGATGCCACCTCCGCCTACGAGGCCGATATCAGCTTCGGCCACGACGGCGACCCGGTGGCGGTATCGGCCTTTGTCGACCATCCCCTGAAGGACACGCCCGGCTGGTACCGCGGCGACTTCCATTCGCACAGCGCCCATTCCGACGGCTCGTGCCTGTCGCTGGCGGGCAAGTCCGTGCCCTGCCCCGTCTACCTCACGCTCGAAGCCGCCAAGGCACGCGGCCTCGACTTCATCGCACTCAGCGACCACAATGCGACCTCGCAATATAATGTCGAGCGCGAGCTGCAGCCCTATTTCGACACCCTGCTGCTGATCCCGGCGCGCGAGATCACCACCTTCCACGGCCACGCCAACCTGTTCGGCACCACCGACTTCGTGCCCTTCCGCGTCGGCACGGCCGAAATGCCGGACATCAAGACCCTGGCCGGCACCATCCATGCAAAACATGCCCTGCTGTCGATCAACCACCCGACGGCGCCGTCGGGCGAGGACTGCATGGGCTGCGGCTGGCAGTGGCCGACGAACTACGCCGATATCGACGCCATCGAGGTCGTCAATGGCGGTTCGGTCCACGCCCAGCACGGCGTCGAAGGCCCGACCGACGGCATCCCCTTCTGGCAGGCGCGCCTCGACGAGGGCTTCCACCTGACCGCCATCGCCGGCAGCGACAATCACAATGCCCCCGACAGCACCGACCACCGCAGCCCGGTCGGCCTGCCGACCACGGTCATCTTCGCCGATACCCTGTCCCAGGCCGCCCTGTTCGACGGCATCAAAAAAGGCCGTGTTTTCATCGACATGGGAATCGGGGCCGGCCGCGTGCTCGACCTGAAAGCCACCGCTACGGTGGCCGGTGAAAAAAAATCGGCGGTGATGGGCGAAAATCTGGCGGTCCCGGCGAACAGCAACGTTCTAGTAGAGGCTGAGGTTAATGGCGCACCCGGAACGACCCTCGAAGTCGTTTCCAATAGTCAGAAAACCCCACAGGTCTTTCCCGTGACCACGGCCAGCGCCGTCGTCAGCTTTCACATTACACCCGGCGCTTCTGGCGCTCAGTGGGTTCGCGTCAATATTCGCGATGCGAACGGCCATGTCGAAATGATATCAAATCCGATCTATTTTACTTCGGTAAATAAATAGATAAATATCACAATACTGAAATATTTCTCATTTATACTGGTGGCGCAGCCTTTGACTCCCAAAAGGCTGGGCACATTACTCACAAAGATGAGGGGATTTCATGTTGTTCACCCGCAAGACTGCGCTGTTCGCCACGGCCGCCGCCGTGGCGTTCGGCTTCGCCGGCGCTACGCACGCCCAGACCAAGGCCGCCGATGGCGCCCAATCGACTACCGACACCGAAGTCGTCGTCACCGGCCGCGCCGGCAAGCGCCTGAAGTCGGAAACCAGCTATTCGATCACCAATATCAATGACGAAGCCATCCGCATGCAGGCGGCGACCAGCGTCACCGAGGCGCTGAAGTCGGTTCCGGGCTTCTGGGTCGAGGCCTCCGGCGGCGAAGCGTCGGGCAATGTCCGCGCCCGCGGCGTGCCGGTCGACGGCTACGGCTCGGTCACCCTGCTGGAAGACGGCATCGCCGTCGCCCACGATCCGGCGCTGGGCTACCTCAATGTCGACCAGGTCTTCCGCAGCGACGAAACCATCGACAAGATCGAAGTGGTCCGCGGCGGTCCGTCAGCCGTCTTCTATTCCAACGCCCCGGCCGGCGCCATCAACTTCATTCCGCGCAAGGTCGGCGACCATCCGTCGGGCCTGATCAAGCAGACCCTGGGCGATGACGGCCTCTACCGTACCGACGTCTGGTACGGCGCCCCGATCGGCGACTGGACCTTCTCGGCCGGCGGCTTCTACCGCAACGAAACCGGCGTGCGCGATCCGGGCTTTACCGGCAACCGCGGCGGCCAGTTCCGCGCCACGCTCGGCCGCACCTTCGATCGCGGCTCGGTGTCGTTCGACGTCAAGCGCATGGACGATATCGTCGTCTTCTATACCGGCATCCCGATGCGCACCTATGACGACGGCAAGATCCGCGCCGTCCCGGGCTTCGACGGCAATTTCGGCACCCTGACCGGCCCGGAAACGGCCAGCGCTAACATGAAGATGGGCGACGGCAGCATCTATCATTACGACAATACCGAGGGCACGCACGTCAAGCGCACCCAGCTGACCGGCCGCTTCGATTTCGAGGTCGCCACCGGCTGGCACCTGAAGTCGACCATGCGCTACAGCGACACCTGGACGCAGCGCAACGGCCTCTACCCCAACACCCTGCTCAGCGCCGCCAGCTTCCTGCAGCAGAACAATGCCCTGATCGCAGCAACGCCGGGCGCCACCGCCCTGCAGCTGCGCTATACGACCACACCGGGCCAGGTCTATGACACCCTGCACCAGAACGGCAACGGCCTGATGGTCGTCGGCGGCCTGCGCGGCCTGACCCTGCCGGTGAAGGAATTCACCGCCGACAACCAGCTGACGCACCGCTTCACCACCAGCAGCCAGACCCACGACGTCACCATGGGCTATTATTACGCCCATATCGACGAGTCGTTCAGCCGCTATTCGGACAACGACCTGCTCGACGTCCGCAACAATGCCCGCCTGCTTGACCTGGTCGCGGTCGACGCCAACGGCAACCTGGTCAAGACCCTGACCGACAACGGTGTCTGGCGCTACGGCTACGAGTGGGAAAACGCCGCCGGCGAACAGACCACCAATGCCCTCTATATCGCCGACGAATGGCAGATCACGCCGAAGTTCCGCCTCGACGGTGGCGTGCGCTGGGAAACCATGACGGCCCAGGGCCGCGTCGAACAGAAGAAGACGGTCAATCTCGGCACCCTGTCGACCTCGCAGATCTCGATGGGCACCGGCACCTTCCTGACCTATGACCAGACCTTCAGCCACGCCACGTGGACGGTCGGCGTCAACTACCAGTTCGACAAGCGTTCGGGCATGTTCGCCCGCTACACCTCGGCCAACCGCATGCCGTCGCTGGGCAACTATATCACCAGCGCCACGGCCAAGCCGATCCTGCAGACCATGGATCTCGGCGAAGCCGGCTACAAGTTCCGCAGCCCGCTGTTCGACGTCTATTCGACGGTCTTCTGGACGGCCTACCACAATATCTCGTTCAGCAACTACATCTTCAACCTGCAGACCGGCGTGTCGTCGTCGGAAGCCCGCATGGCCGACACCCAGACCTTCGGCCTCGAGCTGGAAGGCACCCTGCGTCCGACCACATGGTTCGACATCTCGGCGACCGCCACGCTCCAGGATCCGCAGTACAAGGGCCTGACCTATACGGACAGCTCCAACCATGTCCAGGACTTCGACGGCCACCAATTGATCCGCGTGCCCAAGACGTCGCTGCGCCTGGTGCCGGGCTTTACCCTGCTGAACGGCGCCCTGCGCCTGCAGGCGGCGGCCGAATACCAGGGCAAGCGCTTCGTCGACACCGCCAACTCGGTGCGCCTGCCGTCCTATACGGCCCTGAACCTCAGCGGCCGCTACAAGGTCAACGACCAGCTGTCGCTCTATGCCTATGTCAACAACGTCACCAACTCTCTGGGCCTGACCGAAGGCAATCCGCGTGCCGGTGAACTGGCCTCGGCCGATGCCGGCGCCAATACCTTCATCGCGCGTCCGCTGCTGGGTCGCCAGTACCGCGTCGCCCTGATGTACAAGTTCTGATTACGGTCTCCCCAAACCTGATCGGATGCGTATCCCCCGCAAGGCGCGAGCCTTGCGGGGATTTTTCGTTATAACGAACTCAACAATCTCCGCATAATAAGCGGAATATAATTCTTGCCATGCGGAGGATATGGCGTATATTCTCCGCATGGAGTGCGGATAATATGGAATATGTTCACGACCTGGACAGGTGGCCTGATTTCCGCTGGCGCTACGAGACCCTCGTCGATCAACTTGCTTCAACACGCCATCACCAGGGGCGGCTGGTCGGTCGTATGGAAGGGTTGGGCTTTGCATTGCGCGAAGAGGCTGTTCTGACCACCCTTACGGAAGATGTCCTGAAATCAAGCGAGATCGAAGGCGAAGTTCTCGACAAGGGTCAGGTGCGCTCATCGATTGCCCGACGCCTTGGCATCGATATCGGCGCCCCTGCACCGGTTGACCGCAACGTTGAAGGCGTCGTTGAAATGATGCTGGATGCGACACAACACTACGACAGCCCCCTGACGGCTGAACGCCTGTTTGCCTGGCATGCAGCTCTATTTCCGACCGGACCTAGCGGCATGAAGAAAATCGTCGTCGGTGCGTGGCGTGATGGAACAGGTGGCCCCATGCAGGTCGTTTCCGGGCCCGTAGGCCGTGAGAGGATTCATTTCGAAGCGCCGGGCGCCGAGCGAATCGAAGCTGAAATGAGAACTTTTCTCGCGTGGTTCAACGGGCCATCGGAGATCGACCCTGTCGTCAGGTCCGCCATAGCCCACCTGTGGTTCGTCACCATCCACCCGTTCGAGGACGGAAATGGACGGATTGCACGCGCCATTGCCGATATGGCACTGGCGCGTTCCGAGCGCAGTTCGCAACGCTTCTACAGCATGTCGGCGCAAATCCGAGTCGAGCGGACCGCCTATTACAATACGCTTGAGGCGACGCAGAAAGGCGACCTCGACATTACCACCTGGCTGCAATGGTTCCTCGCCTGCCTGGATCGCGCCATTGACGGGGCGGACATCGTCCTTTCAGCGGTCATGACGAAGGCAAGGTTCTGGGAAGAACGTGCAAACGCCAGGCTAAACACCCGCCAGCAAATGATATTGAATCGGCTACTGGACGGTTTTGACGGCAAGCTGACATCATCCAAGTGGGCAATACTGGCCAAATGTTCACAGGACACCGCCAGCCGGGACATAGACGATCTGATAAGACGCGGCATCCTTGCAAAAGACGGCTCCGGTGGACGCAGCACCAGCTACTCGCTGGTTCCGGAATAGCCTGGAACAGATGCGGTCGCCGACTGTCGACCGGCGAATCATCACACGCGGATTTCGTGAAAGCGCCTCCACGTATTTTCCTGAATTTGACAACCTCATCAAATACTTGTCATGATCAGTGCTACATAACAAAATCCCGGGCGGAAACATCCATGACCTCACCCTCGACGGCCACCCGGCCGGACCTGCCGGCAAAGAGCCACTATGTCATCCTCGACGGCCTGCGCGGCATAGCTTCGCTGGTGGTGGTCGCCTTCCATCTGTTCGAGGCCTATGCCGGCGGCAGCCCACAGAACCAGATCATCAATCACGGCTATCTGGCGGTCGACTTCTTCTTCCTGCTGTCCGGCTTCGTCGTCGCCTACGCCTATGACGACCGCTGGGGGCAGGGCATGAGCCCATGGGCCTTCTACAAACGGCGCCTGGTTCGCCTGCAGCCGATGATCATTATCGGCAGCCTGATCGGCGCCGCCCTGTTCGCCTTCCAGCACTATTCGATCTATCCCAAGGTGGACGCGGCCACGACCTGGCAGGTGGTGGCGGTCATGCTGATCGGTTTCACCATGATCCCGCTGGCCCCATCCGCCGATATCCGGGGATGGAACGAAACCTATCCGCTGAACGGCCCCGCCTGGTCCCTGTTCTACGAATATGTCGCCAACATCCTCTATGCCGCCGGCGTGCGCAAGCTGCCCAACACGGTACTTGGCGCCCTCGTCGCCCTGGCCGGCGTCGCCGTCGTCTGGCTGGCCGTCTTCGGCAAGCGCGGCGACCTGATCGGCGGCTGGTCGCTGGACGCCGAGGGCATCCAGATCGGCCTGAGCCGCGTCCTCTACCCCTTCTTCGCCGGTATCCTGCTGATGCGGCTGGGCAAGCGGATCAAGCTTCCCAACGGCTTCGCCGTCTGCAGCCTGCTGCTGATCGGCGCCCTGGCCCTCCCACGTTTCGGCGGCACCGAAAAGCTGTGGCTCAACGGCATCTACGACTCGGTCTGCGTTATCCTGCTGTTCCCGCTGATCGTCGCCATCGGCGCCGGCGAGAAGGATGCCAAGGGCATGTCGGTGCGCATCGCCCGCCTCTTCGGCGACCTGTCCTATCCGCTCTACATCACCCACTATCCGCTAATCTACATCTACACCGGCTGGGTGGTAGACAAGAAAATCCCGCCGGCGGAAGGGGCCCTGGTCGGCGTCGGCGTCTTCGTCCTGGCCGTCACCATCGCCTGGGCCTGCCTGAAGCTGTTCGACGAACCGGCCCGGCGCTGGCTGTCGCGCAAGCTCCTGGCGCAGGGTTGATACGGGTCAGGGCTTGCGGCGGAACATATCCGCCAGGATGCTGCCGACGAGGACGGCGCCGATAAAGAGCGCCACCTCCAGCGGCTTGATCCCCAGCCAGACGATCGCCGGGCCGGGACATATGCCGGCCAGGCCCCAACCGATGCCGAAGATGGCGGCCCCGACAAGAAGGCGCGTATCGATGACCTGCGGCGGGGTTTCCAGTATGGCGCCGGTCAGGGCCTTCGCACGGCGTCTGGTCCACTGGAACAGCGGCAGGGCGACCAGGACCGCGGCGCCCATGACAAAGGCCAAGGCCGGTTTCCAGGTCCCGGCGACATCGAGAAAGCCTGTGACATTGCCGGTGTCGATCATGCCCGACAGGACCAGACCAGCCCCGAAGACGAGGCCGAACAGCAGCGACAGCGCAGGGATCAGGAACCGCTTCACAGGGGCACGCCGACGACGTGGCGGGTGATATAGACGGTCAGGGCCGCCGCCAGCATGAAGACGATCACCGCCGCCAGAGAACGCACCGACAGGCGCGACAGGCCGCAGACGCCATGGCCGCTGGTGCAGCCATTGCCAAGCCGGGTGCCGAAGCCGACCAGCAGTCCGGCAACCACCAGCACGACCGGGCCGGCGCCGAGGCTTGAAGGCAGGGCAAGACCGAGAAGGCGCGCGGCGAGTCCCGCCAGTATGAGCCCGGCGACAAACAACCAGCGCCACAGGCTGGGCGTCCGAAGGAAGGAGTCGCCAAAAATGCCGCTGACCCCGGCGATACGCCCGGTGGTCAGATAGAGCCCGCCGGCGGCGAGGCCGATCAGGGCGCCACCTTCGGTGGCGTGAATAATAGGTTGGAGGTCGGGCGTCACGCGGCTATCTTTCGTACCATCGCGATGTGATTGCAAGATGTGGAAAACGAATGCTCGAAATTCTGAAAATGGGCGACCCGCGGCTGCTGCGCGTCGCCAAACCCGTCGCGGATATTCACGATCCCGAGCTGAAGCGCATTATCGCCGACATGTACGAGACCATGTATGCCGCCGACGGCGTCGGCCTGGCGGCGCCCCAGGTCGGCATCGATCTGCGCCTGATGATTTTCGGCTTCGACGCCAATCCGCGCTACCCGGACGAAAAGCCGGTTCCATTGACCACCCTGATCAATCCCTGGATCGACGTCCTTACCGACGAGACCGAGGAAGGCTGGGAGGGCTGCCTGTCCGTGCCGGGCATGCGGGGATCTGTGCCGCGTGCCACCCATATCCGCTATGGCGGCACGCTTGAAGACGGCAGCCAGATCGAACGCGAAGCCAAAGGTTTCCACGCCCGGGTCTTTCAGCACGAATTCGACCATCTCAACGGCATCCTCTACCCGCAACGCATTCAGGACATGACGAAGTTCGGTTTTATCGAAGCCCTGTTTCCCGACAGGCCCCTGGCGGGGCTGGAAGGTGAATAGCCGGGCGCGACTCCATCAGATGGAATAGTCGATGAAGATCTGCGGCATGGTGTGGTCCATCGTCCGGGCGGGATCATCGCTGGTCCGGACATTGACGATGCGCGCCGGCACGCCGGCGGCGGTGCAGTGGGCCGGAACCGGGATAAGCACCACCGTGCCCGAGGCGATCTTGGCATAGTCGCCGATTTTGATATTGCCCAGAACCTTGGCGCCGGCGCCGAGCAGGACGCCGCGGCCGATCTTGGGGTGGCGGTCGCCGTGCTCGGACCCGGTGCCGCCAAGGGTCACGCCCTGCAGGATGGAGCAGTCGTCACCGACAACGGCGGTTTCGCCGATGACGATGCCGGTGCCATGATCGAGGAAGACGCCCTTGCCGATGCGGGCGGCCGGATTGATGTCGATCTGGAAAAGTTCCGACACGCGGCTTTGCAGGAAGTGCGCCAGCGCGAACCGGCCCTGTTGCCACAGGGCGTGCGAGACGCGGTGGATCTGCAGGGCGAGATAGCCCTTGAAGAACATGAAGGCTTGCAGATAGCCCTTGGCCGCCGGGTCGCGTTCGTAGACGGCGTGAAGGTCGGCCAGGGCATATTCGACCACGCCCGGGTCGGCGGCATAGATACGGTTGATCATCTCACGCAGGGTCATGCCGCGGATGGTGTCGTCGCCCATCTTGCGCGAGATATGGTAGCTGAGGGCGCTGGCCAGGTCGTCGTGAGACAGGATGGTCGAGTGCAGCATCGAGGCCAGGGCCGGTTCGGCCTGCAGGGCGTCAGCGGCCTCCTGGCGAAGATTATGCCAGATCGGCTTGTCATCGGGACCGATGACTTCAAAAGCTTGAGTCACATCTACCTCCGACAGCCGTTAAAACAGGTGTGGTGTTTTCGCTGCTGCGTGGCGTCGCTAATGCACTCGCGGCCTGTTTATCATTTCCGGCCGACGCATGCAAATGGCGGCCGGCAGTCGAGAGCAGCAAGAAAAAAAGCCCCCTCTACCACTTCGTGGTCCCCCTCCCCATCTAACGATGGGGCGGAGTAGAAAAGAACAATTCAAACCATCTTCGGCAGCCACCAGTCGCGAAAGGCGCCGACCGCCGGATGGTTCTCCAGGTCGCTGCGATAGGTCAGCCAGTAGAAACGGTCGCTCGGCATGGCCACCCCGTCGAAGCGCGCAAGGCCGGTGTCCACCGCCATGCGTTCCCGGATCCAGGCAACACCCAGCCCTTGCCGGGCCGCCTCCAGCAACAGGGCGGCATCGTTGAATTCGATGCCCAGTGCTTCGGGTAGTTTGGGCGCCTCCGGCAATTTGGGCGGCCACGGCGAATCCGTATGACGCAGCATCTGCTCCGGTGGCCAGTTTGCCGGATCGGGATGCGCGGCCTGCCAGTCGGGCGTCGCCACCGCCACCATACCCTCCGGCGCCGAGCGATGCGCCACCAGCCCGGTCTGGTCGAAATGGCCAAAGCGCAGGGCCACGGCCGGCAGGGCCGGTGGCAGGCTGGCCATGGCATAGTTGGTCAGGATGGACAGGCGGATCAGGGGATGCCGCGTCTGGAATTCGGCGACCTGCGGCAACAACCAACGCGTGGCGATGGACGGCAGGGTGAAGATATAGAGCGGGCTTGCAGCCTCAGCCGGACCGGCCAGAGCCTCATGCAGGCTCTGCAACACATTGCCCAGGCGCCCCTGCAGAGCCTTGCCGGCATCGGTCAGGGCGATGTGCGGGCCGTTGCGGCTGAACAGGGCCTCGCCGCACCAGTGTTCCAGGGTCTGGATATGGCGGCTGATGGCGCCGGCGGTCAGGTGGCGTTCGCGGGCGGCGCGGCTGAAATTCCCCAACCGGGCGGCGGCCTCGAAGGCCTGCAGGACAGCCAGGGGCGGCAGGGTTTTCATTTTGCAAAATACTCACGATAACCTCGCCATATTATCGTTTTTGGATGAGCATTTTGCAACTTAATATCCTGCCATGGATACTAATGCAGAACTCGACCTGACCCGCCTCGCCGACTTTCGCGCCCAGACCTACCTGGCCGGAATAGAGACACGCCGCGTCTATCCGGCGCCGGAAAGCCTGGCCCTGCTGCCGGTCTTCGACGAACCCCTGCCCGACCACGGCCATAGCCCCGAGGCGATCATCGCCATGATGGACACCTACGGATCGCTCAATACGGTGGCGTCGAACGGGCCCGGCTATTTCGGCTTCGTCATCGGCGCGGCCCTGCCGGTGGCCGCGGCCGCCGACCGGCTCGCCCTGGCATGGGACCAGTGCGCCTCGTCGTCCGACGGTTCCCCGATCGCCGACACACTGGAGCGCACGGCCGCGCGCTGGCTGCTCGACATCCTCGACCTGCCCCGCGACAGCGCCGTCGGCTTCGGCACCAGTGCCACGGCCTGCGCCATAGCCTGCCTGACGGCGGCCCGGCGCGAGCTGCTGAAACGCCAGGGCTGGGACTTCGATGCCAGGGGCCTGGCCGGCGCCCCGGCCCTCCGGGTGGTCCTGCCGCAAACCGCCCATATCACCATGACAAAGGCCGTGCGCGTCCTCGGCTTCGGCATGGACACTATCGAATATGCCGCGTGCGACGACCAGGGCCGCGTCATCCCGGAGGCCTTGCAACTGGATGATCGCACCCTGCTGTGCCTGCAGGCCGGCGAGGTCAATACCGGTGCGTTCGATCGTTTCGCCGAGATCCTGGCGCACAAGGCCGGATGGGTGCATGTCGACGGCGCCTTCGGCCTGTGGGCGCGGGCCGGATCGGACAAGGCGATCGCGCACGGGGTCGAACTGGCCGACAGCTGGACGACCGACGGGCACAAGTGGCTGAATACGCCTTATGACGGCGCCATGGCCATCTGCCGCCACCCGCACGCCCTGGCCGAGGCGATGAACAGCGATGCCGCCTACTCGACCGCCGCCTGGGATGCACAGAAGAATTTGACGCTCGAATTCTCGCGCCGGCCGCGCGGCATCGCCATCTGGGCGGCGCTGAAGGGGCTGGGCCGCGACGGTGTCCGCGACATGGTCGATCGCCATTGCCGCCAGGCCCGCCGGGTCGCCGAAGGCCTGGCCGCGGCCGGCTTCACCGTGCTCAATCGCGTATGCCTCAACCAGGTCCTGGTGCGTGGCGATGACGATGCCCAGACCGTGGCCATCCTGCAGGCGGCGCAAGCCTCGGGCGAGGTCTGGTTCGGCCCGGCCGTGTGGCAGGGGCGCCCGGCCTTTCGCATCTCGCTGTCGTCATGGCGCACGCAAGACCGACATGTCGAACGGCTGATCGACCTGCTGACGCAGCTGAAGCAGGGCTGATCATGGCAGGACGATACCGTGACCGAGGGTCGCCGCGAACAGGGCGAAGACCAGCACCGCCAGGATGATAGCGGGCCAGCTTCGTGAAACTATCACCGTCTCTCCAACGCGTTTCTGTCGGGCGATAAACAACAGCGGCAGGGAGGCGAGGCCGATCTCGGTAAAGGCGTCGTGGATATCGGCGGCCCGGCCGACCGTGCACAGGCAGGCGGCCGCCACGGCGGCAAGTGTGGCTACAACCCAGGTGGTGGCGACCACCGTCCGGGCGTAAAGCAGCAATGCGCGCCCGGTCACGACCCAGGTGGTGATATAGAGGGCGACGCCCAACGCCCCGCCGGTGAGACGCCACCATGGCTCCGGCGCGCCGAACAGGCCCCGGCCGGCGAAATAGAGGTCGCCGTTCTGCGTGGCCATGGCCTGCACCGCATAGCCGCTTTCCCAGAAACCGCTGAAGGCGTTGACCAGGGCCAGGAATAGCCGCAAGCCTGTGCGCGCTTTCGCTATGAAACCCGAGGCGATCAGGGCGGTCACCCCGACCAGCAGGTTCATGGCCGGGCCGGCCGGCGCGATCGGCCACGACGACGGATTGCAGCGAAAGACCGACGAGGTCAGGGTGGTGATATGGCCGCCCAGCACCAGGCAGGCCGAGCCGTGGCCGATGGCTTCGTGGGCGGTGGTGACGACGCACATGGCCAGGACGGCGATAGCGGCGGCAGTAATATGGTGTTGGCGCGATGTCGGCATGGGGTGCTCCGGCTGAAGATCGCCGCACGCTAGCCACTATATTCACGCCCTCACGCCGATTTTGAAATTCGGCCAGCCGCTTGGGACGAACGGTGGGCACGATAGTGGCTGGGCGTCACCCCAGTCTGTGCCTTGAAGGCGCGATTGAAGGGGCCAAGCGAGGCAAAGCCGGCATCGAGGGCAATGGTCAGGATGGGCACCGCGTCCTGGGTCGGGTCGTCTAGCGCCTGGCAAGCGTCGCGGATACGCCAGCCATTGATAAAGGCCGCGAAATTGCGATGGCCCAGGCCCTGGTTGATCAGCCGGCGCAGGCGGTATTCCGGAATGCCGAGACGCTGCGCCAGGGCCGCTACAGTCAGCCCGTCCTGGCGATAGATGCGATCAAACGTCATCAGCTCGTCGAGCCGTACCAGCAGGCGCTGGTCGCCCGACGTCAGGTCCGCCGGCGCAGGAACAGCCACGGGTGGGTCGAACACGGCAGGCCGGACCGCGAGCAATAGGCCGGCGACGACCATGGCGACCGCCAGCAGCCCGGCGGCCAGGGCCAGGTTGGGCGCACCACCGGCGTCACGCGCCGTGCCCGTGACATCCGGCGCGATGCTGAGGACTATATAGAGTGTGCAGGCGCAGACCACGACCACGCGCAGCCGCCGCCGGCGCTCGACCAGGTCGTCGCGCCAGGTGGCGAGGGTCTGGGCCGCTGCGAGAAGGGCGAAGACCGGCGCCTGCGCGGTGAGGATCAGGGAGACGTAAGTGCCCACGCCCGCAGTCTGCGGCAGGCCGAGCTGGTTGGCCGCCTGGAGCGCGACGATCGCCAGCCAGACAGCCCCATGCCACGGTCGCAGCCGGAAACCGTCATCGAACAAACGCCGGGCCAGCAGCCAGAAGACCAGGTTATTGCCGGTCGCCACCATGACCAGCGGAATCGCCCACGGTCCGGCGCCCTGCGAAAACCCGGGAATGCCGGCAATGGCATAGGCTATGCCGCCGGCCGCGAACGCCGCCGCCAGCTGCGCCACGACCCGGCGCCGATGATCGCGGATCACCACCGCGATCACCAGGGCCAGCACGGCGCAGGCACCGCCGCGTAGCAGCAGGTCAAGGGCAGACAGGAGATCGGTCATCGGGGCTCCGGCAAGGAAACAGACAATAGCATGCAATCCCGCCTGGGCCGGTGCAATCGCATTTTGCATTGCCGAATGATATCAAATAATATAAAATGATATCAAAGCCATCAAATCGCCCGGATCGCCATCATGCCAGCCGTTACTATTCGCAATCTGCCGGAGGAAACGCATCGTGCCCTGAAGGTACGTGCCGCCCACCATGGCCGCAGCGCCGAAGCAGAAATGCGCGATATCCTTGAGGCGGCGGTTCGGCCTGCCGGACGCCTTCAGCTTGGCTCGGCCTTGTCCGCCCTGGGCCGGCAGGCAGGTGTGACCAATGCCGACATCGAGGCGCTCGAAGAGGTCCGCGACACAACGCCGGCAGCGCCGCTTTCCTTCACATGATCGTCCTCGATACCAATGTGGTTTCGGAGGCGATGAAGCCCGAACCCAATGCATCGGTTCTGCGCTGGCTCGACGACCAGACTGCGGAAACCCTGTATCTCACGACGATTACCGTAGCAGAGATGCGCTTTGGCATCGGCATCCTGCCTGACGGACGGCGCAAGGACAACCTCACCGAGGCATTGCAGGGGGTTCTGGAGCTGTTCGCGGACAGGCTGCTGGTATTCGACACGGCGGCCGCCAATCACTATGCCGACCTGGCAGTCGCCGCGCGCACCCGCGGCCGGGGATTTCCAACCCCGGACGGATACATCGCAGCGATCGCCGCATCGCACGGCTTTGGCGT